>CAJUJK010000062.1 GCA_910586705.1 uncultured Lachnospiraceae bacterium | reverse complement strand
TTGGACAAATATGATAAAAATATTGTTCTTAATGCCCTCAATACCCTGCGGACGCAGCAGATACAGGAGGAACGCCCCACCGAGCCTGTTGACGAGCTGATAAGCAGGGTGGCATACGCCCCGACCAAGAAAGTAAAGGTCGCCCCGTGCAAGTGCCATGAAGAACGGTGACGACGATAAGGCAGGCTTAATCCTCTCTTTATGCGGCATCATTCCTGTCGTGTGGCTTGCCCTGCTGACCGCTCCTTATGTCAGCGGCGGCATCGTGGAGATAATGCAGAATCTATCCGTGGCAATGGAGAACCCGTTTTCCATAACGGTATGTGAGGATACTCCCAGAATTGTCCTTATTTTTCTGCTTGCCTACGGCATGGGAATCGGCGTTTATTTCTCCACACGCAGGAACTACCGCAAGGGGGAGGAACACGGCTCTGCAAAATGGGGCAACGCAGGTACGCTCAATAAGAAGTACCGAGATAAGGACGCATCGGAAAACAAGCTGCTGACCCAGAATGTCCGCATCGGGCTTGACGGGAAGAAACACCGCAGGAACTTAAACATCCTCGTGGTGGGCGGCTCTGGCGCAGGAAAGACCAGATTTTTTTGTAAACCGAACGTCATGCAGTGCAACACGTCAATGGTAATCTTAGACCCGAAAGGCGAGATTGTCCGTGACACGGGCGGGCTTCTGGAAAAGAAAGGCTATGAGGTGCGTGTGCTTGATTTAATCAACATGCACAAGAGCCACTGCTACAACCCGTTTGTCTATCTTCGGAACGACAACGACGTGCAGAGGTTGTGTTGTGATAAAGTAAAGTTGTAACAGGAGTGACTAATAAGATATAATCCAACTACAAAGAAAAGAGGTACTTATTATGCCACAGAATTACACTCCTGAATTTAAAAAGAAGATTGTCCGCCTCCGTCTGGAGGAGGGGAGAACGATCAAAAGCATCACCACGGAATACAGCATTTCCAAAGAAACCATCCGACGCTGGTGCAATGAGTTGAAAGAAGAATGCCGGACAAGCCCCGATACGAAAACAGAGTATGATAACATGAAAGAGATGCTTAAGTTAAAAAGAGAAAATGAGGAACTTCGGAAGGAGAATCTGTTCCTAAAAAAAGCAGCGGCATTCTTCGCAAAAGAAATCGATTAGAGGCTTATCGGTTTATCGAACGGCATAACAGGGAATTCGGCGTCCGCTGGCTGCTCAGGCGGCTTGGCATCTGCCCGAATGCTTATTACAACTACCGGAAACACCGGAAGGCGGATTATTATGCCAAAAAAGAGACGGTAAAAGCACAGATCAGGGAAATTTACCATGCGAACAACGGCGTGCCCGGATACCGGACCATGACGGTTTATCTGGCGCGCAGGGGCTGCCATTACAGCGCAGTTACCGTGCACAAATATATGAATGCAGAAATGGGACTGAACTCCCTTGTCCGCCCGAAAAGACCAGGTTATCGCCGCGGAAAACCGCATAAAGTCTTTGAAAACAGACTCCGTCAGGGGTTCCATGCGGACCGGGCAAACCAAAAATGGTGTACGGATTTCACGTATCTGTTCTTGAAAAATGGGGAAGTGCGCTATAACTGCAGCATTGTTGACCTGTATGACCGGAGTGTCATTGCAAGCGTGACAGACAGCCAGATCACCAGCAGCCTTGCCATCCGGACTTTGAAGAAAGCGCTGGAATCACAGCCGCGGATCAATGGGGAACTGATCCTCCACAGCGACCAGGGCTCCCAGTATACATCAAAGGCATTTGTGGAATTCTGTGAATCTGTCCATGTAACCCAGAGCATGAGCAAGGCAGGATATCCCTACGACAATGCCCCCATGGAAAGATATTTTAACACGCTGAAAAACGAATGCATTAACCTGTACGAGTTCCATACCGAAGATGCTTTGTACCAAGCAGTGGAAGAATTTGCATATTTCACATACAACCATGTGCGTCCGCACAGCTATAATGGATACCGTACGCCTTATCAGGCACGTACTGCTTCACATATATAAAAACGGATTTTATTAGTCCTAAGTGTTACAAAAATGCTTGACCACTACACTGAGCCATGATGACGAGTTACAGGGCGAGAGCAACAGCATATCCAACCAAAAGGCAATGTTAGAGGATTATGCGGAAA
>CAJUJK010000061.1 GCA_910586705.1 uncultured Lachnospiraceae bacterium | reverse complement strand
TGGGTAATTCCTTACTGGCTGTAAGGGGTATTAACCATAAATATATTGTAGTAGAGAAGGAAGAAACAGCGGCGGAGGAACAGCAGGAACCGCAGAAAAAGGAGCAGGAAGAGACGCAGGAAGAGACGCTTACGGTAAGCGGCATTACGTGGCAGTCTGCCCCGGTGTATGACGGAAATACGGAGGGAATCTATACCTTCACCGCGGTTCTGCCCGATGGGTATGCGCCGGCGGAGGGCGTCAGCCTGCCGGAGATTCGCGTGATCGTGGAGCAGGTAGTCGCAAAACCGAGAAGGGCTGAGCGGGCAGCGGCGGCTTCAGACTGGGGTGGTACGGGGGGTTAGGGAATTACTCACAAACGCCCTTAACAATGTTTTTGCATATGGGAATAACCTGACAATAACGCAGGGCAGCACAGAGGACACAACGAAATTTTACTACACAGGCAGTTCAACGTCGATTGAGTTATCGCCGGCAGAGGGCAGTGTTGCGGACGGCTTCCATATGGAACAGTATAGCTTATGTTCGACAGGTGGTGACTATGATTATAGCAGTTACGATAGCGTGATTCATATGAGCGGGGGGATTTTAAAAGAGATAACTACGACACGAAGTAACGGCGGAAATATCAGAAGCGTTCAGTTTGTCATGTCAGGTGGAACGTTGCTGTCGGCTTTTGCAGCTCATATGGCCGATATTTCCGGGGATAGTGTTATTAAGGGAAAACTATTTATAGTTGATAGTTTGTCGGTTTCCGGCTTGCCGTAGATTGGCGGAGAGGGAAAAGGCATTTGTATAGCATCTGGCACCACGTTTACAGTCAAAGGCGCGCTTTCTAATGCCAGCATTTATGTGAATCCGCAGGCGGCTTTTGCCGATGGCACGAAAATCGCGCAGGCGGCATCCGGCTACACGATTACGGAGAGCGATCTGGCGCAGATGACATTGACCGGCGAGTTTATGGAGGGAAAAGAACTTTATCTGAAAACAATGCGATTTTCATCCGGGTGAAACCGGCGGTCCCTCATACAGTCACCTACAATTACAGCGCGAACGGCGGCACCCCCGTCACAGAGACGTCCGCTGAGGTGCTTGAGGGTGCGGCGGTAGATTTGACGCCCACGGCAGCAAAGGATGGTTGGGAGTTTGTGGGCTGGAATACGGATCAGAACGCGCATGAGGGACTTACGAGCCTGACAATGGGTGAGACGGATGTTACGCTGTATGTGATCTACCAAAAGACGCTGTCCGCCAGTTTCTATTCCGGCAGCGCAGGCACGAAGGAGACGGTGTCAACAACTATTTACAATAATGCGACAAAGGGAAGTGTTAAGGCTCCCGTTATGAAAACGTGGGCAGAAGCAGCAGAGAGCGGCTATACGGCATGGCATTATAGCAGTGGAGAATTTTCCGGGAAAACCATAGATCCGGGAGATACGGTTACACCTTTGACGGCTGGATTGCGGGCAGCCCGATCGGAACCAATATTGTAAAGGCGGGAACTTCTGTCAGACCGACGCAAGACACCGTTTATTATGCAAGCTGGAAACAGAATACATATACGGTAACCTACAACAAAGACAGTGGAACGATCGCAAATGAAAGCGCTTATACGAAATATACCTATGGGACAGGGCTGACCCTGCCTACGCCTGCGAGGAGGGGCTACAGTTTCAGCGGCTGGTATGACAATGCAGATTGCACCGGGACGGCGGTAACGGCGATTTCAACTACAGATATCGGAAACAAAACCTTCTATGCAAAGTGGACGGACGACATCGCCCCTGTCATCGGCACGCTGCGCTACAGCTATGAGCCTGCGGGCATGTGGCACTGGCTCATTGGAAAAGACAGCCTGACCATCACCGTGCCCGTGACGGAGGAGGGCAGCGGGGCGGATGGGATTACATATACCATAACGCCGGAGGGCGGCACGGCGAAGACGGAGACGGCGCCGGTTGAGAATGGGGAGGCGGAGATTACCGTTTCTGCGGACTTCAAGGGAACGGTTTCGATTGTCTGCACCGATAAGGCGGGCAATGTGTCGGCAGGGGTGACCGTGGGAGCAGGTCTGGACGCGTCGGGCGTGATTATCGAGGACAATGCGCCGGACATCGTTATAAAGGCTGACCGCACCCCCTCCGACAATGAACAGACACAGCCCGGCGGCGTGGCGGTGGAGGACAGGTACTATGAAACGGTTCCTGCGCTGCTTGTCACCGTAAGGGACGATATGGACAATGCGATAACAGGTGGACCCGACACCATTGCCTATCAGGCCGGGGACGGCGCGGAGAAGCCGGTCACCTTTGACAGGAGCACCTTGCAGAAGGCGGCTTTTACCATCCCTGCGGCAGAGATACCCGCAGGCATCACGGAGATCACAGTCACCGCCACGGACAACGCGGGAAATAGAGCGACAAAGGCATTGACCATAAAGGTCAAAGGACCGGAAAAAACACCTGCGGCAGAGACTGACTACCACAAGGAAAAGCTGACAGGGTTTGCGGCGGGCGGAACATACCGCATACATGACACGGAATATACGGCGGACGGGGAAGGATGCATCCCGATTAAAGGGGAGTGGATGGGGACGACCGTAACCATTGTCAAAGCGGGCAACGGCAGCGAGACCACAGACAGCCCTGCGCAGAGCCTGTACATTCCGGCAAGACCGGCAAAACCTGCACCTGCAGGTGAAGATGTGGCAGGGCCGGGCGGCACCGGGAAACTGACAGGACTGACGGCAGACACCGCTTACGAGGTTTCCACAGACGGCGGAAAGACATGGGTAAGCAGACGGGCGGACGGAAACGGCGCTACGATGGAGCTGACGGCGGCGGAACCTTACACATACCCCATCAGCGATATCAGAGAGAATAAGACCATCACTGTGGAGGGCGTGGCAAAGAAATCCGGCGGGAAACCCTCCGGCACAGGCGGCGGATGCCGCGCCCGGGACAACACCCCCGGCAGAGCGGACGCAGGATGGCAGACCGGGCAGTACACCCGGACAGAGAGAAACCGGGACGCCGGAAGGAACAGACCGTGAGACGGACAGGACAGACGCGGAAACACAGGAAGCGGTCAGCACAGGAGACGCGCCGGGGACGGGCGGCACAGACCCGCAGACACAGACAGCAGACGGCACCGCTAACGGAATGACGAAAGGCGGCGTGCGGGAGGAAAAGGCGGAAGTAAACCTGGGAGACGGAAAGGTGATCGTGACGGTGGTGTATGACGAGGAAAAATGCACCGCTGCCGTGACGGATGCCGAAGCGGTGGTGCAGGCTGTCCTGAAGCCCGAGCAGCAGACGGAGGTGAACGGCGGTGAGACCATAGAGATCCGGGTGGACGTGACGGACATTTCCAAGAAAGTACCTAAACAGGATAAGGAAGTGATCGAGAGCGGCGTCGAGGCATACAGCGAAGAAACGCCGGGACTTGTGCTTGGCATGTACGTGGATATCTCCATGTTCATCAAGATCGGTGGGGGAGACTGGAACACCATAGCCACAACGGACGAACCGATTGAAGTGGTGATCGGCATTCCCGAGAAGTTACGCAGCGGCGGCAGGGAATTTTATATCATCCGCGCCCATGAAGGTGAGCATACACTTTTGCGTGATCTGGACGGGGCGCCTGATACCATCACGGTCAGCACGGACATGTTCTCAAGCTACGCCATTGCCTATGTGGAGATGGACGGTGCGGGAGCGGGTGCAAAGTGCGGACTCTGCCATATCTGCCCGACCTTCCTTGGGATATGTTACTTGATCTGGCTGGCGGTATTCTTGGCGGTGACGGGTATCGGGATATTTGTGGTACTTAGGTGTAACGCGGCACTTTATAGTAGACGGAAAAAGCATTTTGTTTTCAACAGTATAAACATCATTACAGCACTTTCTTTTCGCTGACCGCACACTGCTGTCAATGAAACTGTGCAGTCAAATCGAAACCTTCCTGCCTGAATTATGTGTACAATAATACTGCCAGCAGCATGCGGACCGAACATGCAGGACACTCCGGGGACAGGGGGTGAAATTGTCTGAAAAATATTTCAGACAGAGAAAAGGGGTTCCGGCACAATTGAGCCGTTTTCATACACAATGGGTAAGGAAAAGACCGCATACACAGATGCACGCGGTCTTTTCCTGCCCTTTATTAGAATTGTCCCCAGTTTTTAAACACTTCATAAAACAGGTATTTAACGCATAGATGGCTGGATGCGTGGCTTCAAAGCTGCTGGTTATTGACAGCTGCAAGGATGGTCTCCGGGTCAATGACCTGTTTTTCTGTCTGCTCGCCGATGATTAGGGCATCCGTCATCAGGTTGTCGATCATGCGGGCATTGCCCTGCGCATAGCCGTGGACGGCGGATAAAGCCGCCTCGCTTAGGATGGAAAGGCTGCCGCCTGCCATCTGTATCTTGTGGGAGACATACTTTGCCACTTCCTCATCTGAGAGGCCCTCAAAGTCATAATGGACAACGACCCGCTGGCGCAGCGCCTCGTTTACGGGCTTAGA
>CAJUJK010000060.1 GCA_910586705.1 uncultured Lachnospiraceae bacterium | reverse complement strand
TCCCCGGCTCTTCTGGGTCGGGGAAATTTCTTGATTTAAATTTTACAACCCGCGGTTCCACAATTAATACCCGAATCCCCCTTGCAAGGGGGATTCTTTTGTGTTATAGTATCTAAGTGTGCGCGATGTGCGCAGATCCTATTAATCACATATATCCAGCCCATGCCGGTGCCCTTTTATGCGCAGGACGCACGGAAAGACGTGTGTCGCGCGGCGGTCAGAATCCGCTTGAGGGTGGCAGGGAGGCGCAAGGTATATGGCAGACAACCAAACGGAGGTAGAAGAACTATGAGCGTTATTTCAATGAAGCAGTTGCTGGAGGCGGGTGTTCATTTCGGACATCAGACAAGAAGATGGAATCCTAAGATGGCTCCCTATATCTTCACGGAGAGAAACGGCATCCACATCATCGACCTGCAGAAGTCTGTGGGAAAAGTGGACGAGGCTTACAGAGCCGTATTTGACGTGGTGGCGCAGGGCGGCACGATCCTTTTTGTAGGAACGAAGAAGCAGGCGCAGGATGCGGTGAAGACCGAGGCGGAGCGCTGCGGCATGTACTATGTAAATGAGAGATGGCTGGGCGGTATGCTCACCAACTTCAAGACAATCCAGTCCAGAGTGGAGAGATTAAAGGCGATTGAGAGAATGGCTGAGGACGGCACCTTTGAGGTACTGCCCAAGAAGGAAGTCATCAAGATCAAGAAAGAGTGGGAGAAGCTGGAGAAGAATCTGGGCGGTATCAAGGAGATGACCAGAATCCCCGACTGTATCTTTGTGGTAGATCCCAAGAAGGAGAGAATCTGCGTGCAGGAGGCTCACACGCTGGGAATCACCTTGATCGGCATCGGCGATACGAACTGTGATCCCGAGGAACTTGATTATATCATTCCCGGAAACGACGACGCGATCCGTGCGGTGAAGCTGATTGTGTCCAAGATGGCTGATGCGGTGGTTGAGGCAAATCAGGGCGCAGAGGCTGACGATTATGCGGCTGAGGCCGAGGCGGAGAAGGTTGAAGAGACCGACGAAGAAGCATAAGATCGAAAAAGATAATTCAGGAGGGAAAATAGATGGCTATTACAGCAGCAATGGTAAAAGAGTTGAGAGAGATGACCGGTGCGGGCATGATGGAATGTAAAAAAGCGCTTACCGAAACCGATGGTAATATTGATGAAGCAGTTGAAGTATTAAGAAAAAGCGGTGCAGCAAAGGTTGAGAAGAAAGCAAGCCGTATTGCGGCTGAAGGTATCTGCCGGGTTGCTATTAATGGAAATAAGGCTGCAGTTGTAGAGGTCAATTCCGAAACAGACTTCGTTGCAAAGAACGAAGTGTTTCAGACATTTGTACAGGCAGTTGCCGATAAGGCACTTGTATCAGGCATTGAAAAGGCCGGTGATGGTGAAGATGTCTCTGAAATCCTTGGAATGAAGGAAGAATTAAATGAAAAAACTTTGACAATTGGTGAAAAGCTTTCTATCAGAAGATTTGAGAGCGTTTCTGCAGATTGTGTTGCTTCTTATATCCATGCCGGCGGAAAAATCGGTGTTCTTGTAGCTGCTAATGGTGATGCATCTGATGAAACAAAGACGGCTCTTACCAATGTGGCAATGCAGATTGCAGCTATGAGTCCCAAGTATATCTCAAGAAATGATATTTCTGCAGAGGAACTTGCCAAGTTAAGGGAAATTACGCTTGAAAGTTCATTAAACGACCCGTTCTCACTTCCTAAGCCTATTTTACAGGGACTTCTTGATAAGGCTGTTTCGGGTGTATGGAGCAAGGAAGATATTGAGATTTATAACGAGAAGAAGAGCAACATGAACTATTTACCGAATTTCCTCTCTAAGGAAGCAGTAATGCAGCTTGCAGGTCTTGCGCTTGAGGATAAGGAAGCTATTTCCGAAAATAAGATTTTTACCGGATTGGTAGAGGGACGTGTTTCAAAGCACTTAAAAGAAATCTGCTTACTTGATCAGACTTATGTGAGGGCTGAGGATGGAAAGCAGACTGTTGCGGCATATCTTACTTCTGTAAATAAAGCGATCGTTATTGAAAAGATTGTTCGGTTTGAAGTTGGTGAGGGTCTGGAGAAGAAGGAAGAGAACTTTGCTGAGGAAGTGGCAAAGCAGATGGGAATGTAAACTTTTTTACAGACCGATTTGAATCAGAACAGGAGAACCCTTGTAAATGCTGATAAACAGGCGTTTGCAAGGGTTTTTTGTGGAAGAAGTCGGTTTCCGTAACTTATCATAAGTTATCATAATTTCAGGTGGATTTGGGTAATGGTTTGGGTATGGGGTTGGGTAAAATATGCTACCCAATCAGGGTGCGAAACTTCGCTTCTTTCTCAAGGTCAAGAAAGGGGCAAAAACAAAAGGAAAATATGAGTAATAGGTCTTTTGGAAGGAAAATTAGGTAAAAAACAATATCATCATTTTCATTAAGTAAAAAATATTAAGCTGGTGATTTCTGGATCATACATAAAAAAGCGATATATTTTTTGATACCATCTATATTATAGTAAGGAAGGTGAAATACCTTGGCTTGCAGAGCACAAACTATTCTCATATGGCTTTTGCAAACTCCTCTATGGCAACGATGACGGTTTTTAGATATATGAAGCAAAAGCATACATTTTGGCTCTGCACATTAAATTTATCATAGTAATCACCTTTCTCCTTTTATAAAATGAAAAATTTGTTTGTTAAAGAAGAAGCAGCCTTGCCTTAGGACTGCTTTTTCTTATTGACGGGATATTCTTTCATTACTTTTTTCTGATTTCTTTAAGTTCCAGTTTTAGCCCACACATTTCGTTGATCAGGTTATAGTCGATACCAGCATCGATCCATCTGCACAAGTCTCTATATAAAATATGATTTCCACCCAAAATATCACAAAAGAGTAACATAGGGCTTTTGATGGAATACCCATGCAGATTCATAAATTTTTCTATCTCATCGGATGATGGAATAGTTAAATAAAATGCAAGTTGAAGATAAAAGTCAAATTTAGCTGGCAGAGATCCCTTTGTATATCGTTTCCAGTTCTTCCTGTCTATTCCTTTTCCCTGCAGATAGTTGCTCGCAAGGATTTTCTCATAACCGTCAAAGGAAAAGTAGTCAGTGCAACGTATCTTGTTTTTGACGTTGCCATAAATATTATCAAGAGTTCCTGTCAGATACTTGATTTTTTCGGCAGGATCTAAGTTCCGCAATTTTTCATTATCAATGATCTTCATGCCGTTTAACGGTAGGGAGGTAAAATCATATGTTGCATAGAACTTACTGCGGGCAGCGGCAAGTTCAGTGATTCTATTAATATAGACCATCTTATGTTTTTCGGCATCTGCTACGAGTGGGATACTCCATAAATTTCCTGTAGAAAAAGGGTCTTTATATAAATCTTTGTATAGTTCTTTATAATGCTGTAAGGCAGCATACCTTTTGCCCGCAATTTTACTGTCTTCATGGTTTATTTCCTGCAGTTCTGCCTGCTTTACCATATAGGCATAGACTGGCATTACATCCCTCTCATGGATTTCCTGTATAGATGGTCCAGCGACATCCATAACAAGCCTGTCAAGCGGATTGCGGGAATCTACACTGATCCATGTGCCGTCAAAGGTAAAAGGCATGGAAGAGTAGCGGTAGGCTTCTCTTGCCGTGGCAAATTCGTCCTGTTCCATGATGCCTGAATCGACAAACTCATTTATTGTGTTTTGAAATGATTCAAAGTCTCTGTTAATCAGGGAATCAAAAACAGAAGTATTCAGAGTTTCGATTTCGTCATATAGTTGTCTGTATGATAGTTTGTCTTTCATTTGTGGGTTTCCTTTCTGGAATGGGGATGGATTGATATATGATTCTGTAAAGATTATAACAATAATAGAAACATAAAGAAAGCTAAAACAGTTATCGCAATAAATCAAACTGCCTGCGGAATGCAGACAGTCTGATGAAATGCAAATTTCTGAGGTCATAGATCGGTAACACACGCCTATAAATGATACTTTTCTTTTAACGGGTAGTAGATGTAATCTACATGGATATCATTCCAGTTCTGTCTTGGAATACGCATATTCTGGAAGAAACTATCTCTTTTAGTGAGTCCTGATCGTTCCTGTTTGGAATAATCGTAACCCTGCTCATTTTCTTTATCCTGTAAAAAAAGGATTCTATCGGCATCCGACATATACACCTGTAAGGTTATCTGTGGGAAAAAACCAAGATACCTTTCCAACATGAGATAGATGCAGATGATATTCTCGTAGATTTTCTTGAGATACATATTGTTGCATTTATCGAAGGTGCCAATGGTGATATTTTCCCCTGTTGGTTTTCCAATGAAGAAGAATCCTGCGGCCGTCATATTGAAAAGAGAATAGTAGTTCCTCTTGTATTCTTTGGGGGAGGAGATCAGATCCCTTTCTCTTTCCAATCGCTCTTTTATGTCCAGATAACCAGAATAATCATCGTCAATCTGATATCCAAGAAAATTTCGCTGGTGGTGGTACAGGTCAGCGGTGATCTTATAGTAATCATCCATAAAATCAGATACACGGGGAAAACCAGAGGCGATAAGTTCCTTATCTTTGATGGGAAACTTCTCGTAAAGGTTTCCGTATAACTGATAGACTGACATCTGGTTTTCTGTTGTAAAGACGCAGATACAGTGATCTGTCAGGAAATTCAGCAGATTCTGCAGGGTCAGTTCCATGGAAAGTTGCTCCATCATTGGAACAGCCTGCCTTATGATGAATTCTGTCCTGTATATATTGTGCCAGATCTTTCTGTTATTCAGCTTGACAGAGTGTACCGCGGCGAAATAAAGTACCCATCTACTGCAGCTTTACCGCAGATTAAA
>CAJUJK010000059.1 GCA_910586705.1 uncultured Lachnospiraceae bacterium | reverse complement strand
CTATATCCTGTTTTATGTCTTAGAAAATTTCTTGATTTAAATTTTACAACTCGCACAAAGGTGAAAGAGGCGTGGAATCCCTTTACATTGTGGCAAAATGGGCATAGAATAGGGTCATAGTCTTTAAAAGGATGATGAAGGGCGATGCGCACGAAGGAAAAGCAACAGGGAAGCATATACAGCAACAAAGATCTCAGAAGCCTAATCCTGCCGCTTGTTATGGAGCAGCTTCTGGCTATTTTGGTGGGTATGCTTGATACCGTTATGATCTCCGGCGTGGGGGAGGCGGCGGTATCCGGGGTTTCTCTGGTGGATAATATCAATATTCTGGTGATTAATGTTTTTGCAGCGATGGCAACGGGCGGCGCTGTCGTGGCAGGGCATGCGCTGGGACAGAAAAATCAGGAGCAGGCGGGCAGATCTGCATGGCAGATGATGCTTTCCCTGCTCTATTCCTCTGTGGCGATGACGGTTCTGCTTCTGGGAGCGCATAAAGTAATTCTGCGTGCTATATTCGGTCAGGTGGAAGAGGCGGTAATGACAAGCGCAGTCACCTATCTGATCATAACAGGGCTTTCTATCTGTCCGCTGGCGCTTTACAATGGTTGTGCTGCGCTTTTCCGTGCCATGGGTAATTCGCGGACAACCATGTATATTTCGCTTCTGATGAATTTGATTAATCTGGTTGGAAATGCCATTCTGATTTTCCTTTTCCAGATGGGTGTTGCCGGTGCGGCGATTGCGACGCTGATTGCAAGGACGGTGGCGGCGCTCCTTATTTTCAAATTAATGTTCGATGAAAAGCGGGAAATTCATTTCCAGAGGCGATTGACTCTGCGCATGGATTTCCCGCAGGTGAAAAAAATTCTTTATATCGGGATTCCAAACGGACTGGAAAACAGCCTGTTCCAGCTTGGGAAAATTCTGCTATTAAGTCTTGTGTCCACGTTCGGCACGTCTGCGATTGCCGCGAACGCTGTCTGCGGCACGATTACAAATTTTAATATTCTACCGGGCATGGCAATTAATATGGCGCTTCTGTCGGTGGCTTCGTATTGCATAGGCGCGGGTGATTTCGGGCAGACACGGTATTATACAAGAAAACTCATGTGCCTTACGTGGCTGTGTACAAGTGCTGTCTCAATAATTATGATAGTGGGTGCGCCGCTTTTTTTGAAAATTTATCATCTGACGCCGGAAACGACTACGCTTGCTTTGCAGGTAATCCGCTATCATGCAGTTATGTGTATGGTGGCTTGGATTCCTTCCTTTACGCTGCCCAATACCCTGCGCGCGGCAGGAGACGTAATGTGGACGATGGCGATTGCGATTATTTCCATGTGGTTTTTTCGGATCGGCACGGCGTACTTTTTCAGCAATGTATTTCATCTGGGACTGATCGGGATCTGGATTGCCATGACTATTGACTGGATGTTCAGGGGGATCTGCTATGAGATCAGATACCGCGGTGGAAAGTGGGAGAAAGCGATGGGAAAGCGGTAAAACGTTGCTGCCGGAACAGGAAAGACATTTATAAAGAAAAAGGAATTAGGATGAGAGAAATATATTTTGACAAGGGTTTTGAGGCTAACGTATAATAAAGAATATGGGCTATGCAGGAAATGACCAAGTATAGCTACAGTAACCATGAGAGAATGCAAGGAATGCGCATTCTCTGTGAGACAAAAAGGAGTTCACCGAGGAGAGAGAACATGCAAAGAGAAACCGTTATCGTATTGGATTTCGGCGGACAGTACAATCAGCTGGTAGCGCGGCGCGTCAGAGAGTGTAATGTCTACTGTGAGATTTATTCTTATAAGACAGACTTGGCGAAAATACGGGAGATGAATCCGAAGGGTATTATTTTGACAGGCGGTCCCAACAGCTGTTATGAACCGGGAGCGGCGACCTGTTCTCCCGAGCTTTTTGAGCTGGGGATTCCTGTGCTCGGTCTTTGCTACGGCGCACAGATTATGATGCAGGTGCTGGGCGGCAAGGTGGAGCAGGCGCCTGTCAGGGAGTACGGAAAAATTAAGGTCATGGTGGATACCAATAGTAAACTGTTTCAGGATGTATCCCCGAAAACCATCTGTTGGATGAGCCATAACGATTATATTTCAAAGATTGCACCGGGCTTTACAGTCTGTGCCCATACTGTGGACTGCCCCGTGGCGGCGGCGCAGAATCCGGACAAGAATTTGTACGCGATCCAGTTCCACCCGGAGGTCCTGCATACGGTAGAGGGTACGAAAATGTTATCCAACTTTGTCTATCACGTGTGCGGTTGTAAGGGCGACTGGAAAATGGATTCCTTTGTACAGCAGTCCATTGAGTCAATCCGCAAAAAAGTGGGAAATGGAGGAGTGCTCTGCGCGCTTTCAGGCGGGGTGGATTCCTCGGTGGCATCAGTGCTTCTCTCTAAGGCGATAGGAAATCAACTGACCTGTGTGTTTGTGGATCATGGTCTTCTCCGCAAGAATGAGGGAGACGAAGTGGAAGCGGTCTTTGGTCCTGAGGGCAATTATGACTTAAACTTTATCCGTGTCAATGCACAGGAGCGTTTTTATAAGGCGCTTGCCGGAGTGGAGGAGCCGGAGCAGAAGAGAAAGATCATTGGGGAAGAGTTTATCCGTGTCTTTGAAGAAGAGGCTAAGAAGATCGGCGCGGTGGACTTCCTTGTGCAGGGGACGATTTATCCCGATGTGGTGGAGAGCGGTCTGGGCGGCGAGAGCGCGGTTATCAAATCGCACCACAATGTGGGCGGTCTCCCCGATTATGTGGATTTTAAGGAGATTATCGAACCGCTTCGGGATCTGTTTAAAGACGAAGTGCGCAAAGTCGGTTTGGAATTGGGTATTCCCGAATATCTTGTTTTCAGACAGCCTTTCCCCGGACCTGGACTGGGGATTCGGATTATCGGCGAAGTGACGGCGGAAAAAGTGCGTATCGTGCAGGACGCTGACGCAATTTACCGCGAGGAGATCGCAAAAGCGGGACTTGACCAGAAGATCAACCAGTATTTTGCGGCGCTTTCCAATATGCGCAGCGTGGGTGTTATGGGGGACGAACGGACTTACGATTATGCCGTGGTGCTACGGGCGGTTAAGACGATTGACTTTATGACGGCGGAGAGTGCGGAGATTCCGTGGGCGGTGCTGCAGGGGGTTATGAATCGGATTATTAATGAGGTGAAGGGGGTTAACCGGGTGGTGTATGATCTGACGAGTAAGCCGCCGGGGACGATTGAGTTCGAATAGTCGGAGCTAAGCCGCAAAGCCCGTAAACACTAGGGTTTGGCGGCTTTTTCTCTTTCTCATTGCATTACGATTGCATTTTTCTATTCAACCTCTCTGTGATAGATTGCGGTGTGCTGATTGCTTGTGTAATCTGCAATGCTGTGTGAAGCGGGTGTGTATGTCAGCACGCCCGTTAATTTATTGGCAACTTCAAGATTGCTGTTAGGGTACAAATGCCCGTATGTTCCTAAAGTGGTCTGTATCTTTTCATGCCCCAGACGCTCTTTAATCAAAAGCGGGTTTTCTCCCATGCTGATTAAAAGGGAAGCGTGGGAATGTCTTAACGCATGGATTTTGATACGGTGTACGCCTGCAAGCCCGGCAAGTTTCTCTAAGGCTCTTGGAAGCGTGTGCTTACTGGTCGGAATACTGTTGTAGCTCAACACCAGATTGCAGCCTTTCAGTACCTTTTGCTGAACCTCACGCCACGCCTGCAACTCCTTTAGGGTGTCCGTGTCGATATAGATTGTGCGGACGCTTGCCTGCGTCTTTGGCTCAACAAACTTGTAATCGTCCATTGATTTATAGTACAGGGTTTTTGTTATGCTTAAAAGCCCGGTTTCAAAATCAATGTCAGACCATTGCAGGGCGGCGGCTTCGCCTATCCTCATGCCCGTCATAAACAGCAGCCAAAAGGAAATGAAAAGGTAATGTTCGTAATAATCGCCCTTGTAGAGCAGGGAAATCACTTTCTGAAATTCCTCCAACGTCCAAAAGTCAACCTTTGTCTTTTTGCTCTTGATGTTGCCTATCATGCGTGACGGGTTTTTCTTTGCAATCCCTAAAACGATAGCCCGGTCAAATGCGATAGAAAGCATACCCTGTACGATACGGATATAGTTAGGGCTGAACTCTTTCGCAAGTTCCAGTTGCCAGTTCTGCACGTTGATAGGCTCTATTTCGTCCGTTGCCATTTTGTAGAAGTATGCGAAATGCTTCTGAATGGTGGAACGGCGGTTTAGGTATGTGCTTTCCTTTACCTGCGTTTTGTACCACGGCAGGTAGGTTTCTTCAATGAACGTCTGAAAAGAAACCGTGTCCTTTTTGGCGGTCAGTTCTTCGGTGGAAGTGAGGACAAGTTTTGAATATTCCTCCCGTGCTTCCTTTTTTGTCTTAAAGCCGCTTCGGTATTTCTGGATTTGTTTACCTGTTATCGGATTGTAGCCTAAGTTTGCTCTAAAATAATAAGTTCCGTTATCTGCTTTCTTAATTGGGTCTTTTGCCATAATCTCACTCCTTACATTGGTGTGCAAGAAGTACATTCAGCCTGCCCGTCTTGAAATCTGATACCCAACAATTCCTCCACGGCTTCCCTCGGTACACGGTCTAATTTCCGGGACTGGTAGTATGTATGCCCTTTGGAAATCATAAGTTTCTTCGCTTCCCTTATAATGTCAGCCGCAAAAGATGTCCCATAACCCAGAGCAATTAAGTCTTTTTTGGTTACGGTTATCATAGCCCTCCTTTCCTAGACCAGATAATGAAACCTCAATATCTTGTCTACAATCATAACAGATTTTCAGCAAAAATGCTCATTAAATTTCATTATTTTTCAAAAAAGTTGAGTAAAACGGGAAAACGGACGGCTTGGCAGCTCCACGGGACTTTAACCCCTCTCATTCCTATGAGTAGCCGTGTCATACGGGTGTATCATTATGCCAATGTGCGGGTCATGGCG
>CAJUJK010000058.1 GCA_910586705.1 uncultured Lachnospiraceae bacterium | reverse complement strand
GCACGGCGCCGCTCCCGTCGTGGGAGTTGCTGAATACCAGATAGGGGGAAATGCGTTCCCCCGCAATGATATACTCCCTCGGCAGCCTTGCAAGGAGCCAGACCCGCTTTCCTTCCTGCAAAGAACCCGCCGTCTCATAGCGCACGCCGTTGCCAAGTAAGGCGTCCGTAAAGGAGAAAGCCTCCCTGTTCTGGACGATCCTGTAGCGGTCGCTCACCACGCCAAGCACCTTCCTGTCGCGATCACGGACGTTTACCTTATAGCCTGCAATGGCGTCCCCCGCTTCGGTAAAGATCGGTTCCTGCGCAACCTCCCAATCCAGTCCTGCAAGGCGCAGCGCGTCCGCTGATGTGGGCGCCTCCTCCACTCTGACACCCAATCCGTGCCACGGTTTCTCCCTTGTGTAAAACATGCTTTCTACATTTGATGACATTTGTTTTCCTCCATTCTTTTTAATTTGGCAAAAATTTAGACCAGCGGATCGGCTCCGCTGGTCTGGTTATGGGAATAATATATATTTTGATATTAGGCAGTTCTTATAAGTGCTATGATATATCGAAATCATATTCACTGCCCCTGATCTGTGCAAAAAATTCCTGTTCTATAAACTCCCGCTTTACCTGTCTGATAAATTGAGCATCCGTAACAATCCTATAGAGCGTCACTGCCAGTCCACCTATATCCAGACGCTTCCATGCACTTTCATTTCCAAGTGAAATATTGGCGCCTACATAGATTAGATTACTTGCACTTGCAATAAAATTGGAATAACTCAATATTTTTCTGGTTCTTACCTCATATACCCTTCTACTGTATTCCACACTCTCATCATAAAACAGTCCATGCAACATAGAAATCATCGTGTTGATAAAAACAGAAAAGGTCATCTGCCTTCCCACCGTAACAATATTCGCCATATCCAGCCCTCTCTGTGCCAGTTCCGCCGCCAGTCCTGCGTCAATCACTGTCACAATGGGTAATGGAAGGCTGTTCTTTGTATATATATCAGAACGTAAATGTATGATCTCTTTAAGCAGTGATGCCCCTACCTTTTCCTTTCCCTCCAACCCTTCATGCAGAAGTTTATCCTTAGTCTTGGAGAGCACAAGTCCCGTATTCGCTTTGTTTCTAAAATAATCACGCCCCATATCATTTGTATAAATATGATAAGACTGTAAATCCTTATTCGTCAATGTGGAAGTCGCAATATTGGCAGTTCCAAAAACCAATCCCAGAATAGGATCATGCCCGATTGCAGTTACACGATGTCCCATCTGTTTACCACCTCTTAATGCTCCATTAGCTCCAATATTAGCGTCAAACGGAACCGGGCAAGGTGGTATTTTTAGTTTTTTGGAGCCACAAATTTCTATCAAGGATGGATTATAATATTTGTGTTTTCGGTTAGAATGCTCCTCTCCATGTCCTATTGTGTTATTCGCCGCCGTCTGGTCATCCAGTCTCTCCGGAAATTTTGTAAGCGTATACTGGCGCACCACCTGTAAAGCAACTGCCAGAAACAAGAATGAAACATCCAGTTTGTTTAATCCGGTATATTTTTCAAACTTCTCGTCGATTTCATCCAGAATCTGCTCTGCGTTAGCCGCCACCTCCGCTACACGGGCTGACTCATCTGCTATCATCTGCATATGCCCTATAATCGTTTCTGCATCTTTCAGTGTGGAATCCATATCATCCAAGAGTGCCTGTCTTTCCTGTAAAGAAGCCGCCGACCGCTTCCGCATTTCCATACTCCGTTTTAGGAAGTCTTCGTATCCCATATTTTTCACACTTTCTGAACTTAACCAAATGCTGAAACAAAATTTCTGGCATCACATATGTATTCTGACACCCATGCAGTCGTACTACTATCCTCCCCGCTGAGTTCTTCCTCCAACTTCTTAATATACTCAAGCAGCTCCAATTCATATTGATCTCTTTCTCTGATTTCTTCTTCTGTCAACTCCGACTCTTCCTTATAGCTGGCTAACTGCTCTTTTAATCCATTGATTTTATCCATATATTCTTTGATTTTCGCTTTAAAAACCTTCTCCTGTTTCTGATATTTTTCTTCATACTCTTTGGAAGCCGACACATTGCCATCACGTCTCCCCTTATCGTATGCCTCCTCCCGTTTCTTTTCCTGCGCTGCTCCTACTGCCACTCCGGCAGCTCCCGCCGCCGCAGCAGCCGTTCCCGCCGACACTCCCATCAATGCGCTTCCAACGGACAATCCAATAGCACCAGTTGCTGGAGCTGCTGCAATAGCCAAGCCTGCTGCCGGCAATACCACCGGCGCAGCCACAACTGCCCCTACCGCGCATACACCACCTAAAACCCATTTCCCGAATCCCATACCTATATCCTCCTATCATTTTTAGTGAAGTTCCAGCAAAGCTTCGCCACGCTTATTCCATTCCACACCTTCCCGCGCCCATTCCTCAACCTCTCTCAATGCTTCTTCCGAGATATCAATTTGCTGGCATATATTACGCAATTCTTTCTGTTCTGCTTCCGAGTAATTATTATCTACCCAGCATAATTGCACCGCCTGTATCAAGAAAAACATCTTTTCCCTGTCTGTTCCAAATGCGAGCGTAATTTCTTGCCCTTCACTCTTTACTTTTTCCAAAGCTAATATTTCTTCCTCGCCCAATTCTAATGCGACAGCCGCCTGCCTGTAAAAAGCGAACTCACTTTCATCAACAATACCATCTGCATTCGCCAGCCGGATTAAGCCCTTTAAAAAGCTGACCCTTCCTTCTTTTGTTTGTAAAATCTCCTTGACATCCATCTCCAGTACCTCATTCCTTTCTCCATGATTTCTTTTTATTATTCTTCTCTGTAACCAGAAAAGCATGTATCGTTTATTGTCTGAGTAAAGAATCATCTGTCACCCTATTAAAACTGACCGGATTATCATTTGAATAATAATCCTCTTCTACTCCGATTTCTCCACTCATTATCGTTTCAACCTGTAGCTGATTGCCATTTTTCGTAATCTGATCTATATTCTGGTACTCCATACCACCAGACACCGCATACAGCCCGTTGCCATCCTCTGCCACATAAAGCATTACCAAACCGTAAAAATCTCCAATCATTGATACATAGCCATCTTCCAGTGTATACACAACATTTGACCAGTCTGCATCACAAGTTCCCACTGACGTGATCAATTCTTTGATCCCATCCCCATCCAAGTCATATAAGGTATATTCGCAATATTCACCATACGACGCTACAACATCTTCTATTATCGATGAATATGCTCCTAAGTAATCATTATTTCCGTTTGGCTGGTATGAAAAACCTTGTACTTCACTGTCAAAGTCTCCTTCGCTCGACATGGCGCTTTGTTCAGGTTGTTTATCATTTTCAATCGTCTCATACACTGCCTGAATATTGTCTGTCCATTCATAATGCCCTGTGAACATATCCTCAATCTCAGAAACCTCTGACTCTACCACATCGATTCCTTCTTCTCTGGGATTTGGGCTATAATACACTGTCAATCCTTCTGGATTGGCACTATGATTGATAAACTCTATCCTATCGCTATGTAATTCAAAAACCCAACTGTTATAATCGTAGTCATAATCATAGTCATTTCCAAAATCTATATGTTGTCTTGCCGATATCGCTAACCCGTCATTATTATACACTTCTCTGTATAACTTGATCTCATCAACAACAATATTACCGTCCTCTTCATATTGACGATAATATGTACCAAGCATTGCATCAACAGCGCTTGTATCTCTTAATAAAAAAATCACGTCTCCGCATTCGATCTCCAATCTTTTCACTTTATCTAAAAGCATATTAGGGTATAACGTCCCACTTACTTTTCTCCCTACAGATATGGTTTCTTCATATATAGTGTTTGCTCCAAAGTTTAACTCAGCTGCATAGTCATTTGCATATACGCTGAACATGGATTCACCGACCGTTACGGCAGTATTGCCTATATTTTCTATTTCATAGTGGATATATGCAGTATCTTCTTTCTCCCCATACTTTGTAAACGTAACGCTTATCTGCCCTCCATTCTTTAGCTCAAACGAAACAGCTTCATTGAGTCCATAAAACAAATCATTCTGAACATACTCAGTATCCTTATTTATATTTTCCTCCCCCAAATCGGCTTCAAACTGCCCTTCTCTATCATCTTCCAACTCAAGCGATTCTTCATCTGATAAAGTTGCCAGCCAGTATCCCCCAGCCAAAACTACAAAGGCAACTATAGCAATCGCAACAAATACTCCCGTATGTTTTCTTTTATCCTGTATATTTGCCCGTGCATATCCCACATAGGGATTTTGATTCATTTGCACGGCATTCATTTCATTAGCGGCTATATTTTCTTGTTCTGGAATGTTCTGACCGTTATTTGAATTATCACTGCGGATTGGAGGATTTCCCTGCACATCTGATGCAAAGCCTGACTGTGTATTGTTTTGCAAATTTTGCTGTCCAACACCAAACGCATTCTCACAGCAAATTGTCTGCACTGCATAGCCAATGATTCCCATATCCGCTACCGTGTTTCTATAATGGTAAATCGACGTCTTGAAGTCAAAAACCGCATTAACAAGAGATTTTCTCCAATAAATAGTGAATGTATTATCTTCGCCGTATTCAATATCGTATATCATTTTCTTACGAGTCAATACGGGACTTCCATCCGCTCCCTTCTCGACTTGAAAATTTAATGATGATAGCTGCGTTATCAAATGATGGATCAAAAAGTCATAAGGCACTCTTTTCTCAAGTAAAAATTTTTGCTGTCTGAGTCCTTTCCATTTGAAGTCAAGTATGCTATTTTTTATCACCAATGCGACAATTAACGCCATTAAAGTTGCAACTACGATGCTTGTTATTCCATTGCCAGCGAAAATACCGAGCAATATGCCGACTACGACAGCAATAAAATATATAATATTGTACTTTCTTCCCCCATCATCTAACGGAGCCATAGATGTCAGCTTTAATGCATCCCGATCTTTTGTACCCATATTTCCCTCCCCATTCGTCATTTGTTTCTATCTAGCATATGTATGAATACTCATACATATCTTTGCATATTATACTCGGATATTCATACATAGTCAAGCAGATTCCCCCCTCATACAATGAAAGAAAATCCAGTAAAGGAGATTTTTGCATTGATAAGCTACGCTCCTCTGTTTAAGACAATGAAAGAACGAAAAATATCCTCGTACAGACTTGAAAAGATGGGATTTTCACGAGCCACTTATTACTCGATCCAAAAAGGGAATAGTGTTTCTACCAACACAATCAATCAATTATGTAAACTTTTAAAATGCGATGTATCAGATGTAATACAGTACATTGATGAAGAAGAATAATTATCTGATCCCTTTTATTCCTCCCACAATTTGCCGATAATCTTTTGAACCCCTGTCGTAACTGCTAAATACACTTCTCGGTATCTTCCAGCGCCGTCCGAACTTAGTTGCCGGAATCATCCCGCTCTTAATCATCCGATATACTGTTGATGAACTAATTTGCAGCCTCTCACAAAATTCTTTGCTTGTCATGTAATAATCTTCCATAATTTTCTCCATTTCTGCGCTGCTTTTTGCACATATCGAATTTGTGGCAAGCAACGCGCAGACACAAATCTCGCAATTGAAATTTTTAATTTTCAATCTTATCCCTTTCTAAACTATTTCTTCAATTTTTAATTAGATTCAAAAATCAAACTCACAAATATTCAACAATAGGCAGGAATGCTCGTACTCACCATTAATTCTATGTTTTTCAGTCCAATAAAAAATAATTTTTAGCCAACAACTTATTAAAAGCATTGTTCCCACAACTGCATCCGCCTCAAGTCCCGCCCACTTCCTGCACAACATACTTTTGCGACTAATAAATCTGCTTTTTTGCGTACTTGCTTTAATTAATAATATAGCAATCATATTAAAACAAAAAATAGAAAGGAAAACTTTAAATGAACTCTAATAAAAAGAATGAAGAAATTAAGTTACGAGTAACAAAACAAGAAAAGGAACAAATCAGAAAACTATCATCTTCATCCAAGAATATGACCGCATACATTTTGAAGAAAGTCTTCGCACCCGATTCTGACAACCATAAATCAATTACAGAGACAGTTGAAACCTTAGACCTTGTAAATACAATTATGCTAGAAGTGGAAAAAAGTACAGATGATCTACTAAAACAGAAAATCAAAAATATCATTGCAGAAAGCAATTTGGTAAATAGTCAAGAGTTATTTTAAAAAGATTTTCAGGGAAAA
>CAJUJK010000057.1 GCA_910586705.1 uncultured Lachnospiraceae bacterium | reverse complement strand
TTAAAAAAGAACCTCTGTTATGCTGTTACGTAACAGAGGTTCTTTGACAGTCTGACCATTCTCCAATATGGAGGATGGAGTAAGGAATGAAATGGATTTCTGATGATATCGGGAGAAAATATGAGGAATGGAGAAGCAGGGACTGTATTTTTATTTCAGCTCCTACAGGAAGTGGAAAAACCTATTTTGTCTTGAATATATTGCGTCCATTTCTTATTCGGGAAAATAGAAAGGTTCTTTATCTGGTTAATAGACGCATTTTAAAGGATCAAATTGAGAAAGAAATAAGACATATACAACTAGAAACAGGTGATATCAGAAATCCAATACAGGTGGAAACATATCAGTGCATTGAAAAAGGGATATGTAGCAGTGAATACAGAGAGGATGAGAATGCTACATATAAGGGATTTGTAGAAAACAAAGCATACGAAAATTATAAAGAGTATAATTATGTGGTGTGTGATGAATGTCATTATTTCCTTTCCGACTCAAATTATAATGCGAATACGGCACTGTCATTTCGCTTTATTCAGGAGATGTTTGGTGACAAAATTCGGATATTTATCTCGGCAACAATCAGTAGCGTAAAGGAATACATTAAAAGAGATAACTTGAAGCGTCATAAGTCTCGGTGTACATCTTTTTATGAGTTTTGTCCGCATCGTGAAATAAGTATGTATGAACGATTCGATCTTGTTTTTACAGATAATGGATATCGCTATGTTGATGAAAGGGGCTGTTATCTCGACGCCGATAATAATAGTGATGGCTATGATGGACAGCATAGGTACTATGGAGACAAATTGGAAAGGGATTATGGGTATTTAGATGTTAGTGTGGTAAAGAATGTTAATGAAATTATTGATTTGGTTAATGATAGAGTAAATAAGGGGAAATGGCTTATTTTTGTAGATAGTATTCAGTTGGGGGTGAAATTACGAGATGAATTAAAGGTTGACAAAGATAAAGAGGTGGTTTTTGTTGATTCCACTTATAAAAGTGATGCAGAAGGCTTTAACGAAATGACGCAGATTGCAAATAAAGATATGCAATCTGCGAGGATTCTTATTGCAACAGCTGTGCTGGATAATGGAATTAATTTAAAAGATATCAAATTAAAGAACATGGTTATCATGGCGGATACCGAGACAGAGTTTATCCAGATGCTTGGACGAAAAAGAGCGGATGGTGAACGGCTCAAATTATATATTTATAAGTATGATAAAAATACTTTTGTGAGAAGACGCGGTCAAGTGGAAAGACAACTACGAATAATTACTAAATATTTAGAGGAGTTTGAAGAACGGATACAACAAGATCTAAATCAGAAAGCTATACAACCTAAATTGATTGACTGGGAGGAGCAAAAAAAAACCGAGTGGCAATTAATAAAAAAGAACCATATTAGGGTGATGCGTGATCTTGTGGATGGTCGCATCAGATATGAGGATGCAAAACGTGTCTTTTGCACTTATGGCGGAATAATGTATGTGAATCTTTTAGCTTATGAGAATCTTCGAGAATTATATTTACATTACAAGAATATTATCGAGAGCATGAGTAAGGATGGGGACGATGCTTTTATAAGGGAACAATTATCATGGTTGGGATTAGCGGAGGAGGAAGTAAACAAAATTATACTTGGGCAGATTGAAGTTTGCAGAGGGCGTGTTATAAAGGCATTTGAGGAGCAAGCAAAAAAATCGTCTGTCCCAAAAGATGATTTTACGAATTTCAAGTTAACAATCAAAGACGATTTAATCTTGTTATTGGAGCAGGTGGCGGAAAAAGACAAGAAGTATAATACCGTGGAGGAGGCAATCAAGAAAAATGAACGTGTTATTTCAAGTAATAATATGGATTATTTGAGATGTAATTGTAACATTCCATTTATTGTAAATTCTAATGGTGATGGAACATATACTGTGGAACGTGCTAAAGAAGATATAGATAATCAGCAGGAAAATGTATAATAAAATTAAAAATAATCCATCTGCGTACAAATCAATAATCCATTGGAATCAGTGGAAATATCATAAGCGAGGTGGAAACTATGGAAAAATTAGTTTATTCTATCCAAGAGGCAGCCGATCTGCTTGGCATCAGCAGAAGCTATGCCTATGAATTGGTGAGGAGGGGAACAATCCCGTCTTTGGAACTTGGAAAAAAGAGAGTTATTCCAAAAGGAAAATTTAATCAGTGGGTGAACGGAGAAAAGGGAGCTTGAAACACAGCTCTCTTTTATTATGCGCAGAAAGGAGAAAATCATGGGAAAAAGAAGCAACGGCGAGGGCACTATATGTAAACGCAAAGATGGAAGATGGTGCGCCGCCTATTATGACGAAAAGTATATCCGACATTATGTGTATGGAAAAACACAGGCAGAGGTTAAGAAAAAGCTAAAGGAAAAAAGAAATGAGCAGACTATTGAGAAGTCTGTTGAAGAACAGCAGGAGCAGCAGAGTATCACTTTTCAAGAGTGGATTGAGGAATTTCTTGTGTATTATAAGAAAAATGAAATTAAGATTACAACCTACGAGGGCTATATAAGAATCTACAGAAAGCATATTAAGGATACACAGATAGGGAAAACGGTTCTGAATAGGGTGACTACCGAAATGCTGCAAGGATACTATAATGACAAGCTGAATGACGGCTACAACAGTAAGACCGTTCGGGCTATTAGTATTGTCATAGGCGCAGCACTCAATATGGCTGTAAAACTAAAAATGCTGTCTGAGAATCCCAACAGGTATACATCCATCCCCAAAAAGAAGAAGTATGAGGCGGCGGTTCTCAACGTGGAGGAGGTCAGACGGATTGTAAAGGAGGCAAAAGCCGAAGAAATTTATCCGATTGTTGTTACGACGGTATATACGGGTATGCGCAAGGGTGAGGTTATGGCATTGAAATGGGAAAACGTTGACTTTCAGAGTCGCAGAATCTATATAAAAAATAGCCTGTGCAGAATCGGGGGTGATCAGCCGGATGAAAAAGGACGCCGACACGCAAGGTATGAGATTCTGGAGCCTAAGACAAAGGAGAGTATTCGGATGGTTCCTATGGTGGACGAAGTGTATGATGCGCTGATGCTGCAAAAGGAGCGTCAAGAATCAGATAAGCAAAAATATCGGGAGATCTATATGGATCAAGGGCTGGTTTTTGCAGATATGTGTGGAGACTACCTTCCGCAAAGGCAGTTCATGGATAAATACCATGCTTTTCTTGAAAAGTACGATATTACAGATATAAGGTTCCATGATCTGCGGCATACCTTTGCCACGTTGCTGATTGAGTCGGATGTTTCCATGAAGGTGGTGCAGGAACTATTAGGGCATTCCAGTATCACGACAAGCATGGATATCTATACCCATGTTTCGGATGCAAAGAAAGAGCAGGCGCTTGCATGTCTGCGGGAAAGGAATGTCGGAGGAGGTGTGTAACGGAAAAAAGCAGATGATAATGGCTTTATTATACTAACCGTATATGTTATAATCAAGAAGAACAAAGGAGATTGTGGATGAAAGACACAAAAGTACAGTGGCATCCGGGGTTCGTAGCGGCTATGAATCTGGAGCTGGCAAAGAACAGGGATGATCTGATATTTGTCAAGGAATATAATCTGAATACCAAGCCGCTGGAGATTGACCTGCTGGTTATCAAAAAAGATACTGACGCATCTATTGAAAATGAAATAGGGGAAATATTTAAGGGGCATAATATTCTGGAGTATAAGTCCCCGCAGGATCATCTGGATATCGACACCTTTTACAAGGTGGGTGCATATGCAAGTTTGTATAAATCCTATGGGGAAACCGTAGATTCGATAAAAGCAGATGATATCACAGTATCTCTCGTCCGTGATGCAAAGCCGATGGAACTTTTCAAGTATTTTAAAGCCCATCAATACTCTATAACGTGTCCCTATCGTGGCATATACTATATAGAGGGGGCGGTTTTGTTTCCAACGCAGATTATTGTCACCAGAGAATTGGAGTCGGATGCGCATATATGGCTGAAAGCACTGTCGGACAGGATCGAAAAGCAGGATATGGAGGAGCTGTTAAAAAGGATCAGCCTGCTTACTGAACAGGGGGACAGGGAAATGGCTGATTCCGTGCTGGAAGTGAGCGCACAGGTAAACTGGCAGAAGTTTTATGAATTGAGAGGAGATGGTAGTATGAGCGAAGCGTTGTTAGAGATGTTCATGCCGATTGTGGAACCGCTTGTAGAAGCCCGTATAGAGCCGATTATAGAAGCGCGCATGGAGCCGATCATAGAAGCTCGTATAGAAAAACGTGTCTTAAAAGAGGGGATAAAAAAGGGCATACAAGGCACGGTAGAGGTGCTTCGTGACTTAGGGCATGAGGACACCGAGATCAGAAAGATCATCCAGAAGAAATATGATCTTTCTGACGAGGAAACGGCGGAATATGTATAGGCGACAGCCGGATAAAGGAAATTGTGTTAAGAGGGATATTCTTGTGACAGGATATTCCTCTTTTTTTGTGTTTAAGCAGAGTAGAAGGATAAAGAGGAGTGTGAGAAAATGAAAGAAGAACATATTTTTGAAGCAATTACAGATTTTGCGATTAATGAGTGTATGACGAAGACCTTACTGGAAAATCAGCTTTATCAAGAAGTGCAAAGTCAGATCGGCAGTCAGATCGAGCTGTTTGACAAGTTAAATTTAGAAAAGGAGAAATGGCTGGTTGTGGATCGGCTGGTTTCCCTTCATACAGAAAGCGGCGCTCTGTATGGCAGAATAGCGTACCAGCAAGGGTATAAAGACTGCGTTGCGTTATTGCAGGCGATGAATCTCATTAAAGCATCGTAGTCTCAGACTGCGGGATGGGATAAGCCATCCCGCAGATTCGATGATAATGGATGTCAGCTTTACATATCGTCATTAGGGAGCCTGGCAGCAATCATATTCTGGAACTGCGTATTTCGCTCGCGGGTTTGGCTTATGTTCTCGCGGCGTTTGTTACCTGTTTCAAAGCTGACGGTGTTAATCGCAAAATGTATGTGTAAATGTGCATCCTTTTCTGAGGGAGAATGAACGCCGTACAACACTTGGCAATGATCTGTCTCGTAAAAAGTATATGCCATTTCTCTTGCAAGTCGGTCAATATCCACATTATTTTCGTCCAGCAGACTTTCACCTTTCGGTGAGAACGAAAAAATTTCATGGTCGATAAAGCGTCCGAAGTCACCCTTACGGGTATGTAATTGTTGAGCAAGACTGAACTGACCAATTATAGAATCAATGCTTTTGTATTCGAGAATGCCTAATCCGCCCCATGCGATTAAGTCGTTTTTAGGTTCGCCGTTTGTACGGGTGATATATCGGATTAGATTTTCTGGTGCATCTTGGTTTGTGTATTTGCCGTTTCCGGCTTTGTTGATCAGAGTCCCGAAAGATGTAGTTTTCATTTTGAATCCTCCACGCTCAGTAATTTGTGGATACGGTGTTTTAGCTGTGTGTCATTGCTTTTTTGGATTTCATGGTAGATTTCATTTAGCAGATTCCACGATTTTATTTTGTCACGCAATGGTTTTGCCAAATTGGGGCCTGTGGAAAGGCTTCTTTGGCACATATAAGCTGATCTTTTCATGCCTGCGGTAGCAGCCAGATAATCTATTGTTATTAGATCAGTCTCATTGATTCTTATCGAAATGGCTTTATTTTTTGATTTTGTTCTGCTCATTTAATGTGATACCTCCTCGTGCTTTATATTGGCTAATTAAATTTAGTTAAATAAATATTCTTTATTTAATAATTTCTAATGTATTTAAATTATATAAATATATTAACAAGTACGCACTTTTTCTGGAGAAATGGATAGGTGAAAGGGCGCGTGGCTTGCGGGTATGAGGGTTTTGGGAGTTTTAATTGTATATACAATTCTTTAATTGTATGTGGATTGCATTTTATTATTTTCTGTTTTTTTATCAACATGTTTTTAATGGAAAGTATGATTATTCTTGCGCGCTATTGAATGGTTGTGTGTTCACTTTTTGAATCTTATTAAAATGAGGCAAAAGCTTCGGAAAGGGTAAAATTATGGAAGAATCATACATGACAATCAAAGAATTTTGTGACAGATTACAGGTGAGCCAGTCAACAGTTTATCGGATGATTAAGAGCAGGATGATTCCTGCGATTAAGTTTGGGCGGTACTGGAAGATACCAAGGAGCGTGTTTGAGCAAATACCGACTAGAGAGCGATAGAGTCCATCAGAGTAAGAAATGCTTTTTTCTGGATGGGTGAGAGCAATTCCCATTTGTCAAGTAATTCTCTCTGGTCGGGGGTAATTTCGGTTAAACCGTCGTTTTCAGACAGAAACTGTGCCAAAGTCATATCAAATGCACGGCATATCTTATCCAACGATGAGAGCGTCGGAAGCATCTTTTTGCGATACCATGTTGAAATTGTGGATTGCGGAATGCCAGATTGCTGCGCTAACTGGTATTCTGTCCAGTTACGCGATATGCGATGACTTGTTATGCGGGCGAGAATGTCAATCATCGTAATACCTCCAAATACTTCAATTTATCGTTATTATAATTCGATACTTGCTTGTAAAATAGTAATAAAAGACGTATAATATTTACGATAAATATAACTGCACAAAAATTTTTACGAGGAGGAAAAAAAGATGGATTTTTTTATGGTAATTTTTACGGTAATTTTTTTGGCATTTCTGGTATCTGCATTTTATTTGACGGTGTTGCAAGAATTGCACAAAAGGAGCAAAGGCATCCCGATAGAATATGATTCGGTGCAAGATTTAGAGAAAGTATTAAAAGACAGGTTAAGTTGTTCGTTTTTACAAGGGATAGAGTTAGGAGAAAAGGATAAGATAAATTTTAATTGTAAATATGGTGCTCATACAGGAGTAATTAAAGACGGTAAATTCTATATTGATAAATCGCTCAGAAAGTTTTCTGGTCATAGAGATGTGGAGGAAGCATGGTATTTAGAAAAGCATATCAAGGGGATATTTGAGCAGAATCAAGAGGACAAGGAGGATCTGGAAACAAAGTTTGCAAAGTATATTAAGGTATTTAACATTTCTCGGCTGATAAAATATATGGTGTATGTGTGTATATTACTCTTTGTATTTCGCTACATTGGAGGAATGGAATTTATAAAATCTAAAGGTGTCAGTAAAATGCAGTTTACCGAATATAGTGATGAGATAACGATTGGAGAAGCACTGCGAGCGGCATGTCCCGAAGGAAAGTGGAGCAGCGACAAAATTGATAAAGGTCTATATCGTGTTGCCTTTAATGGTTATGGAATGAATGGCAGCTTGCTGACGATTGTTTTCCAGTCAAAAGATTGGAGTGAGTGTACGATCCAGTCAATTGCTATGGATGGACAGGATTGCAGTCTGTTAGAAGGAATGCTCTTAGAGGCGCTGTTTGAGAATGCGGGGGATGGAGACAGTAGTGGTCAAATTGACGGACAGGGATTGCTTGAAGCGGCAGATGAGTACATAGAGGAAGCCGATTTTGCAACGGATGGCATGGAAGTGACAGAGGAAGACAGGGTGGACTTGTCAGAGCAGCCTGTTCAAACGGTTGATGAATCGGAGATAGATCAAACGGCAGGCGAGGATGCATATGACAGTGAGGTGCAGGGAGCAATGGAGGATTCTATTCCTGCATGGGAATTGTCGGGACATTACGGGGGCATCATAGGTGGTCAGTCCGTAATGGACATCAGTATGTATTCTGAGGATACGGTGAATGGAAGCATCGGTTATGCAGATATCTATGTCGAGGGTGGAGAATACAGTTATCAGGCGGAACTGTATGAAGCATCAACCAATCTTTACTGGGTCGCGGCTGACACGGATGAAGAAGTGGCATTGTCAGCGTACAGAGACGGGACGGATATCATAGTGCAATTATATGTGGATGGTGAATGTATCACGGAATATTTGCTGGTCGGTCAGTTTCAGTCATAAATATGCAGGAAGAATGCTGCTATTCGTCTGAAATTAGAACTGTAGAGAAATTCACAAAGAGATGTTGCTCCAAAGCAAATGTAGAAAAATCGTACATTTATAATTTATAGATATATATTATTTCCATAACCAGACCAGCGGAGCCGATCCGCTGGTCTAAATTTTTGCCAAATTTAAAAGAATGGAGGAAAACAAATGTCATCAAATGTAGAAAGCATGTTTTACACAAGGGAGAAACCGTGGCACGGATTGGGTGTCAGAGTAGAGGAAGCGCCCACATCAGCGGATGCGCTGCGCCTTGCGGGGCTGGACTGGGAGGTGGCGCAGGAACCGATCTTTACAGAAGGGGGAGACGCCATTGCCGGGTATAAGGTAAATGTCCGTGACAGCGACAGGAAGGTACTTGGTGTGGTAAGCGACCGCTACAAGATCATCCAGAACAGGGAGGCGTTCTCCTTTACGGACACGCTGCTCGGAAGCGGCGTGCGCTATGAGACGGCTGGTTCCTTACAGGAAGGGAAACGGGTGTGGCTTCTGGCAAGGCTGCCGAGGGAGTACATCATTGCGGGGGAGCGCATTTCCCCCTATCTGGTATTCAGCAACTCCCACGACGGGAGCGGCGCCGTGC
>CAJUJK010000056.1:6058-9331 GCA_910586705.1 uncultured Lachnospiraceae bacterium | reverse complement strand
TGCGAGTTGTAAAATTTAAATCAAGAAATTTTCTAAGACATAAAACAGGATATAGGGGGATGGGTAAATGAGATTGTATGAATTGGTAAACAAAATAAATACATGTGTTGCATGTATATCAATAACAGGCTTGTGTGATGAATACCGTGATGGTTTGGATTCACTCAGGCAGGAACCTTGGTATAAAGAAAACTGTGACAAGCCCGTCAAGAAAATAAATATTATTGGTTTTGATGAATACAGTTTTGAACTTTCTATTGAGATATAAGGGATAAAAAGCACCGGGAAATTTAATCACAATATATCATATTTAAGACGTAACTGCAGGAACGGGCTGGCATACCATCTGGCATGTCACAGCCAAGGGAGTCATGTACACGCTGCGCTCCTCCGGGAGACAAGGAAAGAATAACAGTACACCCTTATATCCTGTATTTACATAGGTTTATCTTTTATGGGTAAACCATTTTCCCAGACGGGGGAACCTTTGGTTCCCCTTCCCCTAAAGTTGGAAAGAGAGTTGGTTACTATTTTTTCTTTACAATGAAGCAGACTGCAACGAGCGGCAGAAACCATGGTACGGCTTCAAGCGCTGATTTTAGGATTTCAGCAGCACTCACGTGATCACCTCTTTTCTGTATCTGACCGGGGAGTTGGCGGGAACCTTGTGCCCCGGTCAGTGTTTTATACAGGATATCAAAATCCAAGTCCCATTTAAAGGACTTTACCGTTTTTTAATATCTGCGGATAATACACCGCCAGCGGCGGTTATTATAGAAACCCAAAACAAGAAAAAGAGAGAGAAGAAAGAGAGGAAAGAGAATGGGTAATTATGTAACTATCATTGGCGTAAAAAAGGGACAGTATAAGGGACGCGACGGCGTGATGAAGAACAGCTTCAACTATTACGGCATCAAGGATTTTAATGCGCGTGACCTTGACACTGCGGACTGTGAGGGACAGGTTGTCGTGCAGGAGTGGTCTGGTATCGATTTTGACGTCCATCCCGGCGACGTGGTCAGGCTTATTTATGAACCCGGCTATCAGGACAAGGCTACTCTTGTAGATGTGGAGTTTATCTCCCACGGTGACGGCAACCCCTTCACAAAAAAGGAAGATGCTGCGCCTGCCGCGCCGGACAAGGCTGCTGATGGCAAAGATAAGAACAAGGCAGGTGCATGATGGATGCGTTAACCGTCCTCGTCCTGCTGGGTCTAGGGCTCTATGCAGTAAAGAAAAAACTTCTGCCCCGCCTGAAAAAAGGCGGGCGGGATGCGCTCCCGGAAAAGGAGAAAGCGGACGGGGCTTTCATGTCAGGACAGGCTGTGCCTGATTTTCGTATCTTAAGTTTTAATACGGATGATTTTACCCGTACTGATGACATGGCGCACTGTGTGGAGTATGAACTCGGGAAAGCTATCAGCGACCTGAAAAAAGAAGGCTGTACGCTCAACGGCGATCCTTTTCCTATTGTGGCAGGGTGTTCTTTGCTGATTCTTCTGCGTTACTGCCGGGAAACCGAAAAAACGGGGGAGGTGGAAGGATGAAGCTGAGTACGATTTTATGGATCATTTGTGGCGTGATCTGGCTGCTGCTTGGGATCGGGTTTGTTGGTCTTATGATCTATAACCGCATCCGTAATCGGAGGAAATGATATGGATGAAAACATGGATTACATACCAGAGGAGAGTTACACGGAAGACCCTGCGCCGGATGATACGGCGGTACCTGAGGAGACGGGCGTGGAGGCTGCCCCGCCTGTTCAGGAAGAGCAGGGAGAACCGGGGGATATAGAGGAACGGATCGACGACCTCTTAGACCAGATTGGTGCCGGGCAGTCTTTCGGCTCTATGGGTGATTACTACGTTGCAGAAGCGGGATGTTATGCATTTCCCGGGGAGGACGTGTTTTTCCATTTTATTGATGAAGAGGCACGCTCCGGCTGGACGACAGCATCCAACGGATGTTACGTACCCGCTGATTCACTGGATGCATATGAAGCGTACCTTTCAACCAGTACGCCGGATGAGGGCACCGAGGAGGAGGGGGAAGGACAGGAACAGCTGCCCTTCCCCGTAACACAGGAAGACCTTGTCTCGCTGGAGGGAATCCTTAACGGGATATATGCGCAGGAGGAATCCTTTTACCAGACTTCCATCCTGCACATGGAATCTATTGAAAAGACACTGGCAGACACGCAGACACAGCTTTACAAGACATCTGTTTTCCTCGTAGTAACCTGTTTTTTCCTCGCATTTTTAAGCGGGGTAAAGCTGGCGGATGTATTCTGGAGCCGTATGCGTGCGGGATAGGAGTTGTCATGGATGAAAAGGTGTTATCGGATATATTGACCGAGTTTTTGAAACTGATGCTTACGGGTGCATTCATACCGGGCTTTATGCTCTGCACCATGCTGCATCTGCTTGGATATGGGATATTCAAAGGTCTGACCGTATTGAATATAAGATCATAGGACAGACGTGTCCGGAAAGGAGAAAGAAGCTATGTTGACTGAGGCTATGAAGACTGCGTTTTCTAACGCTGTTGATTCCATCAAGGACGACGTGACGGGCATGATCGTGGTTGCACTCCCTGCGGGGCTTGCGATCATGGGCATCCGTCTTGCTGTGCGGCTCGGTGTCGGTTTCTTCCGCACAATCGCCGCCTAGTAGTTCATTCTGATCAGTTGCGTTGACGCAACCGGGTCAGACATACGGGTTCCGGGCGTGTCACAGCGTCCGGGATCATTCGGGAAGGTGTATAAAGCAGAAGCGTCCATCTGTGATTTCCTTTCCGTTAGGTATATACCTCCTGTTTGCAGACAGGAGGCATGAAAATACCTATGTTTTTTGTTCAGGCAGATACTTTTTACTGTCTGGTATCCGTTAAAGTATCTGCCTACATAATATTATCATTATTTCACGGTTTCAAGAAAGGTATATAAAAAGCACTATGAACAGACTGGACAGACTGTATTTTTATCTCCGGGCGAAGTTTTTTGAACTCTGTCTGCGTATCAGTTTCTGGATTGATGAGGTGGCAGGGTTTGAAATCCCGAACGGGGAAGAAGATAAAAAAGAAGAATTGGAGGAAAACGTATGGAATGGGAAAATGTGAAACCTGTAAGGAGGGAAAGAACCATGACAAAGGAAGAATTTATTGAAAAGGTCAATGAGAGGTTGGTCTCAGAAGGGAGTCCGGCTCTTAATGCATTTGATCTTATCATTATTTCAAGAAAGGTACATAAAAAGCACTATGAACAGACTGGACAGG
>CAJUJK010000056.1:0-5958 GCA_910586705.1 uncultured Lachnospiraceae bacterium | reverse complement strand
GTAATACAAAATACCTGCAGAAAATTTGTAATACATAAGGAGGCAGCATATGGCGATCAATTTTTTCACGGGCACACCCGGATCGGGGAAGAGCCTGCACATGGCTATGATCATAGATAAGTGGCTGCGGGACGGTAAAAATGTCATTGCCAACTTTGAGATTAACGAGGATTCTTTTGCCCGCTTTGATGAAAAGCATCCGGGCAGACGTGGCATATTCATCTACGTGCCGAACAGCGAATGGCTGACCAGCGCATATAAGCCGGTCATGCAGGGAAACCGCCGTGTCCCGCCCCCTGCCGGGCAGTACCCGTATCTTGAGGGGCTTTATAATTATGCCCTGCGGTTCCATGAACGTAACAGCAAGGGGCAGATCATAGAAAAACAGACCCTTCTGGTGCTTGACGAGTGTCAGGACCTTTTCAACCCCAGATCGTGGAACCGTAAGGACCGTCTTTCGTGGTGTTCCTTTTTCCGTGAGCATCGAAAGTATGGCTATGAGGTCTACCTGATTTCGCAGGACGAGACTGTCATTGACAAGCAGATCAGGAACGTGCTGCAGTATGAATACACCCACCGCTGCGTGAATAATTACAAGCTGCAAGGGCGGCTCATGGGTCTGCTTTATGGCGGGAAATGCTTTGTTTCTGTCAAGAGGATGCGTGGCGTGAAAAAAGCGAATGCAAAGATACGTGCAAAATATTTTAGCGGTCAGCAGAAATATTATGACTTTTATGACAGCTACAAGACATTCGGGCGGGAATCCGCGGCGGCTCTTGCCGCCGTGGATAACCACCCGGAGGGCGCCGTAGCGACATAAAGGGGAATATAATACTTAGGCTGCGCGTGCATTTACCCTTGACAGTAGGGGCGCATGGTTTAGCCTTGGCTGAGGGTGGCGGCATGCCGCCGCCCTCAGACTCTCCAAGGATAATGCGCGGGTTCATGCTGTCAAGGGCGCGCAGAAGTTCCCTAGGGCTAGTATTACCCTAGGGAACTTCTGAAACATGAAACATGGACTGTTAAATCCAGTCTTCATGCGGGTTTCAGAAAATCAGACATGTTGAAACATACTGAAACATCTTTTGAAACGGGGGAAAAGGGAATGGAAAACAACGTACAGTCACGCAAGTGGCTCCTGACTTTCAACAATCCTGAGAAATACGGGTTCGACCATGACAATATCAAGGCTGCCCTCTCCACCATCAAGGACGTTACCTACTGGTGCATGTGTGACGAGGTCGGGAAGGAAGGCACCTATCACACGCACCTGTTCATCTTCCGCAGGAACACCATGCGGTTCTCCATGATAAAAAACAAGTTCCCGATTGCCCATATCGACTACTGCCGTGGGACGACGCAGGAAAACCGGGACTACATACGCAAGGAAGGGAAACACCGGGGCACCGACAAGGAAGAGACGAACCTTCCCCACACTTTCGAGGAAAACGGGGAGTGCCCTAAAGAAGAGCAGGGAAAGCGCACGGATTTAAACGAGCTTTACGGGATGATCAAGGACGGCATGAGCAATTTTGAGATACTGGAAAGTAACCCCGGCTACATGCTGAAACTTGACGAGATCGACACCTGCAGGCAGGTGCTCCGGCAGGAAGAATTTAAGAATAAATTCCGGGAGGTAAGGACGGAATACTGGTACGGGCAGACAGGCAGGGGCAAGACCCGGACAGTGATGGAAACCTTCGGCTATGAGAACGTTTACCGGGTGACTGATTACCAGCACCCTTTCGACAACTACAAGGGACAGGATATCATGGTATTTGATGAGTTCCGCAGTTCCCTGAAGATTCAGGACATGCTTAACTTCCTTGACGGCTACCCGCTTGACCTTCCCTGCCGCTATAACAACAAGACGGCATGTTTTACAAAAGTATTCATCATCAGCAACATCTCACTGAAAGAACAGTATACTGATATCCAGCGCAGTTATGAAGAAACATGGAAAGCATTCCTGCGCCGGATCGACGGCGTGAAGGTCTTTAACAGAGACGGGGTACTCTCTTTTCCTGCCGTCCATGATTTTTTATACAGTTATATCCCGGAAGACAACTGGGTGAAGGTTGACAAGGATTCGGAACCCCTTCCATGGATGGATGAAGAGAAAAAGGATAATGAGCAGCTGGAACTTGATCCGGACCAGAAGGAGGAAAAGAAAAATGGTTAAGTGGGAGGATGTTATCTGTTTTGTGGCAATCGTTGTTTATCTGTGTTTCTGTATCTATAATCTGGATGGCTTTTTTAATTATTTTAACCAGAACCATATATCCATGGTAAGGCGTACTGTCTTTTTATCCATAGCTTTAGGGTTTATGGTTTTCGGTCTGCTGGTCCTGCTTTTTGCAGCCAGAATGTTTTTCCTGTCCTGAGGAGGTGAAAACATGGGCAGCGGAAGTACGACTTTATTCTGAGGAAGAAGGTTTTGTTTTTCAGTTTTGGTTAAAAACCCAGAAGGGAGGAAATGTGACATGGGAAAAGTAAGTGAGTATGACGGGCTCGGTCTGGTGGATGTAAATGATACCATCAGGGTGATGGGCTGTGAAGTAAACAGGTGTACGGAACTGTCTGTGTCGGCTGTGGCTGTCACATATGGTGTCTATATCAATGATGATCTGGTCTACAGCTGCAACGTCTTAAAGAATGCCGAGACGATCTATCAGGCGATCCGGGCGGACATGGCGGGAAAAGCCTATGAAGGGAAGGGCTGATCATGGGTAAGGATATCTCAACTCTCTATATTAAAGAGAAGAACATAATATGCGGGGATTATGTGGGTGTTGCCTGTGTGGACGGCTCCTGTCCCATCGCCAATGCGGATAGATATGCGGAGTACGGCATGGATGTGATCCGGCGGTGTGAAGACTGTTTTATGCGGAAGGGATGTGAGGACTGCATTTTGTATGGTACTGATTCTTGTCCATCCTTTCTGGAGGAGGTGGAAACATGACATATGGAGAGGAAGTATTATTGAACCTTATTTTAGCTGTTTCTGTTGTGATTGTTGTTTCTTTTTTATTCGGTCACATAAAGCATTAAGTGCATGATGGCATTTATGTCGTTGCAGGTGTATTAAAGTAAGGTGGTGGATAAATGACAATTTTAGAAATTTTTATTTTTTTATTTCTTTCAACTATTGGTTCCTTTGCTCTTGTTTCGGATCTTCTTACAAGTGATAAGGAAGTAATGGGTAAAATAGTAGATTCTATATCACATGGTTTAGATAGGATTTTTTACAAAAATCTTTTTATGTATGTGATAATACCTTTTTTAATATTTTTTATTTTTATTATGGGATTTGTCTTTCTGATTTATTCTATTTTATAAACTAAAAAACTGAATATTTGCAAAACCGTCGAAGACATGGTATAATCGCCCTTATAGAGGGGGTGAATTGGTATGATTATTTTAGATATGTCGCAAAGTACATTTTATTTGTTGAGTGGTTGTGTTCGTACTACAATATTTATACTTTTGCTTGTTTTAGTTGTGAAAGCAATTAAATGTTTAAATAAATACTTAAAACAAGATTGTTCGACTTGTATTTACAAGCAAAAGTATATATGCGATCAATCTATAAACAATTCATCAAACGATGATAAAAATTAGTTTTGATAACATTTTAGGACGGTTAACCCGTCCTTTTTTAATGGGAGAAAATATGAAACTACTGTATAAAAAAATATTGCCTTATATATTAGCATTTGAAATTTTTATTGTGAGCCTGTTCTCATGCTCAATCCCTGTTTATGCGGCTGATTTTATGCCCCGTGACATTGTGCAGGCTATTGAATATGGAATAGAATATAATGACTGGCAACCTTTTTGGATATTTTTAAATGAATCAAAGGATGGTCTTGTTTATCTTTGTTCGCAAATGGGTGCTTTTGTTACTATAAACTTCCAAGCTTGGGTAAATAATAACAAGGCATTAGAGTCCCTTGCTGAAACCGTCCCTGTTCCTGCCAAAAAGGAAGAAAATAACATTGTATTCACTAAGGACTTCATGGCAGAACTTAAAAAGCTTCTCGACGACTATGCCGCCCAGAATCAGCCGTTCAAGGTGGAAAAAACCTACAAGATGTCTCAGATCCCTGCAAGTGCTTTTTCCAGCAAGGAAGGTTACAATTATTTTAAATCATACTTCGGTTCTTCGTATGTATATATTGTCTGTAATCCGCAGGGGTTTATCGGATATATAGGGGATGCGACACCCTGCATTAAGGAAGGCGGTGGTTTTGTTAAAAGCGGGAGTTATATCAGAATATTAGATGCCGACTGGCAATATGCCAAATTTTCAATGAATAAATATGTCCTTAACAACCGGGACGAAAATGGTGATTTTTATATGAGTGTGAAAGAAAATTTTACAACGGCAGGCTCTTTGGAACATTATAACCCAAACAAAACAAATTTTAATTCTTCCCCCCAGTCACCCATGATAATCACTCCGGACGGCGGCAACATAAGGGTATTTAATACTATCGCTGATTTCATTAATTACAGCGTAGGACAGCGTAAAATCTATTACACGAGCAATTATTATGATTACGTGCCAGAAGACCTCTCCGTCTCCATCGACGACCTTCAGAAGACCATTGAGGACATGCAGGACGTGATCGACAAGCTCTTGGAGCAGATCGGGAACGATACAAGTGAAAGCGAAATTGAGGAACTGCTCCGAAAAATTCTGGAAGCACTGGAGAACAACCCGGGCGGTGGCGGATCCGGCGGCGGGGACGTGAACGTAGACATTGATTTAAGCAGCACAAACAGCCTGCTTTCAAAAATCCTTGCAAAAGTAACACAGATATTCGACAAGATGTCCGGCGGAACGGATGGGACAGGCGGGGGTATATTGCAGGAAAGTCTTGATGCTGTCCTTGCCAGACTGGATGACCTTAACGCTATGTTGAAAAAGTATCTTTCTGAGATTACGGGCGATCTGGATGATATCAAGGGACAGCTTGCTAACATGTCCGAACAGGAATTTGAACAGAAATCAGATTCTTTCCTCGGTGAGGTCATTGATGCCTTTTCTGAGATTTCGGAAGTGGTAAAGACTAAGTTTCCGTTTTCGATCCCAAACGACCTGCGCATCTTTTTATCCAAAATCGCACCTGCGCAGTCAGAGGCAGAAGCTGTGCTGTATCTTGATGACATGTCCGGCATGGTGCTGTATTCCGGGGAACATGGTGGTAATGGGACAACTGATGGGGAAACCAACCCGCCTGGTGGCGGCGGTGCATCCCGTCCGGGCGGATCCGGCTTTGTATCCGTGGACCATGGTGGCGGTGGCGGGTCAAGGGAACCTGCCGAGATGCGGGAGGCACCAGTGTTCCGTCTGCCTATCGTCATAGAACGTTATGGCATTGAGGAGTATATCATTATAGACATGGCGCCTTTTGACCCTTTGTCGCGGTTCAGCAGGTCGTTCTTTACAATTATATTTATGGTGTGCCTGTTTAATCTTACCTTTAAAGTCATAGGAATGTGGGGTGATATAATTGGTTAATCTGATAAAAATACTGCTGCTTAAAATTTTCGGGCTTTTTCCGGATTCTCCTTTTTCGGAATACATGGAAGGCATGGACACGACTTTTTTTGAATATCTCAATTGGTTTTTTCCGCTTGATACTATACTGAACATGTTTCTTATATGGGTTAACTGTGTCCTGATTGTGCTGGTGCTCATGCTTGTTAAGAAGTATCTTCTTGATAAGCTGCTTGGATTACTGGCATCCCTGCCGCTGCCGTTCTGATAAAGGGGGGGGAATGATATGAAGGAAAAATGTATAGATGGCTGTTTTCGTGTAATCAGACGGAACATACAGAAATCTATTCGTCTGGATGACCGAATATATGGGTATATCATGCAGCAGGATGGTCAGAATTTTTCGGATAAGTTTGAAAATCTTGTAATCGAACATGCAAGACTGACGGGGT
>CAJUJK010000055.1 GCA_910586705.1 uncultured Lachnospiraceae bacterium | reverse complement strand
CTAAATTCTCGTTTATCTTCCTATTAAGTTCAATCTTGTTATCTATGTCTCCAAGAATTCCTGCAATCTTAAACTGCATATTCATATTAGGAATATCGACCTTAATGCCCTCAAATGTATTACGAGTAATAGTATCAAATACTGATCCATGCGTATTTTTCTTAAGAATATACACATTATGCTTTACGAGATAATACAAGAATGTAGGATCGACAATTTCCTTTTTCGCCCGGAGACCATAACATGACTGATTGAATGCCATTGGGAATGGAATCATTGCCATTTTACCAACAGTGCCCCTCGCAGAAATAATACTATCATCGCGTTCTAACATTGTTGTTGAACTATTAATTAATCCTTTATTTGTAATGCTCTTTTCAGTTTCATAAACATATCGATAATCATTATTAAAGTCTTTAACCGACAGCCACGGAATATCACCATTCCAATATTCAGGCTCACTCGTCTTTGGAGTCCCACCGCCTATTAAATCCATTATTTCCGACAGCTTATATCTCATACCCAATCGCTCCCAACTTCCTTCTAATCTCATCCTCCAGCTCATGGGACTTCTTAAACATACCAGAAAGTTCCGCCGTCAATCGCGTCATCTTTTCCTCAAACGGTTCTCCATCCTCTTCCTGTTCTTCAATCCCCACATAACGTCCCGGCGTCAGTATATAATCCTGCTTCTCAATATCTTGTATCGTAGCAACAGAGCAGAAACCCTTTACATCTTCCAATGTGCCGTTCTGGAACGCTTCAAATGTATCGGCTAGTTTCTGAATATCCTCTTCTGTAAAGTCTCTATGCTTACGATCTACCATATGCCCCATCTTACGGGCATCAATAAAGAGCGTCTTGCCTTTTTGCTTCTTTCCCTTAGTAATGAACCACAGAGTAACCGAAATTGTGACGCTATAGAAAAGCTGTGTCGGCATGGCAATAATGCCCTCGATTAAATCATCCTCTATGATATTCTTTCGGATTTCCCCTTCACCACTGGACTGTGTGGAGAGCGCGCCATTCGCTAACACCAGACCAATCTTTCCATTCGGTGCCAAATGATGAATCATATGCTGAATCCACGCATAGTTGGCATTACCCGCCGGAGGAATCCCATATTTCCATCTGACATCCTCCAAAAGCTTTTCCTGATTCCACGGATGATAATTAAACGGTGGATTTGCGAGGATGAAATCTGCTTTCAATGTAGGATGCAGATCATTGGTAAAAGTGTCTGCTTGATACGGTCCAAAGTCTGCATCAATTCCCCGAATTGCCATATTCATCTTCGCCATTTTCCATGTATCAGCATTGGCTTCCTGTCCATACACAGCAATTGCTCCCCGCCTGCCGGAATGCGCTTGGATGAACTTTGCACTCTGTACAAACATCCCGCCAGAACCACAGCAGCAATCATAGACACGACAATTATCAAAAGGACGTAAGATTGCCACAAGTGTCTTTACTACACTGGACGGCGTATAAAATTCACCGCCGCCGACCCCTTCCTTTTCGGCAAACTGTGCAATACAGTATTCATAAGTACGTCCAAGAAGGTCTTCACTCTCTGTTGTATCACTCATATCAATATTATTTGTGAAGATATCCACCACGTCGCCCAACACCTTTTTATCAAGATCCGGGCTGGCATAATTTTTCGGAAGAACATTTTTGAGCGTTTTATTCTCCGCTTCGATAGCCCTCATAGCGTTATCAATAACTGTACCAATCTCCTGTGTATGCGCCGCGGATGCAATGGTAGTCCATCGGGACTCTTCTGGAACAAAAAAGATATTATCCATCGTATATGCATCCCGCTCATCCTCAAATCCGTCAGCTTCTTCCACAAGCTCCTGATATCGCTTATCAAACGCCGCAGAAATATAACGCAAAAAAATCAGACCGATAATCACCTTCCTATATTCTGCCGACGGCATGTGCCCCCACAGTACACATGCCGCATCCCATAATTGTTTTTCAAACCCAATGTTTGCATTGGTCTTTTGTGCCATGTTAACCTCCATATTTAGGTGCCAATATATCTTATCTTGTATATTTTTTATTGTACCAAGTCGCTGGCGCGACGGCTAGCCCCAAGTACAATTAGTTTTGCTATTCTCTAAAAAAATAGCAGTTTTTAAATATATGTTGTATTGTTGAGATACCCCTACCTTAACATAAACATACACAAAAAACTGCTATGCTTACTTTAACATGGATTTTTAAACTCAACAACTACATATCTTATTTTTTTATCCGTCCACCGCCCTTTTGAAATGCAGCTACTGTTTTATTACATTTCAAAGGAGATCTTATTATGGATAAATATTTAGATTCTTTCAGGGAAATGATTTCCCTTCGTGGTCTTACCGGCCACACCCTTAAAAATTACTGCACTTACATCCGGGCTTATCTGGATTATCTCACAAACATTCTTCATAAATTACCCGAAGATGTTTCCTGGGATGAACTTCGTAATTACATCAGATGGCTTCAAAAATCCAGAGATCTTTCTGACCGCACCATCAACTGTGCCATTTCCCAGCTGCGTTTTTTCACCATGTATGTCCTTCACAAATCATGGGACGATACGCAGCTTCCCATGCGTAAGTTTGACGCATATCTTCCTTATGTTCCTACCATGGAAGAAACATGGCAGTTTATTTCTTCCATGCCTGATTTAAAGCCGAAGACCATGGTTACACTCATGTATTCTTCCGGGCTTCGTATTGGAGAAGTCTGCCGGCTCCGCTATGAAGATGTTGACCGTAAAAACATACGGCTCCACATCACACACTCAAAAAGCAGGAATGACCGCTATGCCATTCTTTCAAAAGCGGCTCTTGACCTTCTGACCCGGTATTGGTTTGAATGTGGCCGGCCTATGGGATATCTTTTCCCGAAGCAGCGCGGGGAGGACAGGCCCATTGATACCTTCTTTCTCTCAAGGCACATTCATGCACACGAAAACAGACTGGGGCAGGAACGCCGGCTTACCTGTCATTCCTTCCGGCATGCTTTTGGTACACACCTGTATGAAAACGGAACCGATCTGCTTACCATTAAAGCACTTATGGGACATAAATCCTTACATTCCACCACGATCTATGTCCATCTTTCCGGCAATGCCATCCGCCGGGCTGTCAGTCCTTTTGACCTCATGGCGGGTAAATGCCATGAGTAATTACAAAATCCGGCAGATATTTCAACAAGCCTATGATGACTATTCTGCACAGGGGCATTATCAGTCAAGCATCCAGCACAAAGCCGCCCTTGCTATCTTAAACTGTAAATCCGGCAGGCTTGGTATCAACTTAAGCCAGTGTACGGATTGCGGACATTTGGAAGTCCACAATAACTCCTGCCATAACCGCAGCTGTCCGAACTGTCAGGCCGTCCTTAAGGAAATCTGGGTGGATAAGCGCAGGGCTGAGGTCATAGACTCTCCTTACTTTCATGTGGTTTTTACTCTTCCCCATGAGTTGAACCCGCTTATTTACTGCAACCAGAAGCTCCTGTACGGACTCCTTCACAGATGCTGCGCCGAAACACTCCTGGAATTATCAGCCGACAAAAAGTGGCTCGGCGCAACACCCGGCATTATTCAGGTTCTTCACACATGGAATCAGGAGTTGGATTACCATGTACACATGCACTGCATTGTTTCCGGCGGCGGACTTACCAGGGATGGAAAAATCCGAAAATCTTCCAAAAACTTTTTTATCCGCACGGAAGTGCTGCGGGATAAATTTAAGGGTAAATATATGGCGCATCTTTCCTCTCTTTACGAAAATGGTTCTCTTACTTTTTCAGTTTCCTGTGAAAAGCTCCGTAATTCCGATTGCTGGAAAGATTGGAAAAATAACCTTTATGAAAAGGACTGGTGTCCTTACATTAAGGAAACCTTTAACGGCTTTGGTAATGCCATCGAATATCTGGGACGCTACACCCACAAGATCGCTGTCTCCAACAGCAGGATCCTTTCTGTTTCCGAAGATACGGTTACTTTTTCTGCCAGAGGAAAAAAGCCGGGTGACCCAAAGCGTCAGATCACACTGGATCACACAGAGTTCATCAGACGTTACCTGATGCATGTGTTACCTTCCGGTTTTCAAAAAATACGCTATTATGGCTTTCTGAACAACCGGATGAAGCATAAGAATCTCAAGGTTATATTTAAGCTTCAGAACGGCCAGCGTTTTAAACAGCGTTTCGCAGGGTTGACAATGGCAGAGCTTTTGAACGCTGTCTGGAACTTTGACATCTGCCTTTGTCCTGAATGCGGGCACCCTGCCATGAAACAGCTGGGAAGGTGCTATGCCCCTTCTTCCTGACTAAGTTTCCTTTTCATATGTTTTTTGAGACCTTCTCATGAAAGGTCTGCGAAGCATGCCCGAAAACAGGTACAGCAGGGGAAACCACCCGTCTTCTGCATTACAGACCGCCATAATTTCCGGTTTTAAGCTTCCGGGAAAGGATACTATCCCCATATAGGTTGCGGCTAAAGTTCCGCAACTTGGTACAATTGGAAAGAATCACATTCAGAGCAGTTTATCTTTTGTGTAAACTGTTCTTTTTTTGTTGCCGCTCTGAATCTGATACTTTCCTTAAGAATTATATCATATACTGGATGAAATCAACAAAATGAATACCTCCGTTTTAGTCATTATTTTATGCATGCACACTCCACATACCACGAATTGCAAAAAAGATGCACTAACTATAAAATTTTAAATAAACTTCCACTACTTACCAGAATCTTCAAGTTCCTCCCTTGCTGCAGTAATCGGTAAAACATACCGCCATATAACGGACAGTACTCACCCGCACGGTGTTCAGTTTCTGCTCACGCACGCCGATTATAATTCACACCGCCATCCCCCCGATAATGGACAAACCCATACGACTGCCCAATCTGAAAACTCCCCCCCAGCGCGTCCCCAGCCTTTACGATAACCGTCCATTCGTCTCCGTCTCCATGTATACGTTCGCCGATTCTTCCGAGACAGTCTCCTTCCCGCACCTCGTATTCCAACATTTTGTCGCCCGTAAGTTTGATATAGTCTTCCGACAGATCCCGTTTTCCTTTCCGCTCATATAAACCAAACACATCGTCATTCTTAATTCCACTCTACGGTTTACATGGTCTGTGCTGGCGTTCCCTGCTCCTATATGGCAGCCAGCTTCAGATACTTGTTCAGCTTTTTCTCCTCCAGCAGGGCTATCATATCTGCAAAATCATCCAGCCTGCCATGCGCGGCATATTGATCCGGCGCATTATACTTCGCAATGTAGATAGGCAGGAAGCCGTTTTCCATCAGCCAGTAATTCATAAGCAGTCTTGATGTCCTGCCATTTCCGTCCAAAAAAGGATGTATCCGCACAAACTCAGCGTGTGTCCTTGCCGTCAGTTCGATATCGTTCAATCCCTTTTTCCCGGAGAGCTCCACATAAAAGTTCTTGATCTGTGCGTACATTTCATTGCCTGCAGGCGGCGTATGGCTTGCCCCGCCGATTGCAATTCCGTCTTCCAACACTACCTTCGTTTCCATCAAGGTCAGTGTATTTCCTTCAATGGCTGTTGAATGGTGGGTATACTCCACCTCAAAAACATTCTCCAATGATATTCTTGTGGCTTCCGGAATGCTGTCCTTTATCGCTTCATACCGCTTCTTTTTTCCAATAATCCAGATATATCCAAAGCTGTACCTCTTTCCCAAAATTGTTTATAACCATTTATTATTCCCCGACACGATTATGTGACTCGTATTCTGTACAGCCCAAAAATTCTCTTCCCTCATATTGTCGAATGACTCTATACCCATGATTACAGATATGACATATGCCCCATCTGCCACTATCAACTTCTGTTCCAAAATCCCTATACTCTCTTAGTGGAACACATCTGACGGTTCTCCCTTCGTCTCCATACCAGCTGGTATACCTCGATTTAAAATGATGCTGTGCATAATCCACACCTGGGTTTATGACTTTATATTTCCAAACATAACCGGCTCCATTCTTTGCACGTAAATAGTCAAAAATCACAGTAGTTGACGTATTCTGCTGGTCCTTAATGTCATTATATAAAATTGCATTCACGACCATCATTCCAGAACTTGCAAATGCCGGAAACAATTGCTCATACTGTAACTTATCAATTCCGAAAACCAGTTCCTTAGTTCCGTCTTCCCTCGTGTGGGAAAACTCATTTTTAAATTTTATTTCTATGTAGATGGGACATCCCGCATCGTCCTCACCAATCAAATCAATATTTGATATTGAATAATAGGCATTCAGGAAGTGATCTTCAATGTAAATACTATTCGCAATTTCTCTCAAAGTACCATTTCTTTCATATCTTTCTATACACTCTTCTAAATGCCCGTCGCCTTCAACTACATTTCTAGTGCGATCAGGGTCATGCCTTGCAGCCAGACCTCGTTCCCGAACATACTCCTCAGCTAATACCGTTCTATCCTCTGTACAAATATAAATCTTGTCATCCCTCATTATTATCTGATTACATAGATACCCATGCCCCCGAAGCCTGTTGATCACTTCAACATCCAAGGCGCTTAATGTGTCCTTAATGACAAAAAAAGTCAAAGTTTTATTAGCAGAATTCTCAATGCCACCCCACCAGCCTTTTGCATACATTCTGTCTGGATATAGTTCATGGTATTTTTCTACAAATAACTGTTCCGTTATATAGCCACCCATTATCTTGCTTGTGCGTGTTCTTATTTCTCTTTTAGCCAATTCGATATCTTCAAACATATCATTCTCCTCAAGTCAGCAAACTCAGGAATCCCATTCATACTATATCTTCCGTTATAGTTATGTCTATATTTCAATTTATCTCAATTAACACTTTATAATTCGTATCTGCTGATCAGACAAATCTTTACAGCCTCCGGCAAATGTGCATTTAAGATGCACATTCCTATGTACTCTCTGCTGTCTCAGCTTTTCTCTTTCATCTTCTATTGTACTGATTCTCCCGTCCTGCATTGCCTTACATCCTTTACCGAGTATTCTATAAAAATTCAAATTTTCTTATGTCTTGTATTTTATCAGTTTCCTGTTGATTTCCCGTCATTGTACTACACAACTCTTCTATAATAAATAGTATGCCACACATCTTGACATTTAACAATTTCTATTTCACACCATATCCACATTCATTGTATACAAGGGTCTAAATTAATGAACAATTCCAAACCAAATATCAAAAGTCAAGATAGATTTAGAGATAGCGGAATGATATACTCTGAATGTACATATTTTCTTATATTTCGTCAAATTCCGTTCAGAATTATACTGTCAGTAGCGTTAAAAACCCCATTTTATCCAACTCTACCGCCAGTAGGTGTTCATTTTTATATCGGATTTATATAATGTAGCGCAGGCAGGAGGGCTGAATGATGAATCAAATGAAGATTGGAGCCTTTATTTCCGAACGCCGGAAAGCAAAAGGCTGGACACAAAGTCAGTTGGCAGAAAAGCTGGAAATAACCGATAAGGCTGTTTCAAAATGGGAAACAGGACGGTCTATGCCGGATTTGTCTTTGTTTATGCCTTTATGCACTCTTTTAGACGTTACTTTGAATGAACTATTTGCGGGCGAGTGCATTGCAGAAGAAAAATTGAAAGAAAAAGCAGATGAGGTACTTATGGACGTGATTACAAATTGGTTAGGACATGATAAATGGGAATCAAAAGAAAGTGATACAACCCCCGAAAATGTTTTGGAAATTGAAAATGTTTCCAAACTCTATGAAAATGTTTCAATAACACACGAAAATATTTTGGAAAAGCACAAAATAGAAAATAATTCTGTATTAGCTGTAAATAACGTAAGTTTTCAGATACCGCACGGAAGTTTTGTTGGAATTATGGGGGCTTCCGGTTCCGGAAAAACAACATTGCTTAATTTAATAGCCACAATAGACAAGCCAACAAATGGGACGATACGGATAAGCGGACAGAATATAGTGGATATACCAGACGAAGCTGCCGCAGAATTTCGCCGCAGACATTTAGGCTTTGTTTTCCAGGAATACAATCTGCTTGAAACTTTGACTATCTATGAAAATATTGCACTTGCTTTGACAGTAAAAGAGGTTTCCAAAGAAAGTATTCGCCCAACAATTCAAAGTTTGTCTGAAAAGCTGGATATATCAGCAATATTAGATAAATTTCCATATGAGGTATCGGGAGGGCAACGGCAACGCTGCGCCTGCGCCCGTGCTATTGTGGTAAATCCGGATATTATACTTGCGGACGAGCCTACCGGGGCATTAGATTCCCATGCTGCCAGACAGCTTTTAGAAACCCTTTCTATGCTTTGTAGAGAGTACGGCGCAACCATATTGATGGTCACACATGATGTCATGGCAGCCAGCTATTGTGACAGGATTTTGTTTATGAAAGACGGCGAAATAAAGACGTCCTTAAACCGGGAACAGGAAAACAAACAGACTTTTTTCGCAGATATTTTGAAGAAAATAGAATGGATAGAGGGAGAAAGATAGATGTACTTGAAGTTGTCAATCCGTAATGCCAAACGGTCTTTTATAGATTATCTTTTATATGTTGTTACCATGACCGTGCTTTTGGCGATTATAGAAGTATCTAATTGTATAACCATTATAGGAGAAGCAGCCGGTTTTCAAGTGATTTCTCTGCCCTTGTTGATAGCAGCCATTCAGATAGTTTTAGCCGGATATATAGACTTTTTTCTGCTAAAGCAGCGGGCAAAAGAATTTGCAAGCTATTTATTATTGGGTATGGAAAAAAGGAGATTAACCCGGTTGTTCCTATGCGAAGTCCTGTTGATTGGCTTTTGCTGCTATATAGCAGGAACAACAATAGGTTTTTTCATATATGGGTTTTGGTATTTCCGTGAGCCATTGCACGAAATGAAACATTGCGGATTCCTTTATGGTAAAAGTATGTTATATACGTTTCTGTTTTTTTGCTTTATTGAAACAGTGTGTTCTTTTCGATTGAAGCAACGCTTAGACAAGCTGCAAATAAGGGAGCTGATGTATGAAAGAAACCGCAATCAAGGCGTAAAAAATATAGGGAACTATAAAAAATGGGGCATTATTTTCTTTTTGTGTTTTGTGTGCTTCATTGGCTGCGTTTGTGGCATTGTTTTTTTGCCGGAAGTTTATATTGTTTATCCCGTATCTGTTACAGCAATCCCTTTGCTAATATCTGTTTTTGCTTTTTACAAATGGGTGTTTGGCTATTTATATGCGTACAGGCGAATGAAATCCGTTAAGATATATCAAAAAGACAGGCTATATATTACAGCAAATGTTACATCAAATTTCAAAACGGCTGCTGTGGTCCATGCTGTTTTTTGCATATGCTTTTTGTTTTCCGGGGCTTCTTTTGTAACTGGAATGTTGATATTGCAGCCGGAATTTCAGCTTTTTGATACGGCTATGCGCCAGTGGATGGGAAC
>CAJUJK010000054.1 GCA_910586705.1 uncultured Lachnospiraceae bacterium | reverse complement strand
ATTTAATCTGCAGGAAAGCTACAGTAGATGGGTATTTTATTTCGCCGCGTTACAAGGAACTGGACGAATTTGCCGGAATAGAGGAAATCCGAACCGTGCAGCAGTCGGTACTCCGCGGCGGGGAACAGTTCGTTGTGTTTAAGAGTTTCAATCCGCCGATCAGTGTCGGTAACTGGGCAAATCAGTATATCAACGAGCCAAGAGCCAATGCCATGCGGCATAAGAGCAGCTATCTGGATGCGCCGCCGGAATGGCTGGGGCAGCAGTTCCTTGATGATGCAGAGCACTTAAAAGCAGTCAACGAGAAGGCATACCGGCATGAATATTTAGGGGAGCCGGTCGGTACGGGCGGGCAGGTCTTTGAATTTCTGGAAATCCGCACGATCACGGATGAGGAGATGTGGCAGTTTGACCGTATCTATCAGGGAATCGATTTCGGGTGGATGCCTGATCCGATGGCGTTCATAAGGTGCTCTTACAGACCGAACCATGAAAAGGTATATCTTTTGGATGAGTATGTGGGTCGGAAAATCAGTAATGAGGAACTGGCAAAGGAGATTAAGCGGCGACATTATGATGATTATTTTATCATGTGTGATTCAGCGGAGCCAAAGTCAATATTTGATCTGCGGTTTAGGGATGTGTGGGCGCAAGCCGTCAATAAGCGACCGGGCAGCGTGGAATATGGCATGAAGTGGCTGCAGCGCCGGACGGTTGTCATTGACCCGGCAAGAACGCCCTGTGCATACAAGGAGATCATTGAATACGAATACGACCGGGACAAAGACGGGAATCTGTTACCGGGCTATCCCGATAAGAACAATCACTGTATCGATGCGCTCAGGTATTCACTGAGCAGAATTATGAACTCGTGGGAAACTTCGGCATAGCAGAAAGGGGAAACAAAAAGCATGGATTATTTGAAAGTAAGGTGTTTCCATTGTAAAGGGGAATTTGAATTATACAACCGTAACATGAATTACGACGATAAGCCGCCAAGATGTCCGCACTGTCTGAAAAAGATGGACAAGACCCAGTGGGAGCGGCTGATCAATGCTTATTACACCTTTGCGGAGGTCAATAAGAATTTCAGAAAATACCATGAGGACAGGGGAGAACCGCTGTTTCAGGTGGAGCTTCGGAGTTACTTTGTAAAGCCGGAAAAGATTGTGATAGATTAAAAATGGAGGAGCAGATAATGGACAAAAAAGTATTTGGGATGAAGGTGGATGAACACCTTTATAAAAAATACAACTTTGATGAGAAAACAGGAATGACCAGACTGTATATGGTTAACGGAAAAGAAATGTCCCTTTTTGCAACTGAGTTTTATGCTACCTCAACAGTATATGCGGAGGAATCCCCAGAGATGGTGGAGGCGGCAAGGAAAATTATGGAGAAGGTGCAAAGGGAAATTGTTGATTACTATGCGATTAAAGAGGGCAGAAAGGAGCACACGGCTATGAAGCATGACACATTCGACGGATATTTAAAGGACTTGCAGGAAATCCACGCCAAAGCGGCACCAGAAAGAAGGGCGCTCAAGGAGAAGATGGATGCGGCACAGAAACGCTGGGAGGAAGATCAGCGGGAGTTCAAAGGCGACGAACACTATCTGGCGCGGGAGAAGGTACGTTATCTGGATGCGCAGGAGGAGTACAAGGGGAATGTGATGGAACTGCAGCGGCGGACGAAGGAGGAGATACAGACGGTGCAGGCAGAGTATGAGAAGCATGTGACGGACTTCTATTCAGCTAACGGGAACCGTCTGGATGAGGCAGCGGTGCGTCTGCTAAATTCTGGGATTAAGCTGACAGACACGGAGATTGACGGTATGGTAAGCCAGAACATAGGAAACCCGACGATGCTCCGGCTGGTTTCGGATCACTGTGAGAAGATGGGGATTGAAAATCAAAATGCCAGAGTATACGGAAGCCTTGCGAGGAAAGCCGGCGCGGACGAGAGGGAGGCATTTAAGGTGGTTGCGGATATGGTGGAAAAGGCGGTCAGTGAAAATGAGGTGACTGCGGATATCTGGTCGAAGCCGGAGTCCCATTTCCAGAGACTCAGCGACCAGCAGATCGGCGCCATGGGCGGATTCTTTGTGCGCCCTGCGGGTAAGGAAGCAGAAACGGCAGAATAACTCGGTACAACCGCCGCCCTTCAATGTCGGATAATAGAAACAGGAAAGGAATAAAGGGAGATTGGAGGGCGGGAAATATGTCGGAAAAACTTTCATTGCAGGCACAGGAAGCGCGGAGGGATTATAAAAGGCGGTACCGGGCAAAGAACCGGGAGAAGATCAACAGGCAGCAGAGAGAGTGGCGAGCCAACAACGGCGACAAGGTGCGGCAGTACAACAGGCAGTATTGGGAGCACAGGGCGCAGCGGGAGAACACCAGAGCCTCTTATGCAGATTATGGCATTACGCCGGAGAAGCTGGAAGAGTTGATGATGATTGTCAGATCGGGGCAGTATGACCAAATGGTGCAGTCTGCGGCTCATGCGGCGAATGAAGGTATTGCAGAGTGGATTTTACTTTCCGTGAAAGAAAATAAGTCCTATGACGCCTTGGAGAAACTCTGGGCGCGGGGTGAAATTGAGCGCATACCTTACGGGAAAACGGATTTTTACGGCGCAAGGAGGTTGTTTTTCCACTATTTGGATATGGCAATGAGGGAGGAGGCGCAGGATGGAAGACAGCACAAGTGAACTGATAAGGAGCGTCATAGGGCAGGAAATAGACCGATGGTTTTCTGAACAGGGCGACTGGCTGATGGAGAATATCCTGTCCGGGTGCGATGAGACCGACAGCTTTGAAAATATATACTCCAGAATGGTGCTGAACAGTATTATAACCAGCGTGAAGATGGCGGCAGACATAGCTATTTCTTTTCTGATAAAAGCGGGGATATCGGAACCTAAGAACGAAGAAGAATTAAGAAGGCTGCTTATGTCGGTCGTAAAGTAAAAGCGGTCTGGATAGGGGCATTGAAAGAACTAAAGTAATTGGCAGTAAGAAAGGATGAAAAAATGGAAAAAGAAAAAATGATTACAAGCGAAGTGGACACCTTAAGGCTTGAGGTGAACGACGACGGCGAGTACATAATGATCTCCGCGGATGATGCAACCATGTTTGACCGTTTTGCGTCGGGCATCCGGCACATTGTGGAGCTGTCCGACCAGACGGCGGCGAAGGTGGAGGAAATCGAAAAACAGTACGAGGGACAGTCTGGCTTTGATACAGACATGGAAAAGGTCGCCGCCATATCGGGGATAAACGTGGAGTTTTCAAGGGAGGCGGTTAGGACGGTGGATTCCATCTTCGGGGAAGACACGGTAAAGAAGGTCTTCCGCAGTACATACAATGTTATCCCGGATTTCCTGCCGTCGGTTAACTTGATCACCGAGTTCTTTGAACAGGTCACGCCTCACATGGAAAAGCTGTTCAACCGCAAGCTAGAGGCGCAGGAAAAGGCAAGTAAAGCGCGAATGGGCAGATACATGCCGCAGGACCACAAACCGCCGCAGAGGAGGAAGTAGGAGACGGTGGCGGATAAGAGCCGGGGAAAGGATGCGGAGATCGGGAGGGCGGTCTCAGAGATCGTCTCCCGTGGCAATGATGCAGAGGTGAAGCGGGGCAGGGACGGAGATATCCTTGTGCTGGAAGTGAGGAAGAAGATCACAAAGAGAATAAAGGGCTTATGAACGGGCATAAGTGGACGGCAGAGTGGTGCCAACAGATATGGGAGACTGTATCTGTTGGCACCTTTTTCGTTTTCGGGGTGATGTTATGGCACAGTACGACGGCAGTATCAGAATCAATACGGCAATCGAGACAAAGGGGCTAAAGCAGGATATTGCCGCATTAAAGGGAAAAATGAAGGAGCTGGGCTCCGGCATCGGGCAGGGCATGGCTGGCGTGGCGGGGAAGATAAACGCCGTTGAAAACAGCATAAAGAGGCTGGCATCCGGGATGCGGCGGGAAGTGTCCGGCATGAAAAGCAGCGTGGACGGTCTGTCCGGCTCTTTTAAAAGGTTAGGCGCGACGGTCGCGTCCGTTTTTGCCGTGCGGAAAGTTGCGGGCTTTGCAAGCTCCATGACGGAGCTGGGTTCCGACCTTGAGGAAGTGCAGAACGTGGTGGATGTGACCTTTACTACTATGTCGGACAAGATAAATGAGTTCGCCGTAAATGCCGCGAAAACTGCGGGATTGTCCGAAACAATGGCAAAGCGCTACGCTGGAACATTCGGGGCAATGTCCAAGTCCTTCGGCTTTACGGAGGATGCGGCATACCAGATGTCAACCGCTCTGACGCAGTTATCTGGCGACGTGGCGTCCTTTTACAACATTACGCAGGATGAGGCCTATACGAAGCTAAAGTCTGTTTTCACGGGCGAGACGGAGACTTTAAAAGACCTCGGCGTGGTAATGACGGAGAATGCCCTCAATTCCTATGCCATGGCAAAGGGAATCGGGAAAACCGTGAGAAAAATGACGGAGCAGCAGAAGGTGGCGCTGCGGTATCAGTTTGTTCTGGAAAAGCTGTCTGGTGCTTCCGGCGATTTTATCCGCACGCAGGACAGTTGGGCAAACCAGACAAGGATCCTGAAACTGCAGATCGAAAGCCTCAAGGCGACCATCGGGCAGGGGCTTATAAATGTTCTTAACCCTCTTCTGCAAATGCTCAATACCCTGCTTGGGAAGCTGAAGCAGGTGGCGAACGCCTTTAAATCCTTTACGGAATCCTTTTTCGGCAAAAGTTCCTCCGGCGGTTCCGGGTCTGGAAATAAGTATGTCGATACAGCCGAAGGCATCACGGGTTCCCTCGAGGATGTGTCGGATGCGGCGCAGGAAGCGGAGAAATCTCTTGAAGGGTATCTGTCGCCGCTTGACGAGATTAACAGGTACGGGACGGGGAAGGGTGATGATCTCCTTCCCGGGCTTGAGGATATCGACTTCGGGAAGCTGGGCGATATCAACATGGATGTGACGGTAACGCCCGATCTGGATGAATCCGCGCTCTCAAAGAAGATCGTGGCAATGGCGAAAAAGGTGAAAAGCGTTCTGGAAAGGCTGTTCCGTCCCCTCAAAGAAGCATGGGACCGTGAGGGCAAGTCCGTCATGGACTCGTGGAAACGCGCGCTGGATGAGGTCTGGAAGTTGGTCAAGGACATAGGCAGGGACTTCCTTGATGTGTGGAATCAGGAACAAACCATAAAGATTCTACAGAACATACTTGGCATTTTTTCCAATATCGGGCGTACCGTGGAAAACCTCGCCCACAATTTCCGCAAGGCATGGAATGAGAATGACCGCGGCAAAAAGATTTTAGAGAATATCCGTGATATCACGGATAAAATCGTGGAAAACATAAAAAAGGCATCCGACAAGTCCGTGGAGTGGGCGGAAAAACTGGATTTTGGTCCACTTCTGGAATCCTTTGAAAAATACACCAAGTCACTGATTCCGCTGGCTGACGCGCTAAGCGGCGTGTTGTCTGACTTTTACACAAAAGTCCTTCTTCCGTTTGGGACGTGGACGATTGAAAAGGGACTGCCGGAGCTGCTTGACGTACTGACGAAGTTTAATGAGAAAGTGGACTGGGAGTCGCTGCGCAAGAATCTGGCGGAGTTCTGGGAGCATTTAGAGCCGTTTGCGGAGACGGTGGGCGAGGGGCTGATTCTCTTCATAGAGCGGGTTTCGGATGCGCTTGCCGATTTCCTAAACAGCCAAGAGTTCAAGGATTTTCTGGTAACGGTGGAAAACTGGATGGACTCTGTCACGCCGGAGGATGTGGCGGATGCACTGGAACTGATAGCGAAATCGCTGATTACCCTTAAACTGGCGTTATTGGGATATAGTGCGATCAAGGGGATTACTGGTATTTTTTCCACGATTAAGTCTTTCCTTGCGATATTCGGAATCGGCGGGAGCGCCGCCACAGCAGCAGCGACCATGGATACCGTGTCCACAGCGGCAACTGGGCTTTCCACGGCACTGACCGGGCTTGCCGCCACAGCCGCGGTTGTGGGCTCGTATAAACTCCTTACGGGGCATCTGGAGGAATTATTTGGCGCGTTCGGCAGGAGTACCGACCAAGGGAAAAGGCTGGAGGAGAGGTACGAGGGGCTTGACGGGGCGGCGCGGTTCGCAAAAGACGGTGTGGACACGCTCAAGAACGGCATAGAAGGGTACGGCTTTGCGGCGGATAACTGCGTGGGTACCGGCGTTGCCCTTGAAAAGGCAATGGAAGATATCGGAAACGGCGCGATCCTTACCGACGAACACATGGCACAGCTGCAGAGCCGGTTCAGCCTTACGGATGAAGACATGGAAATGCTAAGGCAGCACATGCTTGACTGTAACCCGCTTCTGCGTGAGATCGCCGATAACCTTGGGTTTGAAGATGCTTCGCCGGAAACGTTGCAGGATATCGCGGAAGGCTTTTCTTTGATTGCAAACGGAGTGGAGCCGCTCCCGGATGATCTGGCAGGAATGACAACTGAGGCGGGTAACTTCATACAGGCTGTCATGGATGGCAGCAATCCTATGGATGTATATGGGGAAAAACTTGCCAATATCGGTGCAATTTCGGACAATACAAGCGAGTCTTTAAATAAAACCGGGAGAAGCATATCTGAGGGTGTTACCAAAGGAATGGAAGAGGCGGATGTTGAAACAGCGTCACAGGGACTCTTTGGCCGTATTGTCGGGAAGATAAAAGAACTTTTCGGGATTCACTCCCCGTCTACCGTAATGGCAGAAATTGGCGGATATCTTATTGAAGGACTGAAAAGCGGCATACTTGGCGGTTGGGATTCGCTGAAGGAAACAGTCGGAACAATTGCGACTGGCATTACGGAAAAGTTTAAGTCAATCCTTGGAATACATAGTCCGTCCACCGTCATGGACGAGAACGGTGTTTACATCATGGAGGGGCTTGAAAACGGGATAGGTGGGAGCGTTTACGGGATAACAGAAATTTTCAGTCATTTAAGCCAGTCCATAGTAAACATCATGACATCCTTAAACCAGATAATCGGTGGACTTTCCGCAGAAATGGGGCGGACAATGTCGGAACAGTGGAAGCAGATGTCTGCAACCGTACAGGGCACTCTTAAAGAGACTTATGAAATGTCCTCATCCGTAATGAAAAGTATGGGAGAGACGTTAGCATCCGTTATGGGAAAGGCAAGCCAGACGTGGGGAAGCGGGTGGAGGCAGATGGGCGAGATCACGGCTGATATCTGCAGAAATGTCGAGAGTACCGTATCAGGCATGGTTTCCAGTGTCCGTGGTATGCTGTCAGAAATATCACAGGCTATTGAGTCGACGAAAGTAGCGGCGGCTTCTGTAAGCGTGGGTAGTTCTGGCCAGAGCTATTCCACCATGCCGCGTGCCGTGAGCCTTGCACGGGCCATCCAGACGCCTTCCGCGCCTTATGTCCATCCTGCTTTTGCGAAGCTGTCAAACATCGAGATACCAAAGCTGGCGACGGGCGCCGTTCTTCCGGCAAACAGGGAGTTCCTTGCGCTGGTGGGCGACCAGAAACACGGGACGAATGTGGAGGCGCCGCTTGACACGATCAGACAGGCAAGCGAAGAAGCGGTTCTGAATGTCCTGTCAAAGCTCGGAATAACCGGCGGCTTGGGGAATAACAGCCAGACCATGGTTGCCAAGCTGTATCTGGACGGGCATCAAGTGACGGAAGCTGTGATTAAAGACGGAATGGTGCAGCAGATGGCGACGGGGAACAATCCGTTTTTATTGGGAACCATATAAGGCTTTATCGGAGAAAATCCATTGCTGTAATCCTTAATAAATGGTATGATTGCTTTAATAAAAGTAAAGATGCCATGATGTGTATTTGGTATATTTACGACAAGAGTTTATGGGAAAATCCGATAAAATGAGTGACTGATTCGTGTTGCATTTCATGTTGCATAGTCATATGTAATAGTATATTTCTCGGTGCATTTCGGTAGTTTAATCTACTAGGATATATTTGCGACATCAGTGTTTATGCGGCTTCAAGGGAATACGCCATTTTCAATATGTTCTTTGTTCGGGTTCAAGTCCCCCTCTCGCTATTACCTTTAAGAGTGCGGAAAGCCTTGATTTTACTGGCTTTCCGCCTTCTTTTTGCCTCTGTATTTTTTGGATACAGTTGGATACAACCCTTTTTTAGGTGGATATCGCGCAGATCTGCTCCATTGCACTTTTCTTGACTGTCAGTTCCATAATGTCGTAATTATAGTGAGTCTGGTTCACTTCTTCTGTATGTCCCATGATCAGAGCGACTGTTGCGCTGGGCAGTCGGCTGTTCAGCTTCGAGGACACTGTCCTTCGCAGGGCATGAATGCTCTTGGCATTTATATTTGCTTCTACCCCTCGGCGGTACATTGCCTTTGAGATGGTCGGAGCGATTACGCGGCCATTTGTGTCAGCTATGATATAGCCGCTGTCAATGCCATGCCCTTCGTGAAGTGTTCTTATTCTGTCAAAGACTGCCTGCAGGCTGTCGCTGATGGGAATCCTGCGTTCCTTGCCGTTCTTGGTTGCGCCAATTTCATATGTGCTTGCGCCATCGTTATGGTCTACACGATGTTCAGACTGGCGGATATGAAGTTCTCCGTTTGCTATACAGTCCCATCGCAGGGCAGCTACCTCACCTACCCGTAGTCCCGTATGAAGGCAGATCTCGATAGCGTAGTCTGCCATGTAAAGGGGGTACTCTGCTTGGTGCTGATGGAGCGTATGCAGAAGCTCGGATATCTCAACATCAGTCAGCACCCGCTCGGTACTTGTTCTGGCAGTGTTGTCGCAGTAAGGGCGGACATTTTTTAAATCCACCAGATCACAGGGGTTGCTCCGAATGATGCGTTTGCGCATGGCGTAGGCGAACACATTCTTTAAGTATCCGAACAAGTTACCAAGAGCCTTCTTTTTCAGATTGAGCCGCTGAATCTCCGCGATCAGAAATTCCTCTATGTCGATGTAGTCAATATCTTTGACTTTCATCCTGCCGAAGTCGCTGTCTGCAATAAAGCGTTTGTAATCGTTGCGGTACTTGCGCAAAGTCTCTGATGCGATGTTCGGACGCTCGGAGGCGTAGTCGATCCATAACGGAAACAGCGCAGACAAGGTGATTGCGGCAAAGACGCGGGCTTTGCCTGTTGAAATTTCCTGTTCCTTATAAAATTGTATTACTTCATTTTCCACTTCCTCTTTTGTGGGCTTGCGGATAACCCGGCGGCCGTCAGGTTTGTTCTTATCGGGTACGCGGGTTGTCCACCGTTTATCACTTCCTTTTCCCTGTGTGATTGGTGCTGTGTGCATTGATAAGTATTTTTCTCTTTGCGTTGCCATATATTTTTGCACATCGTCACAGGACATCATAACCATATCTTCTATGGAAAGCAAGTCGCTGGTGGTGGGAGTGGAGATGTTTTTCTTCATATTATCACACCTCCCTTGTATAATGTATTTAGGTTGTTCAAGGGATACCTATAAACCCTCAGACCTGC
>CAJUJK010000053.1 GCA_910586705.1 uncultured Lachnospiraceae bacterium | reverse complement strand
TTATGGTGGGTATGGCGCAGTCGGCTAGCGCGCCAGATTGTGGCTCTGGAGGCCGAGGGTTCGAGTCCCTCTATCCACCTTTTATGCGCAGAGGTGCGTAATGTATATCGCTGCTTTGCAGCACGCACCCCGCGTGGCGAGTGGAGAAGAGGACTCTTCTCAGCTCGATTGTGAGCGTGCGGAGCACAGCCTGCCTTGTTTACCAATAATGGGCTATCGCCAAGGGGTAAGGCACAGGACTTTGACTCCTGCATTCGCTGGTTCAAATCCAGCTAGCCCAGTTATGGACCACTAGCTCAGTCGGTAGAGCACCTGACTTTTAATCAGGTTGTCGGGGGTTCGAATCCCCCGTGGTTCACTTTAAGGTTTACTTTTAAAAAAGCAAATGGCTTTACTTAGCCGGAACATTTGATTGCAGCGGGTTCTCTGCAGTTCAAATGTTTTTTTATTCGTAGAAACAACGGAAGTGAAAAGGATCAGGAGGACGGTATGGAACAGACGAAAGAAAATAAAATGGGCATTATGCCCGTGAATAAACTGTTGATCACCATGTCCCTGCCGATGATGATATCCATGCTCGTGCAGGCGCTTTACAATGTGGTGGACTCTATCTTTGTCTCGCGCATCAATGAAAACGCACTGACAGCCGTGTCACTTGCATTTCCGATCCAGACACTGATGATCGCGGTGGCAGGCGGCACCTGTGTCGGCATCAATGCGGTGCTCTCAAAGGCGCTGGGGGAGAAAGATCAGGAGCGTGCGGACAATACGGCGGTCAGCGGCATTGTGCTGATGGCGGTCAGCTACGTATTGTTTCTGCTGATCGGTCTGTTTGCAACCCGCGCGTTCTATCTGAGCCAGACGGACGACCCGCAGATTCTGGAGTTCGGCGTGCAGTATCTGAGCATTGTCTGCAGCTGCTCTTTTGGACTTTTTGCACAGTTTGTGTTTGAAAGGCTTCTGCAGTCCACGGGCAGAACCTTCTATATTATGATTACACAGGGAACGGGCGCGATCATCAACATTATACTTGATCCGATTTTTATTTTCGGACTTTTCGGGATGCCCAAAATGGGTGTCGCGGGCGCGGCGGTTGCCACGGTGACAGGACAGACCATCGCGGGTACGATTGCGCTTATCGTAAATTTTAAGAAGAATGAGGACATTCATATCCGGTTTCGGGGACTGCGTCTGGAAAAGGAGCTTGTGGGGCAGATTTATAAGATCGGCGTGCCTTCCATGATCATGCAGGCGATCGGTTCCGTGATGACTTACGGCATGAATCTGATTCTGATTTCCTTTACGCCTACGGCGACGGCGGTGTTTGGCGTGTACTTTAAGCTGCAGAGCTTTATCTTTATGCCGGTGTTCGGCTTAAACAACGGTCTGGTGCCGATTCTGGCGTACAACTACGGCGCGGGCAGGCGGGACCGTTTTATTCAGGCGATGAAGTGCGCCATTTTGTATGCGGCGTGTATCATGGCGGTGGGCGTGGTGGTTTTCCAGACCATACCGGCGGTGCTGCTGGGCTTTTTTGAGGCGTCGGATGAGATGCTGCGGATCGGCGTGCCGGCGCTGCGCATTATCTGCCTCAGCTTTCTGCCCGCGGCGTTCGGCATTGTCTGTGGTACAGCTTTTCAAGCGCTGGGCAATGCGGTCTACAGTATGCTTGTCTCCATCGCCAGACAGCTTGTGGTGCTTCTGCCTGCCGCGTTTCTTCTGTCTCTGTCGGGCGAGGTGACGTATGTGTGGTGGGCGTTCCCGATCGCGGAGGTGATGTCGCTGACGATGACGGTGGTCTTTCTGATCAAAATAAACAAAAAAGTGATCCGGCATATCGGGGAGCAGGCAGCAGAAGAGGAGGCATCCCCGGCTGGGTGACGGCAGGATCGTTGACATGGCGCATGGAAAATGATATGATACATGGGCAGGCGGAATAGAAGTGACAGATATGTCATAATCTGGCGCTGCCTGACAGGCGGATATGGCGGAATTGGCAGACGCGCTGGATTTAGGTTCCAGTGGGAGACCGTGCAGGTTCAAGTCCTGTTATCCGCATAAATAGGGGCTTTCGAGACATTTGGAGTGTCTTGAAAGCCCTTATTTTTTGCGTTTGACAGCAATTTTGACAGCAACGGGAGAAAAAAGGGGAAAAATGCAACTTACATAAAAAAATTAGAAATATATAAAGACCCCGTTTTTTCGTTTCTGTTATATAATAGAAATAGAATTATATTTGAAAGGGGAAAATTTTTATGGAAATTCTTTTTTATGAAAAATATTGTTTAGGGAAACATACCATCAAGGTTAACACTACAAACCCGTGGCTAAAGAGCCAGATTGAGCCAGAGAAAGCAAAAAAAGAAAAGGCAAATATTTATGTCAACTCCAGAATGCATTATGTAGTCGGTCGCGAAGAGATTAAATTTTTATTACTTGAGGTTGCAAGTATACCTTTATATGTATCTGACAATCAAATGCCAGAGTATGTTTACAGAGTCAGTGTATTGGTAGGGGACAATGTTTACGGGGTGCAACTTTCTAAGAGCGAGTATAGAAATGAGAAATGGCTGGGTAATTTGGGGGCAAAAGAAATCCTTGTGATATCAAGGACGAAATATCAGCAGATTATCAGCGAAATTATTCCCGAAGATACGAACGCTATCTTTTTTGATGCGGCTGGGCTTCATAAGGTCGGGAATCAATACTTTTATGTCGGATCAGACTGTGCTATCACCAAAGATGGCAAACGGTATGATGTTGTGGCTTTACAAGAGGGCTTTGATTTGGGTTATCAAGAGAATATGGATAATGCGGAGGTTGCTGAAAAAGTAGTACGGTATAACTCGATGAATCTAAGGACGTTCTATCCTTTCCATTGTATAGCGGTTATGACTGTATTGGGGCATTTTTTAGATGAACTTGGGGAACGGGCTGGCATGACCTTATGGGTGGATGGGAAGGTGGCAAGCGGTAAGACAGAGCTGGCGGTGGCTTTAGGAAATTTTTTTAAGTGCGGAAATAGTCGAGGCGATAAGATTAGCCATCTGCATACCACCAAAATAAAACTTAAGAAGTTGGAAGTAGAGTTGGTTAGGTATCGGAATGGTATCTTTGTGCTTGATGATGTGAAGAAGGAAGAAGGTAGTATTAAATATGCTGTCAAGGAGAAAACTGATTTAGTAGTCAGATCGGTTTATACGGGGTTAGTCAACGACGTTAATATTTATACCAATGCCATCATCACGGGCGAGTATTTTAAGGAGCAGGAGTCAACTATTTCCCGTTTAGTCTATCTTAACGTGGGAGATTTTGTACAGAACGGGGAAAACAGTGAAGCACTAAAGCGCATTCAAGACGATAGGTACTATTTTAATCAGTTTATGTGTTCATTTATCGCGTGGTTGCTAAAGAAAACCGATGATGAGGCATATCGAACGGAGCTTGGGGATAAACTGATGGGAAGCCACGAGGAAGCAGAAGAAAGGCTGGGCAATTTTGAAAAAGAGTTACGACCGAGGATGATAGAAATATGTTCTCTTCTCTTCTTTTCTACGGAAATTTTGCGGGAGTATTTATTTGATTCTCTTTGTAAAAAGGATAAAGAGCGGATTGAAGCGTTTTACGAACGGGCGAAAGAGACTATCGTGCAAATTGTGATGGAGACGTGGATTAAGGGGTTGGACTACAAGCCAATTCTTGATTTGGCTTTTAATAATATCATACGAAAACTTAATATCAAAGATTGCCGTTATGGTGAAAACTATCTAAATGCTAGAACAGGAGATATGAGTTGTTTGTTTGCAATGGCTAGAGAGAATAAAGATGGGATAAGTTTTACTACAAGGGTTTCGCGCAAGGAAAAACTTTGGTTATTGAAATTGAATAAGGAATGTGCGGGCATACTAATCAATATGGGGAAAGAAGATATCTTGCTGATGAACAAGGAGCTTATTTGCGCGGAAATAAGAGAAGAAATTAGAGCGCAGAAAGATAATTGGCATATCGTATTTTATGAATCGGATTATACGGATGAAAAGATTTTGACAGGCTTGCTTAACAAACGAAGATTATTGGTACATAAAAGGAGTGACGATACCTTTGATAAAATTATCAATTATCCTAAGATTGAGTATAATGGTGAAAGTGGGGAAATTGGTATTTTCGACAAGAAGAAGGTACAGATGGTTCGTGTATACATAGATGATGAACAGAAAATGCTAGAGTATTTTGCTGAATTAAAGAAAGAACCGCTCGATGCGTGGTGTCATGCGCGGGAAAAAATTCGTAAAATTGGTGGTGGAGGCGCAGAAGATATAGAATTAAATAAAACTCTAAATGATTTGAATAAGTTTTTAGACCTCAAATAACACTCCGATAAATCAAAAAGCACGAGATAAACTTATATATTATTAATTCGATATAGGTGGACATCGTGGGAAAGGATGGTATTATGAGAAACTACGAAAAAGCAACTTTCACGGTAGAGGAAACAGCAAAGTATTTGGGCATCGGAAGGAACCTGTGTTATCGGATGGTTCGGGAGGGCAATATTCCATCCGTGAAATTGGCGAACAGAATTATTGTTCCAAAGGTGAAGCTGGATGAAATGCTAAGTAAATAATAAGGCTCAAGCGGAGCAACCCGTTGTGGTTGCTCTATTTTTGTGCGCAAAAATAAGGAGGAGACGCAATGGGAAAACGGAGCAACGGAGAAGGAACTTTATGTAAAAGGAGTGACGGACGCTGGATGGGACAGGTGACTCTTGACACGGACGGCGGCTATAAGAGAAAGACCGTGTACGGTAAAACGCAAAAGGAGGTTAAGGAAAAAATCGCGGAGCTAAAATCGGGCTGTCGGAGCGGCAAGCTGATAGAAACGTCAAGTATGCCGTTAGAGGACTGGATGCAACTCTGGATAGCCAATTATAAGCCCGATTTAAAGGTTACGACAAGGGAGAGCTACGAGTTATATATCAACGTCCATATTAAAGGATCGGAAATAGGGAAAATACCGCTAAGTAAGCTAAAAACAACGGATTTACAACGCTTTTATAATGCTAAGTTAAAGTGTGAGTGCAAAAATCAAAAGCAAACATTATCGCCAACAACAGTACGCTATATCAATCTTATCATTAAAGGTGCGCTCAAACAAGCTGTCAACAATCGCATGATAGGAGAAAATGTAACCGACGGGGTTGTGCTTCCAAAGAAAAGGAAAGTGGAGATTATACCGCTTACACGGGAGGAAGTTCTGCGGTTTCTTGATGCGGCAAAAAGTGACAGGCTGTATACGCTCTATCTTCTGGAAATGATGACAGGACTGAGAAGGGGAGAGATATTAGGCTTGAAATGGGAGGACGTGGATTTTAAGGCGGGACGGCTTAAGGTGATACATAATCTTTATCGTGTCAATAACACGGATAAGGACGCCGAATCAAAGTATAAGCTGGTTTTGCTTACCCCTAAAACAGAATCGTCAAAAAGGACTATTCCGCTGAATCAGTTTATGGTGGAGGAATTATTGCGGCATAAGAAGGAGCAGGAGCGTGAAAAGAGGTTGTATGGGGAAGATTATCGTGATTTGGGGATGGTTTTTTGCAAGCTGGATGGGGACTATATCAGTCCTAGAGAGTTTCTGCGCCAGTACCAGCGATTATTGCAGAAGGCGGGATTGGAGCGCAAACGCTTTCACGATCTGAGGCATACAGTAGCAAGTCTGCTTATTAATGCAAACGAAAATCCAAAAGTAATTCAGCAGTTGTTGGGGCATTCAACGATCAGTACCACCTTAGATATCTATGCTCATGTGATGGATCAGACCCTTAATAGGAGCGTGGACAATTTATGTAATCAATTAGAGCTTGGTAAGGAATAGAAGCAGGAGAGGTAGATAGGAGCAATATATGATGAAAATATAAGATAATTTAGTAATGAATTGTCTATAAAGCATGGATATATCGTTTATATTGTATTGTCTACCTCTTATACTTTAGTTTTACTTAATGTCTAACTAAGTTGAATTGAGTATAGCTAAGAATATTTGGGAGAGTTGATATGTTAAAAATACATACATTTGAAATGCAAAGTTATATCGACTCGAAAGATAAAATGATGTGGGTATTTGAACGACTAAAGGGCATTCAGTTTGAATCGTTACAAAGAGAATCTTACACGCGACTTAGATATTATGGGTTTGCGGGGAGTGGAGTAATCATTATCACATGTTGGCACAGATATAAAGGGAGGGGTAAATTATGTTTGCAGATTACACCTTGTAAGGTATTAGGAATACAGGAGGATGCAACGCTTTTTAATGTGAACGAAGTTGAATTATTACAATGTTTGTCGCGAGTTGATCAGATTCTTAGTAGGTTTCAGCTTGGTTTATGGGGATTCAGAATGTCACGGGTGGATTTTACGCAGGATGTACGGTTTGAAAGGTCAGAAATAATAGATACGGTTATTAGGCTATTGATAAGAACAGGTGCACCACGGTATTACCATAATAAGGTTTACGGTGACAAGATTTATAATAATTCCTATAATATCGAGGATCAAGAAGGAAGCGAGGTTGTTGTTTACAACAAGGAAAAGCAAAGTGCAGATCGGGGTGATAAGCAGAGCGCGAGGATGAAAGGGGTGATGCGGATAGAAGTCCGCATAAACATATCGGATCAGTGGCGGCAGATATTTATGAGTAATGTGCTGGATTTTTCGCGGTTGCTCGAAGCACGGGAATATGCTGTAATAAAAATCCAAAATGTGTTTTGTGAAGGTTTTTACGTCAAACTTAGCACAACCAAAGAGATTTTGAGGAAAGAGATGAAGGGAGGTGGAGGATCAAGGCGGCAACGAAACAAACTGGAAAATATGATGAAATTTGCAGAGGGTGTGGCGATTCATCAAAATTTTTGCAAATGTATAAGAGGAAAAACCGCACTTTTCGGTTATGATACTACCAGAGATATCCTTAATCAGTTAGGGGAAAGACGGATCAATTTGGTTTCGATCAGTGCCAAAGAACCGATTGTGGTGATCCCCGATATGCTCTATATGCTGGGAATGAAGTTAGAAATTGAAATGCAAAGGGATAATCAGTTTTTGATGGAGTATAATTTAATGGATAAGATGCCAGTATATGAGCTTCTTTAGGAAAGAATAGGTCTCAGAGGGCGTTATAAGTCTTTCTGAGACCTGTTTTGCTGTCTGGTGTAGGCAATTATCATTTCCTTATTAAAACGCCACTGTCTACCCACCTTAAAGGCTGGTATGGTGCCGCTGTGCAATAATTTCAAAAGAGTGGATTTGCTTATGCCTAAAATGTAGCGTACATCGTTAAAAAAGAGGATATCGCCAAAATCATCAAATTCCATTTGTAAAACCTCCAAGTTTATTTTAGATTTATTAGGTTGTTTAAGGGGTAAACGGAATTTTACAAGGAATAATTCAATGAATTACAGGAAGTGAATACTCAATGTAGAAATGATATATTTGTAGATATTTAGGGGATTGGGGGTTATAGGAGTGAAGGTAGTCGATATCTCCAGTTTGCAGGAACCATATGGGGAAATTGCAGAAATAATAGGGGTTGAAGCGACGGTGGCAATATTTAATGAGCTAAAGGGGCAACAAATTACCTTTCCAACAAGGCTTTTTAAAAAGAGTTATGTAATAAAGGAGGTGAATCTAAGGTACAATGGCGGTAACTTAAAAGAGCTTGCAAAGGAATTTAATTATACGGAGAGGTGGATTAGAACCTTTATTAATAAAAAACAAAGGAGGATGGAGAGTGAGCTTAGATGACTTTTTTGAAAAGGCTAACAAGGCATATGGCGTAGCGCTGAAAGTATTAAATAAAGCGGTAGGCGGTGCGCAAGATCAGTGTCGAAGGAATCTACGCGCAAGTAGTGACGAGCAATTAAGGGAGATGGAAAAGAAACTTTCGGAAGATGGTGGATCATCTGTCACGCAATCGTTGTTATATGAGGAAATGCATAGAAGGCATATGGAGTAGGTTATACAATAAGAATGTCATAAAAAATTCAAAATTAGGAGGAAAAAGTAATGGCAAGAGTTAATCTTTCAAATGGGGATATTGTAGAAGTGGAGCTTGTAATACCGCCAAACTATAAGTACAATGATGATATGAGAAATGATTTTATACATGAATTTGACACGGGAGCTGTGTCTGACGTAGAAATTGAGAGTGCGCTTCGAAGGGGTTGGGCGCGTTCACTCGGTAAAGTTGGTGAGTGGAGATAATACATATAAAAGCGTAATAAAGAAATGGAAGAAGGGTGTATGGCAATGAAAAGCTGTACACTCTTTTAGTTGTTTGGGGTGATACATGATTAATGTGGTTGAACTCGATAGCCTATAAGCCACATGTGATGCAAAAAAAAGAACAAGAGAAAAGCGTGCATGATGACTTCCTTATGATGGCTGGATATGCTATAATCAAAATGAACGAAGGAGATTATGGATGAAAGATACAAAGGTACAGTGGCACCCGGGGTTTGTAGCGGCGATGAATTTGGAACTGGCAAAGAATCGGGATGATCTAATATTTGTCAAGGAATATAATCTGAATACCAAGCCGCTGGAGGTTGACCTTCTGGTAATCAAAAAGGATAAATGCGTTGCTACTGATAATGAAATAGGGGCGATATTTAGAGGGCATAATATTTTAGAATACAAATCCCCGCAGGATCATCTGGATATTGACACTTTTTATAAGGTGGGTGCATATGCAAGTTTGTATAAATCCTATGGGGAGACCGTAGATTCGATAAAAGCAGATGATATCACAGTGTCCCTTGTCCGAGACGCAAAGCCGGTGGAACTTTTCAGATATTTTGAAAAGCACCAATATACAATAACGACCCCTTATCGCGGCGTATACTATATTGAGGGTATGGTTTTGTTCCCGACACAGATCATTGTCACTAAGGAGCTGGAGAGAGATACACATATATGGCTGAAAGCCTTGTCGGACAGGATCGAGAAACGGGATATGGAAGAACTGCTAAAAAGAATCAGCCGACTTACTGAGCAGGGGGACAGGGAATTAGCTGATTCTGTTTTGGAAGTGAGTGCACAGGTAAACAGAGAAGTGTTAGAGGAATTGAAGGGAGATGATAACATGAGTGAGGCACTGTTGGAGATTTTTATGCCGATCGTAGAACCACTTATAGAAGCCCGTATAGAGCCACTTATAGAAGCCCGTATGGAGCCGCTTATAGAAACACGTGTAGAAGAAGGAAAAAAGCAAGGAAAAAAAGAAGGAAAAAAAGAAGGAATACAGGGAACCGTGGATGTTCTTCGTGATTTAGGGCATGGGGACATCGAAATTAGTGAGATTATTCAGAAAAAGTATGGTCTTACTAATGAGGAAGTGGCAGAATATATATAGTAATCTGCCGTATAAAAAGTATTTATTAAGAGGGATATTCTTGTGACAGGAAGGAATATCCCTCTTTTCTTGTGTATAAAACAGCATGTATTGGTATTTATTGCGGGGATGGTAGAATGTATCATCCCGTTTTGCGATAAAAGAGAATGAAAAGCAATTTGGTAAATAGTCAAGAGTTATTTTAAAAAGATTTTCAGGGAAAA
>CAJUJK010000052.1 GCA_910586705.1 uncultured Lachnospiraceae bacterium | reverse complement strand
GTCTGAGGGTTTATAGGTATCCCTTGAACAACCTAAATACATTATACAAGGAGGTAACACACCATGAAGAAGCAGACAGAGAAAGACAAACTCACCGCCCTATACGAAAGGCTCTCCCATGACGATGAGCGAGCCGGGGAATCCGTAAGCATTGAGAACCAGAAGCGGATTTGCAATCAATGACGGCGTAGACAGCGCACAGGGCGAGAATGATTTTGCGCCCTTGCGTAACATTTTTAACGAATGGCTGGTGAGGGATACGAGCAAGAAAATCCGGGCGGTAAAACGCTCAAAAGGCATGAGTGGGAAGCCTGTCACAAGCAAGCCCGTGTATGGCTACCTCATGGACGAGGACGAAAATTTCATCATTGACGAGGAAGCCGCCCCCGTGGTGAAGCAGATTTACAGCCTATGCCTTGCCGGGAACGGTCCGACCAAGATAGCCCGTATGCTTACGGAGCAGGAAATCCCCACGCCGGGAACGCTGGAATACCGCAGGACGGGAAGCACCCGCCGCTATGAGAATGACATCCCCATGCAGAAAAAGGCTTGCCACGATTTCGCGGACAGACAGGAAGGCTGGACGATTCTGAAGGAGTTTTCCGAGAAAGGCGTTTCAAGGTACAAGGTATCCGCCAAAGACAGGGATGCCATACAGGAGTTAAAGGAAGCGGCGCAGAAGAAAGAGTTTGATATCCTCTTGGTATTCATGTTCGACCGGATCGGGAGGATCGACGACGAGACGCCCTTTGTGGTGGAGTGGTTTGCAAAGCACGGTATCGAGGGATGGAGTACGCAGGAAGGACAGCAGTGCTTCAACAGCCATGTGGACAAGCTGATGAACTACTTGCGGTTCTGGCAGGCATCTGGCGAGAGCGAAAAGACTTCCATTCGGATCTGGAACAAGATGCAGCAGATGATGCTGGAAGGGCTGTATACCGGCGGACCGATAAGGTTCGGCTATCATCTGGTGGACAGCGGTCTTGTGAACCGGAAAGGAGCAAAGATCAGAAAGTATGAGATTGACCCGGCGGAGAGGGAAGTGCTGCATATGATCGACGATATGACGGTACATAAAGGTTATGGCTCTTACCGGATGGCGGACTTTCTGAATAAAAAATGGTTATCTGCCGAACGGTGGCGGAATGTTTACGAGCATCAAGGTGAACCGCATCCTGCGTGATCCTTTCTACTGCGGGAGACTGGAGGACGGAACGACTTCACCGCAGCTTGAAGCACTCAGGCTCCGCAGTGACGATACCTATGACCAGATTCTCTATATCCTTGAGCAGAGGCAGAATAAGAACGAGGAGAAGCGGCATATCGCCTTACAGACTAGAGGACAGGCCATGTTGTCGGGGAATATCTTCTGCGCTCACTGCGGCGGGAGGCTGACTACGATCCGTTACCGGGACAGCTATATAAGGGCTGACGGTACAAAATATTCCGTAGATCAGATCAAGTATTGCTGCTACCATAAGAGCAGGAAACTCTGTCAGTGTGACGGGCAGACGACTTATCGTGTGGAGCGGGTGGATGAGAGCATAATGCAGATCATACGGAAGATGTTCAGTGGTATGGATGGTGCGCCGGAGGAAGAAAAGTTACAGGCGGCACTCAAGAGGCAGATGGCGGGGAACAGGGCGGCGCAGAAAAAATTTGATCGGGAACTCATCAAGGACAGGGAGCGGCTGAAAAAGCTACAGCTTGAGATTGGGAAGACGCTGACGGGCGAAAGCAGTTATTCTGTGGACGATCTCTCGCAGGCGATCCGTATCATTAAAGCGCGGATAAAAGATGCGGAAATAAAGCTGACCCAGCTTAAGGATGAGGAAGAACAGGAGAGGCAGGGCATTGAGCAGATCACCCCGGCATATGACAGGTTCAAGTCATGGGCGGAGGAGTTTGATACGGCAGCGCTGGAGCAGCAGAAGATGATAGCCTGTCATCTGTTCAAACGGATTGAAGTAGGCAGAGACTATCAGATCAAGGCGGAACTCAACATGACTTATAAGCAGTTTTGCTCCGAATGGGGCGGTAATAATCTGCTGGGGGAAGCGATCGGCTAGGTGGTGAGGTAAGGGACTCTATCATAAAAGACGGATATGTTTCATTATGGCTGTTTATGTTCAGAGAGAAGATAAGAGAGCGGTTAAGAGAAATAAGAAAAGAAGCAGGATTGAGAAGAACTAATATGAGCAGGAAGACACCCTCTATTGTAATTTGGACAAAACAATCTACCAGAAAGATTTACGGTATGTAACCGCAGCGCTGGTAGAGCACGCGGCTGTTAACCGCTGGGTTGTAGGTTCGAGCCCTACTCGGGGAGCTGACAGGGAACCCGTAAGCATGTATATGTTTACGGGTTCCCTATATTTTTCCCCGCAGGTAAGCTTTTTGTAATCTTATAAGCAAGAATAATTGACAGAAGATGCTGTAATTATATATGATAATACAAAATTCCCCCAATTGCTCAAAAGTGCTTGCATAAGTTACGAAAACATGATAATATACATAAACTGTAAGAACGATGTATGATTGGAATATTGCTTCTTTTCTTTTGGGTGTATGAACACTCTTTGTCAGCCAAAAGGAGTTAAATAATACCTCGATTGTAATTTGGATATGGCACTCTATCGAAGAAATTTTACGGTATATAACCGTATCAATGGTGGAGTATGCGGCTGTTAACTGCGGGGCTGCAGGCCCGAGGTCTGTTCGGGGAAGTAAAATTAAGGAAAAGGCTGTGCGCACAACAAATGCGAACAGCTTTTTTTGCAGGAGAAAGGTGTCTGGAAATGTCAATTGCGAGTATGCTGTTTATCTTTCTGTTTTTACCTGTTTCACTGGCGTTATATTATTTGGTGGATCATGGAAAAAGGGAATATATTTTGCTGGCAGTCAGCTTAATGTTTTATGCGATAGGTTCTTTGAGATATGTACTTCTGTTCTGCGTAGCAATTCTGCTGACAATCAGTATAGGAAGGTCTATGAGCAGTATTGCAGACATGTGGAGAAAGAAACTGCTTTTTGCATTGGGGATTTTTCTGAATATCGGCTTATTGGGGTATTATAAATATATGGACTTTGCGATTATATCCTTTAATGGAATTTTTGACAAAGAAATTTCGCTCAGAAATCTTGCATTGCCTCTGGGTATTTCTTTTTTTACGTTTAAGGCAGTTTCATATTTGGCGGATATCTATACTGGAAAGGCGAAGCTTGTTGAAAGTCCGATACATGATGCACTGTATCTTTCCTTTTTTTCGCAAATACAATCCGGACCGATAACCCGATATAATAATATGGAGTTTGTTGGAAATTCTCTTTTTTCAGACGGCGTATTCCGATTTCTAATTGGATTTAATAAAAAGGTGTTACTTGCCAATATTCTGGGAAAGATCACAAGCGAGGTGTTTGCAGCCCCCTTTGAAAACTTTTCGATTTCTTATGCATGGCTGGGGTCTGTCTGCTATTCCTTGCAACTTTTTTTTGACTTTGCCGGTTATTCGGATATGGCGATCGGCGTTTCAGAAATGTTTGGATACAGATGTATGGAAAACTTTAACTATCCATATATGACAGAATCGGTGGCTGGGTTTTGGCGCAGATGGCATATTTCGCTGAGTCAGTGGTTCAGAGATTATATTTACATACCTTTAGGGGGATCACGTAATCATGGCAGTAGATTCAGAGTATATTTTAATCTGTTTGTCGTGTGGATTCTGACGGGAGTGTGGCATGGCGCGGCGTGGACGTTTATCGCGTGGGGGTTAGGTTACTGGATGGTGATATCGTTTGAACGGTTTTTCAATCTGCCCGGAAGACTGGAGAAAAGAAAAGTGATAAGAAACCTATACAGAATTTTAGTTCTGGTGTTCATAAACTGTCAGTGGATATTATTTCGGTCGGAAAATATAGTGACAGGACTGCGGTTTATCAAAAGATTATTTGTCTGTGAAAGCAATTCCCTTGCGGATATAAGAACGCAATTTCTAATCAAAGATTATTTTGTATTTATAGTGAGCGCGGTTATTTTATGTTTCCCGATTGTTTCCTGGATTGGAAAACATCTGGAATCAAAAAAGAAATTCCATGCGGTTTATGAAACGGCAGTCACAGCGATTGTTTGCGTGCTATTTATTTGTGCATTATCTTTCGTGGTTTCCGGACAGAACAATCCGTTTGCATATGCAAATTTCTAGGAGGTAGACAGAATGATTAAGGAAAAGGGGATCAAAAAACTTACAGCAGTCCTGTTTGTGTTTTTCCTGTTCATGGGGTTTTGGAAAAGCGGATCTTATAATGAAATACAGAAAATTGCGGACTACTTGAAACAGGATATGGATCAGCAGGAAACAGACGACCTTGTAACGATCAATATGCTGGAGAAGGAGTTTGCCAATCAAATATGGAATCGGAAAAAACTGATAAATCTTAATGGGAAGATTGCCAGAAGATTACATATGCAGGGATTTTACAGTGACTATGGAATGTATGTCATTGATGGGAATTATGTTGTTTCTCCTGCTTCCTATACGACTACGGATTATGAATACAGTCAGACGCTTGGATTAAAACAATTTCTGGATGAAAACGGGATTCATTTTCTTTATGTCAATGAACCGGTAAAATATATGGATGACAGTATTTTCCGTAAGAATTTCGGAGTGGAATCATACAGTAACCGGAATGCGGACATGTTTCTCGCCAGAATACGGGAAGAGGAAATCCCGGCGATTGACTTGAGGAATAACATAAATTCTGAGGGACGTAATGTAAAAGATTTGTTTTACAGAACCGATCATCATTGGACTACTCGTGCCGGTCTATGGGCAACACAGATTATCGCGGGCGGGCTAAATGAATATTGCGGGTATGCGATCGACACATCCATTTACGATGAGTCAAACTATTCCATGACAGAGTGGAAGGAATGCTGGCTTGGGGAGCAGGGGCGGAAACTTGGGGTAACCTATGTGGGAATGGAGGATTATACAGAGATAAAACCCAATTTCCAAACCAATTATACGTTTAAAACTTCTGAAGAAGGTGAAGAGGGCACTTTTGACGACTTCATAGACGAAGAGGTGTATTATTCTGACAATGATTTGTATGAAAATAGCTGGCATTATTCTTATAAACAGAAAAATTGTATTAATAATGACGTTGCGTATGGAAAGGTGCTTATGTTAGGGGATTCCTATGCGCAGGTTACACAGCCGTTTTTATCTCTCGGGGTACATGAAGTAGATTCTCTTATTTTAAGGAATTGCAAGGATTCTTTTGATTTGAAAAATTACATTATTGAAAATGGTTATGACACGGTCGTCATATGCTATGCGCAGTTTATGATTGGTGCACATGATAATCCCAGTTCAGCAAATTACCGCATGTTCAGCTTTGAATAACTGAACATGCGGTGTTATCTGCGTGTTGCCTCCCTCAACCTGAATCCTGAATGCCGGATCAGATGAACCATCTTTCAAGGCGCGCTAAGCTGTCCTGTGCGTGATATAGGAATGCAACGTCAGACCCGCAAACAGCGGAATCTCCACCACACACGCCCCGAGCATCACATGGGGCAGCCAGATGGCGAGGGGACCGATGTTCCAGAAATCGAAATCCGCAGCGGCATACAAGATAGCGAGCTGCAGGCTGACCGGCGAGGCTGGCAGGATGCTGTAGATCCAGATGGCAACCTCCTCGGGCAGCGCCATGTAAATGATGACTGGCAGGATGCAGAACAGGAGCGCGGCGGACACGCACGCCGCAATGTTTTTAAAACGGGACGAGAGAAACAGGGTAAGGCTTGTTGCGGCAAGCAGGGCGAGCAGTCCGGATCCGGCGACAAAGACTTGAAGCTGCCCGATATTCATGTCCGGCAGATTGACAATGGAGAATAGCATCTGCATGGAAGTTTTGGTGCATTCCCACCCCCAGAGGCTGTTCGACACCAGCAGGAATACGGCGGTGCAGAGGCAGTAGGCGGTGGCGCTGATGAAAAAAGCGGACAGAATCTTTATGAGGGCAAATTTGCTCTTTCCGTATCTGGTGCAGCGGAAGATATCGTCCGCGCCGGTCTGGTAGTCAGAAGTAAAAACGGGCGCGGCGATGACGGTGCAGAGAAGCAGGATGATAAAGGCGAGGAGTATCTGATAATCCATGGCGTCCCTGCAGTTGCCGGGATAAAATAAATATGGTTTCTCGACTTGACTGTATAAGTCAATACCAATTTGCTGTGCAGCCGGATGTTCTTTCTGCTCCAGCTTCATCAGAGAGGCGATATGTTCCTCACATACGTTGTAATAGTCGTCCAGCTTTTCCGGGTCAATGTCCAGCATGTCCGGTGCAATTCCGGTGTCCGGGTTGGCAAAGGCTTCCCGGATTCCGTGCAAAAGCGGTTCATAGGGCAAAATCTCCTTGCCGTAAACGCCGTCTGGCAGGTCGTATTTGCTCTCCGCGCCGTATTTGTTCAGACATGCCTGATACGCCTCCAAGGCGTGCCGCACTTTTTCGGGCGTGACGATTCCGGCGATATCCGCCTGCAGTTCTTTCTCATAGGCAATGGCTTGCAGCCCTTTCAGTTCAACCTTTTTGCCATCTCCGTCGGTATAGCTGTTATAGGGAAAAGTGATGGGCAGCCACGCCATCAGAAAAGTCAGGAGCATTGCGGCGGACAGCAGAATCAGCGTCAGCCTTGTTTTCAAGATTCTTTTTAGTTCTACTTTTAATAAGCGCATTGTAATTTCCCTTTCTCATACTGTTTATCTACATAACGCGAAACATTTCAGAACGTTTCTCCATACCTCCGTCAGTTACTGCGGGGCGGTTTCCTGCGGGAACAGCCACAAATATAAATCTTCCAGATGGGGCGCCGTGGGCTTGGAATCTTCGGTGTAAGGCGTTTTTGCAAGATAGCGTATGGATATCCGCCCGTTCTCCTCGTTGCGGAGATTGACGATCTGCAGCCGGTGCTCGTATTCGGGCAGGCGGTTCATCGGAATCTGCGTGGTCCACACTTTTCCCTCCACCAGTTTTACCAGTTCTTCGGTCGTTCCCTTTGCGAGAAGTTTTCCTCCCTTCATAACCGCGTTCTGGGTGGCGATGTATTCCACGTCGGAGACAATATGGGTGGAAATCAGCACGATACGGTCGTGGGCAAACTCGGAGAGCAGGTTGCGGAAACGGACTCTCTCCCCGGGGTCAAGCCCGCTCGTCGGCTCGTCCAGAATCAGTATCTCCGGCTCGTTCAACAGCGCCTGTGCAATGCCCACCCGGCGCTTCATGCCGCCGGACAGCCTGCTTATTTTTTTGTTTCTGACGTGGGACAGGGTCATCTGCTCCAGCAGCTCGCCTATCCGGCGTTTGCTGTCCCTGTCAGGGATTCCTTTCAGAACCGCCACGTATTCCAGATAGTCCTTCACGGTAAATTCGGGATAAAAGCCGAATTCCTGCGGCAGGTAGCCGAACACGTCCCGGTAACTCTCTTTCAGCTCGCCTATGGGAATGCCGTCGTACCGGATCTGCCCGGAAGAGGGGGTCATAATACCAGCGATCATCCGCATAAGCGTGGTTTTGCCCGCGCCGTTGGCACCCAGAAGCCCCCACACGCCGGGCGTGATCTGCAGGGAAACGTCGTCCACGGCAGTTACATCCTTAAAATGTTTGGAAATATGTTCCATATATAATTCCATTGTAATCTCCTTTCATCAGATAATCTGCATTTCCTCATAGGAGGAAGTTTTTATAAGATAGCGGAACTGGTGCGCGCAAAAAACAGAAAGCAAAACGCACAGGATACCCCGGACCGCTGAAAAGGACGGGTGAAACAATAGCGCGTACTGCCCGGGAAGGACGGCAGTCACCAGTATTAAAGCAAAGCAGAAGAACAGGCTTCCCGCGAAAAACCGTCCGGGAGGAAGGTGCCCCAGCATAAACAGACAGCCGCTGCCCGAAAGAAGGAAAGGCAGACACAGATAAATGACAGCACTGTCAGCTGACAAAGAAGTTTTTGCCAGCGCGGCGAGTAAAATGCCGCCCAACAGGGAAAGGTCTCCGATGCTTATGACAATCAGCCTTGCCAGCAGCAGTTTCACCGACGAAAAGCGCGCCGCCGCTTCGATTTCCTGCATCTGATAGCGAAAGGAGCGGTAGAGCAGGGGCAGCGCCGTCATAACCACTACGACTGACAGGCAGAACAGCAGCTTTGCCAGATGCAGGGGACTTTTCAGATAATCGGAAAAGTCGGAGAGCACGCCGTAAACCGAGAGGAGGAAAACCGCCTGAAAGCCCCAGAGTTTCCAGCCGATCAAAGGAATTTGTTTCCCTAAAAAGCGGGCAAAGGAAATGCGTTTCCGATTCTGCCTCTGCAATACTTCTTTTCTGGAGCGTAAAATCGTGGCACGCAAATGCGCGTCGTTGACGGCAGGGGCGGGCTGATGCAGCGATTGCCTTAATCTCTGTTCCATATTTATTGCGCCGTCCGGCATTTCACTTATGAATCGTTTATTTTTCATGCGGGGTCTCCTTTCTCATCGGGCTTCCTTATTTTATGGGCTGTTTCCTTTTCAGACGGTGCCATTTCCCGTTTCAGTTTTTTCAGTGCCGAGCGCAGTCTGGACTGCACTGTCCTAAGCGGCAGTTTTAGCACTTCCGCGATTTCGCGCATGGTCAGATCCTGCCCGAACCGCAGCAACACGATTTCCCTCTGGCTCTCCGGCAGACTGCCCACAAGCTGTCTCAGCGCCACGTCTGACTGGACCGTCTCGAAAGCCGGTTCCGCATAGGCGGGATCGACCGCCGATTCTTCCAGCGATATATCCGCGCGGCAGTTTTTCCGCTGCATGTCGATGCAGGTGTTCGCTGCGATGCGGTAGAGAAAAGCCTTAAACTTTCCCCTGTGCGTATAGCGGTCAAAATAGCGTATTGCCTTCAGAAAGGTTTCCTGCGCAGCGTCCTCGGCAAGAAAACGGTCGGGCGTATGCCAGAGGCAGTAACGGAGTATTTCGGGGTAGAGAATGGCGATCAGTTCGTCTGCCGCACCAAGGTCTCCCTGCCCTATTTTTTGAATCAGTTCATCTTCACGCGTCAAGATTGTTCCTCCCGGGGGTTGTCCCTTCATAGTATATAACGAATTGCCTGCGGCAAAATGATTTAGTTTCGCAAAAAATTTTTATTAAGCAACGTTTTCCCTTGCCAAACATAGCGGAGTATGGTATCATATCGTCGTTGGGGCTCCATGGTCAAGCGGTTAAGACATCGCCCTTTCACGGCGGTAACACGGGTTCGATTCCCGTTGGAGTCATTGCGTTACAGATTTCAGTGTTACGGACCTTTAGCTCAGTTGGTTAGAGCAACCGGCTCATAACCGGTCGGTCCCGGGTTCGAGTCCCCGAAGGTCCATTTTAACAGTCGCAAAGAATAACAGACGGCTGTGCAGTTTTTTGAATATAGACATATGATATCTGGCCCGGTGGCTCAGTTGGTTAGAGCGCCGCCCTGTCACGGCGGAGGTCGTGGGTTCGAGTCCCATCCGGGTCGTTGTATGATATAAGCAGCATGGAGGCTGTGAGCGGCGGTATTTCCGCTCAGAGTTCCTGTCTTATCTCATATGAAAGGTATGCCGGCGTGGCGGAACTGGCAGACGCACAGGACTTAAAATCCTGCGGGGCTAACCCCCCGTACCGGTTCGATTCCGGTCGCCGGCATTATCGAAAAAGCGGTTAAACTCTGTATTTATGCGGGGTTGAGCCGCTTTTTCTTTTACATTAGGATCGGGGAGGAGACTTAGAGCGGGGGATTTGACAACAATGTTGACAACAACGGGGAAGTTTTGTAGGCTGGAATAGAGCGATTATGTTAGGAGCAGGAGTGCGTGACAACTTTCTTGGATACAGAGGGGTGCAACGATGGAGAATGGAAATGCCTTATATTTATATTTACCATTCTCCAATATGGAGGATGGACAGACTGTCAAAAAAGGTCAGCAAAAGCTGGCTTTTTTTGATACAATAAAAA
>CAJUJK010000051.1 GCA_910586705.1 uncultured Lachnospiraceae bacterium | reverse complement strand
TCCGGCAAATCCAGCTTTACCACATACCCGTCCAGCGCCATTTTCCGCAGGTAGGCTTCCCGGTTGACGGTTCCAAGCTGGGACATTTTCTGCTCAATCAGGGCCAGCTCCTCCGGGGAAACCCGGAAATTCACCTGTACCTCCCGTTTCCGCTTTGCCGCGCTCATCGTTCCGGTTCCCGTTTCTTAGGGGCGGCGGGTTTGCGTTCCGGCGGCTCCTGTTTGAGTTTTTCCAGGACGGAGCCTTTCTCCGGGGCTTGAAGGACTTTCCGCGCCTGCTTCAAGAACAGGTCGGTCAGGCCGGGGTTGACCTTATCCACCACCAGGACATAGCTGTGGCGGGGATCGCCGCCATCCTCCGGCATGGGGATTGTTTTCGCCCAGGCTTTGTTATCGCGGGAGATACGCCCGTCATGCTCCTTTTTCAGCACCGTATTGGCAAGGATAACCTGCATACGCTCCGGCCCGAACTGTTCCAGCACTTCTTTGACAGCGGCCTCGGTATTCAGGCGGTTATCCCCATAGTGGGCGCTGATGGCCTGCTCAATGGCTTCTTTGCAGGCAAGACTGACTTGCAGGGAGGCGCGGTACTGCGCCATCTCCCCATGCTCGGACGCATAGGCGGCGGAGTGGGGATAGACCGGGGCGGCTCTCTGTTCCTCTTTTGCCTTGTGCATCTCATTGGCCCGTTCCTCAATGCTTTCTCGGATCACATCCATATGCAAAGGGGCAATGTCATTGCAAAAGACGGCAGGTTTACCGGAGAAAAAGGTGCCGGGCGCTTTATCCATCGCACACCGCATACGAATGTGTGACATATGGGGACAGAGGTATGGCAAGGTATTGCAAAGCCCTGTTTACAGTCTTGCTCGCGCTGCTGCTTTGGGGCGGCGCGGCACGGGAATACAGCCTGCATAAAGAACTAAAGATGTGCAGGATTGCGGCGCTTCTGCTGGGAAAACCCGGTGACCTGAGCTGGAACGACACAAATATGGAAGGGATTCTATCTTGTCACCTTTTTTGCATTGTCAATGGTTTTGGCGCGTCAGTCAGAAATGTGGCGGCGGTCAGGCCAAGGGAGTATGAGGCAAGCAGCATGGCAGCAGTGCTTACGGCAAATATTACAAAGACAGGGGTAATTGGTATGGTCGCAGGCTTTCCAAACGAGGGAATGGAGCATTTACTGGACGTATTTGAGCAAAAGGCACGCGAAATACTAAAAGTTGTCTATTCCAACGAAGCTGGAATCGGGTGCATCGAAGCCGCCGCAGAAAAGGGTGTAAAAGTGATTGGTTTTTCCAGCAATCCGACGATACAATATCCAGACACAGTGGCGGCATCGGTGAAATTTGATTTTGGAAAATTTCGAGCTTGTTTTCGAGCTTGTTTAGTAGCACTTATGAAGAGCAGTCGGGAGAGAGGATAAGCATCCCCTGGCGGCGGCTTTGGAAGAATGCTTAGAAGCCCTTGGTATTCTGCAAAACAACCAGGGGCGCAGCCAAGCGGCACCTTTAGCTGCTAACAGGCAGCGAACTAGGTGCCGCGACCGTCCACAGCCACAGCGTAACAGCAGGATACTTAGGGATTCTTAGCATTCTGTAACGAACGCCGCCAGGGGATGCTTATCCTCTTTCCCGGCGTCCCTTCCTGTAAAAATATACCAAAGCAATTCAAATTTGTTCGCTCTAGAGCGTGTTTGAAAAATGCTTTCTGTGAGATGTGCTTCACCGTTTGTGGAGAATTTATCCCAAATTTAGGAGTCATAGTGGGCTATGTTGACTAAATTTGGGATGAATTCTCCGCAAAGTGGGGAGTGCAGATCGCGGGAATGATTTTTCAAACACGCTCTAGGATTGTATATACAGTCTCTTATTTTTGAGAATCTTTATCTGCTTCATTTTTGGTTAAGCTGTGATATAGCGCGATAGCAATCAGCGATGACGAGAAGGTTTGCGCTATCGAATTTATTTCAAAACCGTTCCTATCGCAGATGATATTTATAATCATATTAATAATCAATACTACTGCCATTGCAGCAACTGCTTTCAATAAGTTCTTCATAAATTTAGATCTCCTTCCAAAACATATATGTATTTTCAACACATAGTATACCAGAGAAAACAATAAATCTGTCAAAACAGTCATAAAATGCGTCCATTTGTGAATCATTGCATTTTTTACCGCAAATGTGTGCGTTTATTCATCATTTTCGCAGAGCAGCGCTTGATAAAAGGAATCACATACAGTATAATCAAGAAAGTAAAGTTTAGAGGAAGGAGCGACATTATGCTGAACATTTATGTGTGTGAAGATCATGATGTGCAGCGGCGCGCGATTGTGAAAATCATTCAAAATACCATTCTAATCGAAGAACAGGATATGCAGCTTGTTTTAGATACCGCAGACACTTATGCGCTGCTTGAAAAAGTCAAGGCAAGTCAGAACACAGGCATTTATTTTCTGGATATCGATTTGCACAGCGACATAAACGGGATGCAACTGGCACAGAAGATCAGATTGTTTGACCCGCGCGGCTTTATAATATTTATAACCGCGCATTCGGAACTAAGCTACATGACCTTTCAGTACCGGGTAGAGGCAATGGACTTTGTATTAAAAGACAACCCTGCCGAGGCGAAAGTAAAAATCAGAGAATGCCTGTTAAAAGCAATGGAGCGCTATACACTCCAGACCAATAAGACGCAAAAAGTCTATACGATTGAAGTTGGAGGACGGAAAATCAGCGTAGATTATGATGATATTTTCTTTTTTGAAACTTCGGGCAATATTCATAAAGTCATTCTACATGCGAAAGACCGCCAAATTGAATTTACGAGTACGATAAAAGAACTGGCAGGCACATTTGACGATAGTTTTGTACGCTGCCATCGGTCGTTTCTCATAAATAAAAATAACATCCGTGAAATAGATGTAAAGAACCGAATGATCTATTTTACAAACGGAGAAACGTGCCTGGTATCTACACGGATGATGAAAGGGCTTTGAGAAAAATTAACATTTCACAGCAAGTGGGGTAAAAGAATAAGGTACAAAGGAAAAAAGGAAAACGGTTGTTTTGATTTTGAAAGGGTGATTTGAGTGAACGATTTAAAAATTTTGTGGAAGTATTTTAGAGAACATAAGCTTGCAGCAATGGCTGTAGTGGCAGCAGCTTTTTCAGGAGCGGTAGCAGGAGGTGTGTTAGGAGTATTGGCTTATTATCATGTATGGCTGGGATGAATTTTCAGGAAGGGGATATTAGAGCGAGCAAATTTGGGTTGATTTGGTGAATTTTTGCTGGAAGGGACGCCGGAAGTGTTACTAAAACAAGACCGATATAGTTTGGTACCTCTTATAAATTTCTATTAAAATATTTGACGTGAAATATTCTGATTCGTGGTCTATAATCAGTGTAGAGGTAATGGAGATATTGGATCGTCCCCATTACCCTAGACGGAAACTAATGTGATAAATTAATTAACTACACAAAGCTATCCCCTATTTGCGGTAGAGGATAGCTTTATTTCTGTCTATTTATGGTTGTTATGATTATCTATGTATGTTAATGTTGTAAATACTACTAACAGCAATGTTAAAACTTCTAACCTGTTCATAGAATCTCCGCCCCTTCCGTCTCAGAAAAGGGCGCATAAATCTTACCTCTCTCCCAGCGTCCCTTCCTTGTTCGTCATGAATTTTCAAAATAATATACAGGAGATGTTAAAAATGAATTTTTTTGATAAGATTGTAGGAGAACATGGGTTCTTGGTAGAATTGCGCACGAAAAACTCTTTTAATGAGCAATTATATACAGAAATTATAAACTATCTTTCTGAAAATGTATCCAGGTGGAAATCAAATGGCGCGATCCTGATTGCAGATGCGGTGCCGATGTTTCATTTGATCGATGAACTGTCTGGAGGAAGCAGGTTTTGGAGTGAAGAAGTGCAGCTACGGGTCGAAGATGCCATGCTGGAACTACAGGTTTTTATTTGCACCTTCGAGGAAGGATTGTTTCCTGATTGACAATCTGCAATGGGAGTGTTATAGCGATGACATGTGAAAACCATTCTTGAGCTGTAAAACTAGAGGTAAAAAAGCTCTGCGCGAATTGCAAATGATTCCTAAAAAAGTGCGAATGATGCTGTTTTACTTTTCAGCAGCCTCCTTAAAATGGTAATATGATAATATCTTAAATATTTTCAAGGAGGCATACTTATGTACCGAAACACTTGCAGGAAGAAACACCTGCTAAAACGATTTCTTGCTACGGCGCTGTCTGCTGTGATGCTGTGTACGGCGCTGCCTTTGACACCGCAAACAGCAAAAGCAGCCGCACCTTATGTCAGCTTAAGAACCCGTTTTAAGACGCTGCAAACCGGGCAGAGCAGCCGGATGACGCTGAAAAACAACAAAATTGGGTGGAAAATTACGAAGGTAGCAACGGCTGACCGCACGATTGCGATGGTATACGGCAGGACAGAGGACGGATTTATGATTAAGGGCAAATCCGTCGGAAGGACGACTGTTCGGGCAAGGCTTAAGACGACATCCAGGAAAAAACACACGAGCAAGCTTGTCAGGTGCCGGGTCAATGTGACCGCGCCAAAGGAGCAAGATCAGTTGCAGACGCAGGCAACCGTGTCCTCACAGGAAGAGCTTTTGGCGGCGCTGGCGCAAAAAAGCATCCGCACACTTACGATTCAGACGCCAAAATCCGGGAAACTGACCATTCCAAAGGGGATGTATACCAATGTGGCGCTGACCGTGGATGCGCCTGTGGCGGATATTGAAAACTATGGGGTGTTCCAGTCGGTGACGATCCAGTCAATCAAGCCGGATACATGGACAGAACGTGCCGTCGGCAATACGCTGCGTGTACTGGCACAGGCGGCAAGAATTGTAGTGGAGAAAGGGGCGCGGCTAAAGTCAGTGCTGTTTGCGAAAGCAGAGGCGAAGGTGAAGCTGGAAGTAAACGGTGCCGTCGATCAGGTAACGGTCAGTGAAAAGACAGAACTTGAGATCAGCGGATCGCCGGAAAACGTACCAGAAGTCTCGATTGAAGAATCTGCTTCTGGTACGGAGCTCGTATCAAAGGTGCCTGTAAACGTAACGCTGAATGCGTCCGCAGACATTACGTTTCAAAAGGGCGCGGAGAAGAGCACGGTAATATGCAGATCAAAGGCAGACTTAAAATTGGTGAACGAGACGACGGCGTCAATTAAAGTTACAAAACCGGATGGTTCGGTGGAAATGGTTTCCAGCCGGGTTCCGATTTATCAATTCAGCCATGAGTATTCGGAAAGTACGCCGACGGTAACTACGCCGACGGTAACTACTAGGCCGGCAATCACGCCGACAGGCCCGGCTGTATCGGGCCCGGGAAATGCTTCTGGGGACGAAGGCACGCAGGAAGGTGAAAAGCCGTTTTTTTCGATGAACGTACAGGAAATAGGCGAGCTTCTCCCTAAAGTTATAAAGGCGGAGACAGCATATACGGTCTCAAAGCAGGCGGTCAAGCTTCAAGGTGATTTTACAGTCGTGACTGCTTCTGGTATTCTGTCATTTCAGTTGCGGGAAGACCCGCAGGCGTTGCCGGAAGGCGTTTATGTGGAGTGGAGCGGCGAAGGGCTGAGCAATAACGGCGCCGGAGGCTGGGAAAGGCTTGAGGGAGACAGTCCTGTATTTACATTAGACGAGTATACATATGTGAATGATTCCTACTGGTGGCCAACGAAAGAAGAGAGTTATATAGGGCCTGTCATCCAACTGCGGTTCCAAAGCGATACCATGAATGTGCGGATGAGCCCAATCGAGGTTATTCTGCCATCAGTTGACGCGAATTATGTGCTTATATTGAAAGAGGGTGAGATGTATTTTGAAAGGTATACTTATATGAAAATAAAACCACTGCAATTAACAAAGGTAACGTGGATGCTTGGGCGCAGATGGGCTATGCATCCTGATGTTATGCAGATGGTCGAAGTAATAGAATATCAGCAGCATGAACCGATCGAGTAATGGATATAGAGCGGTGCGTTCCGATTATGGAACCGCACCGCTCTTTTTATTGATGAAACATTGTTCCGGTCTTTCCTTGAATCGCATCCCTGGATTTTTCAAGCAGCGTAATCAGTGCTGTGCGTCCAGGCTTGGAAGCGGCGAAGTCTACGGCTGCTTCTACCTTAGTAAACATGGAGCCGACGGCAAAATGCCCTTCCGTGACATAGCGCTGCGCTTCCTCAACAGAGACGTCCGCAAGCCAGGTTTCGTCCGGTTTGCCGAAGTTTAACGCTACTTTTTCCACGGCAGTTAAAATAATCAGGTAGTCTGCGTCTAATTCTTTAGCGAGCAGGCAGCTTGCAAAATCCTTGTCGATCACCGCGCTGGCGCCTTTTAGGTGGTTGCCCTGCCTGGTGACCGGAATCCCGCCGCCGCAGGCAATGACGAGGTTGCCGGAGTTGACCATCGTGCGGATTGTGCTGATTTCCACGATCTCGACTGGCTTTGGGGAAGCGACGACACGGCGGTAGCCTCTGCCGGAATCTTCTTTCATGACATAGTCAAAGTTTTCCTCCATCATCTTTGCCTGTTTTGCAGTTACAAATTTGCCGATCGGCTTGGAAGGTGCCTGAAATGCCGGGTCGTTTTCATCCACACGCACCTGTGTGATCATCGTAGCGACAGGAATGTCGAAAATGCCGCGGTTTAACAGCTCCTCGCGCAGTGCGTTTTGCAGGTCATAGCCGATATAAGCCTGGCTCATTGCGACGCAGACAGAGAGCGGGGTGTTTGGCTGCTGCACATCCTCATGAGTCAGGGCGATCATAGCATTGTTGACCATCCCGACCTGCGGGCCGTTGCCGTGCGCAACGACGACCTCACAGCCTTCTTCAATCAGGTCTACGATTGCTTTTGCCGTAATCTTAACAGCAGCCATCTGCTCTGGAAGGGTATTTCCGAGCGCATTGCCGCCAAGAGCAATGACGATTCTTCTTTTTTTAGCCATAGATTTTCTCCCCCTTATTTTAAGATGAGGCCGCTGAGATTGCAAAAACAGTCCGGATTGCATTGGAAAAAGGCATTATAAAATCAAAATCCATTATCGTGGATGCAACCCATACAAAATCAAGATACAACCAGAAAACGCCGAGACAGACTCTTCTGGAACAGTCAACGAAACTGCGGCGTACTATTTATGAAATAGATGAATCAATGAAAGAGCAGTTTCCGACAAAAAATACAGAAGACTCTTTGGAAAAAGAGTTGGAATATTGCCATGCCCTGATTTCGGTTATCAAAGAAAAAGAGAAGCTGTGCAGTTATCCCAAAGTAGAGGAAAAGCTGAACTTACTAGAAGAATCCGTAAACGATGGCATCGAACATCTCGAAACTTCAATGGACGCAGACGCCAAGACAGGGCATAAGACAGCAGATACCGCTTTCTTTGGGTACAAAACACATATGGCAATGAGTGAGGAACGCATCATTACGGCAGCCACCGTCACCAGCGGCGAGAAGACAGATGGGAAAGAACTGCCGGAACTGGTACGCAAAAGCAGGGAAGCCGGAATGGAAGTGGAAATGGTGATAGGAGATAGAGCTTATTCCGAGCAAAAAAATATCGAAGCAGCGGAAAGCGGGGGTTATGAACTGATTTCCAGACTAAACGGCATCATTACGCAGGGAAACCGGACAAAAGAGGATGAATTTGAATTTAATAAAGACGCAGGGATGTACCAGTGTAAGGCAGGGCATCTGGCAGTCCATAAATATCTGGACAGGCGTGAAAAAGAAAAGAAGAATAAGAACCCGCGCATGATTTATTTTTTTGATATCGAAAAATGTAAATGCTGTCCATACAGGGACGGATGCTATAAGGAAGGGGCAAAAAAGAAAACATACAGCGAAACCCTAAAAAGCGATGCCCACAGTAAACAGGCAGAGTTTCAGGAAACAGAGCACTTCAAAGAAAAAATGAAGGAACGCTATAAGATAGAAGCAAAAAACAGCGAGTTAAAGCACAGGCATGGTTATGACACAGCGTCATCATCAGGACTTATCAACATGCAGATGCAGGGAGCAATGGCTATATTTGCAGTAAACCTTAAGCGGATCATTAAGTTGATGAATGTAAAATAAGAGAATATGTCCCTTGAAATAAAAGAAAACTTTATCTAAATCATAAAAAATCCATCAGCCCATTCAAAGCTGGTGGATTTTTGCGTATATCAAAAATTCAATATTAAAAAATAGAATGTTTTTCAGCGGCCTCCTCCCACATGGGGCGGTACATAGTTGATATTTACATTTATAATTCAGAGATACGACAGCCTTTAGACTATCTCCCCTCTAACTGTCTTTAGTATTTGACTGTTTTTTTCTGCAACAAGTAAACTATGATAAAAGTAATTTGTATATTTGATATTTTTTAGAGAGCAGTAGCTATCTATATCAGCGGATAATTGTTTCCAATATTCCATGTTTTTATTGTGATATATTTCTTTATAGCCACTTAAAAATTGAGGATATTTTTCAGAGATATATTGCAAAATTTCTTGCTTATAACTTCCTCGGAGATTCAAATTTTCAAACCAATATTCACATACAAATTCTGCTGTTGCTTCAATGATTTTCTTAAAATCTGTTATGTACGGAAATATGGGTGACATAAATAAAACTGTGTAAATACCCTGTTTTCGTAATTCCTTTAATGCAGCAATCCGCCGTGTAATACTGCTGGCATTATCCATATCACTTTGAAAATTGTTATCTAAAGTGTTGATAGAAATTGAAACTATTAAATTCTTTAGCTCCTTTAATATATCAATATCCCTTAGTATCAAATCAGATTTTGTAGAAATGATAATCAAACAATCTGCCTGCTTTAATTGCTCTAAAACATTTCTTGTTATCTGATATTTTTCTTCAAAAGGATTATAGCAATCCGTTACAGAAGAAATAAATACAGATTTGTGATACAGTTTTTTGACACTAATTGGTTTATCACAACGCTTTACATCAATAAAATTTCCCCATTCTTCCGTATGCCCTGTAAACCGCTTCATAAAGCGGGCATAACAGTATTTACAGGAGTGGGGGCAACCAACATAAGGATTGATTACATAATCACTGGCTGGTAAGTTAGATTTTGTAATCAAGTCTTTTGTAACAATTTCCTTTTCAATTATGCTCATTATAAATCACCTCCATGAAACAAACAGAAATATGCCTTTTATATTAAATTCACTAATATAATTCAAAAGGGCGGTAGCACTTTAAGCTGTCGCCCCTCTGAATTATTCGCCTAAAATTAGATAGGCTGTCAACAATGATGCAAGTAACTTTTCTTTTATCAGTAATTGCTTCGGCTGTTTTTATTTTTCCTGTGCCGGAGCAACTTTTGCATAGCCGTCCCATGCAAATAATGCGTCTTTTGATTCATCTGCAACGATTTTTTCAATGTTACAAAGGTACAAGTAACGGTCGCCGGATTCTACGGTCTGTGCAAGAGATACCACAAAAGCAACTCGTGTATCCTCTGGGATTTGAATATTGCTGCCCTCAATATTTTGCAACTTAATCGGTGTTTCTTTCAGCTTGTCCTGTTCGTTTCCACTGAAAGAACCATATGCCATTACTGCGTCATTTAAACTGACACCCGGAGCGGCAAAAACCGCTTTTCCTGTCCTGCGGATATTACTGCCGGAATTAGCCTCTTTCCCCATTGCAAATGCAAGCATAGGCGGGTTATAAGAGGAATACATAAAGAACGATACCGGAGCCATGTTAAGGCTTCCATTTTCCTTTGTCGTGCAAAGCAGCATAAGCGGATCGGGTGAAGTAATTGCTGTTGCCTGTTCAATGTTAATTTCTTTCATGATAAAACTATCCTTTCTGTGATAAAATTTTTGGATTACAGCAGTGCCTTTGTTGACTTTTGCTGATAAGATTATTATACTTAGTCTGCAATGTTCTTCAAGTACGCAGAATATTCTTACATAGTATGGCAGACCATACCGTTAAACACATACTTGGTATACCCCTATCCAAAGAAAGGACGGTTCAGCATGGACAAGGATTTAACTTATGACGAATGGACACAAAAAGTTAAAATCGGTATTCTTACCGAAGCTGGTAATTGCCCGGTAACATCTTTAATTCTCATGTTACAAGGTAAATGGAAATTTCAAATTATTTACGAAATGTGCATTAAATCCCCTATACGCTTTGGCGAATTGAGAAAAAACATTGACGGCATTACAAATACAATGCTTACTTCTTCTTTGCGCGAATTGGAGAAAGACGGGTTGGTGTCACGAATACAATTTAACGAAATCCCTCCCCATGTAGAATACTCTCTGACTGATAAAGGAACGGCATTACTGCCTGTCTTTTATGCTATGACAAAATGGGGGCTGACCTATATTCCATAAAACAAATAAATATGTTTTAAAAGATATAGAAAAAGAGGGATTCCGTAGTAGTCGGCATTGTGCGTAATGTGTATAACTGGCTATCTTATGGAATTGTGGGTAACTCTGTTTGCAGGACGTGGGAAAGCTGCTCTTTAGCTTTTCCATGTGCTGTGAATAGAGTTATCCATGATTCCATAGCCTGTTATGCACATTTCCACAATGCTTGTCTTTTGGTTTTTGGTTCTTTGGGTTCGGAATAGTGTGGCACTGGCGGTCTATCTGTTGTTTTCGGTTGCTTGCTTCTTTACCGTACATGAGCATTCGCCCCCGGATTGTCGTTGCCGTAACCCTCTAAGAGATTGATAACGCCCCATACGCCCAGACCTGCGCCCAATGCGATAACAAGTGTCTGCAATACGTTTACTGCGCTATTAAAAAATGCCATATAG
>CAJUJK010000050.1 GCA_910586705.1 uncultured Lachnospiraceae bacterium | reverse complement strand
GAGGAGAGCCTGTATATGAACTGAAAGAAAAGGGAGCAGGGACGACGGCTGCCCGTAAAGGGAAAGCCGCTTCGGGAACTGGAAGCAAAGCGGAACCAGCGCAAAAGCCGGGGCAGAAAAAAGCAGCGGGGAAAACGCCAAAAGATTCTGCGGCGATTTCCAAGGCGCAGATGGATTCCCTGCAGGCGGAACTTGACAGGACGGGTGTGACTATGGAAACGGTGCAGAGCAGATACCAGATCAAGGAGCCGGGAGCGATGAGCGCAGAACTCTACGGCAGGGTGATGTCTGCGCTGAAACGGACGAAATCAACAGAAGCGGCATAGACTGGATAGGAATAGCTGCACAGAAGAATGGAGGATGGATGACATATGATGAGTTTTAAAGAATTTACAGAGAATGTTTTAGAAGCAATCCGTGCGAAGGCGGGCGACGCATTTCAGATTAAAAAACATGACGTGATCAAGAATAATAATGTGAAGCGCACTGGGATTGATGCTATAAAAAGCGGGGAAGATATCGGACCATGTGTATATCTGGATGCGTTTTACCGGGAGTATGAATCCGACAGGATGAGGTTTGGTGAGATTGTGGATGAGGTCTACAGGCTGATTCTGGAACAGGAGGAAACACCGGATGTCGATATATCGGGATTCCGAATCTGGAGAACTGTCCAAGGGGATATTTATCCGAAACTCATTAATGCGGAACAGAATAAGGAACTGCTTGAAAAGATACCACACAGAATCTTTATGGATCTGGCAGTAGCCTATTATGCCGTGGCGAGGAACCATGCACAGGAGGACATCGGGACGATCCTTATCTGTAACGGTCATATGGAAATGTGGGGGCAGGAAGAGGAAAATCTTTACCAGACAGCTATGATAAATATGCGCGCTGACGGGGAAGCCGATTTTACCGATATTAATACCATTGTAGAACACATAATGGGCATCAGCTTAACAAAAGAAGATGGTAACGCTTCACGGGATACGGATATGTACGTCCTGACAAACTGCCGTAAGTGCTTCGGGGCAGCGGAGATCCTTGATAAGAAAACCTTGCGGATGATCGCGGACAAAGTTGGGGACAGATTCCTTGTACTGCCCGGTTCCCTGCATGAAACCATTGTACTGCCGCCAAAGGATGAGTCAGAATATGAACGGCTGGCGGGAATGGTGCGGGAAGTAAACGATACCCAGATAGATATCGGGGAGCGGCTGTCTTACCACATATATAGGTACAGCAGGGATGAGGAGGCATTAAAGATTGTCGCGTGATGAGGGATGTCCGTATGGAAACGAGACATGGGCAGAGGAGAAAAAAGCATGAAATATGAAGCGTTTAAGAAAAGCGTATTAAAGGGGCTGCAGAAAATATACGGCGGCTATGCCACGGTCAAAACGGAAAAGATACTGAAAAATAATGGAAAACACTATGACGGCATTGTGGTGGAAATGGCTGGAGGGAAAGGGAGCATAGACCTGCTTATCCCGTTGGAATGGTTTTACAGGCTGTACAATGGCGGGAATGCGGATATGGGGGGATGCATCCGTATCATAGCCAAGGTCTGTGAAGAGCACCGTGAGACGGACGGTGTCAGGGAACTGCTGCAGAAGATGACGTGCTGGGAACAGATCAAAGGGGATATATATCCTGTCCTTCTCGCCACAAAAGAGAATCGGGAAATGCTGGAACGGGTTGTTTCCAAGCCGGTGCTGGACATGTCGGTGGTTTACATTGTCCGTGGGGAGATTGGAAGGCGCTGCGTCGGGATCAAGATTGACCGCAGGATGTTAGAAATCTACGGGATCAGCGCGGAGCGGTTACATAAACAGGCGATGGCAAACTTGATAGCTGACGGCTATCAATTTCGGGACATCTACAGGTTCGTCGTGGAGCAGGGTTACTTTGAGTCGGATAAGCCGAATCTGGAGGATGCAGGGAAGTCAGAAAAGGCGTATATCCTTACCAACACGGCAAAGTTTTACGGGGCGGCAGGGATTCTGGACAGGAAGCTGGTGCGGGAATTTGCCGGCGGGAAGAATTTCTTCATCCTGCCGTCCTCCGTCAATGAAACCATTTTTGTCCCGGCAGGAGACGGAAGCGGCATGGAAATTTATAGCGGCATGGTAAAAATGGTGAACGAAATGGATGTTGACGAGGAGGAACGCCTTACAGACCATGCGTATTTCTACGACGGGACGGCGGATGAGATCAGAATGTGTGCCTGAATATATGAGGGCGGGTATTCTGACAGCTTATATATAAGGAAGAAGGTGGTACGGATGAATGAGGTTTTAAAAGCGGTTCTGATCGGGATTTTTTCTACGATAGTGGCGGCGTTGAATAAGATTGGGGAAAGGTGACGGGTAAAGGAAGAATTTTTTATTGTGATTTCTATGGGGCTGGTGGATTATATTTATCCACCAAATCCATAGAAAGGGAGATAAAAATTTGATTGGTAAAGTTAAGTGTTTATAGAGCATATTTGAAGGAAGTGATGAGAGGCATGGTCAATTATACTTTGGCATGGGCGATTTTATTTTGTGGACGAAAAAGCGCGATATTTGTCTGGTGACAAAAAGACTATATTGACTTAAAATTGAGAAATAAGGAATGAAAAACACAATTTTTCTGGATTTAATGGATTTTTAAAATCCATAATTATTAATAGAAGGGGGATTTTTGATGGCAGAAATAAATGATAATGTTTATAGCATGGAAGAGGTTTTTCAAAGATGGCAGAAAGTAACGGCGGGTGTAAAAGAGGATAAGAAAAGTGTATCGAAAAAAATCTGGTACAGATTGAATAAAAAACTGAACATGACTTCGGAGGAAATAGATTGGTTTAAACAAAGCGCAAATAATAAAAAGGAAAGATTTGTTTTTCGGCTTGGTAAATATACACATTTCTATCTGAATGATATATTGTATATCTGTGGTAAAAAGAAGGAAGAAGTTACACCGAGTGAAGTACAATGGCTGATAAATTCCTTAACGGCGATTTTGCCATATCCAGTAAATGAAGGAAATGAAAAGACGTGTATGGATATATTTAATCAGCGAGCATGCAGAATAGAACAGGTAGTCTGTGATAATTATGAAAATCTACAGGAGGCTCTTTACAGGAAAAGCTTATTTGTTAGTAAAGATGCCAAGTCAGAGTCCGATAAGAAGAAGCGAAAAGAGTTTTATAAATATCAGTATCGGATGGTAAAAGAATGGCATCAAAAGTGGATGGCTGTCATGGAAAAAGCCGGAGGAATAAGAAAGGCAGAAAGAACTGAGTGCGTGCATTTATGTAAAAAGGATACTAAATATAATGTGCCTCAAGAGGATGAGAAAAGATTTTTCGAGACGGGTGAATTGGAAAATGCAATACTTCAAGGGGCTTATGAGAAAATGAAAAGAATTTGCAGCGAAGATTTATGCCAATATGCGTTATGGTGTTTTATAACAGGGGGAGCGAAAGTAAAAAAGGGCGAAGAAAAACTGGCTGATAAGGCAACACAGGAAGATGTTGGGAATAGAGAGGGGTGCATTGAGGCGTGCACATCGCTATTTTGTGAAGTCATTACGCATCAGTTAAAAGCAGATTCAATAGAAGACTTTAAATATATTTCAAAAGAAGCTATAAGGGAACTGGAAACTTTAAATAAAATATTGTGTCAGAATGAAAAAGTGAGAGAAAGGAGAAAAAAGTCTTCCTATCCAGAAGTAGAAATTTTAAGACAGATTAAAAAGTCAGATAAGGAAAGGGGGAGATATAAAAACGGACTATCAGATTTGTACTGTACAGAGGAAGAATTGTGGGATTTATCTAACATAAGAAATTATTTGAATGAAAGAGAGAGCGAGACAATTCTTATATCCGATTATATAAAATTGTCGGCAGAATAAATGATAAAGACCAGAGATTGCAAGAAAGTCTCTGGTTTTTATTATCTAAACATCTTCTGTTGAAAAAAGTTTTTGTTACTGTTACATGTCTATATTTTCTCTATGAAATCAATATGTTGCATATGACGAATTATAAACATACAACATTTAGAAATCATACGGAAAAAAACTGATTTTAAAAAATGGAGACAGGGGTATATTATATGGACAAAGGAGGACAACAGAGATGGAAAAAATACAAATCGAAGGTTATACGCAAGATGAAGGATGCTATATCAAAAATGGCATCAAGGTGACGGATTTTATTTTGGGTGTCAAAAAAATTATCTTTGGGAAGGAGGGAATGTGCAAGTACAAATTTATTGTGAGTGCGGAGGGAGGAAGAACTTTCGAAAGAACGGTTACGTTGCAACAGTTGAAACGGCACTGTTTTCTACAGGAACTTCCGTTGTTTGTGAAAGAAGGAGACGCATTCTACCAAGCAATTTATAATACGGTATCTGCGATATATTTTACAGTATATGATACGGAATATCAAACTGAACGCAATGGATTACAGGAGGTCGAAGGGAGACAAATGTATGCTTTCACAAATACCAGCATTGCGGCTGACGGATTTCATCCAGAAATATATTCGGGAGTTGGGCACATGTTTATTCCGAATGTTGCAATATCCCAAGGGCTGGCGGAGACAGCGGAGAAACTATTTCGTGAATATAATCGAAATCCGAATATCTTTTATACCTTATTTTTGCATAATATCATGTCAATTTCGAATAGGTTTTTCAGGTCGATTGGGGAGCCCGAATTTATGAAGCTGACACTCTGGATTGACGGGCAAAGCGGGTCAGGAAAGACTGAGCTTGCCAAGGTAGTTGGCGCTTATACTTTTGGGGATCAGATGCTTAACAGGGAACTGATTGCGGCGACAGGAAAACGGCGGGATGCGCTGAAACATTTGTCACAATCTTCGGGAAGCGTTTGTATTCTGGATGATGTCAAGATGGAGCGGGTGAGGGACCGAAAGAACAGTATGCGGAACACGGTCGATGATTTAATTCGCAGCACTTTTAGAGGGAGAATGACTGATACTGTCGGTACGGATTCTGAGCCTGAGTGGATTGATGCATGTGCGCTGATTACGGGGGAATATCTTGATACCTGCGAGTCGCAGAACGCGCGGTTGATATATTTGAAGATTGACGGATTTGTGGATAGTGAGGAGAATTCTCGTGCATTGCGCATTCTTTCCCAAAATCCTATATGGCTGACTACGGTATGTGTTGGATATATTCAATGGTTTCTTCGTATGATGGAAGAAATAAGTTTTTCCGAGTTGTTGCACGGGAAACTGGGAGAATTGAGAAAACGCGAAAAAATGTACGCTGGGATCAGCAACGCCGCAAGATTGAACGAAAACCGTCATATGTTGGATATGGCTACTATATTATCCGAAATGTTTTTTCGGGAAGCGGGAATGCCGCAGGGGTTTATAGAATGCTTTACTAAAAATGCGAAACAGAGTGTCGCAGCAGTCACCGAGAGCACATTCTGTCTTCTAGGGGGAGAAAAAATGCTACTTTTTAAAGCCATAGAACGGATTTTTGCAGAATGTAATATCAGGGTTGCTCAGTATCAGAAAGAGCCTTGGAAACATAGCGAATGGCAGTATCAGCAGGAATATTTTTGGATTTGGAAAGATGAGGACTTTGTTTGGATTAATGATTACAAACAGTCTATCTTGAAAGGAACCCAACATGATAATGAGCAGTTTGACGAGAATCCATGTTTGATTATTCGTGTGGATAGATTTGACGAACTGTTTCGGAGCGCAGTAGATAACCTTGCAAATGAACGGCAAATATCTTCGGAGATTGTTGACAAGCTGCTTGCTAATCCGCTGAAAATGTTGAGGGAAATGCAGATCATTTACAAGCAATACCGGGCGGATAGCAAACTGGGAAGACCAGCGGTGAATTATCCGACATACAGGTTGACCGAGGCGACCGATTTTCAATATCCAGATGACTGTTATTGCGGACAGGATTATGGAAATACACTGCACAAAGAAGTTATTTGTGACTTGGAATGCGAACCAGTTATTCAGATTAATACAGGGCATCCCTGTATTGGTATACTAAAAAGCCGGATGGAAGATAATGAGCCGGAAGATACATATGAAAATGTGAGAAAATGGAATATCCGGGGGATAACACCGGAAGAAGCGTATCATACGCGTAAAGCATTTATGAATAGCAAATCGCTCTACAGAGAATAAAAGGAGGACATATTATGGCTCAAAAACAAACTTGCTTGTATTATACCGCGCAGGAGGTTATGGAGATTCTGGGCGTGTCGCGTGCAAAGGCATATCGGGTGGTCAAGGAACTCAATGAGGAGTTGGCAGCAAAAGGTTATATTATTACGGCTGGCAAAGTCCCTAAGAAGTTTCTGGCAGAGAGACTTTACGGGATGACCGTATAATTCAAGGAATCCCCGGGGGATAGATGTCTCTTGGGGATTCTGTTTTAGGAAGGAAGTGATAATTTGACCGTTTCAAAAAATGATAAGGGTCTGTGGGATGTCCAGTTCTATTACAAAGATTACAGAGGAAAAAATACCAAAAAACATAAACGCAATTTCAGAACCAAAAAGGAAGCTGTCGAGTGGGCAAATAAATATATAAACCAGCAGTCCCATAATCTGGATATGGATTTTTCGTCTTTCTGGCAGTTGTACAGGGAGGATATGAAGGAGCGTCTGCGGGAAAATACTGTCCGTACCAAGGATTATATTATGGAACTTAAGGTATTGCCATATTTTGGCGATAAAAAAATTGTGCAAATTACCGCGGCAGATATACGCCGCTGGCAGAACAGTCTTATGAAAGAGGGGTATTCGCCTACCTATTTAAAGACGATCAATAACCAGCTTAGCGCCCTGTTTAATTATGCTGTAAGATATTATGACTTACCGAGTAATCCTTGCCAAAAGGCGGGTTCTATGGGTAAAGGGAGAGCGGAAGAAATGCAGTTCTGGACACAGGAAGAATTTGAAACTTTTATTGATGCCCTTAAAGACAAGCCTGTTTCTTACTGTGCTTTTATGACCCTTTATTGGACGGGAGTCCGCTTGGGAGAACTGCTGGCGCTTTCCCTTGCTGATTTTGATGCGGAGAAAAAGACGTTATCCATTACGAAGTCTTACCAGCGGATTAATGGCAGGGACGTGATCACAGAACCCAAGACTGCAAAGGGGAAAAGAATTATTTCGCTGCCGGATTTTCTTGTGGCGGAATTGGAGGAATATGTAAGCAGGCTTTATGGCATGATGGCAGGAAACAGGTTGTTTATGATAACGAAATCATATTTGGAGAAAGAAATGAAACGAGGGGCAGAACTATCTGGTGTAAAGAAGATAAGGCTGCATGATCTCAGACACAGTCATGCTTCCCTGCTGATTTCAAAGCTGGGAGTACAGCCAAAACTTGTGTCAGAACGACTTGGGCACGAGAAAATCCAGACAACACTTGATACATATTCCCATCTGTACCCGGATCAGTCACGGAATCTTGCAGATCAGTTAAACTGCCTTGTAGATGGATCGGATGAGGAGGGAGGAGAAAACAATGCCGGGAAAACATAAGGAACCGACGATAGCCTTTCGCCCCAGCGCGTGGGCGAGGGCGGTTATAGAGCAGAGAGCCGCATTAAGCGGCATCTATAAGAAAGATTTTATTACGAGAAGTTGTGTGTATTCTCATATTACTGTAGTAGGGAAGAAGGAAAATATACAGCGGATTGTGGATGCTTTACAGGAAATGCAGATGACCATGAAGGAGATCGCCGGACAGATTCAGTCCGGCGATTTTTCTCTGTCAGATGAAGGGTATCGGGAATTAAAAAATGACTATCTTGCACTTGTGCTGACGGTGATTGATATCGTTGACGGAGCAGCTTATCTGTTTGGGAAGGAGAGTCCGGCAGAGCGGAGAAACTGGAAAGCGGAATTGGAATTAGAGCAGTACCGTCATGTGCTGGAAATGGATGAAAAGCGGGATAAGTAAAGTTTTTGATCGGAAAGTGTAAAGCTATAAAATACCATTTTTATGGATTCAGTGGATTTCTGTGATCCAGAATTACATAGTACAGAAAGAAAAAGGTAAGATATTTTAGCCTTTCTGTAGATGGAATGTAGATGGTAAGCGTAATTGAAAAAGGGAGGAATCCATGATATGATACTTAATGAAAAGGCAGGTGATATGATGGGAGCGGATAATCAGAAGCAATTAGAGAGGCGGGAAACATTAGAAGCAATAGGAAAATTAAATCTTTTAGACGATAATCTAATGACGCTGGTATTCGATAGAAATATCGAGGCTACAGAGTTATTGTTGAATGTTATCCTCCAGCGCAGTGATTTAAAGGTGTTGGAAGTGGTAGCACAGAGAGAGTATAAGAATCCAATGCCGGGTGGACGATCTATTACGATAGATATTTACGCAAAAGACGGGAAAGATAAGGTCTATGACATTGAAGTACAGCGTGCTTCGGCGGGAGCAGATGTCCACAGGGCGAGATTTCATAGCAGCATGATAGATACAAAAATGTTGAAGGCTGGACAGGAATTTAATGAAATCCATGATTCTTATGTGATTTTCATAACGGCAGGCGATGTTATGGGAGCCGGGTGCTCACTGTACCATATTGACAGGGTGATTAAGGAAACAGGCGCATATTTTGGTGATGGTTCCCATATCATATATGTTAATGGCAGTTATAAAGATGACAGCGATCCGATTGGAAAGCTGATGCATGACTTTAGATGTTTGAGTTCGGTAGACATGTTCTATCCGGCATTGGCAAAACAGGTAAGGTATTTCAAGGAGACGGAAGGAGGTCAGGACATTATGTGCCAGGTATTTGATGATTTAGCGGAAAAAAGAGCAGAGAAGAGAGCAGAGGAAGCACGAATAGAAGAAAAGAAGGCGTTTGCCCGTCGATTGATTGCAAGGGGGAAACAAACAGTTGAAGAGATCGCGGAGGATGCTGACCTGCCGATTGAAGTGGTGAGGGAGTTGGCTGGTTTGCAGTTGGCATGAAAAAACTGGTGAATATAATGGGTGGAAGTGTTATTGAAACGGAATCCGAAAGATTGATGTGTATGGGAGCTGCAAAGATGGTTGTTGAACTGGGGCAGGAGAATGGACTTGATGATGAAGTGATTTTGAAACAGATGCAGGAAAAGATTGGGGTGTCCTTGGAAAAAGCAAAACTTTATTTGGCGCAGTATGGGAAACAGCATGCGTAAAATTATCAGATTTGGATAGGAATTTCAAGGAAAAGTAGGGAGACCAAAGTATTATGTGTCAGGTATTCGATGATTTAGTGGAAAGAAGGGTTATGGAGGAGAAAAGGGCGTTTGCCCGTCGCTTGATTGCAAGAGGGAAACAGACTGTCGAGGAGATTGCGGAAGATGCGGATTTGTCAATTGAAGAAGTTAAAATACTGATTGGATTTCAATTAGCATAGACTTCTCGCGTCCTGATCATCCCAACTTAAAATAGTTGAAATGATATGAATCATGTATTGGGGGATATTATAAGGGCAAAAGGTAGGAATATAGCATAGGGAGGAAAACTTACATGGCTATTAATGATGAAATTCAAAAGTATCGTCAAGAGATAAAATCTGAAAGAATGGATATGTCTTTTGGAGAAATAATCAATATGTATAAAGATAAGGAAATAATAATTTCTCCAGAATATCAAAGAGCGTTTAGATGGGATGAACAGAGACAGTCTGATTTTATCGAATCAATACTATTGGGCATTCCTTTTCCTTCAATATTTGTGGCAACTAATACAGATGGTAAATGGGAATTGATTGATGGATTGCAACGAGTGTCTACGGTTTTAGCTTTTTTTAATGAACTTAAAGACGAAAATGGAGATTCGTATCCGAAAAATGGGCTTGAATTAGTTGAAGGCAGTTTAATTAAAGGACTGAGAGGCATCACTATAGATACTTTACCATTAGAATATAAACTTCAAATAAAAAGAACACCATGTAGAGTGGAAATAATTCTTAAGGAAAGCGAATTCAAAATGCGATATGAGCTTTTTAAGAGGCTGAACACTGGTGGAGAAGGATTGTCAAGGCAAGAGATACGAAACTGCATTTTTAGAGGTTTAGATAGTAGATATAGCGATTTTGTGTCAGAATTATCAAATAACGAGATATTTAGAGACATAGTAAATATTAGTTTATTAAACGAAGAGATGATGTATTATGATGAGCTAGTGTTGAGATATTTGACCTTGAAAAATCAAGGAACTAGATATACTCAGGCTAATATACAAGACTATATGGACGATTATTTAGAAAGCCAGTGTAAGGATTTTGATGAAAGTAGGATTAGTGCTGATAGGCGATTATTTGAAGATATTATGAATGTTCTTAAGGGATTAAAAGAGCAAAATATTTTTAAACTTGGCAAAAGATATTTTACTACAAGTATGTATGATGCTATAATGTTAAGCTTATCAGAGAAAAGCGTAAATTTGTCGGAGGTAAATATTGCTGAATTGGGGAAAAGAATTGCTGAATTGAAGGAAAAAGAAGAATTTACAAAATATGTTGGCTCAGCAAGCAGTAATCCTACAAGTATCACTAACAAGGTGAAAATTGCAAAGCAAGTTTTATTAGAAATATCGGAGTTATAAAAATGCATCCACTTACTAATGAAATAATGGCTAGTAGAGAATGGCGCGTAAGAGAATTGGAGAACTTGAAAAAGGTTGGAACTTTGGCATTAAATAATTATGCACCAAAAGTCAAGGATCAATATTATCGAATGTGTATTCCGTATATATATGCCCATTGGGAAGGGTTTGTTGTTGAAAGTTTTAAGCAACTTATCTCATATTTAAATGGTTTGCATTTGGATAAAAAGCAGGTTCGTAATGAATTGTATTCCTTCTCGTTGCAAGATGTTTTAAAACCTCTTGCTGGTAAACAATCTTTTGAACAAACATGCCAGTTTGTGGAAAAATTTACAAGGGACTATGATAAGGCGTTATATATTGATCCGACATTACTTACTGCTAAATCTAATTTGAATTATAAACAGTTGACTATAATTTTGGAAAAATTTGGGATGGAGAACTGTTTAACAAAATATCAAAGTGAGATTAATCAATTGGTTAATCAAAGAAATAGAATAGCACATGGTGAAAATGGAATAACTGTAGAGTATGGCAACATTTCAAGGAAAATTAGCATGTTGCAAGAAATCTTTGATATTATGATTTTGAAGTTTGAAGAATATTTGACTGTGAGAATGTATTTAAGATAAGATTAGTGGTTATTTAATACCTTTGGTTCTATTGCTTTCCGGTGGTTCTACTCTGGTTCTAAAAGCAGTTGAAATGATAGGGAAACGGCGTATTTTCGTAGATTTAAGAGATAAAAAGGTCGGAACAAGTCTGGAATATGCGGGGAAAGACTCTCATGCGAGACGAGTTCGAATAGTAAACAGAAAGCCGGGAAGCCGCATAAATAGCGGACTTTCCGGCTTTTGAGATGGGGCGTGATACCTTTTTGATACCTGTATGGGTACATGAGAGAAAGAAGAAAGTTTAATTGTAAGGGTCAAATCCCTCGCCTTGGCTAAGCAGCATATTTGTGAGACACTCTAAA
>CAJUJK010000049.1 GCA_910586705.1 uncultured Lachnospiraceae bacterium | reverse complement strand
TTTAATCTGCGGTAAAGCTGCAGTAGATGGGTACTTTATTTCGCCGCGGTACACTTAGGCGCAGGACAGAGGAGGAGACGGAGGGAGAGAATGGAAAGGCATAAAAGAGAATGCACGATTGGAGAATATATCTTCTGTGAGGCTGTAATATAGAACCTGCATAAAAAAGGAACCCCGGAGAGGCGCTGCGATAGAGTCTCCCCCGGGGTTCTTATATATGCCATTTTCAGACCGGGCTGTTTTCTTTCTGGAAATATGAAGCCAGCAGCTTTTTCCGATAATCGCTGTCGAGAAGAACGCGGTTTACTTCTTCCGTTTTTCCGGCGGCTGTCAAGGATTGGAGCAGTACAGCAAGCGTGTCGCCGCCTTCCTCCCGTCCGGCAGCAAGCCCCTCTTCTCGTCCGGCATCATGTCCTTCCCGATAGCCAATTTCCCGCCATTCCTTCCGCTCACTCTTTATATGCTTTTCTTCGTCATATTCAAAAATGCTCACCGCAATCGCCTCCGCCCGGTTCTTTGCCAGAAAGTCTGAAAGAATATTATTTTTAATACAATTGTCTACCGCTTTTTCTACTGCTTCTCGCAAAGGCAGTTCTTCCGCATATGCCCGGACCTGTGCCACATACTGCGCGTATTCTTTCAACAGACAGCACGCATTTAAGAGTTCATGATTATACCCGAGATTAACATTATAAACGATTACCGACAGCTCCAGAGCCGGTTCATCCTGCTTTTTCTCAAAAGCATCTGACAGATACAGAACCTGACGCTCGGGTTGAGAGCCTGTCCCATTGTAAAACACAACAAACCGGGGCGTCGGAATCTTGATGAGTGACTTGCTGTACAAGTTTTCGTCTTTGATTCGGTTTTGCAGCACTCTTGTTACATAGAGCAGATCCCGCAGCGGCATGTTCGGGTTGCAGGTGGACTGGTGCTCGTAGAGGAGCAGTTCAAAATCAAACACGAAGGAAATGTCGTTCTTATAATTCATGTAGACTGCGTTGTCCAACGTGGTGATTTCCAGAGAGTCTGTCTCTTCGTAGGTCGTGCCATTCAGCGCGTTGTACAGACTCAGCAGGTTTTCTTTCTCCCGGAATATCATCCGGAATATGGTGTCCTTGTAGTTGCGCTGTAAGCCTGTTCCGTTCGTCCATGTTTCGGATGTGTTTGTTTTATCCTGTGTTGTCTGTGTGTTTTTGCTTGCTTTTGTTTTGTTCATTTGCATGTCCTCCTTGATGGTGACGGTTCAATCTTTTGCTAAAGATAGTGCCATCTATGCGGGAGGACCCGTTTCAGATCCTCCTGCTTTGTAGTTGGTTAATTGGAATCAAAGCATGGATTTTCTGAAACTTAGAATAGAAATAGAGCTTACCGATCTGTGTGTAATAGAAAATATGCTTTTTCTCACTATAGCATAGGCATGACGGAATTGTAAATATATTTTAAGTAAAATTATGAAAATATAAAGCCTAATTCCAAAACGGGAAAGTCGGTTTGGCACTTGACCCGTTGCTGCTGCAGATACCGCATTCTACATCCCCCGCGTCGCATTCTGCGGCACTTCCATTGTCTCCCGGAAAAAATCGTGATATAATACCAGCTCTAAGGAGACGGTCATGATTACGATTGCGATTTGTGACGACGAAAAACAGACAGCGGATCAGATCAGAAAAATGGTGTCCGGGTTTTTGCGCAAAAAAAATATGGAGGCGTCTGTTGTCTGCTTTTCCGGCGGAGAGGATTTGTTGAAGTATGAAAAAAGCATAGATATTCTCTTTCTCGATATCCAGATGAAGGGGATGGACGGCATGGAGACGGCAAAGAAACTGCGTAGCCGGAATTTCAGGGGATTTCTCATTTTTATAACCGTTCTGAGGGAGATGGTGTTCCAGTCTTTTGAAGTGCAGGCATACGACTATCTGGTGAAGCCGGTTGAGGAAAAAAAGTTTGTGGGGACGATGGAGAGACTGCTTGTCTCCATGAATAATGCAGGTGAGGAAAAGTTGCTTGTGCAGAAGGGATATGAGAGAAGCATTGTTCCTTTTGCCGATATTATTTGTGCGGAAATTATTGACAGAAAGGTGTATCTGCATCTGGCGTCGTCGGAGGTGGTTGACTTTTACGACCGGATTGAAAATCTGGAAGAGAGGTTGGACAGCCGTTTCTTTCGGTGCCACAGAAGTTATCTGATCAATATGCAGTATCTGAAAAGCTACAAAAACGGTGTGGCGTATATGGAGGGTGGAAAGGAAATCCCCATTTCCAGACTGCGGAGCAAAGCGTTTTCCGAGGTGATTTTGCAGTATATGAAGGAGTGGAGGCTGTGAGATGGAAAGTTACATCGACTTTTTTAACAGGTATGCCGTAGGTGGCATCCAGATGCTGCTTGGCTTTTCCTTTTTTATCCGGTTTTTGCAGAAAAAGGGAAGGACTTTTTATGCCCTGCTGTTTGCATTGCCCGGCCTGGCTCTGGTGCTGTTTTCGCCGGTGGGAAGTATCACCGAATATCTGATTTACACGTTGCTTCTCATAGCCATTGGGATACTGTCATGCCGTGCCGACTGGAAATCCGCTGTTTTTTATGCGGCGCTGACGGTGGGGATTATGGAGATTTGTCAGGGCATTGTCAATTCTCTGTCAGGTATGCTGTCTCCATGGACGCTTTCAGTGCATCAGAATGCAGCCGCCGTGGTTTCTATTTTGCTTGGCATTACGGCGGTGGCGCTGGCGGCGGTCTGCTACAGTGTGGTGTACCGCTTCTTTTTGCCCTTTGAAACGGCGGAAAAGCAATATCTTTTTCTGTTTCTGATACCGGCATTGATGATCTTTTTTATGGATGAATATATCTGCTCCATCATTTACGGGAATGAGACGATTCAGAATGCGGGCGGCAGAGGCATTCCGATTAAACACCATCATATGTTTGTGATACAGCTTTTCGGTATAGCGAGTTTGTTCTGCCTTATGTTCGCCTATAAAAAGCTGCTCCAGAATTTCAGTCTGCGCACGGAACTGTCGCTGTTAGAGCAGGAGGAAAGCTCTTTGAATCAATATGTGGAGGAAGCGCGGGCGCGTTATGAAAAGACAAAATCGTTTCGCCACGACATTAAAAATCATATTACGGTGGTGAAAGACCTTTTGCAAAATGGGAAATCGGAGGAGGCGTCTGCCTATATCGGGGACATGGCGGATATGACGGCGGAACTTTCCCTGCCCTGCGGCACAGGCAACCCGGTGGCGGATATTCTGGTGGGAAACAAGCTGGGGATTGCAAAAAGTATGGGGATTGATGTGGAGTGCTCTTTGCTATTGCCGTACCCGTGCCCGGTGCGGGATATCGACTTTGGCATTATCCTGTCAAACGCTCTGGACAATGCGATTCATGCCTGCCGGGATGCAGGCGCCGATGCGGAAAAGTTTATCCGTCTCTCGGGACGTCTGCAGGGCGATTTTATTTTATTGGAAATTGAGAACAGTTTTTGCGGAAAAGGATCTGCCGGAAGAGGGACGGGACTGTCAAACATCAAGGCGGTAGCGGAAAAATATCAAGGCGCGATGAGCATCAAAACGCAGGGCACATCCTTTCTCTTAAGCGTACTGCTTGTCATTCCACAGCACGAAGAAAGCATCCCACGGCAAATCGGTTAAATCCTCTTTTTGTATGCCGAAAACAGTGTAAGAAAGATACCGCGGATATTCTGCGGAGAAAAAGGAGGAAAACCAATATGGCAATGGAAATCAAGGTAAACGGCAGTACCTACAAAACCGATTATGCGGATCGGTTGCAGACGGAACGGGAGAAGACTGCGAAAGCCGAAAACAGTCAGAACGGGGAAAAGACGGCAGGAGCTGGAAGTGCGCAGAAGGAGGCGCAGGCATCGAACCAGAAACCAGTGCCCCATGACGAGTACATCAGCAGCGAGAAGTCGGGGGAGAAACCAAACGGTCTGTACCATGTGGGGCAGGATGAAAACGGCAACAAGAAAGTTTTCTTTAACGACCCGAAGAAGGACAGTGGCGACAAATCCCCAAGAGTAAACGCGGACGCCCCGGACGACGGCGAGGAGAAATGCGTCGGCAATACGGACAAGGTGGACCGGGAAATCCGGGAATTAAAGCAGAAAAAGCAGCAGCTTGAGCAACAGCTTCAATCGGCGGATGGGGACGAAAAGAAAACGAAGGAACTGGAAAATAAGCTGGCGCAGGTAGAGCAGGAGCTTGCCCAGAAGGACACGGACACATATAGGAAGCAGAACTCCACGTTTACTGACAAATAGGTATCATAACCGGCATGGGCGGAAAAGCTGTCTGCCGGTCCGGGGAGTGAAAAAAGCGGTTGCAAAAGCGTTTGCCGACGGAATGCCGGGGAACGCTTTTCTGCAATTATATTACTGCCTTTTGTGGGTAATCCTCTAAACAGGCGGTGTGCAATCTGCGGGGATGAAAAAGATATTCGCTTGACGGAAAGTGGTGTTTGGGAGCAAAATGAAGTAATGATTTTAAGGGAACGAGGAGAGGACGATATTGGAACACACCATACTTTTACTGGAAGACGATACAGATCTGATTGACGGGCTGACCTACTCTCTGGGCAGGGAAGGATATATGGTAGATGTGGCGCAGACAGTGAAAACAGCGTATGCCTGTCTGGAATCGAAGGCGTACAGTCTGCTGCTGCTGGACGTCACCCTGCCGGACGGAAACGGCGTGGATGTGTGCCGTTTTGTGCGGGGGCGGGGCAGTCAGGTACCTATTATTTTTCTGACTGCGATGGATGAAGAAGTCCATGTGATCCGGGGACTGGACAGCGGTGCGGACGACTATATCACGAAACCTTTTAAGCTTGGGGAGCTTTGTTCCAGAATACGCGCGCTGCTCAGGCGGAGCGGGATCAGTGAATCGGGCGGGACGAAGCCTCTCACTTCCGGACCGCTGTCCATTGACTTATATGGGGGAGGCGCTTTTTTGAACGGTGAGCCGCTTAATCTGACCGGTGCGGAGTACCGTCTGCTCTGTCTGCTTGTCAGAAACGAGGGGCAGACGGTTTTGCGAAATACGATTCTGGATGCGCTCTGGGACGGCAACGGCAATTTTGTGGACGACAATACACTGTCCGTTTATATCCGCAGGCTGCGGGAGAAAATCGAGGAGAACCCGTCCGATCCGAAGCATCTGCTGACGGTGCGGGGATTCGGGTACAGATGGAGGAGAGAGGACGGAGTGATATGAATACGATGCAGGAAAAGAGCACGAGGTATTACTTTACAAGTCTGCTTTGTCTGGCGGGCGCGTTTGTCATGCTGACCATTTTTCTGTCATGGGTGCACGGGAAGGAGACACAGCACATCCTCTTTGAGCGGGAGCAGACTTTTGTGTCCTCTCTGGTGGAGCAGGGTGTTTCCCCGGCTTTGATTGCCGGAGCCGTCAAAAACGCGGAGTCCACAGAAGAGGGCATTGCTTTGATGCGGCAGATGGGACATAGCGGCGACGTCTCTTTTATGCTATTTCCGGCGGTGGACAGGTCGGTGCGTCTGTTTGCGGTTATTGCCGCAGGCGCAGCGGTTCTTTTATCGATCATGCTGGTGTGCGTGACTGCCTGTTTCTTACAAAGAAGGGAAAAGTTATACTGCCATGCGCAGGACATTATCACCCGGTTTTCCGAGGGGGATTTTGACCGGCATCTGCCCCAAAATGAAAACGGCAGTATTTACCAGTTATTTGCGGCGGTGGAAGAGCTGGCTGTGGCGCTGCGGGCACAGGGCGGAAAAGAACAGCAGTTGAAAGTTTTCCTGCGGGATACGATCTCGGATATCTCCCATCAGTTAAAGACGCCGCTTGCCGCCTTGCATATGTACACGGAAATCATAGCGCAGGAGCCGGATCACGCGGAGACGGTGGAGCGGTTTTCCGGTAAAATCATGCAGTCTCTGGAACGGATGGAACAGCTTGTGCAGACGCTTCTTACGGTGAGCCGGATCGATGCGGGGAGCATTGCCTTTCAGAAGGAATGGCAGGCGGCGTCCGATCTGGTCACAAGTGCGGCGGCGGATCTGTCCGTGCGGGCGCAGGCGGAAGGAAAACGGCTTGTCACGGAAGGGGATCCGGCGCAGATGCTTTTCTGCGACAGACAGTGGACGAGAGAGGCGGTCGCCAATCTGATCAAAAACGCGCTGGATCATACGGATGAAGGCGGTATGGTCACGGTTTCGTGGGAGCGTTCCCCTGCCATGTTTCGTCTGTCGGTGGCTGACGACGGCTGCGGCATTGCACAGGAAGATATTCATCATATTTTTAAACGGTTTTACCGTGCCAAAAGGAACGGGGGCAGGCAGGGCGTCGGTCTTGGGCTGCCCCTTGCAAAATCCATTGTGGAAGGACAGGGCGGCATGATCTCGGTGAGCAGCACGCCGGGGGAAGGGGCGGTGTTTAGCATTGCTTTTCTTACGAATCTGTAAGGTCTCTTTCATGGGATTGTAAGCTGTTCCTGTTATTATTTTGTAAAGACAGGAGCTTTGAAAGGAGGAACAGCTATACAATGGATATCATGGAAGTCAACGATCTGTGTAAAACTTACGGAAAAGGCGAGGCGAAGGTGGAGGCATTAAAGCATGTCTCGTTTACTCTGAAAAAGGGGGAGTTCGCGGCGGTGATCGGGGAATCCGGCTCCGGCAAAAGCACCCTCTTAAACTGCATCGGCGCGCTGGACGAACCGACTGCCGGAAAGATTCTGATAGACGGGCAGGACCTGTTCGCCATGACGGAGGAGAAACGCACCATTTTCAGACGCCGCAATATCGGCTTTATCTTTCAATCTTTTCATCTGATCCCGGAGCTCAACGTGGAGCAGAATATCATTTTCCCTTTATTGCTGGACTATAAGAAGCCGGACGCCGGGCGGGTGGAGGAAATCCTGCACGTGCTCGGTCTGCAGGAACGGCGCAGCCACCTGCCGGGACAGCTTTCCGGCGGGCAGCAGCAGAGAGTGGCAATCGGCAGGGCGCTGATCACAAGACCGAAACTGATTCTGGCGGACGAGCCCACGGGAAATCTGGACCGCAAGAACAGTCAGGACGTGATGGAACTTCTGACGAAGGCGTCCGGGCAGTTTCAGCAGACCATTCTGATGATCACGCACAACCCGAATCTGATCACGTCGGTGGACCGTGTGATGCAGGTGAGTGACGGCGTATTAAAGGATCTGGGAGGGAATGTCAATGAAAAATTATCTTGATCTGATTCCCGTTTCAGCGAAAATACACCGCAGACAGACACGCATGACAAGATGGTGCATTGTGATCTCCGTCTTTTTGATCTCTGCGATTTTCGGCATGGCGGATATGTTTTTGCAGAGTCAGAAAAATCTGGCGATTATGACGGATGGCGCGTGGCATGTGATGTTCCGGGAACTGGATGAGGAGCAGACGGCGCTGCTTGCCGCCAGACCCGAGGTAAAGACTCTCGTCCGCTATGCGGCGACCAACTATAAACTGGATATGGACTATAAAGTGGAGGGCGTACAGACCATCCTGTGCGGATTTGACGAGACATTTTTTGCGATATATCCCGGCGTTTCCCTGCTTTCGGGTGGATTCCCGAAAGAGACAGGGGAGGCGATTGTGACGGAAAGTATGTGCAGCAGGCTGGGACTTGCTGTGGGGGATGAGGTGGAAGTGGAGACACCGGGCGGCTCTCTTGCCTTTCGGATAAACGGCGTTGTGGAAGACACTTCCATGATGTTACAAAAGGAAGCGTTCGGTGTTTTTATGAATACGGACACCTATCTGTCCTGCTTTCGAGATGCGACGCTTTCTGAGGATTTTGTCTGCTATGTGGAATTTGTACCCCATTGCAGGATACAGAAGGCGATAGGGGATATATGCGGGCAGATGTATATTCCCAAAGATAAAGTCAGTGAAAACGCGAAACTGATGGGCACTATGATGCAGAGCAGCGACCAGTACATCTGGATGCTGTATGTGATCGCTTTTGTACTGGCGGTGCTGGTAGGGGTTTCCGGCATGATGATGATTCTTGGCAGTATGAACAGCAGCGTGGCAAACCGGACGGCATTTTTCGGAATGATGCGGTGTCTGGGCGCGACAGCAAAACAGGTGCGGCGCTATGTGCGCGCGGAGGTGTTATACTGGTGCCTTAAGGCGATTCCGGTGGGGCTTTTTGCAAGTATTGTGACGGTGTGGGGGCTGTGCCGGATGTTGCAGGCGCTGACGCCCAGATGGTTTTCGGAAATGCCGGGATTCGGCATCAGCCTGCCGGGGGTAGTTTTCGGTATTGTGATCGGTCTGCTGACGGTGCTTGCGGCAAGCCGGACGCCGGCGCGCAAAGCATCCGAGGTCTCGCCGCTGACGGCGGTTTCGGGAAATGCCGATACGGTGTTTGCCGCAAAGAGGGCGGCGCATACGGGACGGCTGCATGTGGAGACTGCGCTTGGACTGCACCATGCGGCGGGCAGCAGGAAAAATTTGATTTTGCTGACGTCCTCCTTTGCTTTCAGTATCATTCTGTTTCTGGGATTCGGCATAGGCATTGATTTTATGCAACATGCGCTTGTGGGGCTTCGGCCTGACGCGCCGGGCACAGTCAACGTGGAAGAGGCGCGGGCAGTCTATTTCTCCTTTGCCCTGTTTGTCTATGGGTTTCTGGCGGTGGTTGCGATGATCGCGTCTTTCAATATTGTAAACAGCATGGCAATGAGCGTGTCGGCGAGAATGCGGCAGTACGGCGCCATGAGGGCGATCGGCATCAGTGTCAGACAGTTGCAGTCCATGATCGCGGCGGAGACGCTCACGTATCTGGCAGGCGGACTGGCGGAAGGACTATTGCTCGGGCTGCCGCTCCACTATTATCTGTACCGGCAGGTGATTACCGAAAGATGGGGCGACGTATGGACCATGCCTGTCTGGGAATGTCTTGTGATCGCGGCGGTGATGGTGGTCTCCGCGGTGGCGGCGATGACCGGGCCGGTGCGGCGGATCCGGGATATGTCTGCGGTGGAGACGATCGGTTTGTAAGGTTCAGGGAGCTGAGAGTAAACGTAGGGTAATTTATTGTGATAGTGCTTGAAAACCATGGAAATATCGTATACAATTAAAAACAGAGTGTGAAAACTTATTCTCTTTTGTGAAGCTTCCGCATGTCACATAATTGTGTAAAATTACTGGAAAGGATACGGCCATTATGAAGAAAATATTTACACAGAGACTTATTATCTACATGATTGCAGCGCTACTGGTTACCATTATCGCTATTTTTACTATGCAGACTGTCACAAACAATTACAACAATACAACTTCCAGCAAGAGCAAACTGGCTGACGTGCGGGAAAAACTTGCGGGAAACGAGGAGAACATTGCGCAGCTCACGGAGAATCTGGGGGAGAACAATCTCGCCAAAGCGAGGATTTTTGCCGATATGCTCGCGGCGCAGCCCTCCATTGTGGATAATCAGGAAAAGCTGCTAGAGATCAGGGACAGGCTGATGGTGAACGAGGTACATATCATTGATGAAGCGGGCATTATCACCAGCAGCTCCATTGACGCCTATGTGGGTTTTGACATGAAGAGCGGCGAGCAGTCCAATGCCTTTATGGTGATTGTGGATGATCCTTCCATAGAGATTGTGCAGGAACCACAGAAAAATGTCGCGGAAGGAATTATCATGCAGTACATCGGCGTGGCGAGAACGGACGCGAAAGGACTTGTGCAGGTAGGTGTGCGCCCGGAGGTTCTGGAGAGGGCGCTGGCAGGCACAGACATTTCCGTGGTGCTCAATGATATTGATTTCGGTACAAACGGTTTTATCTATGCGATTGACAAAGAAAGCGGGCTGCTGCTTTCCTATCCCGATACGGCGTTAGTGGGCACGGCAGCTACAGAGGTTGGATTTCCACAGGATTTTGTAGGAAAAGGCAAAGCAAAAATTAACGGGGCATCCGGATATTACTATGCCGAAGATAACGGTGATATGATAGTTGGAACGTTCCTTCCCGCATCGGAATACTATGCGGCGCGCCGCAACCAGACGCTGATCGTGTCCCTGAGTATGCTGATCATTTTTGGGGCGCTGCTTATCACCATTGACAGGATGGTTGACAGCAAAATCGTTCGGGGAATCAACAATATCACAAATGATACGAAGGAAATTGCGGAGGGTAATTTTGATATCATCATAGATGAAAAAAGCACGCCGGAGTATGAACAGCTTTCTTCCAGTATTAACAAAATGGTGGAGAGCATCTGCCAGAATATGCGTGAGAATGAAAATCTGCTGAGTCAGCAGGAGCAGGATGTGGAGAGCAACAGGATGCTGATCCAGAATGTAAAGAACGCGTGCAGGGAGCTGGGTCAGGTGTCGGGAAAGACGCTGGAAAATGCGGACAGTATTTACAATGGCACGGAGCGGCAGGAGCAGGCGGTTTCCGATCTGGAGAAGATCATGGAACAGCTTACGCAGGAACTGAACAACAGCGTGACCGCATCCAACGAAATTACCGCCGCGTCGGCAGCGACTACGGGAGAAATTGTCACGACACAGTCGCAGATGGCGCAGTTACAGAATTCCATGCAGAAGATCAGCGATATGTCCATGCAGATTGAGAAAATTATCGACGAGATCAATTCCATTGCCGAGCAGACTAACCTGCTCTCCCTAAACGCATCCATTGAGGCGGCAAGAGCGGGCGAGTCGGGCAGAGGGTTTGCCGTGGTGGCTTCTCAAGTAGGAGAGCTTGCAGCGAGGAGCGCGCAGGCTGCGAAGGAGACAAACGAGCTGATCACGAATTCCTTGAGGGCGGTAAAGGAAGGACAGGACATCACGGAACAGACGGTGGGTACTTTTGGTCTGGTTGTGGAGAATATCGAACAGTCCAGAAAAGATGTGGAAGAGATATCCCGGATGGTTGCGAAGAACGTATCCATTGTGGATCTTGCGGTTAAGCAGCTGACGCAGATTTCCAGTGTGGTGACGGAAAATGTGGATATTTCCCAGAATACGAAAGAGGTGTCTTCCAACATGGCGGACATTACGAACAATCTGCTGGAAATGATTGAGGCATAAGAAGTTATGAACTGGTTATGGATGGTTGTAGTGACCTTTTTTGCGGGGATGGGCGCCGGGCTGGGGACAGGATTTGCCGGGATGAGTGCGGCGGCTGTCATCAGTCCCATGCTGATCACGTTCCTGCACATGGACGCATATACGGCGGTGGGGATCGCCTTGTCGTCTGACGTGCTTGCCAGTGCGGTGTCCGCCTACACTTACGGAAAGAATAAGAATCTGGATATCAGAAACGGTCTGATTATGATGGGGAGCGTGCTGACGTTTACGGTGGTGGGCAGTTATGTGGCGAGTCTGGTTCCGCCGGCGACGATGGGCGGGTTTTCCGTGTTTATGACCTTTTTGCTCGGCATTAAGTTTATCGTGAAGCCCGTTATGACCACGAAGGAAGCGATGGGGGAGGTCGCGGCGAAGAAACGGGCGGTGCAGTCCCTCATAGCGGGCGTGATGATTGGGTTTATCTGCGGTTTTATCGGTGCGGGCGGGGGCATGATGATGCTTTTGATTCTGACTTCGGTTCTGCACTATGAACTAAAGACCGCCGTGGGCACCAGCGTGTTTATCATGGCGTTTACCGCCTTTACGGGGGCGGCGTCACACTTTGCCATAGGCGGGATGCCGGACTGGCCGGTGTGGATACTGTGCGTGGTCTTTACCTTTATCTGGGCGAGGATCGCGGCGGTGTTCGCCAACAAGGCGGAACCAAAGACGCTGAACCGGGCGACGGGCATTGTGCTGGTGGTGCTTGGGGTTGTGGTGATGGGATTTCAGTTTTTGACGAGGGCGGTGTAGTCTGGGGCTGCGCCGTTTTTTTATACCCTTAGAAATTATTTTTAAAAATTTTTCCACGTTCCGAAGCCCACGCTCGAAAATCTCATACGGAGAAAGAGCAACGAATAAGGTCGAGTGCTCAATGCCGTCCTCCCGGTCAAGGGAATAGTAGGCTTTGTGGCGGTATGTACGCAGACGGTAGGCCGCCTCCTTGCGGTCAAACTCTGCCATTGCCTCCGCTACATCGTCAGGCAGTCCAGTGGGATGACCCAACAAATAATTTACCGATACATTAAAAGTTTCAGCGATAAGTTTCAATGTATCGGTATTTGGTATAGTTTCTCCATTTTCCCAACGGGAAACAGCTTGTCTTGTAATCAATAATTTTTCTGCAAATCAAAAGCGAATTTATAGGAAACGCACAAACGGCAAGCAGGGCAACTGTAGCCACAGCTGCTATTTTTGTACTAACATAATAAATTGATTTTTTGAAAACTCTCAACGTCATTGAGAGTTTCTATCCTCATCCACCATTTCCGTTAATTCCTCAAGTTTCTTTTGTAAGATTTCCTTGCTGATTAGTTTCGTCCTATATTCGGAAATCATGGTTGGACTCATGTTCCGGCTCAGGGCATATTCAACAACGTCCTCGTCCTTACTTTTGCAAAGAATAATGCCAACGCTGGGATTTTCGTGGGGCTTCTTTACATCCCGGTCTAACGCTTCAAGATAAAACTGCATTTTTCCCAAGTATTCCGGTTTGAAATCATCAATTTTCAACTCAATTGCAACAAGGCATTGTAGTTCCCTATGAAAAAAGATTAAATCCGTATAATAGTCGTTCTTTCCTACTTGAAGATGATATTCTTCTCCCATAAAAATAAAATCTCTGCCAATTTCCAGCAAAAACTTTTTCATGTTCTTCAAAATGGCCTTTTTCAAATCATATTCCCTATAAGGCTCGGGCAGATCTAAAAACTCCAACATATACATGTCCCTGATTATGTTTGCAGGCGCAGCATGGGATATGGCGGAAGGCGCTTTACCGTCTGATAGCATTAAACGCTCATAATATCCGCTGTCAATCTGCCGTTCCAGTTCTTTTGCTTTATACTTTTCCCGAGAGGCCAGCTTCAAATAGAATAATCTCTCTGCATCCGATTTTGTCTTTGACATGATATGCAAATTATTTGACCATGTATTTTCTCTTAGCAGAGTTCCTAACTCTGGCTTGTCACAATAAGTTTCAAAGAACTGCTTCATGCGCCAGATATTCTGTGGGGAATAGCCTCTAATCCCTGGTTCCTGCGTCAGAATGTATTCAGAAAGTGCTTTTACGGTAGAACGTCCCCAGCCATCCTGCACGGCCTTATTGGAAACAAATTCTCCAATTCCCCAATAAAGGTCAATCATTGTGGCATTCACTTGATAGGAAGCTTTCCGGCGGGCATCTGCTATCATTTGCAGAATGGCATTAAAATCACTTTGATAGTTTAATGCTAAAACGTCCATATATTTCCCTCGTTCCGACAGTCTGTTTGGATAATTATATCATGGAATATGCTCAAGATGAAGATATATTTTTCCATTTAGAAAATATGTTATACCAGCTTAGTTT
>CAJUJK010000048.1 GCA_910586705.1 uncultured Lachnospiraceae bacterium | reverse complement strand
TTAAAGTTTGACAGAAAATCTATAATCTGACTAGGCGTATGATTTGACGTTTACGGCGTAATCCGGGGAGGGAAGGCTTACTTATTATCCCACAGCAAAGGGCAGGCATACCTGCTCTCGGTACGGACTGGAGACAAACAGAGGGGAAGGTTTGCTGTCATGCAATTATCTTGCCTAAAAAGGGGTTTAAGATTATAATGAGTATACATTATCAGTTTAAACGGAAATAGAAACCCGGACAGTATTAAGGAGGGAACCCATGCAGTATCGCAGATTAGGGAAAACGGAATTACAGGTCAGTGAAGTCGGTTTTGGGGGCGAGTGGCTGGAGCGGCATACTTACGAGGAATGTAAGGCAATGATCGACCGGGCGGACGAACTGGGGATCAATATACTGGATTGCTGGATGTCAGAACCGAATGTCCGCACGAAAATAGGAAAAGCTCTGGAGGGCAGGCGGGAGCGCTGGTACATTCAGGGGCATATCGGTTCCACATGGCAGAACGGGCAGTATGAGCGGACCCGTGATGTGGACAGGTGCAGGGAGGCTTTTGAGGATCTGCTGGCGCGTCTGCAGACGGACTACGTGGATCTGGGCATGATACACTTTGTCGATCAGGAGGATGACTGGGAAAACGCGATGAACGGACCGTTTATCGAGTATGTGAAGGAACTGAAAGCGTGTGGAAAGATACGCCATGTCGGCATGAGTACGCACAATCCCCTCATGGCGAAAAAGGCGGCAGAGAGCGGGATGGTTGAGATGATTCTGTTCAGCATTAACCCGGCGTTTGATCTCCTGCCGCCCACGGATAATATCGACGATTATTTTGCGGAGGAGTATGCGGACGGATTTGGCGGCATTGACCCGGCACGGTCTGAAGTGTACAAGCTCTGTGAGCAGAATGATGTGGGAATTACCGTTATGAAACCTTATGCCGGAGGCAGGCTGTTTGATGCGGCGCGCTCTCCTTTCGGCGTTGCGCTGACGCCTGTACAGTGTATCCATTACTGTCTGACCCGTCCGGCGGTTGCGTCGGTTCTGGCGGGATACGATACGCCGGCGCATGTGGAGGAGGCGGTGGCATATGAGACCGCTGACGCAGAGGAAAAGAATTATGCCGCGGTTCTGGCGAAAGCGCCCCGCAATACTTTCGGAAAGGGAGAATGTACATACTGCGGACATTGCAAACCCTGTCCGAAAGAGATTGACATTGCCATGGTAAACAAATATTATGATCTTGCCGTTATGCAGGGGGAGGTTCCCGCCAGTGTGAGGGAGCATTATCTTGCGCTGGAGCGCGGAGCGGACGCGTGCATTGGCTGCAAGGCATGTGAAAGCCGGTGTCCTTTCGGTGTGAAGATCGCAGAGCGGATGGAAAAGGCGGCGGCGCTGTTTGGGCAGGAAAAGTAATTTTTATACTGACTATATGCAAAATCTGGAATATAATAAGAGTAAAGAATGGATGAATACTGAAGTAGCCGGTTATAAAAGTGGAATGGGGACCAAAATGGGTAAGAAACGGAATGAAAGTAAGAGAGATAGAGGAATTTCATTGCTTGTTTCTATCGTTTTGGTCTTTTTTGTTCTGGGCGTTATCGTTTTCTCTGTATCTGGCAAAATTATGACAGAGATGGCGGCGTCAGCGACACAGAATCTGAATGAGAGCCTTGATCTGATCAAATGTACAATTGAAGCGATTCTAAACAAAGAGGCGGAGTATCAGAGACTAATGGCGCAGGGAATTGCCGCGATGGAGAGACCGGAAGAGTATGTACTCAACTATAATAAGAGCGAAACCATGGTAAAACTCGGCTTGATACGATCGGGTGAAACGGTGGGCGTGTGCAGTACGGGAGAGGCGTTCACGGAGGAAGGAATGGACTTTTCTGCAGGGGGAATGATTGACGGACTGCCGGTGTCCCAGTCTTACTTAAACTATATGGGGACATGGGCTTACTGCATCAAATGCCCTGTTATAAGAGATGGACAGGAGATTGCCACGCTTTATGTGGAATATATTTATGACAGCTTTGACAAGTCACTGCCGGAGGGTTTTTACAACCAACAGGCAATGCTCTATATCATGGATGCGGAGACGGAGCGGTTTGTTTTAAAACCTAAGGGCATGGGGGAACGGAGTGCGGGTCATCTGAACCTGACGGATTTTTATCGGGCAAATAATATTCAGGAGGAAGGTCTCCGGGAAGAGGTGGAGGACTGCCTGAAAAACAATAAGAACATTATGTTCTACCATGTAATTAGAAATAAAGATGCATTGAATTACATGTGGTCGGTAAATGGCGGCACGATTTATCTGATCGGCTATGTGCCGATCGAGGCGATACAGCAGGAAGGCAGGACGGTCAACCAGAATATTTTTATAGTGGTTTTTGTCATGCTGACCGCTTTTATCCTGTGCTGTATAGTGTATTATCTGAATCAGAGGCAGAAGATCAGACTTCGCAGGGAGCGGGAGGAGGAGAGAGAGATCAGCAACCGCAGGCTGGCGGAGGCATTGCAGGCGGCGCAGATTGCAAGCAATTCAAAGACCATGTTTCTCTCCAATATGTCCCACGATATCCGCACGCCGATGAACGCGGTTCTGGGATTTACGACGCTGCTTGCCAGGGATGCAGAAAACCCGGAAAAGGTGCGGGAATATACGAAGAAGATCATGGCGTCCGGGCAGCATCTGCTCAGTCTGATCAATGATATTCTGGATGTGTCTAAGATAGAGAGTGGCAAGGTCGTCCTGAATGTGGAAGAATTTACGCTGAATGATCTGGTGTCCTCCGTGGATGCGATCATCCGTCCGATGGCGGAGGCGAGGTCGCAGAAGTTTTCAGTGGAAGTGACGGGAATCAAACATGAGTTTCTGCTGGGCGATGAGACGCGTATCAATCAGATTTTAATTAATTTGCTATCCAACGCTGTCAAATATACGCCGGAAGGCGGCAGCATCTGGTTTCGGATTATTGGTCTGAAACAGCGGTCCAGTCAGTTCGAGCATATCAGGATCGAGGTGCAGGATAACGGATACGGCATGACGAAGGAGTATCTGGAAACGATATTTGATGCCTTTACGCGGGCGGAAAACAGCACCACAAATAAGGTGCAGGGCACAGGGCTTGGCATGGCGATCACCAAGAATATTATAGAGCTGATGGGCGGCACGATTGACGTTTTCAGCGAGGTGGATCAGGGAAGCCTGTTCAGGGTTGAACTGGAGTTCCGCATCCCGGAGGGACAGGCAGACAGGCAGTTCTGGGCGCAGATGGGTATTTCGCGGATGCTCGTTATGGATACGGATGAGGAAACTTGCGGAAATATAAAGACGCTCATGGGCGATGTGGGCGTGGAGGCGGATCTGGCGCACAATATGGAGGAGGCTTTGTCCCTGTTGGAAAAGAATGCGGGCGGCTATCAGGTGGCGCTGCTTGGCGGAAGTATCGTGGAGACGGGTGCAGCGCAGGCGGTGAATCAGATCCGGGAGAGGATCGGGGAAACGGTTCCTGTTCTGGTTTTATCGGATCACGGCAAAGCGGAAGCGGTGGATCTGGATCAGACAGAGAATGCCGGCGTGCTCATAAAACCGTTTTTTGCGTCGGCTTTCAAAGAAAAGATACTGGAGATGAGGGCAGAGCCGAAAAGAGACGGGGAGTCTGCGGCGGAACCCGGGCAAAGTCTGGCAGGGCTGCATTTTCTGGCGGCGGAGGACAATGAGATTAACGCGGAAATCCTGCGGGAGATTCTTGCCTATGAAAATGCAGGGTGCGAGATTGTGGAGAACGGAGAACTAGCGGTAGAGCGGTTTGAGAGAGCTGTGGAGGGCGAGTTTGATGCCATTCTGATGGATGTGCAGATGCCGGTTATGAACGGTTATGACGCCACCAGGGCGATCAGGGCATTGGCGCGTGAAGATGCGCGGACAATTCCGATTATCGCAATGACGGCGAATGCTTTCGCGGAAGACGAAAAGGAGGCGCTGGATGCAGGAATGGACGTCCATCTGGCGAAGCCGATTGACATAGAACTGTTAAAGAAGGTAATCAAGCAATATACAAAGCATACAGAGCAATGATTGTGATAAATATACACACATAATATGGTATGCGTGGCAGCGCATCTGGACTGCGATAATAATATTGAAATTATAGGTCAATGGAGGTCATAGTGTAAATGAGCAGAAAGAGCGGTTTCAGGAAATGGGGATTATTGTGCCTTGCCGGAATAACGGCTTTCTCTATCGCGGCGTGTGGCGGAATAAGCGAATCCGATCATAAGCTGATTGTCGTGGAGGAAGAGACGAATCGTGAAGTAAGTCTGTTCAGCCCTATGGAAAAAACGGAAGCCAATGTGGAAAATGTGGCAAGAAGCGCAGCAGATAAGACGATTATGCTGGCAGAGGAAAAGATGGGCGTAAGCGTGGGCTATGTGACGTATACGGCAGAAGACTATCAAGATAAGACATATGATGAGGTGACGCTTGACAGGGCGCGCAACGATATGGATGATATTTATCTGCTGAACCCGGACACCCTTCTCATGCTGGGCGAAGAGGGGAAGCTGAAGGATCTGTCGGGATTGGACTGCGTCAAAAATCTGAGGGACGTGGTGAAAGTGGCAAATATGGTAGACGGAAAGCTGGTGGCGGTCCCGCAGGAGGTAGTGGCTTACGGTCTGTTTATCAATAAGGATATGTTTGACAAGTATCAGCTCACTTTGCCGGAGACGCCGGAAGATTTTTTAGAGTGCTGCAGAGTGTTTAAGGAGAATGGCGTGGAGACGCCGGTTGGCGCGAACAGATGGTGGCTGGAAACCTTTGTGCTGGCGCAGGCTTACGCTGATTTATACAACGGTGGGAACACAGAGGCGGAAATCGCGGCATTAAACAGCGGGGAGAGCAAATACAGCGACTATATGCGTCCGGGATTTGTATTTTTGCAGGAGCTGATTGACAAGGGATATGTGGACGCAGAGAAGGCTCTTGTGAGCGAGGCGATCGAGGGAGAGGGAGCGGATTTTCTTGCGCAGAAGACGCCCATCGTTATGGCATACTGGGGTGCGGCGAACACGGAGACCGCTTATGGAAAGACAGATTTTGAAATGCAGGTCATTGGCTTCCCAAGCAGCCGTGGACAGATGCCGGTTATGACCATGACAGGGTTTGGCGTTGGGATCAATGCGGAACACGGAGAAGATGCGCTGGCGGTTTTGGATATCATGCTTTCCGATGAAGCCTTGCAGATTTACGCGGAGACGAATCGGGTGATCTCCCCGTCCAAAAATGTGGAAGTCGAGTGTGTGGATCCGCTGAAGCCGCTGAACGACAGGATTCAGGAGAATATCTATGTGCTTGGCTCCAATGCGGGAATGGATGTGGAACAGTGGGGGAATACCTGTCTGATCGTGCGGGAACTGCTGGGCGGCGCCACGGTGGATGAGTGCATGGAGATGTTTGACCGGCTGCAGGAAGAGGCGTTGCAGAAAAATAAGTAGAACGGGATAAAAGTTTTGCGCGGGACGGGGAAAGGATGAAAAAAATATACAGCGAATTTATACTGGGGGATATGCGAGCCTGTTATGTGCAGGACGAGGAGACGGGGAGCATGGAGCTTGTGCTGCTCCCGGAGGATATGGCTTATGAGGTTGCTTACCGGGAAAAGCCGTACCCGGATTCCCTCGTGCAGGTAAAGCTGACCGGTGACACTTGTGCGGGCGGCTACGCAGGCGGCAGGACGATGCGGCAGAGCGCGTCCGTGCTGAATCTGGAATTTGAAGGACAGGATGTGACCCACAGTGGCGATGTTGCCAGAGAGCGGGGTGTCCGCCTGTCGTGTTCTGTGCCAGAGAGTCAGCAAGGTTGTGCGAAAGAAGTGCGGAAAGCGGAGGACGGGAAGTGCGAAACGGTGATTTGCACGGCTTTCTCAGATAAACGGGGTTACCGTTACCGGCATTATCTTGTGTGGAAACAGGGCAAGAAAAGTCTGCTATCCTACACGGAATTTCAGAATGGTTCCAAAGAGGCTGTGGATCTGGAAATGCTTTCCAGTTTTTCTCTGAGCGGGATTTCGCCTTTTGCAGGCGCGGATGAGAGCGGACTGCTGAAGCTGCACCGCATCCGAAGTGTGTGGAGCATGGAGGGTAGAACGGAGTCGCAGCTTTTGGAAGATTTACAGCTGGAACCTTCGTGGGGCGGCCACGCGGTGCGCTGCGAGCGGTTCGGGCAGGTCGGGTCCATGCCGGTGAATGGATATTTTCCCTATGCGGTGATGGAAGATACCAAGTCTGATATCTTCTGGGGCGCGATGATCTGTCACAATGCGAGCTGGCAGATGGAGGTGTACCGCAGGGGTGATGATGCGGCGCTTTCCGGCGGACTGGCGGACTATGATTTCGGGCATTGGATGAAAACGGTGGCGCCGGGAGAAATCTTTGTGACGCCCATGGCAATTTTATCTGTGTGCAAAGGCGGCGGTACTTGGGAAATCTCCCAGAGAATGACAGCGGCTTTGGACGAGATGGTGGATGAAGGTCCGGCATCTGAGCAGACGCTTCCCATTATATTTAACGAATACTGTACTACATGGGGCGATCCTTCCCACCAAAATATCTGTGGCATTCTGGAAGCCATCAAGGATAAAGGTTTTTCCTATTTTGTGATAGACTGCGGCTGGTTTAAGCAGAAAGGCGTTCCGTGGGATGTGGCAATGGGTGATTACCGTGTATCGGAGGCGTTGTTCCCGGAGGGACTTGACAAGACCGTGGACGCCATCAGGGCGCATGGCATGAAGCCGGGTATCTGGTTCGAGATTGACAACGTAGGCGAGAGGGCGGAGAGTTACCAGAAAACGGCGCATCTGCTTACAAGAAATGGCAGACCGCTCACCACTTCCATGAGACGATTCTGGGATATGCGGCAGGAGTGGGTGCAGAAATATCTGGAGGAGAGAGTGATCGGCACGCTGGAGAAATATGGCTTCTCCTATATGAAGATGGACTATAACGATACCATCGGTGTGGGCTGTGACGGCGCGGAGTCCTTGGGTGAGGGACTGCGTCAGAACATGGAAGCATCACTCGCTTTTATAAGGAAGGTGAAAGACCGGATTCCCGGTATTATTCTGGAGAACTGCTCTTCGGGCGGGCATAAACTGGAGCCGCTTATGATGAGCGAGTGCTGCATGGCCTCTTTTTCAGACGCCCATGAGTGTGAGGAGATTCCGATTATCGCGGCGTCCCTGCACCGTGTGATCCTGCCGAGACAGAGCCAGATCTGGGCGGTGATACGGGAGAGTGATTCCCTCAAAAGAATTGCTTATTCTGTGGCAAATACATTTCTGGGCAGGATGTGCCTGTCGGGGGATGTGACGAAACTGACAGATGCACAGTGGGATGTGATTGACAGAGGAATCGCCTTTTATAAAAAAGCGGCACCTGTTATCAAGGACGGTTACAGCAGGCTTTACGGACCGAAGGTGGTGAGCTGGCGTCATCCGAAAGGCTGGCAGAGCCTTGTGCGGACAGAGGGCGGTGTGGAGCATGAGCGGAAGGACGGGCTGCTTGCCGTATTCCACAGTTTTAACGGGGAACATGACGGTGCGCTGGAAGTGCCCCTTCCCGGGGACGGGATATATCAGATTGAGGAAATTTACTCCGATGCGGAGGCGGACGTCAGGATTGCCGATGGGAAGATGGTGTGCCGGATTCCGGAGGATATGCGTGTCGTGGCGGTTCTGGCGCGGAAAGTCTGAGGGTATGAAATAAAATAGGCAAACAGCGGTAAATCTGTGTGACAGGCTTACCGCTGCTTTATAAATCGTTTATAATTGTAATTCGCCGTTGCTGAGTTTATCCGTAAACGCCATAAATGACGGAGCGATGATTTCGCATTCTTCAAATTCCGGTTCGGCTCCCCGGACAACGGAACCGTCTTTCATAGAAATCGCATAATAAGAGTAGCAGCCTTTTACGGACATGATAATTGGAAGGTGACTGTCCCAGAAAGTTTTGATTCTGGTTTCCCATTCTTGATCGCCGTCGGCAGATGTAAGGCTGATCTTTTCCCACTCATTCCACTGGAAAGCGCCGTCACTTTGTGGTTCAAAATCATTCGCGCATAGGAACCAGACGGTTTCTTCGGCATTCATCATGCACTTGACTGTCTCAATAAATTCCATCCATTGTTCGGGGATATTTGTGTATCTGGCGGTTATTTCAGTTGATAGATAGTCGTTCCGATTTTCATACAATGCAACCTGCCAGTTGTTTTCTTTCATATGCTTTACAAAAGTATGTAACAATTTCTGATTCCTCCATGCGGTTGATTTTTGTGACAATACTAAAATTATAGCATACTCTATAATAAAAAAATATCCCTGTCATGCTATTTTCCCCTTGCCAAATGCCGCGAGATATGGTATTATATCATTCGTTAAGGCTACATGAAGCCTTTCGTAGGGCTCCATGGTCAAGCGGTTAAGACATCGCCCTTTCACGGCGGTAACACGGGTTCGATTCCCGTTGGAGTCATCGGTCAAAAGATCGGTAATAATTGGATATGGCGCAGTAGCCAAGTGGTAAGGCATGGGTCTGCAACACCCTGATTCACCGGTTCAAATCCGGTCTGCGCCTCTTGAAAAATCCCCTAAATACTAGGGGATTTTTCATTTGTGTTGCATTTTGTGTTGTATAGTTCTGAGAAATAGTTGTTTGCCATATGATCCATTTGTTTCGCCTGCTCCTTTAAAACATGTCGGTAGACGGCTTTTAAGGTGCCGTCATTGCCCCAGCCGCCGCGTTGCATGATATATGAGTCCGGAATACCGAGGGCGTGCTGGATGCTCGCTGAGTAATGCCTCAAGTCGTGGAACCGAAAATGCGGGATGTCGTTACGCTTAAGCAGCCTGTTAAATCTATTTGTAATAGAATCCGGGGTGGGTGTACAATTCGCCCTTTTATTCCGCGCCACTTATCTGATACGAAATCGGGATAATCAATATATCTGTCGCCGGCATAGCTTTTGGGGGTCTTTATGATCCATTCACGATCGCCGTTGATAACCATATTTTTGCATACATGAACAACATTTCCAGAAATATCCTCAGATGACAGGGCGCATATTTCGCCGCGGCGCATGGGACCGAACGCTGCATGCAGCACCGGGAGTTCCATGTCGGTACCAACAACAGACGAAAGAAGCTGTTTTATTTCCGCATCAGAAGGGACATAAATGTCTGGACGAACTTTCTTAGGCAAAGCGGTATTGAGGGCGAAATTGGGGCGGTAAACACGCATTACGGCAGATATAAGTCCATGACTGTTTCTTACTGTCTTAGGTGAATGGCTTTGTGCCTCGATGTTGATTGCTTTCTGGATATCTTCCTGCGTGATCAGAGCGATTTTTATATTCATAATGCTCTGCAATTCTTTTTTACGGGCTCTTTTGTAATCCATGATTGTGCGTGGAGATAGCACAGCCTCCCGTCCCTCGATATATTTGTCAAGGGCTTCGCCGAATGTGATATTCTGTACGTTGCTCGCGCTTTCTTTTTTAGCTGCCCAAACGCTTGCAGCCTGTTCTGCAAGCCGTTTACCTTTTGGACAGGGGATATCGCTTGTAAATGACTTGTATATCCGCTTTTTCTTGATGGTACCGTCCGGCTGTATGATCTCTTCTGTGTGGCTGTAGACCTGACAGCGCCAGCTTCCGGACGGGAGTTTCTTAGCTGCAGCCATGATATTTTCCTTCTTTTTGGGTATAAAAATAACAGCCTGCGGTAAAACCGATGGTTGTTATTTGCTAATGAGTAGTGGCTGGTGTTGCGATGTCGCAACAAGTTGGCAGATGCCTACGTTTTCTTCTTATCTTTCTTTCCCCATTGGGACATAAGACCGTCGATGTGTTCAAATAAATTACTTTTAATAGGTGCCCACATGGGATCGAGGATGAAATCAACGCCTTCTCTTCTTGCTAATTTGGCAGCAGGGACAAAGTCGCTGTCTCCAGCAATAAGGATAATCTGGTCTATCTGTTTTTTATATGCGAGAGAAGCGATATCTAAGCCGATACGCATATCTACACCTTTTTGCTGAAAAGAAATAGAGAAATCAGTCTCCTTTAAATCTTGAATGCTTTTGACACCGGTACATATATCTTTGAGGGCGGATGTGCTGATATTAAATGAAGCATAGGCATCCGATAATTCCCCAAGCCGTAGGGCAACTTTCCGCTGTTTTTTCAATTCATCAAAAAATTCGTTAGCCCATGAATATGTATCTGATTGTCGAAAATCAACACCACGTTTCAGAAGTGGATGGTATACAGTTTTGGCGAGCGGGGGACAATCGTAATAAAAAATCCGATATAATCCGCGGTCATCATAACGCTGTTCATGCCTTAAGTGGGCAGAACAATAGGAATATAATTCAGAAGCGCGCTTTTCAGGGGATTTCTTGCCCCATAAATACGCAGCCCGTTTGCGGTAAAATCCACCGTCTACTAAGATAGCTGTTCTCATTTGTACCTCCTTAAACGAGTAAAGCTCTAGGTATCGGCTTTTCCCATATCGTTGGGAGCCTACCACCTAGAGCTTGTTTACATTGTAACGTCTGTTACACCTTTATAATATGGCCAAAGTGGAAAAAAATCAACACATTATGAAGAAAAAAGTCTCCTATATGAAACTTTTTATTATTAATTGGGGGTGCTTTCGTATTCCAAGCACTTTTTTCCGAACGTCTGGAAAGATTTTAGGAAGCATTCAGAGAAAGAAGTTCCGACACAGCGAAGCGCTTGCGTTCCAGAAGGGCATCAAACGAGCCGGATTCAAGAACGAGTCCGGGTATGTCGTTGCTGGCAGCGATCCAGACGCTTGCTTCTTCATCCCAAGTGAAAGTAATGATATATTCCATAAAAGATACTTCCTATGAGCATTATTATTCCACAAATCTGTATTTTCTATAATTTCCCAATAACCCGTCCAAGACACCGAGCGGATTGGGATATAGCATGTGCCTCTGTTATCTTAAGTTAATCAATATTTCTATTTTTTCCATAGAAAATGCGACCATTCTCTAAATTATGTCTATATGTACAGGCAGTAGAATATAGTTTGTTCTCATGAACACATTTCTTTGCATCAGAACATTGTATAAATTCACTACAACAACTAAATGTAGACTCTGCTGTTCGATAATGATTTAATCTATATAAAATAACGGAATTTATAAAATTATAAAGTTCAGGACTATTATACAAAAAAGTCACAATAACGTGTTGGGGAGAATTTCCGTTTTTCTTTAATTGCTTAACTGTTGCGGAATTGGGACAGGGTATTTCGTCTAAAACATTTTGTAAAACATCAATCTCATAAGTATCCTTTATAATGGACAGCTTGGCAACACTTTGTTCTCCACCAAGACGTTCTGAGCCAATGGGATAGGGTGGCTCACTTATTAATACTGAATAACTGATACCATTTTTCCCGTTGTTTTTACGAAGACGCAGCCCTGTCTCAGGAAGCTCTTTTTCAACAATTATTTGTTTGAGTATAGATAAAACTTTATTCTCAAAAGGATCGGAAGATGCTGAAATGTAATCATTTTTTATATTATTTGAGACCAAAGAACAATATATTTGGGCACACATGTAACAATCAAAAAGGGCGTGGTGAGCATTGGATGTATCTATGTTATAGTAATCACACAGAGTAGGTTGTTTGTAATTATCAAGGTTTGGAAGTTTCGTTTTGGCAAGGGTTAAGGTATCAATCACGTTGTTTTTTACAAGAGGAAGTCCTAAATCGGAACAAACTTTATTTATAAAAGGTATATCAAAAGATTTTATGTTGTGCCCGACAAGTACATGGTCTTCGATAAAGGATAGAAATTTAGGCATAACAGTATCTATAGTAGGAGCATCTTGAAGTGTATCGTTAGATATGCCAGTAAGTAAAGTAATGTTTACTGGGATAATATCATCAGTATAAACATATTCGTGAAACTCCGATACATGTTCGCCGGTGTATTTTACTGCAGCAATTTCAATGATTTTATCTGAAAAATGGCTAAGTCCAGTAGTTTCTATATCAAAGACTACATAGGTAGACAGAGCTGTCCTTACCGTTTTCTTGTTACGAAGGGTTCTATTATATGATGCGCCCCGTGTTTTCATTTCGAGAAGATAACTTGAATGTATATTTATAGTTTGACCATCTACCTTGATAACGATAACGGCCCAACCATCGTATATTTCTTCATAGCCGATTACTTCGCATACGGATGGAATATCAGAACCGGGTGAAAAGGAATAGAGCATTGGAATGTCAGTCGCTGTAGGAGTTATAAAATATAAAAGACTTCTTAATCAAAACAAATACAAAACAGCCACAGCATAGCATTTATGCGGTACTGGCGGAAAGGAGGGAATTGATTATGAGTCACGATTTAACAGCACTATATGAGAGATTGAGCCATGATGACGAGTTGCAAGGCGAGAGCAACAGCATATCCAACCAAAAGGCAATGTTAGAGGATTATGCGGAAAAGAACGGTTTTACGGGCATACGCCACTTTACCGATGATGGAATATCGGGTACGACCTTTGAGCGTGAGGGATTGCAAGCCATGCTTGCCGAAGTGGAGAAAGGCAATATCGGAACAATCATTGTGAAAGATATGAGCCGATTGGGAAGAAATTATGTACAGATGGGAATGTTGCGGGAACAGTTGCGCAGAGCTAATGTAAGACTGATTGCAGTCAACGAGGGTGTTGACACAGGTTCGGGATTTGATGATGATTTCCTTCCGTTCCGTGACGTAATCAACGAATACTATGCAAAAGACATCAGCAAGAAAATCAAGTCCACTTTTAAGGCAAAAGGAGAGAGCGGAAAGCACGTTGCGAGCAGTCCGCCATACGGTTATCTGAAAGACAGCGGGGATAAAAACCAATGGGTAATTGATGAAGTGGCAGCGCCCATTGTCAGACGGATATTCCGAATGACTTTGGAGGGTTACGGTCCGTTTCAGATTGCAACGCAATTCACAGCCGAGCATATTCCCATTCCTGCCTATCACCAAGCGCAGTTGGGAGTGGGATTGTGGCAGAACAGGGAGATTAAATATCCCTACAAATGGACGAGTTCCACCATAGCACATATCTTACAGAAACATGAATACTTAGGGCATACGGTAAATTTCAAGACACGCAAGCATTTCAAGGATAAAAAGAGCCATTATGTAGATAAAGACCAGTGGTTAATCTTTGAGAACACCCATGCGCCGATCATAGACCAAGAAACCTTTGACAACGTACAGCGCATCAGAGGACAGGTAAAGCGTTATCCCGATGGTTGGGGCGAAGCACACCCGCTCACAGGACTGATGTATTGCGCTGATTGCGGCGGCAAGATGTATGTCCACAGGGTAAACAATGGAAAGCGTGTTCCCATGTATGTATGCGGAAATTATGCGAAACAGCCAGTCGGAACACTATGTAGGTCAGCACACCGCATCAAAGCGGATCACGTTATGGAGATAGCGGCAAAGACCATAAAAGAGGTCATACAGTACGCCAGTCTTGATAAAGAGCGTTTTGCGGAAGAAATACAGTCGCATATCGAGGACAGGCAGACGGTAGACTTTACGGAACAGAAAAAACGCATGGTGGTATGTGAAAAGCGTATCGGGGAACTGGAAATGCTGATTGCAAAGATTTACGAGGACAACGCATTGGGGAAACTGTCAGACAAGCGTTATACCATGCTCTACAACCAATATGAGAGCGAGCAGGAACAGTTGCAGAGTGAGTTAGACGGTTACAAAACGGAACAGGCACAGTATGAAAATGACCGTAAATCTGCCGCACGTTTCCTAAAATTGGTTGAGAGGTACAGCAACGCAGAGGAAATGACAACGCTCATGCTGAATGAGTTTGTGGAGAAAATCATAGTCCATGAGCGTGACCGAAAAGGAAGTGCGGACACCACACAGAAGATAGAGATTTATTTTAACTTTATAGGGGAATACATACCGCCGACTATGGCGGAGAAAGAGCCAACACCCGAAGAACTGGAAGAAATGCGGAAGAAAGAGGCGAGAAAGGACAGACTGCACCAAAACTATCTGAAACGGAAAGCCAACGGGAAACAGAAAGAGTATGAGGAACGCACCAAAGCGAAGAAAAAGGCGCAGATTGAGAGCCAAAAAGAGCAGATAAGAGCCGAGGACAGGGAGAAAGGCATATATTTCCACGCCGGAGTGCTGGACATACCGAGGGCAGGAAAACAGGCTGTAATGTAAAATAGGTTTTGTAGGAAAAGGCTATGACAGAGATGTTATGGCTTTTTTCGATTTTGGAACAAAATCTGCGGTATATTACCGCAGGAAGTGAACGCATATTTTCCGAGGTGGAGAAATACCTGCACATAGCACTATACAATCTAAATATCCGATAATTGACGGGCGAACAATCTTTGACAGCACCAAAATCAATCATATCAATCAAACTGATATATTCAACAGGAAAGGCAGGAATGGGTTATGAAACTTTCACGATACGAGCAGGAAACGATTGTCAATTACAATGCAGGAGAACAGACTGCCACTGTTTATACAAGAGATAAAACGGTTATGCGGAAACTTGATACGCTTGTTGCTGACTTCCCTGATACATATAATCTTTTGGGGCAGGACGAAGTATCTAAAACCTATTCCCTTCCGAAATCATATGTCAGCTACCACAAGCCGAGGGCGGTCAGCACCGAGCAGAAAGAACGAGCAAGGCAGATGATGATTGCAAAGAATAAAGAAAAGGGAGATTAAGCAAAATTTAATGGAATTGTGTATGCACTTGTGGTAAGATAATGATATTGAACAATTTGATAAATCGGTATTTGCAGATGATTTTCTTGAACTTTCCTTATTTTTCAAGGCTTTTAGAGCCTTACATAGTGATATGATTTCTATTTTCCCTTGTTTTTGCCCTTATGGGCAGTTTACAAGGGAAAGTTTTTCTGAATGTATCTAATCGTTGCCTGCCACTTTATCCAAGAGCCTAACGGAAGTCCGTTTGGCTTCCCTTGTGGCATGGGCATACACATTCATTGTGGTACTCACGTCAGAGTGTCCTAAGAGTTCCTGCACGTCCTTCGGCGCTGCGCCGTTTGACAGCAAATTGCTTGTATAAGTATGGCGGAGCTGGTGGAAATGAAACCCCTCAAATCCGTCCAGTTTCTTTGCGAGTGTCCGGCAGACGATACTCAATGTACTTGGCGTTTCAAGGCAGCCGTCCGGTCTTAAACATACAAATGAGATTTCGTTGTAATCCGCCGGAATGTCCTGCGTGTTCTCCAAGCTGTAATACT
>CAJUJK010000047.1 GCA_910586705.1 uncultured Lachnospiraceae bacterium | reverse complement strand
TGTTTTTATTGTATCAAAAAAAGCCAGCTTTTGCTGACCTTTTTTGACAGTCTGGACGTACCTTTTCGGGTACGTTCTTTTTTTGCGCAATTTCTCATAAAATGTAGGGACAAAATGAAGTATTTTCAGTGAAGCGCACAACGCATGGCGCAGAACGAAGAAAGGACTCATAAATGGCAGAAAAGAAAGTGACGCCGGAGAAACGGATGGAACTGGCAAGACATATCAGGGAGGAAAATCTGGGAAACCGCCTGAAACTCAGACAGCGGGAGCATATCCTTTACGGGAAGGAAAGTCCCATGCCCCTCTACGAAAAGGGACTGCTCGCCGGGGACGAAGGCTTTCCCGGCTATGGAAACGGGGAAAATGAGGGGATTCCGGGCAATGCCACCGGCGGTTTTAAGTATCGGATGGCGCTCTCCGTCCTCCTTTTTGTAGGTTTTCTGCTCTGCGACACAAGGGACAGCAAGATCCTGTCGTACAGCACAGGCGACGTCTACGATATGATCGTGGCGGACAGCTTCCATCTGTACGACGGCGGCGAGAATGCCGTGATGGAGGAGCTTGCGGATTTATTTCAGTAAAAATTCATTCTCAACCGGACGGCGAAGTTTTGACAAAATATAATGACATTGCATGTGCGTTTGTGGTAGTATAAGGACGTTAACCATTCACCGGGCAAAAGAATGCAAAACGCGATGATAACAGCAGACGAAAGCGGAAGGAGAATATACAGATGAGCGTTTATAAAATTCCATTGAAATACAAGGCGGGCGAATTTGCCTTTCACGAAATGGACACTGACGAGGGCGACTGTCTGACACTTGACTACGATAACGAACATCAGCTCCTCACATACAACGTGCCGCTGTACGGCGGCGAGGCAAGGCTGTACACGGTTCCCCGGGAGCTGATGCCCGGAGCGCTTACGGCGTTGTACGACAATAACGGCAATATCGAGAAGGTCATGCTTTCCGGCACACGGCTGCTATACATTTATTTTAAGAATGTAATGGCGCCTGAGAGGGTCATTCTGAAATTTGTCAAGGCGGAGGCGGACCGGGTTTGCGATGCGATCATAAAACGGAAACAGACGCTGGCGCGGATTTTTGTCGAGAAGTTTTATGATGGGGAGGCAGTCGATATCGCCGCCAAAACGGCAACAGCCGGAGAGGTGCAGGCGGTGATTGACAAATATGACGGCGATGTCACAGTGGCGGACAACAGCGGCGATTTTCCCATAGAAAACAGGCTGGCGCTTGAGAGTGAAGCGCTCGGCGTCATGCTGATGTGCGCCGACGGTCTCCTTAGAAACAGGCTGTTTGAAAAGGCGGTGGAAACTTTTGCGGAGCGGGTTAAAAGCCGCGTTCTTAAAAAAATAGAAACCACCGAAGATTTTCAATTTATAGTGGAAGAATACGATTAGATTCGTCTGATATACTTACTACAAAAAGGCAAGGTACATTTTTATGAGAAAATTAGCGCTGCGCGACGATATATTGATGCAGGTGGAAAAGCCCGCCCGCTATATCGGAAACGAATACAATTCCGTCATAAAGGACAGGGAAAAAATTGCTCTGCGTTTTGCCATGTGCTTTCCCGATGTCTACGAGATCGGCATGTCCCATCTGGGCATCCAGATTCTTTATGGCATGTTAAACGACTGGGAAGACGTCTGGTGCGAGCGCGTCTATTCCCCTTGGGCGGATCTGGATCAGATTATGCGAAAGGAATCCATCCCCCTGTTTTGTCTGGAGTCTCAGGAACCTGTAAAGAATATGGATTTTCTCGGCATCACCATCCAGTATGAGATGTGTTACACCAATATTTTGCAGGTGCTGGAGCTTTCCCAGATCCCGCTTCTGTCAAAGGATCGCGGGGAGGACATGCCCCTTGTGATCGGCGGCGGTCCCTGCGTCTATAACCCGGAGCCGATCGCGGATTTCTTTGACCTGTTTTATATCGGAGAGGGGGAAACCCAGTACCGCCCGCTGTTTGACTGGTATCTGGAAAACAAAAAAAACGGCGGTACGAGAGAGGAGTTCCTGCACGGCGCGGCGAAAATTCCCGGTATTTACGTGCCGCAGTTTTATGAGGAACTGTACAATGCGGACGGCACGATCGCGGGACGGCGGAAAAAATACGAGGATATCCCCGACGTGATCGTAAAAGAGATCGTAACGGATGTGACGGATGCCTATTACCCGTTAAAACCCGTCGTGCCTTTTATCAAGGTGACGCAGGACCGGGTCGTTCTGGAAATCCAACGCGGCTGTATCAGAGGCTGCCGCTTCTGTCAGGCAGGCCAGATTTACCGCCCTGTGCGGGAGCGGGACGTGGAAAGGCTGAAGTCGTATGCCGTGGAAATGTTAAAAAACACGGGGCATGAGGAAGTTTCCCTAAGCTCCTTAAGTTCCAGCGATTATACAAGGCTCAATGAGCTTCTGGACTTCCTGATCGAGGAGTGCGGACAAAAACACGTTAATATTTCCCTCCCCTCCCTGCGCATCGACGCCTTTTCCCTCGATGTGATGAGCAAAGTGCAGGACGTGAAAAAGAGCAGCCTGACCTTTGCACCGGAGGCGGGCAGCCAGCGGCTGCGGGATGTCATCAACAAAGGGCTGACAGAGGAGGACATCCTGAACGGCGCCACATTGGCATTTGAGGGCGGCTGGACGCGGGTGAAGCTATATTTTATGCTGGGGCTCCCCACGGAGACGGAGGAAGATATTCTCGGGATCGGCGACCTCTCCAACAAGATCGCGGCAGCCTTCTTTGAGGCAGTACCGAAGGACAGGCGTGTAAACGGCAAAGTGCAGATCGTCACCAGCACTTCCTTCTTTATCCCCAAGCCTTTCACGCCGTTCCAGTGGGCGCCCATGTGCACCAAGGAGGAATTTCTCGACAAGGCGCACCTGACGAAGAAAGGCATTATGAGCCAGTTAAACCAGAAGAGCATCAAATACAACTGGCATGAGGCGGATGTGAGCGTCTTAGAGGGCGTCTTTGCCAGAGGCGATCGCCGTGTGTCCGAAGTTATACGCCGCGCCTACGAAAAGGGCTGTATGTTTGATTCATGGAGCGAGTATTTCCACAACGATCTGTGGTTGGAAAGTTTTAGTGAATGTAACGTGGATATTGGCTTTTACACGACAAGGCAGCGTATGGACGACGAACTCTTCCCATGGGATTTCATAGACTGCGGCGTGACAAGGGAATTTCTGCTGCGGGAGTGGAAAAAGGCAAAAGACCAGACAGTTTCCCCCAACTGTAAGGTTCGGTGTCAGGGCTGCGGGGCGAATCGGTTCGGGGCGGGAATCTGTTACGAGAGATGATAGATGAGACATGAATACGCCGCTTTAAAGAAAACAGCGAGAATCCAGCCTTATAAACTTTACAGCAGAGCTGGGTAATATGCAGCATAGGAATGAGGTAACCACATGAAAGTCAGAATCAAATTCGCCAAATACGGCGCCATGAAATTTATCGGACATCTGGACATGATGCGCTTTTTCCAGAAAGCGGTCAGACGGGCGGAAATTGACGTGAAATATTCGGAAGGGTTCAGCCCCCATCAGATTATGTCCTTTGCCGCGCCCCTCGGTGTGGGCATCGAAAGCCGGGGCGAGTACATGGATCTGGAAGTTTTGTCCATGTCTGCGCCGGAGGATATGAAAGACGCGCTGAACCGGGTTATGGTGGAGGGTGTGGAAGTGCTTGCCGTAAACGTCCTGCCGGACCAGACGAAAAACGCCATGGCAAGCGTGGCAGCGGCTTCCTACTGCCTGCAGAGGAAGGAGGGCGGGTTTCCCGTTAACGATCTGTCAGAAAAACTCAGACAGTTTTACGCGCAGGATCACATCCCTTATACAAAAGAAACGAAAAAAAGCGTGATAGAGCTGGACTTAAAGCAGGGCATCTATGAACTAGGCGCGGAAAACGGCGCGATCCACATGCTCGTGGACGCCAGCAGCGGCGGCAACATCAAGCCGACGGTGGTTTTTGAAATGTTCTGCGCCTTTGCGGGCTGTGAGATACCTGTCTCCGACATTCAGGTGACGAGACTGGAGACCTACACCAATATGGCAAAAGAGGGGGAGCCGAGACATCTCGTGCCGCTTCTTTTACAAAATTAATTTTTTTTCAAATTTCCCTTGACCTTCCACCTTGTGGAAGCCTTATTCTGTCCGTAACAGGAGAAAACCGGCGGTTTCGGCAAGGAGGATGCAGCATGAAAATCAACGAAGTGGAACAGCAGGTAGACATCACGAAGAAGAATATCCGTTTCTATGAACAGCAGGGACTCTTAAGTCCCAAGCGCAATATGGAAAACGGATATCGCGACTATTCCGAGGAGGACGTCACCGAACTGAAGAAGATCAAGATGCTTCGCAAGCTTTCCCTTCCCATCGAAGAGATCAGAAGGATCCAGAAGGGCGATCTGCTTCTTGCTGACGCGCTGCAAAGACAGGTTATCCTATTGGAGAGGGAACGGGCAAGCCTTGAAGAGACCACCCGCCTGTGCCGGCTTCTGAGCGAAGAGGTATGCCAGTATACCGCCTTTTCTCCTGACCAATACTTAGAAAGGATGGTAGTAATGGAACAGGAAGGCACAAAATTCTTAAATGTAAACAGACACGACATTCTGCAGAAGAAGCTGGCGCCCATAATTTTCAGCGGTCTGGTTATTCTGCTGATGGCTGGGATCATTGCCTTTACAATCTGGGCATATCTGGCTGACGACATGCCCTTGCTCGCAGCGGGACTGTTTATTCTGGTTCCCATTGTTATGATTCTGGCGATTGTTGCCGTGCTGCTACAGAGAATGAAGGAGATTGAAGGAGGAGAAGAGGATGTTGCTCGTAAATACTGATTTTATCACAGGAAAAGAACTGGAAACATTGGGAATTGTCAAGGGGAACGTCGTCCAGTGCAGAAACGTGGGACGCGATTTCATGGCAGGCATCAAAACTTTGGTAGGCGGGGAATTGAAAGAATACACGGAAATGCTCAATCAGGCAAGGCAGATTGCGATTAAGCGCATGGTGGATGAGGCACAATCTCTGGAGGCGGATGCCATCATCAACATCCGATACGCGTCCTCCTCCATCATGCAGGGCGCGGCGGAAGTGATCGCATACGGCACCGCAGTAAAATACAAACGATAAAACGAAAGCGAAGGACGCGGGGACTATGACAGCATAGTCCTCGCAATTTTTGGCGGTAAATTATTTGTTGAAACAGAGATTATTTGTTATAATGTATGCGATGATAATGGGTGATTTTGTGAAGAAGAAAGAGGAGACAGCCGCGCTATGGGTGACAAGGGCAGGATTCTTATCGTAAAACTGCATAAAAAACGCCTCAGTCTCCTCCTGAAAGACAACAGGATCCTTGCCGCCCGTGTGCAGCAGGATGCGACGATCGCGGTAGGAGATATTTATATCGGCAGGGTGCAGAGCATTTCTCCCAACATCAGCGCGGCTTTTATCGATCTGGGCGGTAAGAATCTGACCTTCCTTCCGATCACTGACGCCGCCACCGCTTTCGTGCTAAACCGGAAGCCGGACGGCAGCTTAAAGGCGGGCGATGAACTGCTCGTACAAGTCACCAAAGAGCCGATGAAAATGAAGCTCGCCGGCGTGACCACCAGACTTTCCCTGTCTGGGCAGTATGCGGTGGCTGGCATAAAGCCGGAAGGCTTAAAGGATGGTGTACAGGTTTCCTCCAAACTGGACACCGCAAAACAGGCATATTTTCGCGAACTGGAAGAGCTGAATCAAATATCCGGGCGTTTCCGGCTCATTGTGCGGACGAACGCCGGAACCCTTGACAGGGCGGATGCCCTTCTGGAAGAGGCGCACTTCCTGTCGGATACGCTGTCCCATATTCTGGAGGCTGCGCCGACCCGCACCTGTTACAGCTGTCTGTACCGAAATAAGCCGGATTACGTTTCCTTCGTGGAAAATGCTTACCAGACAGAGTATGAGGAGGTCGTAACCGATATCCCGGAAGTGTACGATACCCTTTTGGAACCGTGCCGGAAAGCGGATATTCCGCTTCGCCTCTACGAAGATTCCCTTCTGCCGCTCTATAAGCTGTATTCGGTGGAACAGCGCCTGCAGGAGCTTACCGACAAAAAAGTATGGCTGAAATCCGGCGGTTATCTGGTAATCGAACCTACGGAGGCATTGATTGCCATTGACGTCAATACGGGAAAGTATGAGTCCGGGAAAGACAAGGAGGAGACCTTTTACCGCATCAACAAGGAGGCGGCGGAAATGATCGCCGTCCATCTCCGGGCACGAAACCTGTCCGGCATGATTCTTGTGGACTTTATCAATCTGAAAAGCAGGGAACGGGAAACGGAGCTTTTGGAATATATGCGCGGTCTCTTAAAGAGGGATCCCATTCCCGCAAGAGCGCTTGATATGACGGCGCTGGGGCTGATGGAACTGACCAGAAAAAAAGTGGCGCCAAGCCTTGCCGAGCAATTGAAAAACCCGTAGACAGCTTGCGAAGCGGTCTTTGCCGCGCCTACAAAACAGGAACCGAAGATGTATCCATAGAAAGGAAATTTGGCTGCCATGAAACTTTTACATATGGAGAAAGTAAAGGACGGAAAATACCTGAAAAATTATGAACTGACCTACCAGAATAAGGCAGGCCATGAGAAAAAGTATGAGATTGTCAGCCGACATGAGATTTCCGGCCCGGAAGCGATCGGACAGCATGTCAGCGGCGTTTCCATTGTCGCTTTTCACGAAGAAAAAATGCTTCTGCTCCGGGAATTTCGGATGGGCGTCAACCGTTTCGTCTACAATCTCTGTGCGGGCATGATCAACGAGGGGGAATCTCTGGAAGAATGTCTCCAGAGAGAGCTGTATGAGGAAACCGGGCTTAGCGTGAAGAAAATCCACAGCATCCTGCCGCCCTCATTTGCCGCAGTCGCTTTCTCCGATGTGAAAACACGGATTGCCTTTGTGGAGGCGGAGGGAAATTTTGAGGACCACACCTCGGAAAACGAACAGATTACCGCTGATTTTTATACGAAAGAGGAGGTGCGGGAATTACTGGAGACGGAAGAGTTCAGCTCCCGCGCGCAGATCGCCGCTTACTTTTTTGCAGGGAATCCTTCATTTTTAAAACAACCCGTTGTTTGACCGGGTCAGTCATTATTTTGCGAAGTATTGGTAATTTCCATAAGAAAGGAACGTTCCATTTTAACCATGAAAATAAAGAAACAACATCTTATTTTGTCCATGATAGCATTATGCAGCCTGCTTCTTGCAGATCAGTACACCAAATGGCTTGCCATTTCCCATCTGAAAGGGCAGAAACCCTTCGTGATTATCAGCCGCGTACTGGAATTTTCCTATCTGGAAAACACGGGCGCCGCCTTCAGTTCCTTCGCGGGCAAACAGACCCTTCTGATCTGCCTGACAACTGTTGTCACCCTGCTTCTTTTGTGGAAATATCTTACCCTGCCGGATGGGAAACGTTTTGTTCCGATGCGCCTGTGTATGCTGCTCATCTTAAGCGGCGCGGTGGGGAATCTGATCGACCGGGTAAGCCGGAACTATGTGGTGGACTTTATCTATTTTGTGCCCATCGATTTCCCGAAATTCAACGTGGCGGACATCTATATTACCGTCGGTGTGGCTGTGCTTGCCTTCCTTCTCTTTTTCCGCTACAGTGATGAGGATATGGAGGCGCTTTTGTCTTTCCGTATGCAGAAAAAGTAAACGTCCTGCCACGGCTTTGTGCAGCTTTCTGTAGACAGAAAGGGGCGCTTTTTGTTATGATAGTTACGGCTCTTTTGTTGTAGAGTACATAATATATGTTGCGTGGTGATATCAAATTATGGATACCGTTTTTGTTGGACTGAGTATTTTAGGCATCGGCGTGATTGTGCTTGCACTGTTTCTTCTGCTGCAGGGGGACGGATCCCGGGATCAGAAGCTGATGCAGTATTTTCTGATGGGCGCCCTGATACAGAACGCAGGATATTTGTTAGAACTGACGGCGCCCTCTATGGATGCGGCTCTGGTCGCTGTGAAAATACAGTACATAGGATCGTTGACTATACCAGTCAGCTACTGTCATTTCATGTTCAGCTATTGTTTTGAGAAGGCTCCTGCAAAAATCTTAACCGTTCTCAAGATCATCGATGTCTTTATTCTGGGACTCGTTTTTACCTGTGACAGGCATTCCCTTTTTTATCGAAGCATAGACTGGCTGCAGACGGCAGGCGGCCATTCCTATCTGAGTCTTACATATGGTCCGGGATACTGGGCGTTTATGCTGTGCGCACTGATCATTCCCTATGCGTTTACCCTGATTGCCTTGATCCGCGTCTGTATCAAAAAGCCGGATTACGCAGCCGACAGAAAGTATCTGCTCATACTCGCTCTTTCCTTTGTGCCTGTGATCGTGCTGTGTTCTTATGTCCTGAAACTGACCACCGTGTATGACCCGACTCCGGCTGTGCTTGGTCTGATCCTATCAAGTGTCGTCATTCTGATCTGGAGCAGAAAGGTGTACGATTTCAGCAGTCTTGCCTCCGGCATTTTACTTGATACGCTCAACGACGGCGTCATTGCGATAGATGAGTACAAGCGGATCGTCAACTACAATCCGGCTGCGGCAGGCATTTTCCATGATCTGGACGCCCATGCCATCGGAAACCATATCGAAGAACTGGACGGTTTTCCGAGGGATATTCTCGATGACAATGCGCGGGAGGAATTCTGCTTAAACGGCTGCTTTTATCAGGGGCATGTACAGCAGATCCCTGATAAGTACGGCGGTAAAAAGGGATATGTGATTCTGATTCTGGATGTGACAAAGACAAGGAACTACATTGATGAGATCAAGCAGGTCAGAGAGCAGGCGGAGCAGGCAAACATTGCAAAGAGCGCCTTTCTCGCCAACATGTCACATGAGATCCGCACCCCGATGAACGCCATAGTTGGCTTGAGCGATATCATTATGGAGGAGAGCAGAGGGCGGAGAGTATACGGTTATGCCCGCGATATCAAATCTTCCTCCCAGAACCTGCTGGCACTGATCAACGATATTCTCGATCTGTCCAAGGTGGAAGCCGGGAAGATGACTCTTGTGTTAACGGAATATCATCTCAAGACGCTAGTCAATGAAGTGCTGAATATGATGGATATTGTCGCTTCCAGACACGGGCTTATGCTGATGAGCGAGTTTGACATGTCCATTCCCTGCCGCTATCTCGGCGATGAGGGCCGGATCAAACAGATTCTGATCAATCTTTTGAATAACGCCCTGAAATTTACGAAGCAGGGGCATGTGAAAATTTCCGTTGCAGGAAAGCCCGGGGACACGCCTGACACACAGCGCCTTATTTTCCGTGTGGAGGATACCGGCTGCGGCATTCAGGAAGAAGATATCGGAAAAATATTTGATAATTTCAGGCAGCTTGATTCCAAACGAAACAGAAGCGTGGAAGGAACGGGACTTGGCCTTTCCATCACCAAGCGGCTGGCCGAGATGATGGACGGCTCCATACAGGTAGAGAGCGTGTACGGCGAAGGCTCCACTTTCATTCTGGAAATATTGCAGAAGATTGTGGACAGCAGGCCGCTGTCTGAGGTCCCGGAAGTGGAAGTGCCAAAAGAAAAGGCGCTGGAGCCCTTTACGGCCAGGGACTGTAAAGTGTTGGTCGTGGATGACAATGTGATCAACAGAAGAGTCGCAAAGTCTCTGCTGCACACCTATGATCTGGAAATAGTTGAGGCGGAAAGCGGCATGGATGCGATCAAGCGTGTGGGAGAAACGCTGTTTGACATTATTTTCATGGATCATATGATGCCCGGTATGGACGGTATCGAAGCGGTGCAGCACATTCGGAGCGAGTGCGGGGAGAACGGAACTCTGCCGATCATTATCGGGCTGACCGCCAACGCCATGGAGGGCGTACGCGAGACGTTCCTGGCAAGCGGTTTCCAGGATTTCCTGACCAAACCCATTGACAGACGTACACTGCACATGGCGCTTTTAAAGTGGATTCCGGCAGAAAAACAGACGAAGGACGGCTGGATCGATAAGTTACAGTCAAGCAGCGACAACCTGCAGAAATTTCAGGAAATTATCATTGAGGGAATCGACACCGACGTGGTGGCCGAGCATTCTTCAGCCGGCATTGAGGAGTATAACGAGCTCCTAAACCTGTATTGTCTGGACGGCAAACGAAAGCTTTCCGTTTTGCGCGGCTTTTTGGAAGAAAAAGACTATAAATCCTATGGCATAGAAGTCCATGCCCTGAAGAGCGCTTCCGCAAACGTGGGAGCCATGCAGGTTTCCAACAGGGCCAGAGAGCAGGAAAAGGCAGTAAAGAGAAAAGATTTCACCTTTGTGGACAGTCATGCCGAAAAACTGCTGCGGGAATATGAAGAACAGCTGGAACACATTCAAAAATATCTGGATGACAGACACAAGGAAGGCGGCCAGAAGAAAAAAGAAGAGAATCTGGAAAAAACAGAGCTGCTTGAGAGAATCCAGTCGGCTCTGAGCGATCTGGAAAATTTTCAATCCAAAGACTGTGCGCATAAAGTGGAAGAAATTCTGGAGTACCGGCTGGAGGAGTCCACGGAAACGGCGCTTGAAAAGATCCGAGAACAGCTCAAACTGTACGAAGATGACGCGGCGGAGCAGATGCTGCGTGAGTTAATAGAACAAATGTAAAAGGAGGATTTCAAAAGTGGAAAGTAATAAGCTGACAATACTGGCTGTGGATGATAATACGATCAGTCTGGCAACCATCGAGCAGGAGCTGAAAGGATCTTATGAGATCGTTCCCCTCAATTCAGGTGTGCGCGCATTGCAGTATCTGAAGCAGAAAACAGCGCCGGATCTGATTCTGTTAGACATCCAGATGGCTCCTAAAAACGGGATAGAGACGCTGCGCGAAATTCGGGAGATGGAAAAGTGTCAGAGAATTCCCGTGATCATGCTCACGTCACAGAGTGAGAAGCAGACGATCGTGGAAAGCTCCAAGCTCGGCATCAATGACTATGTGCTCAAACCTTTTAAAACCCAGGACTTACATGACAGAATCGAACGTGTCCTGAAGGAAGAAATAGATAAAAGACTGGAAAACAGATAAAATTGTGATTGACAAACTGGCATAAAATGTATATGATTATTGAGTATGCCGCATAACGAGGTAGAAGTGTGCCCTTCCGGGCATCACCACAGTTAGCGAGTAAATGGACAGGTGTCCATGAATAGGAGGTGTGCAGATATGTACGCAATCATTGCAACAGGCGGAAAACAGTACAAGGTATCCGAGGGCGATGAGATCAGAGTGGAGAAGCTTGACGTCGAGGTTGGTTCTACCGTTACCTTTGATCAGGTGATCGCTGTAAGCGATAAGGATCTTAAAGTTGCAGGCGATGTGGCAAACGCGACCGTGACCGGAACCGTTATGGATCAGGGCAAGGGCAAGAAAGTCATCGTCTACAAGTATAAGAGAAAAACCGGCTACCACAAGAAAAATGGTCACAGACAGCTCTATACGCAGATCAAGATCGACAAGATCAACGCGTAATGACAGGAATTACCATTTATAAAGACAAGGCAGGAGAATATCGGAAATTTACGTGCGACGGGCACGCGGCGTATGCAGACTATGGTCAGGATATCGTCTGCGCGGCTATTTCGGTTCTGGTGATCAACACGGTGAACGCCCTTGAGGAGATCACGAAGGAGCCGATACAGGTGGAGGCGGATGAAAAGGCGGGAAGAATCAGTTGTACTTTCTTAAGACAGCCCCTGCTTGAAACCTCCGTCGTATTAATGGATTCCCTTGCGCTCGGACTGGGCCGGATTGAGGCACAGTACGGGAAAAAACATTGTAAATTGACATTTAAGGAGGTGTAATACCATGTTGAATATGAACCTTCAATTTTTCGCTCATAAGAAGGGTGTCGGCTCCACCAAGAACGGACGCGATTCCGAATCCAAGAGATTAGGCGCGAAGAGAGCTGACGGTCAGTTTGTTAAGGCTGGAAACATCTTATACAGACAGCGCGGAACCAAGATTCATCCCGGCGTAAACGTAGGAAGAGGCGGGGACGATACGCTGTTTGCTCTGGTAGACGGTGTTCTTCGTTTCGAGAGAATGGGAAGAGACAAGAAAAAGGCATCCGTTTATCCCGTAGAGAAGTAAGAAGACCATAAAGACAGCTCCGAACATACTGGTGTTTGGAGCTTTTCTATTCCCCTTATATATGGAGAGAATTTATGTTTGCAGATCATGCGAAAATATATGTAAAAAGCGGCAAGGGCGGCGACGGGCACGTCTCTTTCCGGCGTGAAAAATATGTGCCAAACGGCGGTCCCGACGGCGGCGACGGCGGAAACGGCGGCAGCGTCTACTTTGAGGTGGACGAGGGTTTGAACACGCTGACGGATTTCCGGCACGTCCGTAAATACTGCGCGAAAAACGGCGAGGAGGGCGGCAAGAAGAACTGCGCCGGCAAAAACGGCGAGGATATCGTCATCAAAGTGCCGGAGGGCACCGTAATCCGTGAAGCGGAGAGCGGCAAAGTCATCACCGATATGTCCGGCGAAAACAGACGCTTTCTTCTTCTGAAAGGCGGACGCGGCGGCAGCGGCAACCAGCACTACGCCACCAGTACCATGCAGGCGCCCAAGTATGCCCAGCCCGGTCAGCCCGCAAAAGAGCTGGAACTGCTGTTAGAACTTAAGGTGATCGCCGACGTGGGGCTTGTGGGCTTTCCCAATGTGGGAAAATCCACCTTTTTGTCAAGGGTGACGAACGCCAGACCCAAAATCGCCAACTATCACTTTACCACCTTAAATCCCAATCTGGGCGTGGTGGATTTAGAGGACGCCAAGGGCTTTGTGATCGCCGATATCCCCGGACTGATCGAGGGCGCGTCGGAGGGCGTAGGGCTTGGGCACGAGTTTTTGCGCCATATTGAGCGGACCAGACTGATCGTGCATATCGTGGACGCGGCTTCCACGGAGGGACGCGATCCCGTAGCGGATATCTACGCCATCAACAAAGAGCTCGCCGCCTACGACCAGACGCTTGCCGAGAGACCCCAGATCATTGCGGCAAACAAGATTGACATGATCTACGAGAAGGACGATGATCCCGTAGAGAAGCTGAAAGCGGAATTTGAGCCGCAGGGCATTCCTGTCTACGCCATTTCCGCCGTCAGCGGCAAAGGTGTGCGTGAGCTTCTCTATGCCATAAACAACCGCCTTGGCGAGATGGAGGAGAGCAAACCGCTTACCTTTGTGCAGGAGTTCTTCCCGGAGTTTCATTTTGATATTGAAAACGAGCCCTTTACCGTTGTCTATGACGAGGAGGCAAAGGAGTATGTGGTGGAAGGACCCCGCATTGAAAAGATGCTTTCCTACACCAATCTGGAGTCGGAGAAGGGATTTAAATTCTTTCAGGATTTTATGCGCAAACAGGGCATTTTGGAGCAGCTTGAGGCGCTTGGCATTGAGGAGGGCAGCACCGTAAGGATGTACGGGCTTTCCTTTGATTACTACAAGTGATCGGACAAAGTTCGATCCCGGGAATGTTTAGCAGACCCGGAAACAGAGAAGGAGATTTTGATACATGGAATTGACAAGTAAGCAGCGGGCACATTTAAAAAGTCTGGCTAACAGCATTGACCCCATTTTTCAGGTCGGGAAATCCAGTCTGACGCCGGAATTTACAGAGTCGGTGGCGGACGCTTTCAACACGAGGGAGCTTATAAAGATCGCCGTCCTGAAAAACTGTGCGGACGATCCTCGGGTGATCGCCGATATGGTGGCGGATAGAACCCATGCCACGGTTGTGCAGGTGATCGGCAAAAAGATCATCCTCTACAAGCGGGACAAGAAGAATCCGAAGATCGTGCTGCCCAGATGAAGCAGAAGCGCAGAGGGGGAATCGCATGAGACGAATCGGCATTATGGGAGGCACCTTCAATCCCATTCACAACGGGCATCTGGCGATTGCAGACAGCGCCAGAGAGCAGTTTGCACTGGAAAAAGTGCTGTTCATGCCAAGCGGCGTCCCTTATATGAAAGACCAGCGGGAAGTCCTGCCCATACAGACGCGCTGTGAGATGACGGCACTTGCAATCAAGGATATGCCGGGCTTTGAGCTGTCTGAGACGGAAGCTTCGGACGCGGCGCTTGGAAAAAACACCTACACCTGCGACACCCTGCAAAAATTAAGGCACGCTGACCCGGAAGCCGTTTATTATTTCATTCTGGGGGCGGACAGCCTGTATGCCATGGAAAGCTGGAAGAACCCGGCGTTTATTTTTGAAAACTCTACGGTTCTGGCGGCGGTGCGAAGAGCGGCGCATAACCGGCACGAAACAGATTGCCCTGCAATGGCAGCTCAGGGCGGAAATGAGCAGACAACGATGGAAGCGCTGGCGGCACAGGCACAGTATCTGAGGAAAAAGTACGACGCCTCCGTGGAAATACTGGAATTTGCAGGCATGGACATCTCCTCCACGCAGATACGGGAGCGGGTGAGAGAGGGGAAATCCCTGCAGGGGCTGGTTCCAGAGGCGGTGGAGGCATATATCGTGGCGAAACATTTATATCTATCATTACAGCAGAACTGATTCTAAAACAGTCTGCAGGGGGAATACTGATATGAACGGTAAATCTACAGAACATCTGGATATTTCCCACCTCCGCAAAGAGATGGAGAGTATTCTGTCTTCCAAGCGTTATACGCACACGCTAGGCGTCGCCTACACAGCCGCCGCGCTGGCGATGGCGCACGGCGAAGATATGGAGAAGGCGATGACGGCAGGGCTTTTACACGACTGTGCCAAGTCCATGCACGGCTCTGAACTGGTGGCAATCTGTGAAAAGGCGCACCTCAACGTGACGGCGGTGGAGCGCGGCAATCCAACGGCGCTTTTACACGCAAAGGCGGGCGCCTATCTGGCGGAACGCAAATACGGTGTCTCGAATATGGACATACTAAACGCAATCCGTTATCACACGACGGGACGCCCGGATATGAGCAGACTGGAGAAGATTCTCTATATCGCGGACTATATCGAACCCGGCAGGAAACAGCTTGCGGAGCTTGAAATGATACGAAGGCTCGCTTTTCAGGATCTGGACTGGACCATGGAAAAGATACTGGCAAACACGCTGGCATATCTGCGGACCACGGACAATCAGGTGGATGATATGACAAGCAGGACTTATGAATACTATAAAAGACAGTAAAGGTAAGGTAGGTATTGTTATGAACACAAAGGAAATGGCACTTTTGGCAGTCAATGCACTGGAGGATAAGAAAGCGGAGGATGTCCGCATCATTGATATCAGCGAAATTTCCACGATAGCGGATTATTTTATTATTGCGGACGGCAGCAATAAAAGTCAGATACAGGCTATGGCGGACAATGTATCCGAGATTCTTGGAAGAGCCGGCGTAAACTTGAGGCAGATGGAAGGCTACCAGAACGCCAACTGGATTCTGATGGACTTTCAGGATGTGATTGTCCATATTTTTGACCGGGAGAACCGTCTGTTCTATGATCTGGAGCGGATCTGGCGGGACGGTGTGCTGATTGACAAGGAGACGCTGGAAAAGAAATAAATCTAAAAAGAGCAGAACCGGCGTATCGGATCGATACTGCCGGCTCTGTTTTGTCTTTGGAATTCTTACGTTATTACGCTGTCCGTATCCTATGCCTTGTTTGACTCTGCCATATTGCCGTTCGTGTACATATAGAATGTGATGATATACAGTCCGGCGATACCCACCAGGGCGTAAATGATTCTCGAAAACCATGACATGTTACCGAAAATAAATGCCACAAGGTCAAAGCTGAAAAGTCCGATCAA
>CAJUJK010000046.1 GCA_910586705.1 uncultured Lachnospiraceae bacterium | reverse complement strand
TATCGTCCTGCGCCAAACTATCTCGCACAAGCGACTTTCATATAATAGCAGAAGATTTCTCCTCTGTCAACGGCATTTTTAAATTTCTTACAAAATTCTTTTTTCTTCTACAGATAAGCTGATTTTTCGCGGTCTGGATATTGGCTGTCTCTACTGCAGATGCATTGTTCCGTCCTGCTCGCCACCCCGGAGGATAAAGTCTATCGTGTTCGGATTCGTCCCCTGCGGCACCTCCACGATGCTCACCATTTCCACGGAAGAGCCTGCGGGTATCACGCTGTCAAATGTCTGCATATCATTTACGAGCATTGTTGCAAGTGCACCCTTGCTGGCTTCCCCATTTACAGACACCCGGAACGTCGCCCGGTATCCCATCATGTTCAGAGTCTGGTCTTCACCCGTCAGATTCTGGGCGTTAAACTTTAATACAAGGAGCTGCATACCATTCGACGCATCCATGGTAAAATAAGGCACTTCGCCTTCCGCCTGCGGCGGGTAGGAATCCGTCATCTCCCATCCTGTATAACTTATCATAATATTAGGAATACCGTAATACGATTCCACCGAAGATACCGCCGGCTGTGTCTCCTCTTCATCCCGACTCACATCCACTACCTCCGGCGTCTCCTCCGCTTCGGGTTCCGGCTCTTCTGGAATCTCTTCCACCGGCGGCTCGGGTTCGGGTTCCTCCGTCTCCTCCGCCAAATCATACGCCGCGGTGTCCACCAGTCTTTTGCCGTGCCCCTTGTCATATTTTAACAGCACGCCCACCGCATATTCCGATATCAATTCTGTCTCGGTCTGTGTCAGATCAGGCACCGCAGCACATCCCGTCATCAGAAACGCCGCTGCCATGCCGCATAAAAGAACATTCGCCTTTTTCACGTCTGTATCTCCCCTGTTTAAATAATTTACACTATAACTCGCAAACTCGTACTTCGCACTCATTGTCCGATTGCATCGGACGTTTGCCCGTTAACGCCACAATAAATACAAATGCTGCGTTACGGCGCTTGTTTTTATTTTGCGGTTATTACATTATACCCCACATTTCCTTTTGTTACAAGTCAAACCTAAGCTTGTCCGCTCCGATCTGGCTGAACTGTCATGCCATGTCTAACTGGAACCAGAACTCCACGCCGTTGTCGTAGTTGATCACGCCGTATTCCTGATTCATGGATTCCATGATCGCCTTTACGATGGAAAGTCCGATCCCACTGCCGCCGTACTCCCTTGTTCTCGCCTTGTCCACCTTATAAAACTTTTCCCACAGATGTGCCACACTCTCCTCCGGGATGGGACTCCCGGTATTAAAGACCGACACGCGCACCCGCCCGTCAGCCCTGCATATCTTGACGTCAATGATTTTTTCTCCTCCGGCGTAATTGATGGCGTTTGTGAAATAGTTCATAAACACCTCCTCCACCCGGAACTCGTCGCCCCAGACGTAAACAGGCTCGTAGTCGTCCATGCGGACGGATATCTCCTTCTGCCGGATTAAGATATCCGCGGAAGCAATATAGTTTTTTATCAGCGCCGTCACGTCAAAGCGTTCCATATTGACAACCTCGTTGCCCGCCTCCAATTGATTGAGGGTAAGGAGATTTTTTACCATGGCATTCATTTTTGCCGCCTCGTCCATGATGACGTCGCAGTAAAACTCCCTGCTCTCGGCGTCGTCGTTTATCCCCTCTTTCAGCCCCTCGGCATATCCCTGAATGAGCGCCAGCGGCGTCTTTAATTCGTGGGAGACATTGGAGAGAAATTCCCTTCTTCTCTCGTCCACCCGGTCCTTTCTCTCGATATCCTTCAAAAGCTCATTGTTTGCCGTGCGCAGTTCGGAAATCGTCTCCTCCAGCGTCTCCGACAATTCATTGATATTATTGCCAAGTATGGCGATCTCCGTCTTATCGTTCCCCGTGTACTTTGCCTCAAAATCCAGACCTTTCATCCGCTCCGAAATTTTTGCCAGTTCCATAATCGGTTTCGTGACCCGGTTTGAGAGCCAGATCACCAGAAGGACGCTGACAAGGACAGCGCCGGAACCCACATACGCCAGAAAGCGGTTTGAGATGGACACGCTCTCCCGTATGCCCTCCAGAGCGCTTCTGAGCATGAAAAGATACCCGTTGTCGAGCATCCCCCACATTTCCACATATTCCGTCTGGGTTCTATAGTCCTCCACCACCTGCATCTTATAATTGTCCGTGCTTAAAAGAAGCCCTTCTTCCTCCACGCCGAGAAAAATGTGGTCGAAAAGCTGCTTGAGAACAGTGCGGGGATCGTTCATGGAATACTTGACAGCCTCCGACTCCCCGTCCGCCACCAGCACCTGTATGTTGTACTTTTCACAGATCTTTTTCAACTCAATATCGTATTCTTCACTTGTAATGTCGCCTGCACTTGACGCTTCGTTGATACTGTAGTAGGCGCTTATGAGCGCGTTCTGTTTCTTATTAAGATAATACTTCCCCAGCAGGGTCGAATTGAGGATCAGACATAAAAGGATCGTGCCTGTGATCAGCGATATGAAAATGAACGCAAACTGCCTCTTCATGGAATACTTCATAACTTAAAGAACACACCCCTTGTACGGTGATTGTTTTTCCACAACGTTAGCATTTAAAGTCCTGTTTGTCAATAGACGCTGCCTTGACTTTCCGGGCGCATATGATAAAATTATGACAAGTATTGTTGTGGGAAACCGAGCGTCATTATTCTTGCAGGGGAGGACTTCCAGTGAAGGCAAAACACCATTATATCTGGGCGAACATAAAACTGGTCTGCACCATTGTACCCATTGTTCTGGTGATGATTATCATCTACTTTATGCTTGTCAGACGTGAAATACTGTCTCTTTCCAAAGAAAAACTGGTTCTGGAATCCAATTACTATGTGGAAGAGATCAGCGCATGGGCAGAATCTGTCCTGAGCGAAGTGACCATCTACAAGGATATGATCGAGAGGCTCGGGTTGGAGAACGAGGACACCTATGAACTGATGTACACCAGCGTGGATTCGCATGAGGCGTATCCTTTCGGGCTGTACATGGGTGACGATCAGGGGAATTACTTCGACGCCTCCGGCTGGGAACCCGGCGAGGATTTCGTCGTGACGGAGCGCGACTGGTATAAAGAAGGACTGCAGCACGACCGCTTTGCCTTCGGCGAGCCTTATGTGGACGCCATGACAGGCGGTACCTGTGTGAGCATAAGCAGCCGCCTCAGAACCGGTCCTGCCGTAACAGTCCTGTCCGCGGACGTCTATCTGGACTATGCCTCACAGCTTGCAAAGGAAATTACCTCAGGACAGGTCGAACACGCCTTTTTTGTTACCAACGGCAGCCGTCTTATCCTTGCTGACTCTGACGCCTCCATGATCGGTATGACTTTATCCGCCGAAAGCGAATCCATGCTGTACCAGAATGTGAGCAGTCTGTTGGACGAAGCTAAAACCGGGCAGCACGATATTCTCGGGGATGAGAGCGTCTATTTTGTAAATATTACTGCCATACCAGACACCGACTGGTACTTTGTCACATGTATGAACCGCAATGAAGTGTTAAAGAAATTGTGGGAGATTGAATTTCCCATGCTGTTAATTGCCGTGGTCGCCTCCGCCCTTCTCTTCTTCCTGACGTCCCTGTTCTCGAAGGAGATGAGTTCCATCCGCACAAAGGCAAGGATGGACCCTCTCACCAAACTGTTAAACCGGGAAGGTTTTGAAGACCTTGTGCGGATGGCACTGGCGGAACGCCCCGGACAGGGTCTGCTGATGATTATGGATATGGACAACTTCAAACTGATCAACGACCAGCTCGGACACCCCGTAGGCGATCAGGTCCTGCGAAAATTTTCCTCTGTTCTGGAAAACTATTTCAACCGGAACAAAGATATCGTCGGGCGTCTGGGCGGCGATGAGTTTGCCGTGTTCGTAGGGCGTGACATCTCCACCAAGGAGACGGAAGGGATGCTTAATAAATTCATCTCCATCGTTCACCAGAATTTTGACAGCGAATATCCCGATCAGAAGCTCTCGACCAGCATCGGCGTCGGGCTTGCCGCCAACAACGACACTTACGAACTGCTTTACCAGAATGCCGACAAGGCGCTCTATGATGCAAAGTGGAACGGAAAAGACCGGTTTCAGATCAAATGATCCGGCGCCGGTCTTTCTTATATTTAGTGTGTTTTCTTATTTCTCTTTGTCCTTTTCTTCTTTGCGCGCTCTCTTTTCCGCTTTTCTGTCTTCTCTCCTGTTCTTCCTTTCCTCTTTCTTTACCAGCCTTTTCGCCTTTCTGCTCCGCTTGTCTATAATCAGATAGAACGTGGGCATCAGCAGGAGAATCAGCACGGTGGAGGCAACCAGACCGCCGATGATAATCATCGCCATACCTTCCATCATAACGGAGCCGTCCCCGATTCCGAGGGACATCGGCACCATGGACAGAATGGTCGTCAGCGTGGTCATCAGAATCGGGCGCAGTCTGAGCTGCCCACTCTGGATCAGCGCCTCCTCCAGAGACATCTCCTCCCGCAGACGGTTCGCCGTATCCACATAGAGAATACCATTATTCACCACGATACCGACTAACATCAGCACACCCATCAGGGACACCATGCTGAGGGTCGAACCTGTTATATACAGCAGTCCGAACGAGCCGATCAGCGCGAAGGGAATACTCATCATCACCATCAGTGAAAACCGCGGCGACTCAAACTGCATCGCCATGACGAGGAAGATCAGGAACACCGCCACAAAAATAGCCGTGATAATCGCCTTGAACTCGTCGATCATCATGTCGTCCATCATGCTGGTGGCACGGGAAACGCCTCTTGGGAGCACCATCTGCTCCATCGCCTCGTCCGCCGCCTCCTGCGCCGTAAATTTGGCATCCTTCGTAGTGCTTGCGGTAACCGCCACCTGATAGATGCCGTCCACGCGGATCAGTGTTATCGGAGAGTCCTGATAAACCACCGACGCGATCTCCGAAAGCGGTATCTGTGTGCCGTAAGCCGTACTAAGGGTCATGTTGATCAGATCATTCATACCCTCGTACTCGCCTTCGGGATATTCCACCCGCACCTCGTACTCTTCGCCGCTTCTCTTGAGCGTAGCCGCTTTCATGCCGCTCAAGGTATTGTACATCTCCCCCGCCACCTGCACCGGCGGAAGTCCGACTGCCATACTCTTTAACGGGTCGATCATAATCTTTGCCTGCGTGGATGCCTCCGCCAGATTGGAAGAGGTCTGCAGCACGCCCGGGATTCCCTGCAGCATCTGCTGTACCTGTCTTGCCGTCTCCCGCAGATCATCCAGATCCCTGCCTTCCAGATCAATCTCAATCCCGCTGCTCATCATGCTGGTCATGCTGGCGCCGGTGGCGCTGATGCTGATATCCATATTGGTCAGACCATCCAGCTCTTTCGCGTACCGCTCGATCACCTGTCCCGTTGACAGCTCGCAGTCGTCTGAGAGATACCCTGTCAGCGTCGCCGTATCTCCCGAAACGCTGAAGGAATAGTGGTCCACATTTTCATCCTCCGCCGCCATCTTCTCCAGAAAGTTTGTCTGCTCCTCAATCAGTTCCATTTTCGTGCCGGAGCGGAAACTTGCCGTGATGGCAAAGGCGCCCTCGTCCATGCTGGGCATCAGCTCCGTGTGGATATGGCTGACCAGCATAAACGCCGCCACCAGAAGAAACACCGATATCACAACCACAAGCGCCTTTTTCGGCAGAATTTTTCTAAGCGCCTTGTCATACCGCGCGTTGATTTTGCGAAGCAGTCTGTTGATCGGCAGATCCTTTTTCTCCACCGGCTTAAATTTTCTGAAAAGCAGCGGGATAATGGTCATCGCCATAACAAGGGAAGCCAGCATTGCCATAATGATCGTCATGCCAAGCTGGGAAAACAGCTGCCCGGAAAGACCTTTCATCGTGGCAAGCGGCGCATATACGACGACCGTGGTGATCGTGGATGCGATGATCGAAGCCGTCACCACCCCGGTGCCCTTGAGCGCCGCGTCATAGTATTCCCCTGTCTTATCCTTCAGGCGGAAACAGCTCTCCAGCACCACGATCGAGCTGTCCACCATCATGCCGATGGCGATGACAAGCGCCCCCATGGTCACCACATTGAATGTAAAACCGAGCATATTCATGCCGATCATCGTCGCAAACAGCGAAATCGGCATGGCGCTTCCCACGATCAGACTTGCCCTGAAATCCCCGAAGAAAAGAAACAGCACAAGCATGGAAAGCAGCACGCCAAGCGCCAGCGTACTTCCCACGGAAGAAAGCGAGGAGATAATCATATCGCTGGCATTATAGATGGTGTCAATCACCACCACGTCGTTGTCCGCCTGCAAAAGCTCCAGCATCCGCTCCACGTCTCTTGTCACATCCACGGTGCCGTAGCTTTTCTTTTTCGTAATGGCAATCGTCACATTATCCTGTCCGTTGTAGCGGCTTAAACTGGAAGCCGCTTTCTGGCTCTCACTGACCTGCGCCAGCTCCGAGAGCGGAATCACCTGCCCTCTCGCCGTGGTAATGGGAATGTTCTGGATCTGCACCACCCCGGAAATATCCGCGCTGCTGGACACCGCGATATCCTGTGAGCCCTGATTCACGCTGCCCACCGGCACCGTAAAATCCATCGCCCCGATGGTCTGGGCGATGCCGCTCATGGTTACCCCGTACTCTCTCATCGCCTGCGAGTCAAGCAATACCCGAATATAGTTCTCCCTGCCGCCGTATACCTGTACATCCGCCACGCCGGAGATCGTCTCCAGCTCTGTCACCATCGTATCGTTCACATAGCTCAGCACATCGCTGTCGCCCACCGCCGTGACCGAAATATCCATGGTTTCCATCTGGTCCATCGCCATCTCGATTACCGTCGGCTCCTGCACGTCGTCCGGCATGGACGACTTCGCCGCGTCAAGCGCTGTCTTTAAATCCATATAGGCGTCGTCCAGATCTGTCCCGTAGTCATACTGGAACATGACCATGGACATATTTTCCGCCGACTGTGACGTGTAGGTAGATACGCCGCTCTGCTCCGATCCTGCCGCCTCGATCTCCTTTGTCACAAGCTCCTCCACGCTCTCCGGGTCAGCCCCCGGATAAACCGTGTAGACGAGAAGCATCGGCAGCTCCATATCGGGCGTCAGTTCCAGCCGGAAACCCGGTATGGAAGAAAGCCCGAACACCACCAGAGCCAGAATAACAAGCGCCATCGAAACGGGACGCTTCAGAGCTAATTTTGTCAATCCCATGTCGCTGCCTCCTACTCTCCGTCCGCAGTCTGTGCGCTGTCCGTTTCCCCGCCGGCTGTTGTCTGTTCCCCGTCTGTCCCGCTCTCTGTCTTCATCCGCACGGACACTTCCGCCCCTTCCCTGAGGTTCGCTGACCAGCTCGTGATCAGCACATCCTCTGTGGAAAGACCCGAGAGCACCGTGATCGTGTCCATATCAAAAATACCTGTCTCCACGTCCCTGCGCTTCGCCGTACCAGTCTCCGCCACGTAGACATAGGGCTGGCTGTCGTCATAGTACACCGCGTCATAGGGAATCAGCAGGGCGTCCGCCTGACTGTATGTCTCCGCCGTCACCTTCACGCTGCTGCCGGTCAGCAGGCTGTCATCCGGCGTGCTCACACAGGATTTGATCATAAACAGCCCGGTATTCTGATCCACCATGCTGCCGATCTCCGTGATCGCCGCGTCATAGAGTTTGCCGTTCCTGTCCACCTGAATTTTCTGCCCTACCCGCAGCGTGCCGCGGATACCTTCGCTCACGCCGAAAGTGACTGTCATCGTATTCTTATTGGAAATAACAAAAGCAGGCGACTGCGGGGATGCAAAATCATGCTCCTTCACATTCACCGCCTCGATCACGCCGTCGATGGGCGCTGTCAGCGTGTACATATCAAGCTGGTATTCCGCGCTGTCGATTCCTACCTTTGCGCCTGCCGCGCCCACTCTCGCGCTGTTCACCTGCGCCGCCGCGGAATCCACGCCCAGAGCCGCCGTCTTTTTGCTGATATCCTGCACCTTCTGGGTGTCGATATTAAGCTGTGCCTCCGTCAGATTTTTTACGGTCTCTGTCTGTTCTTTTGTCTTATAGGTATCGGAGAGGGAATCCTCCAGTTTTTCCTTCCCGTCGTCTATGGACTCGATGCCCGCCTTTGCCTGCTCGTAAGCCGCGCTTGTCTGGGAAGCCGCCGCCTGCGCGCCCTCATAAGCCGCCTTTGCCGCCGCAAGCTGTTCCTTTGCCTGCTTCAAGGCATACTCATATGCCTCTTCATTCGGAAATGTTCCCTTCACAGCCTGCAGCTCCGTATAATCCTGCGGCTCCAGAGCCGTCACCGCCGCCTGCGCCGCCTGATACGCCGCCTGCGCCTGCTTCACATATTCGTTCGCCTTGTTTCTTGCCTTCTTTAAATCGTCCCTCTGGTCCTTGGCGTCCTCCCTGTCCTCTTCCAGCTGATAGATCTGCTCATTGATATCGTCGATCCCGTCGCTGATCCCGTCGATCTGCATCTGCATCTGGTACATGGTCAGATCTTTCTGTCTCTGGGTCTGCTCATTCTGCACGTCGAGCTGCGCCACCGCGCTGTCATACTGCGCCTGCGCGATCTCATACCCCACTTCCGCCGCCTGCACGCCCGCCGCCGCGCTGTTATACTGTGCCTGCGCGCTGGCAAGCTGCAATTCCGCCGCCTCGGTATCAAGTTTACATAACTCCTGTCCTGCCGTCACCGTATCACCCACGCTGATGTCTGTACCGAGTACCTCAGCCGACACCATGGGAATCACATACACCGACTCCTCCGGGCTGACCGTCCCCACAAATTCATTTTTGAGTGTCAGTGTCCCCGCCGCAGGATTCTGCGCCTCCACGGGAATCACTTCACTCAGTGTCTCTTCCTCCTCTGTTGCCGCCGTATCTCCACATCCCGCAAGCATCGCGGTAACACATGCCGCGGCGAGCAAAACCGAAACGCCCCTGCGCCCGGATTTTATGTATTGTTTTTTCATACTGCCTCCTCCGAATCCGTTCACCCAATATCCGTTTTTTAGAATACAACCATTTATCTGCAAAAGTAAAGTATATCAGCCCACATTTAAGACTTTTTTTATCTTTCTTAAATATGGTAAAAAAATGCCGGCTCCCTGTTTTTTCAAGGAACCGGCACCGTCTTATGTATTTCTGTTCTGCTTTGTCAGCCACCTCGCCAGCATCCGCTGCAGCTGGTCAATATCCAGTGGCTTTGACATATGTTCATTCATGCCGCAGGCTTTCGACTGCTGTATGTCCTCCAGAAAAGCGTTCGCCGTCATCGCCACAATGGGCATCTTTCTGGCATCCTCCCGCTCCATGGCACGGAGCGACGTCGTCGCTTCATACCCGTTCATCACGGGCATCTGTAAATCCATGAGAATCAAGTCATAGTAGCCTTCTTCCGAAGCAACCACCATGTCCACGGCTTCCTTTCCGTTCTCCGCCGTCTCGATCATTGCCCCCGTCATGGAAAGAATTTCCGTGGCAATTTCCCTGTTCAGGTCATTGTCCTCCACCACGAGGATCCGCTTATCGGAATAATCCGCCTCCCCGATCTGCTCCAGCTCCAGCGTCTCTTCCGTCTGCTTTACAACCTCTCTGGGAATAAAATTGCGGAACGCCGTCAACAGTCTGGTCTTGTCGAAAGGTTTTCTGATAAACGAATTTACGCCCGCCATCCGCGCTTCCACTTCTATATCCACCCATTCGTGGGCGGAGACGAGAATAATGGGAATTTCCACACCTTCCTGCCTGCGTATCGCCTTCGCCGTATCCATACCGTTCATACCCGGCATATTCACATCCAGCAGGATGGCAAAAACATCTTCCCCTTTCCGCCGTTTTTCCTTCATATAGTCCAACGCTTCCTCGCCGGACTGCACCCACTCGCCGCGCATCCCCATACTGCTTAACAGGACATTGGTCGTCTCCCCGGCAAAAGGCGAATCGTCCACCACAAGAACCGTTCTTCCGATGAGATCCTTCCTGTTCACCACGCCCGGCACCTGATACTTTAAGGGCACGGTCACCGTCACAATCGTCCCGATCCCCAGCTCGCTCTCGATCTGAATATCTCCGCCCATCATCTGTATGATATTCCGGCTGATGGTCAGACCAAGCCCGGTCCCCTGAATTTTGCTGGTACGCACATCGTCCGCCCGCTCAAAGGGATCATAAATGTGCTGCAGAAACTCCTCTGACATGCCGATGCCATTGTCCTTAAACACAAACACATAACATCCGACATGCTCCTGCTGCGAGGCCGTTTCTGTAATTTCTATGCTGATTGCCCCGCCTTCTTCCGTATATTTGATGGAATTGCTTATCACGTTTGCAAAGATCTGCTGCAGCCGTCTCGCATCTCCCCGCACATTGGTATTCTGAACGCCGTGGGCGCGGAACTCTATCTTCTGTTTCTTCTCCCGCGCGGCATCGGAGAGCATATTCACCATGCTGTCAATAATATTCAGAAGGTTAAACTCCTCCTCATCGAGCGTCAGCGCGCCCGACTCGATCCTGCTCATGTCGAGCACCTCATTTATGAGCGAGAGCAGGTGTTTGCTCGCGGCGGAAACCTTGGCAAGGCACTCTTCCATCCCGTCGGGATCGTGCAGCTTGGTTCCCGCGATGGCAGTCATGCCGATAATCGCATTCATGGGCGTCCTGATATCGTGGGACATTTTGGAAAGGAAATCGGTCTTGGCGCAGTTGGCGCGGTCTGCCGCCTCATACGCGTCCAACAGCGCTTTCTTCGTCTCCCTGTCCTTTGCGCGGACATCCGTGATATCTTTGGCATTATTGAGAGCCAGAATATCGCCGCTGACCCCGTCCTTCGTGAGCAGGATCGTATGCCGCAGAACGATGGGCTGTTCGTCCGAACCCGAACTTTCAACTTCTATGATCAGTTCGTTCTCCCCCCGCTCGTAAGCTTCCAGCAGATGATGGGTATTAAGCGTCTGCGTATAGACTTCCCTGTCCTCCGGGAATACCCGTTCCTTGCTCCAGCGCAGGAAGAAATCGTCCGCATTGCAGGGCGCTTCCAAGCCCATCCGGGAAAGCACCGGCTCCATCTGCCCATCCACGATCTCGTAAAATTCTTCTTCGATCAGGTTCTGCGTGACGTTCACGTTAAATACAAAAACCGCTTCCGAGACAATCGCCTGCCGGTACTGCTCCTCCGCGCTCAGACTCCGGCGCAGCATACGGTTCGACTCCTTGATTTTCAGATTCGCCTCTTCCAGCGCCTTCTGTGCCTGCACCAGTTCCGCATTCGTCCGCAGCATCCGATCAGTCATCTCTGTCTCTCTTGCCTTCTCCTCTGTGATGTTTTTTACATACCACATCACTCTGGCGTTGTTCTCACTGAAATTTTCCACGGGCACCAGTTCCGTGCGCACCCATTTCCATTCTCCCGCCACCAGACGCAGATAACTGAAATGAATCGGCGCGCCGCCGTTCATAAAGACTTGTTTCAGATTTTCCACCGCCATGATATTTTTAAAGTTTTCACTGTCCTTTTTATCCACATGGTTCTTGGCGCAGGACGCAACGGTCATCCGGTAATCGCCGTTCAACCGTTCCGCTTCCAGTTTCTCACTCTCCACAAATTTGAGATCCGTGATCGTATTTTTGTTGAGGTCGATGGCGCTGATTCTGAAATAAGTGTCCTGCAGCATACGGAACGCCTCGTGCGACATCTGGCTGACACGGTACTGTTCGTCGATCATCCTGATTGCCGAGATCCATATCCTCCTGCCGTCCTTGGACGTGGATTCCATCCTGATCGAGCGCACCCAGACAGGCTCTCCCTCCCCGTTTATCACACGGTACTCCCGCTTTTCCTCTTCTCCCGGCAGAAAGACCTTCGTAAATATAGTTTCGTCCGGCCCATATACCGCGTTCAGATAGCAGCCGCCGGTTTTCTCCATAAACTGCTCATAGGTCATCCCCATATTGTTGAGCGCAAATGAGCTGATAAAATAAACGGGATATCCTTCCTCATAAAACCCGCCGACTACGCCGACCGCCACATTTCTGCCCAACAGTTCTATGATCTTGTCCTGATTTTCATCCCCGAGTTCTGTTTCTTCTGTCGTAAAAAACAGTTCCTCCTTATAAAACAAGCGCTTGGACATTCCTTACCTCCCGATCACTGAGTTTTAGAAGTTCTTTCAACTTTCTTCCTCGAATTTATAACCCATGCCCCATATTGTCTTGATCAGTTCACCTTTGTCTCCCATCTTGCTGCGAAGCTTTTTCACATGGGTGTCAATCGTTCTGGCGTCCCCGAAATAGTCATAATTCCAGACACTGTTTAAAATCTTTTCCCGGGACAGGGCAATCCCTTTATTCTCCATGAAATAGGCGAGCAGTTCAAATTCCTTGTAGCTTAAATCAACAGGCGTTCCCTCCACCGTCACGCTGTGCGCCTGCTTGTCAAGACGGATACCGCCCGCCTCCACGATCATCTCCGCAGCCGCCTGCCCTGTTCTTCTGAGGATCGCCTCCACACGTGCCACAAGAATTTTGGGACTGAAGGGTTTGGCGATATATTCGTCCACCCCCAGTTCAAAGCCCAGAAGTTCGTCTCTCTCATCTGACTTTGCCGTGAGCATGATGATAGGGACCTTGGAGTATGCACGTATTTCCCGGCACACCTGCCAGCCGTCCATCCTGGGCATCATCACGTCCAGAATCACCAGATCCATATCATTTTTTTCAAAAAAGAGATCCAGCGCCTCCTCGCCGTCAGCCGCCTCTACCACCTCATAATTATTCTTTACCAGAAAATCCCGAACCAGCTTACGCATACGGCTCTCATCGTCCACCACGAGGATCTTCGACTTATCCATATACCGCCCTGCCTCTCTGTAACTATTCAGCCTTCGGCTTCTAGTTACGGAATCCGGTCTATTCCAGTTTTGTCTTCGGCAAAGAGACCGGATTCTTCTCAACCTCTACACATTCTCACGGACTTTGCAGCAAGTGCAAATTCCTGAATTGTTACGTCATTGTTCCTTTAACTGCCCGTTCTCCAGTTTGCGCTGCGCCTCGCGGAGCGCATTCTCCCGTCTGGTCAGTTCCTGTTCCCACTCCGAATACTCATTCACCACAGCCTGCCTGTAATTCACAATATTGGGGGTCTCGCTGTTCCACGCAATGGCGAGCATCGCCGCCACAAGGAATACCAGCACCACATTGATCAGCACCGACGTCACAAACCGCCCCTGGTATTCAGGATGCCGCTTTGCGACGCTCATTTTGATCGAGCGGCTGTTCGCCGTCTTGTTGCTGAAGGTCCCGCGGAGGGGCACCGGCTGTATCTTATCCGCAGGCACGCCCCACTTCGTCATTTCCTTCTGCATTTTCTGTAGATAGCTTAACCCGATGGGCGTCAGGAACACTTGGTTTTCCACCGCCCGGTTATAGACCAGCAGTACGTTCTGGGGCTTGCGGTAATCGAGCCGTTCTTCCAGATTCTCTACCTTTTTTACTTCCATTCTCGCCGTCTCCGCATCCGCGATCGTTGCAAAGCGGTAGCCACCGACGACAAAATCATCTTCGCGCTTCTCCATAAATACCCCTCAAAGACGTCCGTCAGATTTTGAAAATACTCATGCTCTGCTCCAGATGCTCCGCCACCTCTTTGAGCTTCGCCGCATTCTCGGAAATGCTGTACACGATGGTGCTCACCTCCGTGACGGAAGCGGAAGTCTCCTCCGTGCTCGCCGCATTTTCCTCAGCGATGGCAGTCAGATTCTGCACCACATCCACCACATTCACTCTCGCCTCATCCAGTCTCTTCGTCTTATCCGCGATCTGGTTCACGCCGTCAAGGGACTGGGTAATGCCGCTTCTCACCTGCGCAAAGCGCTCGTTCGTCCTGCCCACGCTCTCACTCTGGCTCTCCATGATCTTCTTCACATCCTCCATCGTCGCCACGGACTTCTGGGAATCCTCGATCAGGGAATCAATAATATTTTCTATCTGTCTCGCCGAATCATTGGACTGCTCCGCCAGTTTCTGGATCTGGCTTGCCACCACCGCAAATCCTCTGCCCTGCTCGCCGGCTCTCGCCGCCTCTATGCTTGCATTCAGGGAGAGTAAATTCGTCTCCTCCGCAATGGACGTAATGAGGGAAGTAGCCTCTCTGATCTTCATGGCAGATTCGTTCGTCGTGTTGGTCTGCTCGTAGATCACGTCGATGGCTTCTCGCGCCCGGTCGTTAATCTTCTCCAGATTCTGTAGTGTCTCAAACGCCTCGTCGCTGGACTTTCTCATATCGTTGGCATTGTCGGTAAGCTCCTCCACCTGTCTGGTAGTTTCCTCCACCATGCTGCCCATCAGAATCACATTTTCTGTCGCTTTCTGTGTTTCGTCCGCCTGCGAGGACGCACCGTCGGATATTTCCGAAACCGCCTTCTCCACCTGCTCCACCGTGGTCGCCGTCTCGGAGGCGTTCACGTTCAGGACATCGGAAGCCTCGAACAGCTTTTCGCTCTGCCCGCGCAGATCGCCCACGACTTCCACAAGCTGCCTGCGAAGTTCCGCCACGGCACGGCTCATCTGCCCTGTCTCATCCGCCCGCGCCGTCAGCTTTTCCTGCCCTTCGATCTCAGAAAAGTCCATATGCGCAAGCTGTCCCACCACGCCCGTCACCTTGATGATGGGGTTTATGATCCTGCTCACAAAGAAAAATCCGATAATGCTGGCAATGATAACCATGACAACCGTACATGCGGTTCCTGTCAGCGTAACCCGGTGTACGGTGCTCATCAGTTCATCCTCATCCACCGAGATCACCAGTATACAATGTCCCCGCTCCGTCACATAGTAAGCCGCATACTTCATGGAACCATTAAAATCGTACTCCACAACATTCGGCTCCGGGACAACGCCTGTGGCGATCTCCGCAACCACAGCCTTCACCACTTCATTTTCCACCGGCTGGCCGACCTTTTCCTTTGTGGGGTGATAGAGCATCATCCCTTCCGATGAAACCAGATAGGCGTAACTGGATTCCGTGCCTTTGAGTCCAACCTCACCGAGGGAATCCGCCAGATTATTATAATGGGTCGCCGTGTTATATCCCTGCACCTCGATCTGCGTCTGCAGCTTATCTCCATATGCCAGCGCCAGATCGTAAAGATAGCTCTGGTTCAGATTCATCAGCGGAATCCGCAGATTCCTAATCAGCACGACAGAGAGGCATACCGACAAAATCACCATCGCCAGTATCATAACCCCGACTATCTTCGTCCTCAAAGACTGCAGGACATTCCCCTTCTCCCTGCTTTTCGTACCCCTTTTTTCTTCCGTCATAATAAGCCCCTCTCTCCCCGTGGTAAAAATTAACCATATTTCTTTTTATTTTACAGCCAAATGAAAACTATGTCCAGTAAATTGTGAAAGAATCCACGCGTGCATTGCCTGTATGTATTCTGTTTTTTACACAAAAAAAGTTCTTAAAACGCAAACATCCGGCATTTTAAGAACTTTCCGAGTGGACCAGACGGGAGTCGAACCCGTGTCCAAAAGCCCATTCCCTGTCCTTCTACTATCATAGTCGCTCATTGCGGATTGCTCCTCATTCCCTCCTCCACAGGGAGACCGACACCCCCGTGGATTCAGTAGCCTCTGATACGCCCGCAGGTAAGAGGCGTCCCCTGCGTCGTTTCCTACATAGATGATGCCCGGATCTTAATGTGTAGGTGCACTAAGGCGGACAGCTGCCTTTAGGCAGCGTATGCTAAATTATCTTCAGCGTTTGTGTTTAAGTTTGCGATTTGACGCATCAGCCTGCGGATAGCTTCTCCAGCTGCAAGACCCCTGTCGAAACCTTGACTGGCCC
>CAJUJK010000045.1 GCA_910586705.1 uncultured Lachnospiraceae bacterium | reverse complement strand
TAAATTCTCGTTTACACGCATAGACGGATAAATGAAAAGATAATAAACATACTGTCCTAAGAACCATCAGAGATATCAATAACGTACAAAGGAGCCAAAACTATGTCAGAATTTTACACAGAAGCTGACTATGAAAATTCTATCCTCGAACTTTTCCAGAATATGGGATATCGATATGTTTCAGATGTGGAGCGGGATTTTAGGTCGCCGTTATATGAGGACGAATTAAATGCTGCGCTTAAGAGGCTGAATCCTAATATGCCGGATGATGCGATAACAGATGCTTTATTCAAATTGAAGAATTTCGAGAATGCTGAGTTGGTTCAAAAGAATGCTGTTTTTATGGATTATATTCAGCATGGTGTTGAGGTACGTTATTTTATTAAAGACGAGGAACGCTCTGGGCTCATATATCTTGTCGATTATAATAATTCTGATAACAATTCTTTTATTGTTGCAAACCAATGGACATTTATTGAAAACAGCAATAAACGTCCGGATGTTCTCCTTTTTCTAAATGGACTTCCGATTGTGCTGATGGAATTGAAATCTCCCTCCCGCGAAGAGACGGATGCATCGGAGGCGTATATACAGATTCGGAACTACATGTATGAAATTCCTTCCATGTTTATTTATAACTGTATTTGCGTTATGAGTGATCATTTGACATCCAAGGCAGGAACGATCACTTCCGGCGAAGATCGTTTTATGGAATGGAAAACGAAAGACGGTAGTTATGAAAATACACAGCATGCGCAGTTTGACACTTTTTTTGAAGGGATTTTTGAGAAAGAGCGGTTGCTCGATATCATTAAGAATTTTATTTGTTTTTCAAATGAAGGATTAAAACAATTCAAAATATTGGCTGGATATCATCAGTATTTTGCTGTCAATAAGGCGGTTGAATCCACAAAGCGAGCTATACAGACGGATGGAAAAGGTGGCGTGTTCTGGCATACGCAAGGGTCCGGGAAGTCTTTGTCTATGGTGTTTTATGCGCATTTGTTGCAGGAGGCGCTGAATAGTCCGACTATAGTGGTGCTTACGGATCGTAATGATTTGGACGATCAGCTTTTTGGGCAGTTTGCAAAATGTAAAGATTTTTTGCGTCAGGAACCAATGCACGCGGAAAGCCGGGAGCATTTGAAATCGTTGCTTGGAGGCAGGCAGGCAAATGGGATTATCTTTACTACAATGCAAAAGTTTGAGGAATCTCAGGAGCCACTTTCTGAACGCAGAAATATTGTAGTTATGGCTGATGAGGCACATCGTGGGCAATACGGACTCAAGGAAAAGGTGGATGCGGAAACAGGAAAAATCAAAATTGGAGCAGCAAGAATTATTCGTAACAGTCTGCCCAATGCTACCTATATAGGATTTACCGGAACACCCATTTCCATAAAAGACAGGAGCACCAGAGAGGTGTTTGGTGAGTATATCGATGTCTATGACATGACGCAGGCGGTGGAGGACGGCGCTACCAGACCGGTATACTATGAAAGCCGTGTTATTAAGTTGAAGCTGGATGAAGATACGCTGCATTTAATTGATACGGAATATGACATCATGGCGAATAATGCCGACCCGGAAGTGGTTTCTAAGAGTAAAAAGGAACTTGGACAGATGGAGGCTATTTTAGGGAATGATCAGACGATAGCCTCCCTTGTAGATGATATTTTAGATCATTATGAAAATTACCGTGCAAATTTGTTGACTGGCAAGGTGATGATTGTAGCATATTCCCGTGCCATTGCTATGAAGATATATAACCGTATTCTGGAAGTGCGTCCGTCTTGGATGGAAAAGGTTGCCGTGGTTATGACGGAGAATAACAAAGATCCCGAAGAATGGCGGGCGGTTATTGGAAACAAGCGTCATAAGGACGAGCTGGCAAAAAGATTCAAAGATAATAACAGCCCATTGAAGATTGCCATTGTGGTTGATATGTGGCTGACGGGATTTGACGTTCCTTCACTTGCCACTATGTACGTCTACAAACCGATGCAAGGGTATAATCTGATGCAGGCGATTGCCCGCGTAAACCGTGTTTTTGCGGATAAGGAAGGTGGTCTGGTAGTTGATTATGTTGGCATCGCTTCTGCGCTGAAAGAGGCGATGAATGATTATACATCACGTGATAAGAAGAATTACGGAGATACGGATATAGCAAAAGTGGCATATCCGAAGTTTTTGGAGAAACTTTCTATTTGCCGGGATTTTTTCCATGGATACGATTATTCAAAATTCACGACCGGTACTGATTTGGAAAGGTCAAAAGCAATCAGCGGGGCGGTCAATTTTATTATTCCTAAGAATAAGGAGCGCGAGAAAGATAGTTTCTTAAAGGAAGCGTTGCTACTCAAGCAGGCGTTATCACTTTGTTCATCACTTACAAAGGAATCGTTGCGTATTGAGGCAGCATTTTTTGAGTCGGTGCGTGTGTTGGTTATGCGATTGATGAATCAAGGAGAAGGGAGGAAGTTTTCTCTGCTGGAGATGAATGCCAGAATCAATGCGCTTTTGGAACACAGTATAAAGAGCAATGGTGTGATTAATTTGTTTTCAGATGTAGACGGAGAGTTTTCGCTTTTTGATCCGAAATTTCTAGAAGAAATTGGAAAAATGAAAGAAAAGAATCTTGCGGTGGAGCTTTTGAAGAAATTGATTGCTGAGCAAGTTATCATATACAAGCGGACAAATGTAGTAAAGTCCGAGAAGTTTAGCGAGATGATCCAGCAGGCAATGAATCGCTATTTAAATGGAATGCTCACTAACGAACAGGTTATAGAAGAGTTACTCAACCTTGCAAAGCAAATTCAAGATGCGCAAAAGGAAGGAGAGAAACTTGGGCTGACGGCGGATGAGCTGGCATTTTATGATGCACTGACGAAGCCGCGCGCAATTAAGGATTTTTATGAGAATGAGGAATTGATTGCCATTACGAAAGAGCTGGCAGAATCTTTGCGCAGCAATCGGACGATAGATTGGCAGAGACGTGATTCTGCGCGTGCGAAAATGCGTATGATGATACGGAAATTGTTAAAAAAGCATAAGTATCCGCCGGATGGTATGGATGATGCGGTGCAGACGGTTATGCTTCAGTGCGAGCTGTGGACAGACAATAATGACATGGGTGCACGAGTGGACGCTTATGAGGGCAGGATTGAACAGTATGCGTCAGCTACATACAATTATGACTATAATAGAGAATATCCATTAATGGTGGCAGAAACCCCTGTGCCATATGGAAATAAAAAGTGACTTTTGGAGGAATAGTATGGACGCAAGAAAAGGCAATATCTATGAGATCTTAAACGGGAACAGACAATTTCTGATACCTGTCTACCAGCGTTATTATAGCTGGGATGTGGAACAGTGTAAGCGTCTCTGGAATGATATTGCCGAGATGCAGAAGAGGGGAAGGGAGGGGCATTTTGTAGGCTCTATTGTAAATATTGCAGAGCAGGCTATGCCCACCGGTGTTCAAAAGTATATGATTATTGACGGGCAACAGCGAATGACGACACTTTCGTTACTTCTGATTGCTCTTCGTGATTATGCTGTCAAAAATCCAGACGACACAACAATCAATGCCCGCCGTATCAATAATATGCTGTTGAAAAATGAGTATGAAACTGGCGATGAGCGCTACAAGCTGCTTTTGACGGAATCGGACAGAGATATTTTAAAGTGTCTTGTAGAAGAAAAGCCTATTCCGGATGACACAAGGTCGAAGCTGTTGGACAACTATAGATTCTTTGCAAGTAAAATTGCTGACAAGGAATTGCTGCCGGCAGAGGTATATGAGTCTATCGGTAAATTACAGATTGTTAATATTACGCTTGACCGTTTAGTGGATGACGCGCAGGCTATTTTTGAGAGTCTGAATTCCACAGGTAAAGAGTTGTCAGAATCTGACTTAATTAGGAACTATGTTTTAATGGGATTGGAACCTGCTGAACAGACCTATGTTTACGAGCATCTTTGGCGCCCGATGGAATTGCTTTTTGTGTATGAGGCACAGGGCTTGGTTATGGACAAGTTCTTTCGCGATTATTTAACAATGAAGACTACGCGCATACCGAAGCAAAATCGTATATATGAAGAATTTAAACTTTATCACTTAAATTGTGAATTTGGAACTGTTCGGGAGTTATGTTAGGATCTGTTTACCTATGCCAACTATTATACGGATATGGCATTTGGGAGAAGTAATAATTCTATACTTAAGGCTCTTTATGAGGATATGAATGATTTGCGTATGGAAGTATCTTATCCATTTTTGCTCAAAGTGCATAATGATTATGCTGAGGGTATAATTAAAGAAGATGGTTTGCAACAGATTATTCGGCTTTGCATCAGTTATGTATTTCGCCGTAGTATTTGCGACATTCCGCCAAATTCTTTAAATAAAACTTTCGCGACTTTGAAAAACGAAATCAGGCCGGATGACTATGTAAATTCTATTAAGGCATTCTTTATTATGCGTGATGATTATAAGGAATTTCCGAATGATGATAAATTCACGGCGGCATTTGTTTCTAAGGATATATATACAATGCGTTCCCGTAACTTTATTTTATGTCATTTGGAGAATTATGGTAATAAAGCCCAAATTATCATAGAAAATTATACAATAGAGCATATCATGCCGCAGAATAGTAATCTGAGCCCGGAATGGCAGCAGATGCTTGGAACTGATTGGCGGAATGTACAGAAGACCTATCTGCATACAATAGGGAATTTGACTCTCACGGCATATAATTCTGAAATGAGTGACCATCCGTTTATGGTAAAGATGGACATGGAAGGCGGTTTTAAGGAGAGTGCACTCCGGTTGAACGCTTATGTAGTCAAAGTTACCGAATGGAATGAACAGCGGATAAAAGAGCGTGCCCGTCTGCTGGCTGATAAAGCCAAACAGATATGGGCATTTCCGGATATGACGGCAGAGGAATTGGCTCCCTATCAAGTGGAGGAAAAGCCGGCAGAGAAGTATAATCTTGAAACCTATGATACAAATGTATTCACCAAAACACTGTTTGATGTTCTGGACCGCCGTATTCGGAATCTCTCGCCGTCGGTGAAACGTGAATTTAAGAAGCTGTATGTTGCGTATAAACTGGATACTAATTTTGTCGATATTGTTTTCCAGAAACAACGTTTGCGAATCTCTATCAATATGAAGTTTTCAGAGGTTATTGATCCGAAAGGCATTTGTAGAGATATTACGGGTCTTGGACGCTGGGGAAATGGGGACGTGGAATTATACATGGAGCATACCGCAGATATTGACCAGATTATGGAGATAGTTGAACAATCCTATTGTATGCAGGCTGATGAAACATAACAGGAGTAAAACCAAATGAACATAGAAGAACAATTCAACTTAATCGCCCAAGAATACGATGCCAACCGCAAAAGATTTATTCCCTGCTTTGACGACTATTACATAGACACGACGAAATTTATCGTGTCAAACATAGTGGAACCGAAGCGGGTTTTGGACTTAGGGGCAGGGACGGGGTTGTTGTCCTATTTCTGGTATCAGCATTTTCCAGCGTCCGAATATGTGCTTGTCGATATCGCGGATGACATGCTGCAGGTTGCCCGGAAACGGTTTGCAGGAATAGATACGGTTTCATATCAGGTGGCGGATTATTCCGAAGAGCTGCCGATGCAGGATTTTGACGTGATTGTCTCGGCGCTGTCCATACACCATCTGGAAAACAGAGATAAGGAAAAGCTGTTTGAAAGGATTTACGACAAATTACCCGAAGGCGGGTTGTTTGTGAACTATGATCAGTTTTGTGCGGGACAGGCTGGCATGGACGGCTGGTTTGATTCCTATTGGGAGAGCCGGCTTGCGGAGAGCGGACTGACAGAACATGATATTGAATTGTGGAAAGAGCGCAGGAAGCTGGACAGGGAATGTTCTGTTGAGGAGGAAACGGAGATGCTTTGCAAATGCGGTTTTAAGACTGTTAAATGTGTTTATTCTTATCAGAAGTTTTCTGTTATTGTAGCGATAAAGTAGGTACCGGCTGCAGCGATGTTTTAGCAAAACGCGCTGTGCGGTACGCGTGAGGGGATGGAAAGAAATATGAAATTGATATTGGAGGGCATGGATGAGCTGATAGCTTCTGCAGGATATTGTGCCAAAAGAAAATATGAAAATGAAGTTCTGAATACGATATATCATTATTGTCTCTTATTTTATACGAAAGAGGACGAAGTTATTACGCTTTCAGGAAAGTCTCTTGAGGTAGTCCTGTATAGCAAATATTATTGGCTTACACGGTATGTGAAAAAATATAATGAAGTAAATGAATATGATGCGGGTATGGAGCAGCAGCAATTTAAGCTGATTGAGGAATTGGAGCAGAGGCTTGGAGATGTTGATTGGAACTTGCTTCAAAGAATAGATGATGATATGGTGAAATGAAAAGAGGGAGGAATCGAAAATGACTTTAGCCAACATAACTGTTAACACCCAGAGCAGCATCCGCATCGGGGGATCGAAAGTCTTATACTTTGATCCGTACTTAATTCCTGCCGCCTCCCACGACGCGGACCTGATCTTTATCACGCACGAGCACTACGATCATTTTGAGCCGGAGTCCATTGCGAAGCTGCAGAAGGTGGAGACGCTTCTTGTCGCGCCGGAATCCATGAAAAAGAAGGCGCTTTCGGAGTCGGGCATGGCAGAGGGAAACTGTCTGTTTTATCAGCCGGGCGAAAGTTTCGAGGCAGGTGGGATCGCGGTTGAGACAATCCCGGCTTACAATAAACTGAAGCCTTTTCACCCGAAGGGAAAGAAGTGGCAGGGATATGTGGTGACGATGGACGACACCCGTTATTATGTGTCCGGCGATACGGATGTGAATGAGGATATCAAAAAGGTGCGTTGCGACGTGGCATTGATTCCGGTCGGGGGCTTTTACACGATGGATTGTAAACAGGCGGCTGAGTATATCGCGCAGATAAAACCGCAGGCGGTGATCCCGACGCATTATGGCAGCATTGTGGGAAATAAAACCGACGGGGAGGAGTTCCAGAAGATGCTGGAAGGGCTGAATGGCGATATTCATGTAGAATTAAAACTGTAAATAAAGTGAAAAGAAGTTCTAGTGCTGAGAGTGCCTAAAATGAGGCATCCTCAGCGCAGATTATGGGGGTTCTGTGTAACCGGGGAGACTTTTATGCAAGTCTCCCCAGTTTTGCCGTATCGGCAATCACAATCATTTTCATGGACGGCTGTAAAGGCATTTCGGGGTCAATGGCAATGCAGACGTTTTTGTCCTCTATGATTGCCACAACGTTGATGGAATACTTTTTGCGGAGATTTAATTCCATCAGTGTTTTTCCTGCCCATTCCGCCTTGACGGGCAGTTCCACCATGGACATGTCCTTGGAAAGTTCCATGATATCCATAAACCCGGAGCTTAAGAGGTTTTTTGCCAGACGGATGCCGGACTCGCTCTCTGGGAATACAACCCGGTCTGCGCCTACTTTGCGCAGGATTTTGCGGTCTAAATCGGTGGAGCATTTGGCGATCACGGTTTTCACGCCGATCTCCTTGCAGAGCATGGTCGCCATGACGCTTGCCTTGAGATTGCTCGCCATGGCAATGATGACGACGTCGATATTGGCGATGCCGAGCTGTCTAATGACTTCCGCCTCGGTGATGTCCGCGCATTTGCAGATGGGGATCTCGGCGATGGCGGCGTTGACCAGTTCTTCGTCCAGATCCACGGCAAGCACTTCCGCGCCGCTGTTTACAAGCTCTTTTGCCACGGCAAGACCGTATCTGCCGAGACCGAATACCGCGTAAGATTGTTGAATGCCCATAAGGTAATTTTCCTTTCTCAGCCCACGCTTATATCTTCGGTGGGATTCTTGATGATGTTTTTCGTTTCTTTCTTTGTGTTCAGCGCGATCATAAGAGAAATCGGACCGACTCTGCCCAGATACATGGTTATGATGATGATGATTCTGCCCCAGATATTCAGTTCAGATGTCAGGCTTCTCGTCAGACCTACCGTGGCGGCGGCACTGACGGTTTCATATACGACGTCAAGGGCGTCCGCGTCGGTGACAGCCGACAGAAGAAGGGTTGCCGTAAACAGGATAATAAACGCCATACTCACTACCGCCACCGCTTTGCTGACGGCATGTTTCGGAATGGTGCGGTGGAAGAGCTCCGCCTCGGCGTGGGTTTTCATTGTGGCAAATGCGGAGGTAATCAGTACCGCGAAAGTTACCGTCTTAATGCCGCCTGCGGTGCCTACCGGCGATCCGCCGATGAACATCAGGAGCAGGGAGGTGATGGCGGAAGCGTTTGTCAGGTCTTCCTGCGGGATGGTCGCAAAGCCGGCGGTTCTCGTGGTCACGGACTGAAACAGCGATGCCTGCAGTCTGTCAAAAATAGAAAAACTGCCCATCGTAAGCGGATTGTTATATTCAAAGACAAAAACAGCCGCCGTTCCGGCAAGGATAAGGATCCCAGTGACGGAGAGGGCAATTTTGCTGTGAAGGGTCAGATTGGCAAAACATCTGAGGCGCTGCCGCCGTATATTTTTCAAGGCGCCCACAAGATCCCACCAGACAATGTAGCCGATCCCGCCGAAAACGATCAGCAGGATTGTCACCATATTGATAACGGGATTATGGACATAGGCGTACAGGCTGTCTGCAGAGATTACGTCCATGCCTGCGTTGCAGAAAGCGGACACGGCATTAAACAGGGAAATCCAGATGCCTTTTACGCCAAATTCCGGGACAAATACCGTCATGTACAAAAGCGCGCCGATTCCTTCGACCAGAAGCGTACCGGCAATCACTTTTCGGATAAACTTAACCATGCCGGACAGGGTATTCAGATTGAAGGCGTCCTGAATGAGCATTCTGTCCTTGATACCGATTCTGCGGTGCAGGCTGATCATAAGCCCGGACATGATAGTGACGACTCCAAGCCCGCCGATCTGGATGAGAAAGAGAATGACAATCTGCCCAAACAGGCTCCACGTCGAAAAGGTGGGAACGGTCACAAGACCCGTCACACAGATGGATGTGGTTGCCGTAAAGAGCGCATCTATATAAGGTACGGCTATGCCGTCTGCGGAGCTGACCGGAAGGACAAGCAGCGCGCTTCCCAAAAAAATTGCCAGCAAAAAACTGAGCAGGATTGTCTGCGTTGTGGATAAATTAATACGAGATTTCTTTTTCATAGGAAAACCTTTCTGTTGATACAGATATAGTTTACGCCGTATTCTGTACAATTTCAAGGGAATGTATAAAACTCGCCATGCATGGAATTGACGACCAATGGTCGAAGTGCTATATTTCCCATTGAAAGAAAGAGGTGTTGCTCTATGGAGAACGAGAAAATGGAAAAAAAGGGCGGCAATCAGACAATGCTCAAAATCTGCGGATTCATTGTGGATAAACGAAATCTGTTTTTTCTGCTGTTTGGCATTCTGATTATTTTTTCCGCCGTATCAAGAAACTGGGTTAATGTAGAGAACTCCATGTCCCACTATCTTCCGGATTCCACGGAAACGAAACAGGGTCTGGATCTGATGGAGCAGGAGTTTATTACATACGGCACCTGTGATGTGATGGTGGCGAACGTTTCTTATGAGCAGGCGGAGTCTATTGAGAGGAAACTGGAATTTATACCGGGCGTCTTTATGATAGACTTTGATGACACGGAAGAACATTATTTTAACGGTTCTTCCTATTATAATGTCACTTTCGATTATGACGAGAAAGACGATCAGTGTCTGGAAGTGCTTGACCGGGTGAAGGAAGAATTGGACGGATACGACTACTATCTGTCTACCACGCTGGGGGATATCGAGGCGGAGCTGATCGCGGAGGAAATGAATGTCATCGTCGTGCTGGTTGCTTTCGTTGTGGTGACGGTGCTTCTGCTCACCTCGCAGGCATATGCGGAGGTTCCGGTTCTGCTGATTACCTTCGTGGCAGCGGCAATTTTGCAGATGGGTACGAATTTTGTGTTCGGCACAATCTCCTTTGTGTCCAATTCCGTGACGGTGGTGCTGCAGCTTGCGCTGTCGGTGGATTACGCTATTATTCTTCTGAACAGATATAAGGAGGAGCATGTCAATCTGGAAGCCCGCGAGGCAATTATCATTGCCCTGAGTAAGGCGATCCCGGAGATCTGCGGCAGTTCCCTCACGACCATAGGTGGTCTGATCGCCATGGGCTTTATGCAGTACAAGATGGGTCCCGACCTGTCCATGTGTCTGATCAAGTCCATCTTTCTGGCGCTGGGCTCGGTGTTCCTGCTGATGCCGGGCGTGATCATGCTGTTTTCCAAGCTCATGGATACGACCAAACATAAGAACTTTATCCCGGATATCCCCTTTGTGGGAAAATTCGATTACGCGACGAGACATATTGTGGCGCCGCTTTTTGTGCTTGTCATTGTGGGGGCGTACACGGTTTCCAGCAAGTGCCCTTATGTGTTCGGCGATTCTACGATCACGCCGCCGATCCAGAACAGCATCCAGAAGACGGAGGAACTGCAGACGGACAATTTTGGCGCCAGCAATATGGTTGCGCTGATTGTGCCGGCGGGAGACTACGAGAAGGAGGCGAAGCTTCTGGCGGAGCTGGAGGCTTGCCCGGAAGTGGACTACACGCAGGGGCTTGCCAATATAGAGGCGCTTGACGACTATTGTCTGACGGATAAACTGACGCCCAGACAGTTTTCGGAGCTGATTGATCTGGACTATGAGGTGGCGGAGCTGGTGTATGCCGCTTACGCCGTAAATGACGAGGACTATGCGAAGGTGGTCAACGGCCTGCCGGAGTATAAGGTGTCCTTGATTGATATGTTTATGTTTGTCCACGACGAGGTGGAAGAAGGGTATGTCACGCTGGAGGATGACCTGCAGGATACGCTGGATGAGGCGTATGACGCCATGAACTTTGCGAAGAATCAGCTGCAGGGCGAAAACTACAGCCGTATGCTTGTGTTCCTGACGCTTCCCGAGGAGAGTGAGGAGACTTTTGCCTTTCTTGACAGGATGCACGAAATTGCAGACAAGTATTATCCGGGAGGCAGGGTACTGGTGTGCGGCGAATCGGTGAGCCAGTACGACCTGCAAAAGACTTTCGGGCGCGACAATCTGGTAAACAACGTGGTGTCCATTCTGGCTGTGCTGGTGGTGCTTTTGTTCACCTTCAAGTCAGCGGGTATGCCGGTGCTTCTGATTGCGGTAATTCAAGGCTGTATCTGGCTGAACTTTTCCGTTCCGGCGCTGCAGCATGACAATATTTTCTTCATGTCCTACCTGATCGTCAGCTCGATCCAGATGGGCGCGAATATTGACTATGCCATCGTCATTGCCGGGCGGTATATGGAACTGCGAAAGGAATACGGCAGACGTCAGTCCATTATAGATTCCATGAATCAGGCGTTTCCGACGATTATTACTTCGGGAACCATGATGGTGGTGGCAGGATTTCTGATCGGTAAGCTGACTTCCAACGCGGCGATCTTCGGTATCGGAAAATGTCTGGGGCGGGGTACATCCATTTCCATTCTGGTGACCATGTTTGTCCTGCCGCAGATCCTTCTGGTGGGCGATAAGATCATTGAAAAGACAGCCTTTGTTATGAATATGCCGATCCGCACGAAGAATGTAACCGGGCTTATGAGAGTGGACGGTCTGGTACGCGGCAGGATTGAAGGAACTGTGACAGGTACGATGAGCGCCATTGTCAGAGGTAATTTGAGCGCCTACGTGGAAGCGGGAGATGTGACGGAGCTTACGGAGGAGGAATACAGACAGTTGACGGAGACGGTGTCTGAGGAGATGGCGAGCAGGGAGGTGGCTGACCATGAGTAAGAAAAGATGGATGGCGCTGCTGCTTGCGGCGGCAATGGTTATAGGCGCTCTGCCGGCGGTGCCGGTGCGGGCGGAAGAGGAAAAAGCGCAGACTGAGGCGGAGAAGGAAACAGACGCAGAAAAAAAGTCGAAACGGGCAGAGGGTAAGGAAAAAGACGGGGAGACAGAGGAGAACGAAGAGGAAGAAGTCGCCAGCGTGGAGGATGCCAACGAGACGATTGCTTCTTACGACGATGAGGAGATTGCATGGGAGATAGTTTACATAAGTAATGCGGAAGAGATGAAGGCGTTCGCCAGAGACTGCTGGCTGGATACATGGTCCCAGAATAAGAAAGTGTATCTGACGGCGGATATTGATCTGGCAGGGGAAAGCTTTGTCTCCATACCGACTTTCGGCGGCTATTTTGACGGGCAGGGGCATACAGTCAGCGGCTTCCTCGTGCATAAGCCGATATCTTATGTGGGATTGTTTAACTATACGCAGGAATCGGCAGTGATCGCCAACCTGAAAGTGGAGGGCACGGTCAAGCCGACAGGGAAACAGATGGTGGTAGGCGGTATCGTCGGAGATAACAGCGGCATCCTGTTAAACTGTGTCTTTGAAGGCGTTGTGGAAGCCAACGATTATGTGGGCGGTATCACGGGCTACAACGAGATCAGCGGTGTGCTGATGGACTGCGAGGCAAAGGGAACGATCACGGGCGCGCATTATACGGGCGGCATAGCGGGCGATAATGTGGGTAATATTGTGGGATGTCTCAACCGCGCTGATGTCAACATTTCCAGTGAGGATAAGGCGAAATCTCTGGAGGACATTGATCTTGGACAATATACGGCGGGCTTTCTGGGTTCTCTGGAAGGGGGAGCGGACGAGAAGAGCGAAAAACTCTCCACCACGGAAAATACGGTGGATACGGGCGGCATAGCGGGTCTTTCCACGGGAATTATACAGAGCTGTGTAAACGAGGGTGTGATTGGCTACGAGCATGTAGGCTATAACGTGGGTGGTATCGTAGGCAGGCAGTCCGGGTATGTGTACGCATGTACAAACAAGGGAAAGATATACGGACGTAAGGATGTGGGCGGTATTGCCGGACAGGCGGAACCATATATAGCGGTGGATCTGTCGGAAGATATTGTAAGGCAGTTATCGGATCACATTGATACCATGCATGACCAGATTGGCAAGATGTTAGATGATGCGGGCGACCGTTCGGATATCCTTTCCAACAGGCTGTCGGTGATCCGGGATTTTGCGGACAGGGCGCTTGACGATACCCATGTTCTGGCGGACAGGACGGTGGAATGGACGGACAGTATGATGGACTCCGTCAACGAGGCGGTGAGCCGGTTTGACTATGTGCTGGACGAGACGGCGAAAGACGGCGGTGTGATGGATCACGCTTCGGATGCGGCGGGGGACGTGAAGGACGCGGCAGGAAAATTGGAGGACATGGTGAAATCCATGGATCTCTATCAATATATGACACCCGGGGAGAAGGAGCAGTACGATCAGGCGAAGAAAGCCATCGAGGAGGCAGGGAAACAGCATGCCGAGGATGTGGCGAAGGCTACGGAGGCGTATGAGAACTATTATATAGATAAGGCGCGGAGCGAGGATACAACATATGAGTATGACTTGAAGCCGGTGACTGAGTCGGGTGTGGATAACGGCTGGGGAGGTCCTTATAGTGAGGCAGATGTGCTGGAAAAATATATGGGAATTACCGGATGGGTGCACTACGACAGCAGTACCGGGGAAACCAGAGAATTTCCGCTTACGGACGGAAGTGCGCAGGCGGAGGCTGACCGTCAGGTGCAGGAGAAAGTGGCAGAAAATATGGCAGCAAATGCTTCCCAGATAGCGGAAAAAGCTGGTGAGTACGCGGATAAGCAGTATAGTGATGCCCATAACGGCAACAGTTACGCGGATGATATGAGCGGATATCTGAAAGTTATGACGGACATCGCGTCCAAATATACGGACGAGATGACGGATGATGCGAAAAAGCAGTTGAAATCTGCCGCCTCTTCCGCAAAGGATGCCGCGGAAAATCTGGAAGATATGGGCGAGGAGACGAAGGATATTCTCACCACGCTTAACGATAAGTCGGATCTCAGTTTCCCAAGGCTGGGGGAGGATTATCGGTCCACTACGGGAAGCCTTAATTCCAACTTGAAAAATATCTCTGAGAATATGGGATATCTGAATGATGAGATGTCCTCCTCGGGCGATCTTCTGGGGGATGACCTTTCGGATATCAACGATCAGTTCAGCGAGATTATGCTGCTGTATACGGATGCGCTGGACGGCGTGCTGGATATGGATTATTCCGGCAGATATGAGGATGAGTCGCAGGAGAATGCGGAAGAGAGTATGGACGCCACTATTGCCAGCTGTACCAACAGCGGAAATGTGAAGGCGGATCTGAATGTGTCGGGTATTGCCGGGACCATGGCAATCGAGTATGATTTTGACTTGGAGAGTGACATCACGGGACTGGACGACGCGAGGGCAAACTCCACTTTTCTCACCAAGTGCGTTCTCAGAAAGAACGTGAATCAGGCGAAAGTTACCGCGCAGAAAAGTTATGCGGGCGGCGTATGCGGTCTGCAGGAGATGGGTATAGTGCTTGGCTGTGAGAACTACGGCAGGGTTGAGAGCACGGCTGGCGATTATGTGGGCGGCATAGCGGGACAGTCATTGTCCCATATCAAACAGAGCTATGCGAAGTGCACGGTAGCGGGCGAGGAATATGTGGCAGGAATTGCCGGATGGGGCAATGGAATAAACGGCTGTCTTGCCATGGTGAAGGTGAAGGAAGCGGATGCTTTTTCGGGAGCCATAGCGGGCAAAGTTTCCGACAATGCGGAGATTGTGGATAACTATTTCGTATCTGAGGAGATTGCCGGTATTGACCGTATCAGCTACAGCGGCAAGGCGGAGCCGGTAAACTATCAGACGCTTTTGCAGACAGAAGGAATTCCTGCGAACTTCCGCAAGATGAAGGTTACTTTTTATGCGGATGACGAAGAGGTAGGAATGACAGAGTGCTCTTACGGCGGCAGCGTGGCATTGGATACCTATCCGAATATTCCGGTAAAGGAAGGGTTTTACGCGGACTGGGACAATAAGGACCTAACAAATGTAAAACTTGACGAGGATGTATCGGTAGAGTATGTGCGGTATCTGACGACGCTTGCCGGAAGCTGGATGCGGGATAACGGGCAGTCCGCGCTTCTGGTGGACGGTCAGTTTGGTCAGGAAGAGGAAGTGACTGTTGAAAAGCCGGGAACGGATACGGTGCAGGTGGCATTTCCTTCGGGAGAAGCGCCGGAGGAACTGACCGAGTGCTGGACGCTGGAAATTCCGGATGACGGCGCATCAACCCATCAGATCCGCTATCAGGCGCCGCAGGGACAGACGGAGGGCGTGGAGATTTATGTGCAGGACGGCGCCGGATGGAGGAAAGCGGAGACAGAGCTTATGGGTATTTACCATCTCTTTTTGGCGGAAGGCAGCAACGTGAAGATTGCGGTCAGTGTGACGGAGAAGGGGATGATGGAGTACATTGTCTTTATCGTAGCGGGTGCGGCTGCCTTGATTCTGGTAATTGCGTTGATCGTACATAAAAAGCGGAAGAAACGGAAAATGCAGAAGGCGAAGGATGACGCTGAAGAGAGCGAAAATACGGAGGAAGGCGCGGAAATAGAAAAGAAATAAGTTTTAGCGTTATCTGATAAAACAAGAGAAACAGAAAAGGAGCATATCGCGAGGGTATGCTCCTTTTGTATGGCTATTTGTTCTGGTTTTTCAGTGCTTCCAGTTCTGCCTGCAGTTGCCGGATCCGGGCATCCTGTTCGGCTAAAGCTATCTGGTCCTGCTCTATTTTCTGCTCATAGTTACGGATATCCTGTTGATATGCTATCTGGTTCTGCTCAATCTTCCTCTCATAGCTGCGGATATCCTGCTCATGCGCTATTCGATCCTGCGCAATCTCAGCCTCCTTCTCTGCAATTGCCTGCGCATATTTTGTCTGGTTCTGCTCGATCTTTCGCTTATAGTTACGGATATCCTGCTCATGTTCTATACGGTCCTGCTCGATCTTCCGCTCATAGCTGCGCAAGTCCTGATAATACTCCTCCCTGTCACGACACCGTTTGCGCACCAGATCGTCCGCGCTCATGCGGAATATGGTTTCAGACGCTTCCTGCAGATACTCATCCTTGGATGCCAGCATTTTGATCTCCTCCCATGTCGTTGCCTTAAACAGCATTGCCCACTCGTGAATATGATACTTCTTATCTTCCTCGGTT
>CAJUJK010000044.1 GCA_910586705.1 uncultured Lachnospiraceae bacterium | reverse complement strand
GGCTGTTAACCGCGGGGTTGTAGGTTCGAGCCCTACTCGGGGAGCTGATTAGAAATCCCGTAAACGTCTATGTTTACGGGATTTTTTATCTCCTAGAAAAAACGAAAAGCAAAGCAACATTTTTATGGAAAATGGTACAAAATGCCGCATGGCAAAAAATAAGACCATGTGGCTGGTAACCGAAAACAGACGGGGACTGTGTTGCAAACCTTATCTCACTTTTCGAATGAGCGGGAGCGACAGAGAAGATATTCCTTTTTCCGCTGGTAAGCTTTTGAGCGTGAATGGCTTGGAACACCTTTAGGGAAAAGGGACAATAAATCTGCTCTATAAACTGACTATCTATGAAATGGATGAGAGAAGAAGGAGGAAGAACGATGACGGATATCACATACAGAGTCGAAGGGGATTATCTGATACCCAACCTTATCTTGGATGACGAGGCAGATGGGGACCCGAAGGAGATGATCGGAAGGTACGGGATGATGCGGGAGAACTTCCTGCGGGAACATCGGCACGGAACATACACTTCAATGCTCCTGCTGGGAAAGCTGACGGCGCATCTTCGGGAGATCGACAGGCAGGCGGAGGAAGAAGTGGAATGCCTGCTCAGGCAGATGATGGAGAGGCAGGGTGTTGATGAGGCACTCAAAGCCGCAGATCAGATGGCTTGGGTGCAGAAGGTCAATGCGCTGAGGGCTATGGCGGAGGAAGTGGTGATTCGGGAGGTTGTGTATCAATAGGGAGTGTTTTAAGATATATTTATGACATTTTATACTAAATGTCATAGAAATTTCTTGACATAGTTTCTGTTTTTTTGTATAAATTAATTAGAGATAGGCATAGCTTATCGTATGGGAGTTGAACTCCTATAAAAAGCAGTGAGTCCTACTGAGAGTGGAACCGATAAAAGCAGTGAGTCCTACTGGGAGTGGAACCGATAAAAGCGGTGAGTCCTACCGTAAGTGGAAACAATCTAAGGTTGCGCTTTGCGCAGCCTTAATCTTTGCCCTAAAAAGGCTGGAGGATAGACGTGGAACAAAAACGACTGCATTTATATCTTATAGACATGAAGTACATACGGAATCTTGCAAAGGCGGATGACCATGTTATGTCCGTATCCCCGCAGGCTGGAAAAGAAACAAGACCTTTTGTGGGAATTATAATAATATGCGGCACGAAGAAATATTGTGTCCCTTTAAGTTCACCAAAACCAAAACACAGTTCTATGAAAAATGACGTGGATTTTATGAAGATAATGGATGGGGAAAAGTTGATTGGGGTATTGAATTTTAACAACATGATTCCGGTAGACGAAAGCTGTACCATTCCGCTGAATCTTCGGATTGTCGGGAAAGATGATGCTGCTACGAAGAAATATAAAAAAATGGCGGCAAAACAGCTTGACTGGTGTCAGCACAATCAGGAAGCTATTGTAAAAAGGGCAAATAAATTGTATGTGATGCAACAGTCTGAAAAGACTAGTGCTTTTTTGAAAAGGCGTTGCTGTGATTTTAGAAAGCTAGAAACGGTACTGCAGAAGTGGAAAGGGAGCAGAAATAGTTAGTGATAGAGTTTAGGATGGTAATGTATGAACGAAGTATTAAGCAGAATATGTTCTGATTTATAGAGAATGCCTGTTTTTTGGAGGACAACTTCTCTGATATTGATAATTTAGAAGGATTTACAAAAGCGTTTAGATTATTGTACTAGTAAAATGTAGATGAGTAGGTGGTGTCATGGCAATAAAAATCTGGCCGCATGAGTTTGAAAAGAAAGATCATATAAATGCTGGCGAAAGATTTCTTTTGAAAAATGCGCTTCGAAATTTAAAATCCGGTAGTTTTGCGGTGGGAATCGATCCGGTTGGTTTTTGCACGGATAAAGTACATATGGGAATGTATATCAGTCCCAATGAGGGCCTGATAACTTTTTCGATTGTGCAAGGAAATATAGAGCCTTTAGATGTGCAGGGTTATATTAAATTCGGAGAGATGATAGAACAGGCTATATATAACAGGCTTATTAACTCTAGGGCGCTCATTGCGAGGAGTAATGATAAGAAGATTTTAAAGTTCCCGTATAAACATATTTTTATATTTCCTGATGAAGCTGTTCCAGTAACTACCTGTGATGATGATACATTGTTACAGTTTTCACCGTTCGCGGCAGTGCGGTTTTTTATTCCAATATCGGCAAAGAACAGACCAAAGTTCGTGAAGGATCTGCATCTTTTTGACAACATACGAATGCCCTATGATACGCAGTTTAAGACGATTAGCGATGAAGAAGATCTGGCAATTTTCGAAAGGCTGGCTCCTGAGTATACGGTTGTCCTAAAAGAAAAAGATCGTGTCGAAATTCCGGAGACAACGGCTGACATTCCGGTGGAAAGTGAAGAAATAAATGGAAAGGAAGTAGAGTACAGGACATTTTATCTGGATGACTATCAGGTGTCTCAGATCAACGAGATGGGGCGTGGGCATAGAGTTATGCTGGCTAATGCCGGAGCAGGGAAGAGCGTACTTCTACTTTCTAAAGCCTTTAAATATACCAGTATGTACAAGGATAAGAATATACTGCTGACCTGCTATAACAATAACTTGGCGGATTCTTATCGGTTTAAGAAGAATTGCGCTGGTCTGTCGAGAGATCCACATAGGAAACTTTACATATTGACACTTCACAAATTGGCGGAGAAGCTCTTTAGAGAATGTCTTGGCAGAATCATAGAGGGATTCGCAACAGACGAACAGATACAGGAATGTATAAATCTTGTAAAATGCAACCGTATTGATATCAGATTTAAGGCGATTTTTGTGGATGAGGTTCAGATTTTTACGCCGTTATATCTGGAGTTATGCTACGAACTACTAGAAAAATCAGACGATGCGTTATTTTTGATGGCAGGTGACTTGAATCAGACAGTAAGAAATCAAAGCCGTAGAGGGGATGCGCCATGGAAGAAAATTGCGGACGGCAGTCTGGATTTTACAGGACGCGTTAAATATATCAAAAAAAATTACAGGAACAGCCCGGAAATCAGTGATTTTTTAAACCGCATGCTGGTTTATATGAATGCACACTTAAGCAAGTTAAAGATGATCAATATTGATGAGTTTGAATATAATTTTTTTGAAAATGGTGTCAGCAAGAATGTAGCATTAGTTGTAAAGACAGGAATCGAGAGGAGAAATATTCAGACAGAGACGATGAATGCAATTAAAGAAATTGTAGAAAAGTATCATGTCGGATATTCGGAAATAGCAATTTTGTATCCGGTAAAAGATAACAAAGCACTTGGCTATCCTATCCAGTATTGGATTAGGACTGCATTGGAAAGGGAGAGGATACCGTTTTCGTTTATTTCAACTACAGAGGATGGCCAACGCGCAAGATATAGCAGTTCCAATGGTGTTGTTATATCGTCTATCGATTCTTCGCTTGGCTTAGATTTTAGAGCGGTTGTATTAACAGGGCTATATCCTTATACATACATTTTTGATAAAAATGGACATCGTAAAAAGCTAAGCAGCTGGAATTCGGTTAAGACCTTGCCGGAGGATGACAAAGAATCTGCGCAGATTCAAATGCGGAAACTATATACAGCATGTTCTAGAGCGAGAGAGGTTCTTTATGTGCTAAGTGATGTGGAACAGGGGACGGTAATGGATGAAATTATTAGGAATGGGGAAAAACGATGAATGATTACAATGTGTTGGCAAAGTTTCTTACAGATAAGTACATAAATCGGGTTTCAGGGAGAGATTTTTCGGAAAGAATTGTTGGCGATAATCCGGAAAAAATTGTTATGGTCGGAACTATGGCAGAGGATCGTAATGAAGAGACTTTTGAAGGAGGATATCGAGAAGATATTTCTCGACAATTTGAAAGTATTCCGTCAATCAGTCTTTCATTTCATATAGATAAAAATTCTACCGGGAGTCTGTATGTTATTCCGCGCGGATTGCTTTTTTATACGGTTTTACCAACTTATGAAGAGGTCAGAGATTATGTTCTTCGGATACAATCGGAAAGAGACCATCAAGTATATGAATCGGTGGAAGAACTTAAGAAAAAATATCCTGATGCACACTATCCTTTGCCACAGGTTTATAAAAAGGTTGCTATTGAGGAAGTTCTAAAGGATGGTATAGAAATATCTTTGGCAGATATTTCATGCGGAAAGAGTCATTTGGAAGCTTTAATTAACAAACGTCTCAATTCAATTGCTGATCAGATTGAAGATGAGATAAAAATCGTTTTAGAAGAGGATTTGTATTTTAGTGATCTTGTTGATAAGGATCATTTTGAATTGAAATGCACTGCAAAGCAAGAAAGAGTCAATGCGCATTGGGCTATAGATATATATCAGATCATTTCTGAAGATGATGAAGACTATTATTTTACTTTACAGATGGTAAATAAAACTCCGAAGATTGACAGACAGAATCTTGGATATCTTCCCAAAATCTATGATGCCGGTATAACAGTTATAGCTGACGAGGGTATCCAGTTTAAAGAAATCCCAATGAGATATTTCAAGACGGGATTTAAAAAAAAGAAACCGGTATACGCAGTAACAGAAAATGCATCTGTGGAATTTGATCAAGTTGAGAATCGCTTGAGAACGGTTAATGTTCCACGATATTACCAGATGCGGACTATTACAATTGACAAATATAGCGTATACACGAAGTTTAGTACACTTATAGAGGAGCCAGTAAAGAATTTGAAATATATTCTTTCGGAGCTTAAGAGGGATTACGTTAATTGCCAAGATGAGTTTGATAAAGCATCCGGACTTACAGAATTTGCACGAGAAAATTATAAAAAAGCATTGAGCGATTATGAAACAGAGATATCCAGATTTGAAGATGGTATTCAGCAAATTGAATATACAGGCGCTGTTAAACGGGCATTTTCCTTGATGAATAAAACGTTTCAAACAAGGCTGGATTCTAATACGCATCCGATTGAGGGGTGGAGACTGTTTCAGATTGTATTTATTGTATCTATGATATGCGAAGTGATACGGTGTGAATTTAAGGAGGATACAGATTCGGCATTGAAAAAGACTGACAGTGACATTGCAAATCTTCTCTATTTCCCGACCGGCGGTGGAAAGACGGAAGCATTTCTGGGTATCACAGTATTTTCTATGTTCTTTGATCGGTTGAGAGGGAAAGATGACGGTGTTACCGCCATACTTAAATATCCACTTCGATTGTTGGCGGTTCAACAATTAGATCGTGTGCTGACTATTGTCATGAAGGCCAATGTAGTCAGAGAAAACGATTGTCAACTGCAGAACACGAATCCCTTTTCGCTGGGATTCTACGTTGGTGCCGCGAATACACCTAATCGTATTAATCCAAGTGAGCCGCTTAGTAGCAGGGGAAATCAAAACGGAAGTAAGCAGCTTATTCTGGAAAGTGATCAGGGTACCTTGAATGAATATTACAGATTTACTGATACCTGCCCTGTTTGTGGTAAAAAGATGATCAATGTGAGATTTAATCAGGAAGGGTGGAGGCTGGAACACATTTGTGACAATCCGGAATGTAATCTGCATACTTTGCCCCTCTATATAGTCGATAGTGAAATCTATCGGTATCTACCATCTGTCATAGTAAGTACAATAGACAAAATGGCTATGGTGGGAACCACTGAAGAATTTAAGATGCTTTTTGGTCAAATAAAGAGAAAATGCAAGATACATGGGTTTACCTGTGGGTCAAAGTGTCTGTGCAGTAAGTCCGGATGTAAGAATCCAATGGAAACAGTACCACTCTTAAAGGATCCAGTGCCGACATTGTTTATCCAGGATGAGTTACATCTTGTGAAAGAAAGCCTTGGAACATTTGATTCACACTATGAATCTTTTTTGAAGTATTATGCAGAGAACCTTGTTCACGAACAACAAAGAAAGAAGATACGTTATATTGGCGCAACGGCAACAATCTCTATGTACGAAGAACATCTGAATAATTTGTATCACATGAATAGCAGAAGATTCCCTTGTGAATATCCCTCTATGCAAAACAATAGGAATTTTTATTCCAAAACAGATGAGGAGGATATTACGCGTATTATTTTAGGATATGTTCCTTATGGAAGATCTATTACAGACAGTGTTTGGCAATCAGTACTGACTATGAGGGTGATTGTATATGACATGATGATGCACACAGAAGAGTATTATAACTTTCTCAAGACCGAGCCGTACAAGTTTCAGGGAACTAAAGAGGAATTGCAGGAAAAATTATACGATTATTGGATTGAACTTGTATATAACAAGGTTAAGAACGATGTGGATAATCTGTATAATGCATTTCAGAATCAGGCAAATAACTATTTGGAAGATAAGGGTATTCCCAAATATTATCCGGAATCTATGACAAGCGATACGGATTTTCAGAGCGTAAGAAAAACATTATTTGAAATACAGGAAAATAGAAAGGATTTGGAAAGCAAGAATCTGTTGCTTGCGACAAGTACTATATCACATGGTGTTGATGAAGATTCCTTTAATGTAATGTACTTCTTTGGTATACCAAATAATAATGCGGAGTATATTCAGGCATACTCTCGAACTGGTCGTAAGTATACTGGCATCGTAATGGATTTGATCCGTCTAACGCGTGTAAGGGATAGATCTTATCTGAAGAATTTTGTAATATTCCATCAAAATAAGGATGAGCTTGTGGAGCCTGTGCCGATCAATCGCTGGGCGAAGAATGCAGTTTATTGTACACTTCCTGGATTGCTTGTCGCGATTCTTTATCAGTATTATGCACCGAAGTTGAGTTTGGAAAATATCTACTATGTAAGCACATGGAAAAAGGCTTTTGCGGAGGGGGATATTGATCCAAAGGAAGTGGCAGGATTTTTGATAGCTGCTTATGGATGCAATGAAGGCGAAAAAATGTCAGAAGCTTATCGGGAGGTTATAACTGATGAGATTCTTAAGATTTGTAACGGTATAATGGCCAATACACCGGGGCCAAGCGAATTTTTATCAGGTGCTATTGGAAAATATTCTCATGGGAATAAGAAGCCAATGAAAAGTTTGAGGGATACGGAAGAGCAAGTTCACATCAGGATAGACTAAGGGAGGACAACTTTCATGAGTTCAATAATGTCAAGAAGTAAAAGCCAAGCTGTATATAGTTTCCTTCCGCATATGTGGGTCGCAAGTCGTGGAGATGGTTCCAGCGTGACAGCTGAAATTAGTGGATGGAATTACCGCAGAATGGATGATGTATATCAGAAGTTTATTGAAGGTGAGATCAAACGACAGATCAGACTGTTTGGAAACAGAGGTGGTGATATCTTATCGTTCGATATTACGGATCATGTTCACAGTTATACGATTGTGGAACCGGCCATGAATGAAACTGCTGAGGATATTGTGGGTATTAAATCTCCATTAGTATTCTACTGTAACTCGTGTCATGAAGTGATTCAGAAAAGAAATCCGGATGATATTGATCATATGAAATGGAAGTGTCCTACATGCGGAGCAATACTGAAGCAGCTTCAGATGGTATATGCATGTGAGTGTGGTCACGCTGAGCCGGTTAAGATACCGTATGTAGCTGGGGGTTATCTTAAGATGAAGTATCTTCCGAACGAAAATCCCTACCGTATGTTAGCGGTTACCAAATCTGGAGAAAGAAGGGCTGAACTTGCTGTATCATGTCCAAATTGTAAAGCAAGATTGGTTCCTGATAATGCTGAATCAACGAGAAACTATAAGCCGTTTTCACTTAAAGTGATAAATATAGCTGATAGAAAAAATGGGGAATTTTTCGAAAAAGGATTAAAGGCTCAAAAGGTTCTGGTATCCAAATGGTTCAACAAATTGTCACAGAAGAGATTTATAGAAATCCTTGATAATATTGCCTTGGCGTTCAGCGACCAGAATACAAATGATGCAAAACGACAGGAAGCAGAGAATGCTGTTCAAAAACTGATAGACAATGGGATTGTTCCGGCTGCCGCAAAAGATGCTGCTATTGAGAATATGCTTTCCGAGACTACAAAGAATATTCTTTCTGTGGAACCATATGTAAATGATTGTGATCAACTTTTCATAAAACAGAAGAAGGAAGATGAAGGCGAATTTGCAAGATGGATCGGAAGCTTTGCTTTTAAGCTGATGCAGTATAACACACTCAAATACGCACCAAAGGTTTTGTCATTGGAGGATTCCATCAGTAAGCAGCTATCAATGGACTTCATTGACTCGGAAGATGACGTTCTTAATCTTAACCGTAAAATGGGAATATCGTCGATGCAGGTATCCTGTGATATTGAAATTATTAATTGTACTTATGGGTATACCAGAAAGGTTTCTGATCCGGTTCAGGCCAAGAAAAGGTTAAAATTGGTTGCATTTAATAAATACAAAGACAATTCGTCCTTGGTATATGGGACAAAGCTTGAAACGGAAGGTATTCTGTTTGAAATTGACAGGGTAAAGATACTTGAATGGCTCCTTAAGAACGAAATTATTTCTGGATCACAAATGCCGGATACGGATGATGATGTTGCTGTAAAAGAATGGTTTGCCGAAAATGTCCACGGTGATCTGGTGAATATCTTTAGTGGAGTGGATGAAGGAGAGAAGATAACGAAACACGTGTTTGGCTTACTTCATTCTATGTCACATGCTTTTATGAAGAGTGCCGGTGAGATCAGTGGTCTGGAAGATACCTCTCTTACGGAAGTGATTATATTGGAAACAACGAGCATATTTATTTACGCTCAGACATCTCAGGGTACTCCATTGGGAGCTTTGTCCGGAATGATAGAAACCAATTATTACAACTTCCTTCTGAAAGCACTGGAGAATACCCAAAATTGTATTTTCGATCCGATCTGCGGAGAAAGAGATGATACTTCGTGCAGTGCATGCATGGTACTGCCTGAGATTTGTTGTGAGTTTTTCAATCATGATCTGGGAAGAAAATATGTGTACACGTTAAAAGAGAACAAGGAAAGCAAAAAACTATTTATTGGATTCTGGGAGATGTAAACATGGCAATAATGTATCCAAAAAACATAAATGTTTTGGATCCGGAAGATTCAGAATTGGAGGTTTACAATCAGCTGAAGAGACAATTGGATGATTCATACACAGTCTTTTATTCTGTGGAATGGAATAGAAAAAGAAAGAATGGATCACTGGAGAAATCAGAGGCGGATTTCATAGTTGCAAATCCAAAATATGGATTTCTTTGTTTGGAAGTAAAGGGTGGAAGTAGCATTGATATTTCGCCAGAAGGGATATGGACATTGCATACAGGAAAGTATGGTGATCGTATCCTTGACAGAAGCCCTTATAAACAGGCAGAAGACAGTATGTATTATTTTAAAGATAAATATAAAAAGGAATATAACATAGACTACTCGGGATTGTTTGGCGCAGGTGCGATATTCCCTTTTTATGTACTCCCACAGGCGGAAAGTATCAGCAATAGAGATAGTATATGTACAATCGAATCGTCGGATATGAATAATCTTGTAGCCCAGATAAAGGGCATGTTCAAAGCATGGGGCGGAATAAGATTTGGAAGGAATAGATACAGCCTGCAGGAACATGACTTTTTCCTCGACATGATCCGTAAGAGAACCGCTATGGCTGCAGCTGCCGGGGCGCTTGTGAAATTCAAGGAAAAACAATTAGATGAGGTCAATCGTGTTCAGGATAATTATATTTATTTTCTTTCCAATATCAGGCAGTTTTATATGCGTGGCGGTGCTGGAACAGGTAAAACATGGATTGCTCTTAAGATGGCAAACCGTGAGGCTGCGAAAGGTGGAAGAGTCCTTCTGACATGTAAATCGCCTTCACTGGCAAGCACTCTTCAAGATATGTCCACAGAAAATGTTGAGGTGTTTGATCTTGAGAGACTTAAGGAGAATGGTATTAAGTGGCAATACGATGCTATTTTTGTTGACGAAGCTCAGGATTTTTCAGAAGAAGATGCTTTTAATTTGAAATTATATTTGAAAGATGAAAAACAATCCCGGCTTGGAGTTTTTTACGATGATGTTCAGAAGGTGAGAGCAGAATCGTTTGGAGATGCATTTATGATTGAAATGCCTCCATTCTTGCTTCATGAGAATATCAGAAACACATCCAATATATATAAATATGCTATGAACGAAACGGAATTAGGGCAGGATGTGATTACCAATCCCGTAGAGGGACCAGCGCCGAAAAGTGAGAATATCGCAGGTACAAAGAAACTTACACAGAGACTGAATAATTTATTGAAAGAATATCTTGTGGATGAACATCTACAAGCGAGTTCAATGGTTATTCTTGTAGATGATCTTGATGATTTTATGAATTTGTTCCCAGAGGGTTTGGCTAAGTGGAAATTTGTGAATCAACCAAAAGAAGAAGATGAAATCAAAGTTTCATCAGTTGTCAATTTCAAGGGACTTGAATCTGATATGGTTATTTATATTCATAAGAATGACATATCGCAAAATTTAAACTATATCGCGTATACAAGGGCGAAATATTATCTTATAGAACTTGTATTGCAGTAAATGGAAGTGAGATTAGATTGTGAGTGAGCGTGCGGAACCAATATTAAAATGGGCAGGTGGAAAGAGACAGTTATTGGGAGAATTATTGCCGTTGGTGCCTGATTATAAGGGAAAATATATAGAGCCATTTTTGGGTGGAGGTGCATTCTTCTTTGCGCTTTCGCCAGATAACGCAATATTAGCGGATTGTAACAAGGAACTTATTGCGTTATATAAAACGGTTGTGAGGAAGGCAGAACAGGTTATAGAGGAACTTAAGCAATATAATAATACGGAAGAAGAATATTACAGAATACGCTCATTAGATTGGAAAGCCATGACAGATGTGGAAGCAGCAGCTCGCATGATTTTCTTAAATAAAACTGGATATAACGGTTTATATAGAGTCAATCAGGAAGGGAAATTTAATGTTCCTTATGGAAAAAAGGAAACTGTGAATTTCTGCAATGAAGAGCAAATACGAAGAGCAGCCCAAGTCTTAAAGAAGAAAAAGGTATTCTGTGGAGACTATAAAAAGATTTTAACAAAGTATGCTGAACCTGGAGATTTTATTTTTTTGGATCCACCGTATTTTCAATTTGCGGGAAAAGAGACATTCTTGCGTTATACGAGCGACAGATTTTACGAACCGGACCAAGAGGAGTTGGCTGAGTTTGTAAATGATCTATTCGACAAAGGATGCGATATTATGATTACAAATTCAAATCATCCAAGAATCTATGATCTGTACAGTAGATTTAATATTAAGGTTGTTCCGGTTCGCAGAGCGGTGAATTGTAAGGGGAATGGACGTAAGGGGGAGGACACAGTAGTTACAGCTTTTCATTAAAGGATGAAATGCAAAGCATATATACTTTGTTGCCAAAACAAAGGAATCTATGGTTCCTATGTAGCTGCGTATGGTCGAAGATGTAAGATCCATTGTGCGAAGAACATTTCAATGCTGTCAGTGGTGAAAATGTGGTGACGCAGTGGATAATCATGCATCATTGATAGTAAAATGATGAAATAGGGAGTTGTAATTAATGATAGGTTGGAGTTTTCCATCGAGAAACAATGGAGATATAGAGGGGTTTTCTAATCCTGCACTGGAGTGGTTTAAGGGAAACCCGCTAAGAGCGCTTGCACGAGAGATATGTCAGAATTCACTTGATGCGCAGTACGATGAGGATGAGCCTGTAAAGATTGAATTCAAGAAGCAGTTCATGTCTCCGAATTCATTCCCAGGTATGATTGGAATGACAAGCATACTAAAGAAGTGCCAGGCTTACTGGCCGGAAGAAGGAAATGAGAAAACACATAACTTTCTGAACAAGGCTCTTCATGATCTCAGTCAAGGGAAAATTTGCATACTGAGGATAAGTGACTTTAATACGAAAGGATTGGAAGGACCGTATGATCCACAAGGGATAACTCCGTGGGTAAGCTTGGTAAAGGGAACTGCTTTTTCATTGAAATCGTCAGGGAAAACTGCAGCCGGAAGTTATGGTATTGGCAAGGCGGCGCCGTTTATTAATTCAAAGTATCAGACGGTGTTCTACCGGACAAAGAATATTGAAGGAGAGACAGCGGTTCAAGGTGTAGTGCATCTGATGTCTTTTCGTGATGAGAGTTATGGGGACTCAGATCCTATTAGACGCTCCGTAGGCTATTATGGAGAGACAGCAGGAAATATAGCTGTACCGAGCCTTCCTGAGTTGGATTGCATATATGATCGTCGAGAGGTGGGTACAGATTTGTTTGTCCCGGGGTTTAACTTTGCTCTAGATGGAAAGAATGACTGGATTAATCAGATGATAGGAGAAATTCTTGATAATTTTCTGATGGCTATCGAATACAGAAATCTTCATGTTGTAATCGAAGGTCAGGAGATTAAGAAATCTACTCTCAGATATATAGTGGCCAGAAATCAAAAATATGCAAAGGATGCTTTCTTCTTTAATAAGGTGTTGATGACTGAATCTGACAAGATCATTGAGGAAACATATAATTTTCATGGTATGGGACAGCTAAGGTTGCGCCTGCTTTATGCGAATGATTTGAACAAGAAAATTCTTGTTGTGAGAAAATCAGGAATGAAAATTTCAGAGATTAGAGGTCTTCCAAAGGGGATTTCCTATACGGGAATTCTCGAACTTCAGGGTGACCGGTTAAACGCTTTTTTTAGAGAAATGGAAAATCCTACTCACGATAAATGGGAACCTAACAGGCATTCAAAACCTGATCTTGCTAAGCAATATAAAAATGAAGTTGAAGACTGGGTAAAATCTGCAATCAGAGAAAAGGTTGAGGAAATGTCTGGTGCAGAGGTAATGATTGATATCGGCAATATGTTCAATGCTGATTGGAAAAACGATTACATAACCGAGCCTGAAGGTGACGCGTCGAAGCGGGAAAACATTGTGGATACAACAAAGTCTGTAGAGGTAGTCGTAAATAAACCGAAAACGACATCCGTGAAAAGTGCCAGAGGATCAGGCAATAGGAAAGTATCGGGAACCATAGATGATCAAGGAACCTTGACGGGACACCGTCATAGAGAGGGCGAAAAGCCAAAGAATCCTACAGGCAGAAAAGGCCGAGAAGAAATTGCAGGACAGGATAAAGTGTTTTCCGGTATGACATACGTAAATGTCAAGGCAAGAGTTATTAGTGTAGGTAATGGTACGAATCGTTTAATCTGCACACCTGAGAAAGAATTGGCATACGGGGAAGTGCAGGTGTTTGCAACGGGAGAGAACGGAAAGTCTCTGCCGCTTAGAATCAGCAATATAGTATCTGGTACGAACAGTGCTGAAGTTAAGGATGGAAAAATCATTCTTTATGGAGTGAATCCTAATGAAAAGATCGTAATCGATTTTCAAGTATCGGGAAGACAGAATTATGCGATGGAGGTGGAAGTAAGTGGAAATCAAGAGTAGGCTTTTTCCCTATCCGGTACTGTGTGAGGATACAGACGATTATATTTCCGGAGGGTTTGATGTAACGACTGAAGTTATTAATCAGGATGTCAACAGCCTTGTATTAAAATTTCGTATGAATTTGGATAACGCAGGATTGCGCAGTCAAATATCCCAAGGAAACGCGGAATATTTGATTCATATAGAGTGTTCAAACACATCATTCAGAACAGTTATACATACATTTTCTGATGAAGAAACATATCGCATTAGCAGCAGTAAAGTAAATGGAGAGATAGCGCTTTTGGGAATGGTGGTATCAAAAGTAGATATACCATTTTACAGAAATAATAATTTGAATCCAGATTATAGCGATATTGATCTCATGATACCACAAGCTGCAATATTGGCATATTATAATATGCCAAAGATTAGTGTGTTGAAGAATTATGAGGAATTAGCACAAGAGGACTCGCTCTTTAGTGTGGTAAAGGAAATGAGACTGGATCAGAATGAAGAGATCCCAGTCCATTTTCAACTCGATCCAGAACGTATAAAGATCTTTGTTAATGAAGAGGTTTATAGTGCTTACATCTTGTATCAGAATAATCTAACTATGCGTCCTTTGATTATGTCTGTACTTGTTATGCCTGCGCTGACATACATGATGGAGGAACTGCGGCAGAGTTATGAAGAATATGAGAATTTCAGATGGTTTATAAAATTCACAAAGTTTTATCAACAGCAAGGGAAAGACTTTGTGGACGATGTAATCTATGGCGAACAGACGATAACGGAAATTGTGCAGGAAATGCTCCAGCTTCCTATAGGGAAGACTTTTCTGAATTTGCAGGAGATGTTAGGGGAATAAGCTTATGAAATTATATTTTATGAAGCGGGATGCTGTGGATTTCATGAAACATAATATGGACAGGTTGTATACGCATTATTTTCATGACAAGAATAACAATTGGATAGAAGAAGAGTACGGAAGTAATCCTTTTACGGAATTCATGGAAGTTCCCGATTTCGAATTAGCTGATGTTGATGCGATGTCCATTGGTGAAGCCGATTTTGAAAACTGTAAGATTCTTTACAATAATTTGAGGATGCTTAGCGAATCTCAGTGTTCTGATGAAAGACTTTGGGCAGGACTTTGTAATGGTACTTTTTATGATTATATGAGACAACGCTATCAGTATCCGACTAAACATTTGAAGAAGAAAGAGACGGATGTGAGTGCAGTAATCAGCAGATTCTTCTTTAGCGTAGGAGAAAAAAGCAAGAGTGTAAGAAGCGGGTTCTATAGAAATACTCTCGCAAAATGTTGGTGGGTAGGAAGAGCGACTTTTGATAAAGAGAATCCTAACCATTTTGAGAGACTTGATGTTATTGGGGCAAGTGACCTTACAACTAAAATAAGCGATATTTTTTACAGCAATACATTTTCATCCAATCCTGTGATATTGGCAGGGATATGTGATGCGTTGAAGTATTTTAGTGATCGCGGGCAGGCACTTGATGAAAAGGCGCATATTCGTGCGGCGATGAAGTATCTTAATGCTGTAGGTGGGGTGACTCTGCTGGATATGCTTACTAGGGAGAAAATCTGTAAGATTATGATATCAAGGATTGTCACTATTCTTAAAGGACAACCTACAGATATCGATTCCGATGATACAGGAGATGATGATCAGATGCTGGAAGAGGTATTTGAAGATGATGATAGTGAAGAAATTGCAGAAAAAGATGGGGCATTTGACATAAATGATGATGCCAATGTAAACGGAGGCAGGGATTCTTTTGCGGAAGAGAAGAAAGAAGAGTCTGAGTCTATTACAGCGACTGCAAAAGCATTAAATTGGTTTGATGAAGTTAATGTTGAAGAGGAGATGCCGGGACCGGAATATATAACATACGGTTGTTGGGTTAAAGTGCTAAATGAGCGAGATGATAAGGTGATTATATATCATTTGCCATTAAAGAATGACAAAACAACAAAATGGTTTATCATTATGGAGAAGATGATGGGTCAGAATGTAGGGTATCGTATGTTCCTCTCTGGGAGATTCTATAGAGTGTTGGAATTTGGAAGGGATGAGAATGGATAAAAAAGAATAAGACCATTGATTATTATAATTTAGAATGTCGGGATTTTTATATCCGGCACTATAGATGTGGATTTTGCAGATAAAGGGATATGAATCATGAATAATAGTGTTATCGGTGATAGATGAAAAAATGTTAGGAAAATTTTTTACGCCAGAGGAAATAGCAGAGAGTGATTCCAAGATGTCTATCATTGGGGAATTAGTAGAGGTGAGGCACGAGAAAGGAATAAATCAAAAGAAATTGAAGGAACTAAGCGGGGTAAAACAACATGATATAGCAAGAATGGAAAGGAAAGTGCCAGCCCCACTTAGATACGATGTTAAAGTATTAGCACAGATTAGAAAGACACTGGTAGTTGTCTTGTTGGAGTCGGTAGGGAAGTAGCATATTGCGAGTCCTATCGGGGTTTGGGGTGTCCCCAACAAGCAAAGCGAGCCGCCGCAGGCGATGAAGCGTGGAACGGGATAGCCGAAAGGATATCCCGTTCCATTGCTTGCCCAAGACATTTGTTTACAATTATAGAACCGCCGTGCCAAGCGATTATTTATCCAGCATACACCTTTTTATATAGTAAGCGCTAAATAATAGGGTATCTCCTTTAGAAAAGTCCGGGAGTTTCCCGTA
>CAJUJK010000043.1 GCA_910586705.1 uncultured Lachnospiraceae bacterium | reverse complement strand
ATTTTCTTTTTATTTCTTCATTTATCTACTTGACTTTTAATAGTTGGTCTTTCTTTACTGGATTTTTGGGCATTTGAGGTTAGCTTCGAATCCTCTAGCGCACGGTATGAATGAATAGCGGGAATGTCGATAAATACGGCGTTCCCGCTATTTTTATGTGCAGACCCGCATAAGAAGTTTGCTGTTTCATATTTTTTGCTGAGGACATCTTTTTTTCATTTAGCAGTTGACAAACTGTTCATACTGTATATAATGATATATATACAGTATATACTGCTCGCGCAACCTGTGACGACAGGGGGCGCCCAAAAATAAGGGAGGCATACATTGAACATTATCATATCGAACCAGTCCGAGCTGCCGATCTATGCGCAGATCAGGGAGCAGCTCAAGGAGCAGATTTTAAACGGACAGATCCCGGAGGGAGAAACCCTTCCCTCCATCCGCCAGCTGGCGAAGGAGGTGGGCGTCAGCGTGATCACCACGACCCGCGCCTACAGCGAGCTGGAAACGGAGGGATTTATCGCCACCATGCAGGGCAAGGGCAGCGTAGTGCTTCCCACAGACAACAACCTGCTGCGGGAGCAGTACCTTCTGCGGATCGAAGAGGGGCTGTCCACGGCGATTGAGACAGCGAAAACGATGGGGATGTCCAAAGACGAACTGACGGATATTTTTCATAACTTATTGGAAACATAAGGTTTCGGAAAGGAATGGGAATGATGGAACTGCTGGAAGTAAAAAACTTGTCGAAGCACTATAAAAACTTTGACTTAAAAGATATCAGCTTTACCCTGCCGAAAGGCTATATCATGGGGTATGTGGGGGCGAACGGTTCAGGAAAGACGACGACATTAAATTTGATCACCGGCATTTTAAAGTGCACGGAGGGCGTGGTGCAAATCGACGGGCTGTCCCGCGAGGAAAACGAGCAGGCTTACAAGGAGAAAATCGGTTATGTGGGGGATGAGTCCTATTTCCCCGACCACTTCAAAATCAAGCATATCCGCACCATATTGAAAGACTTTTATCCGACGTTCTCCGTGGATAAGTTTGACAGCTTTATCCGGGACTGGAATCTGCCGGAGAAGAAGCCGGTCAAGGACTTTTCCAGAGGCATGAAGGTGATGCTGATGTTTGCGTCGGTGCTGGCAAGAGACACGAAGCTGCTTGTGCTTGACGAGGCAACCAACGGTCTTGACCCGGTGATGCGGACGGAGGTGTTAAAACTTTTGCAGGAATATGTGATGGACGGGGAGCGCAGCGTGATTTTCTCCACACACATCCTGAGCGATCTGGAGCAGATTGCAGACTACATTTACTTTATTCACGGGGGCAGGACGGTCCTCTACGACGCGAAAGATGAGCTGATTGAGAGTTTCCTTCTTGTAAAAGGCGAGAGTGCAAAGATTCCGCCCGCGCTTAAGAAGGAACTGATCGGGATGGAGGAAAATGCTTACGGTTTTGAGGCGATCCTGCCGAGCGAAAAGGCGGGGCTTCTGGGGAACGCGTTCCTCTTCGAGAAGCCGACCATTGACCAGATAGTTATTCACTACATCATGTCAGCAGGAAAGTAAAAGCGGACGGTATAGTCAGGGGAGAGAGGAGAGTTTGAGATGAGAGCATTGCATTTTATGAAGGTAGATTATATTTTGACGAGGAAACAGTTTTCTATTGTGCCGTTGTTTTTTGGTCTGGCTCTTTTTGTCGGTCACGGGATGGGCACGCCGGAGCTGTCTCTGATGGTGGCATGTTCGTATATGCTGTTTGTGGCGTCCATTTTCGCGACAACGCCCTTTGCGTACTGTGGCGGGAAAAACAGGGGATTCCTGCTGTTGTTTCCGGCTACGGTAAGGGACCGGGTGGCAGGACGATTTCTGTATGGAATGTCCTTTATGGCGCTGCTTACGCTGTTCTGCGGCGCGCTCGCGGGCGTATACCGTGTGATGGGAATGAAGCTTTCGCTTTGGACATTGGCGATCGGTCTGTGGGAGCTTGCAATCGGCATTATGATTATTACGCTGCAGATTTTATTCTTCTATCTGTTCGGGGAAGGAAAGGAAAACTGGCAGTATCTGAGCAATATCGTTAGAACCGCACCGGGCATGGCGGTGTTTTTTGGGGCAAATTATCTGATCGGCAAGGCAGAGGATGCGTCAGCGGGCGGTGCAAAGATTGCGTTGGGGGCGCTTTCGGGAAAGTTTATGCAGGCGGGCATAATTGCCGTAGTGGCAGCGCTGCTCCTGATGGCGGTGGCGGCGGCTGTCTGCGTGAAAGTGATCAGGAAGCGGGACTACGCATAATTCACAATAGGGACACCTAAAAAAGGGTAAAATACGGTAAATAGTGAAAACTTTCTCCGTATGCTTGCAAAACACTGTAGAATACTGTAAAATAGTGACGTTATCGACTGACAATCATATGTCAGAGGCAAAGTTTTCAAGTGTGAAGGAGAGAAGTCATGGAAAGAGTTTGGACAGTAACCGACAGTATGGGTAATCTGCATCAGATTATGTTCAAGAAGGGCGCGTTCGGCGGCGCAAAGTGTATCGTTGACGGCGATACATACAAGATGAAATCTAAAAACTGGGTGATCTGGATGGCAGACCATCAGATCAGCATTCCGGGTGCGGAGTGTAACCTTGTGGTAATCGGAAATAAGATCCGTCTGGCAGTAAACGGTACCTATTTAGAGGACGGCACACCTTATGAGCCGATCAGAAATATTCCGGTATGGCTGAATGTGTTAGTAGGTATCAACGCAGTAATTGCGGTATTTATGTATGGCATGATCGGTCTTGCCATCGCTGTGCTTCTGGATCTTCTGACTTATAAAATGGCGCTGAGCAAGAAGCTTACGGTGGCTATGATTATTCAGATCGTGTTACTGGTAGTTTTGATATTGCTCACGGTTGGCGTCTTTATGATAGCGTAAAGCTGGAAAGAGGTGAGGCATAGCGATGGACGAGAATACAAACTTTGGATATAACGACGGAAACTATAATAATCAGGGAGCGGACGGCGGACAGCAGTACGGACAGAACGATCAGTCGTATGCGAACCAGCAGCAGTATGGACAGAACGACCAGTCCTACGGGGGCGGGGTGCAGTACGGTCAGAATAACCAGCCTTACGGGGGCGGACAGCAGCAGTATGGGCAGGGTGTGTATGGGCAGGCGCCGCAGTTTACACAGGTGCCTTACGGCGCACAGCAGCAGTACAACCAGCAGAACTTCGGACAGCCGGTGAAGGCGGTCGTGTATGACGCTGTGCCGGACAAAACCCATGGGGCGTCCGTGGCGGCGCTTGTATGCGGTATTCTCGGACTGGTATTTTTCTGGATTCCCATTGTGGACATCGGCTTATGTCTTGCCGGTCTGATCTGCGGGATTGTTACCCTCGTCAAGGGATTTGGCGGCAAGGGGCTGGCGATTACGGGTCTGATTTTGTCTGTCCTTGCAAGTATTCTGACGCTGATCTTTTTATATTTCTTTGCGTTGGGGATGATGTTGATGTAAGCGGCACAGACTATTATAAGTTGTGGTATCTGAGGAACCCTGTTAATCCGGGTTCCTTTTTTTGTTCACTTGAAACTTTTCGGCTGTCTGAATCGTATTGTATATAGGACGGCTAAAAGAAGTATGTTAAGATATAGATATCTATAGACGACAGACTGATAAAGGACGCATGAGGGGATGGAGCAGAAGTGGAGCTATCTGGTGGAAGAGTACCGTGCCATGTTGTATCGGATTGCCTTTTCCAACATGAAGAATCGCGCCGATGCCGAGGATGCGGTGCAGGAAGCATTTCTGCGCTACATGAAGGAGGAGAAGCCGATTCAGAACAAGGAACATGAGAAGGCGTGGCTGATACGGACCACCATTCATATTTGTCTGGACACTTTAAAGAGTGGCTGGTATCAGAAGACTGTGCCATGGAACGAGTCTTTTGAAAACACAGCAAAAAATATTTATCTGCCTTATCAGGTCAGGGATGACGAGACGCTTGAGGCGGTGCTGCGGCTGCCTGTACATTACAGGAATCCGATTTACCTTTTCTATTACGAGGATTATACGATCCATGAGATCGCGGTGATTCTCAATGAAAAAGAGGGGACGATCAAGACAAGGCTGCGCAGGGGCAGGGAGGAATTGAAAAGAAATTTGTAACAGTTCAGCCCAGGACTTTGCACTTGCTGCAAAGTCCGTGAAAAGACGTAAATTGAACTGGAAGAGAATCTGCCCTTCGCAGCAGGCGATTTGGAATGGGCAGATTCCGTAACAGGCAAGCTGCAGGCGGAACTGTTAAGAAATTCTGACGGAAGGGAGGCCGTAGAACATGGGAATACAGGAGGTACAAAACCAGAGCCAGACGCCGGCATACCAGAAAAAGAAGAAAGCCGGGCGTGCGGAGGGATTTCAGGAGAGCTTTTTACAGAATCTGAAGAACCGGGATCGGGCAAAGCACGCAGGCACAGCCGTGGAGAAGGAAGGAAAACAGGCTGCAGCGGATACGCAGGCTGGAGTGAAAGTGCAGGCTGACAAGGTAGGCATGGGAAGGGTCGGCGTTTCGCCGGGCATTCGCGTGACTGCCGCGGCGACGCAGGAAACCCTACAGGCTGTGGAGGTGAGACATATGAGTTACGAGGAGAGCGATCACGTGAGGATTGCCGTTAAGGAAGGCTATACGCTGAAAGGAAAGCGCGAGGAGGGCGGGGATGCCCGGGTCTATGTGGAGGCGAAGTATGAGGACGGCAGAGTGGAGGCGTATCAGGTAGATATGGCGAAAGTGACGGGACAGACAACGCATGTGATCGAACAGTTTGCTCTTGAGACGATGGAAGAGGCATAATATTTCAGAAGGAGAAACGGGCTATGATTTATAATAACGCTTATTTGGGACAAAGAGTGCTGACAGGATATAAAACGAAAAATACGTCGTTCAGTCAGGCGGAAATTTTGAAGAAACAGGTGAGTTCGGCGAATAAGTGGAAGATGGAGCATATGGAGGGGGAAGTTGACCCGGACAGCTTTGCCGCCAAACTGAAGCGTGCCGACGAGTACGCGGCGTCGGGGGAGCATCACATGGTGGACGATTCGATTGCCATTGTGCTGCGGCAGATGGATGAACCGACGGCAGGCAACCCGGTGACGACGGATTTCTTCCATAACGGCGCGCATGTTTCCGTCTGCAAGGACGCATTGTATGGGAACACCATCACCATCGGCGGAAGCTCGAACCCGGAGTGGATTTATGTGGACACTTCCGTGGGAGCGGTTAAAATAGACCTCAACGATATGACCAGCCTGATGAAGTGTCTGGATCTGTTTTCCCCGGAGGATATCAACGCCATTCTTCGGAAAATTCAGGAGGTAAAGCAGAGCAAAGAAGCTTTAAGCCAGATTGACAGGATGCAGGACGAACTGGTGAAAAACGGGAAGGATAAGGAGAAGAGTAACGACGGTGGCGGTGAAGAACAATCTGTGGGTGAAGCCGTGGGTGTGGTCAGCGCAGAGGAAATGCGTGGCATAGAGGCGAAACGGGAAAAGAAATTTATCGGGTAATCCGTCTGTTCCCGTAAGCGGGCATGTAACGGAGTGCGGCATCTGAACCATTTGACGAAACGGGAGGGATGCAGTACACTGGAACAGGGCAATAGTGAGCTTACGGAAAAGGAGATACAGACGGAGCAATGCAGAAAAAAATAGCGGTGATCAATGATATTGCGGGATACGGAAGATGCGCCATGACGGTGCTTCTTCCGATTATTTCTTATATGGGCGTACAGGCATGTCCCCTGCTCACCTCCATCTTTTCGAGCAATACAGCCTTCCCGGACTTTTTTAAGGATGACTATACAGATCGGATGGAGGCGTATATCGAAAGCTGGAGGAAGATCGGACTGCAGAATCAGTTCGACGGGATTGCCACAGGGTATCTCGGCTCTGTCAGGCAGATTGAAATTGTGAGACGGTTTGTCAAAGAGTTCTCGCGGGATGACACGCTGGTGATCGTAGACCCGGTGATGGGGGATCACGGCAGATTATACTCTGCCTATACGGTAGAGTTATGCACGGAACTGAGAAAGCTGGTAGCGCTGGCGGATATGATCACACCGAATCTGACGGAAAGCTGCTATCTTGCGGATATACCCTACAAAGAGACGGGGTGGAAAAAAAAGGAGCTTTTCGCCATGGCGGAACGTCTTTCTTCCATGGGACCGTCCCATGTTGTCATTACGGGGATTCTGCAGGGAGAATATATCGCGAACTATGTGTATGTGAAAACAGGCTCAGAGAACCCGTCAGCGCAGCTGATCCGCGTGCACAGGGCGGGTGAGGAACGATGTAGCACAGGGGATGTGTTTTCCGCGGTTGTCGCGGCGGATGCGGTAAATGGCGTGCCCTTTGACAAGTCCGTCAGGAAGGCGTCCCGTTTTGTGAAACAGTGCATTGAGAAAGCACTGGAACTTGGGACGCCGCCGGCGGAAGGGGTTCCCTATGAGGCGGTGCTGCACCGCCTGAAAAGGGGATAGGATACGCGCAGTGCGCGAAACTCGAAAAGCCTACGGCTTTCCTCGTTCGCGGGCTTCGCCCTATCAGTCCATAATCTGTCAAAATTGACTGCAAGCAGTCATTTTGTCATCTTATGTCCTGGCACTGCTCAACTGGATAACGGATATTCCAGTTCAAATGGATAGCCGTCTTTTTTGTTTTCTTCGGAGAGGGTGTCGGTTTCGATGACGCAGAAATCGTCGCTCTTAATCACTTCTTTCATTTCCTCGCGGATGGTTTCAATGTCTGTCACATGGGTAGAGATTCTGCGGCAGGCAAAATTTCCTTCATTAATGGTGCGGACGGTCTGCTCGGATGCCGTCGCGGACGGCGCGTCCCCGGTGATTGTGAGGAACATGTGCCGCTGATATTTGCCGTCGCGGTACTCGTGCAGCACGCCGGAAGGATATGCCACCACCGTTCCGAGCTGCTGTGCGGTGACGAACAATTTCAGGATATGCTGTCCGTAATATTTCGGGACGTCCATCTCTTCCAAAGGCACCGTCAGCATTTTGCGGGTCACAATCTCGTTGTGGTAGAAACCGTCGGGCAGCAGGATGCCGCTCTTGCTTTCCGGGATTTTGGCGAGACCTGTCACCGGGCTTGCCATGTTCTGCAAAGTCTCCTGCAGGGTGGCAAGGCAGTTATGGATATCCATGATTTTCTGCTCCGCCAGAATCTTGCCGTCGTAGAGGAGCTTCTGCAGATTGATGGAAGAACTTTCCACATAGTTGTTCAAATCCTTTAACGGGATGCCCAGCTTGATGCAGACCGTGATCGCATCGAGAAGATAGAGCTGGTCCTTTGTATAGTAACGGTAGTTAGTCTCCGTGTTCACGAAAGCCGGCTTGAGAATGCCGATCTGGTCGTAGTAACGCAGGGATTTGATACTCACATTCTTTAATTTAGATACTTTACCGATAGACATGTACTGACTCATAGCTTGTTTCCTAAAATCCTTTTTCCTATTGTCTCTATTTGTTTTAAAGTGATTCCGCTCCAAACTATACCCGGGGGTAAGAGTTGGCAAGACTTATTTTGTCACAAATTTTTCTGGAATACAAGACCTTTTTGGAAACTAGTGGTCATAAAAAATCCGCATACAAGATGATGTATGCGGATTTATTAAAACGTACATATTTAGACGGGATGATACTATCCCATTGTGACAACTATGTCATATTCGGTTTTTCCCTCCACATACGGCACGATACAACCTTCTACGGATTTCCCGTCCACGGTGAGAGACTTTACACCCTTTTCCACGTTGTCGGGATTCTCGACTTTGATGCGGTAGGTGCCCTCGCGGAACTTACGGGTTAAGGTAAAGTCGCCAAAGCCTTTCGGTACACAGGGATCAATGCTGAGTCCCTTGTGGGTGGGATATACGCCGAGAATGTGCTGGGACACGTTTACGAAAGTCCATGCCGCCGTGCCGGTCAGCCAGCTGTTCTTCGCCTCGCCGGGTGTGCACGCGTCGGCGCCTGCCACCATCTGGGAGTACACATAAGGCTCTGTGCGGTGGATCTCGCTGATCTCCTCCACATAGGCAGGGCAGGTCTTTTTGTAGATTTCAAAAGCCCTGTCGCCGCGTCCGATCACGGTTTCCGCGATGGAAACCCACGGATTGTTGTGGCAGAAAATACCGGCGTTCTCCTTGTATCCGGGTGGGTAGGAGGAGATTTCGCCCAGCTCCAGATGGTATCTGGTGTAGGCTGGCTGTAAAATCATCACGCCGTACTGGGTGTCCAGTTTTTCCTTTACGGAGTCGAGCGCTTTTTCGGCAAGCCCTTCCTTCACGCCGATGCCGGCAAGCGGGCAGAAGCCGTTGGACTCGATAAAAATCTGTCCCTCGTCGCATTCTCTGGAACCGATCTTTTTGCCGTAGGCGTCGTAAGCGCGGACAAACCAGTCGCCGTCCCAGCCGTCCTTCAGCACAGCGTCATACATTTTCTGCACTTCTGCGCGGGCATAGTCAGCTTCCGTCTGATTTCCCATAAGCTCACATAACTGCGCATACTCTTCCCCGTACTTGACGAACATGCCTGCGATAAACACGGATTCCGCCACAGGACCTTCGGAGGGACCGAATGTCTGGAAGGATTCCCCCGGATGCTCGGAAAAGCAGTTCAGGTTCAGACAGTCGTTCCAGTCGGCGCGGCCGATCAGCGGCAGCCCGTGGGGACCCTTGTGGGTCACGATATAGTCGAAGGACCGTTTCAAGTGCTCCAGCAGAGGTTTTGCGAGAGATTCGTCGTTGTCGAAGGGCACCTGTTCTGTTAAAATGGAGGTGTCCCCGGTCTCGCGCACGTAGGCGGAGGTGCCGGCGATCAGCCAGAGCGGGTCATCGTTAAAACCGCTGCCGATATCCGAGTTGCCTTTCTTGGTGAGGGGCTGATACTGGTGGTAAGCGCTGCCGTCCTCAAACTGGGTGGAGGCGATGTCGATGATACGCTGTCTCGCGCGGTCCGGGATCAGATGCACGAAGCCGAGCAGGTCCTGACAGGAATCGCGGAAACCCATGCCGCGCCCGATGCCGGATTCATAGTAGGAAGCGGAGCGGGACATATTAAAGGTCACCATGCACTGGTACTGGTTCCAGATGTTGACCATGCGGTCCACCTTGTCGTTGGCGGATTTCACGGTGTACTTGGATAACAGTTCGTTCCAGTATGCGTTCAGGGCGGCGAAAGCCTTCTCCACATCCGCGTCGGTCTGGTATCTGGCAAGCATAGCCTCGGCGGGCTTTTTGTTGATGACGTCCTGCGCCTCCCACTTCTGGTCTTCGGGATTTTCTATGTAGCCCAGAACAAAAACAAAGGTCTTGCTCTCACCGGGCTTTAAGGTGATGTTGATCTGGTGGGACGCGATGGGGGACCAGCCGTGTGCCACAGAGTTTGTCGCCTGTCCCTTTTCCACAACCTCGGGATTCGCAGCGCCGCGGTATGCGCCTAAGAATGCGTCGCGGCTCGTGTCGAAACCGTCCACGGGGGCATTCACGGAATACACCGCATAGTGGTTTCTGCGCTCGCGGTACTCTGTTTTGTGGTAAATTGTCGAGCCTGCCACCTCCACCTCGCCGGTGCTTAAGTTGCGCTGGAAGTTGCGGGAATCGTCGTCCGCGTTCCAGAGGCACCATTCCACATAGGAGAAGAGGGAAACGGACTTTTCGCTGTCGCTTTGGTTGGTCAGTCTGATCTGGCTGATCTCGCAGTTGTCATCCATGGGGATGAAGGTGAGGACGGAAGCCTCAAGCTTGTTTTTTACGCCCTTGAAACGGCTGTAGCCGATGCCGTGGCGGCACTCGTAGCTGTCAAGCGCCGTCTGGGTCGGTTTCCAGCCGGGATTCCAGATGCAGCTGCCTTCTTTGATATAGAAGTATTTGCCGTTGATATCGTTTGGTACGTCGTTGTAGCGGTAACGCGTCATGCGCAGAAGCTTCGCGTCCTTGTAGAAGGTGTAACCGCCGCAGGTGTTGGAGATCAGTGTAAAGAACTCCTTACAGCCCAGGTAATTGATCCATGGCAGGGGTGTCATGGGTGTGGTGATGACGTACTCGCGGTTTTCGTCATCAAAATAACCAAATTTCATAATCCATTCTCCTTTTCGTGTGATGGGTGTCTGGTTTCGTGTAAACAGCCTTGAAATGGAGAAGGGTAAACGATTAAGTAAACCCGTCTCCGATCGGTTAAACAAATTATACAGAAGAAATGTAAAAAATGCAATAATTATATATTTTATATGAAAATCCAATAAAATCCGAAAGACATTGCATTACTTGGAAATGTATTGTACAATGAAGATACGAAAACGATTAAGCGGCATGAAGTACATGCCAGTGCGAATGATTGAGGATTAAAATATGGTATCTATGAAGGATATTTCGGCGGTCTGCGGCGTTTCCGTTGCCACAGTCAGCAAGGCACTGAACGACCAGAGCGATATCGGGCAGGAGACGAAGAAGCGGATCCGCAAGGTGGCGGAGGAGATGGGTTACTTCCCCAATACGGCGGCAAAGATGCTGAAAACGAACCGCAGTTATAATATAGGGGTTCTGTTTAACCACGAGGATTACAGCGGACTGACCCACGACTACTATGCCTTTGTGCTGGACAGTCTCAAAAACACAGTGGAGGAGAAAGGTTACGACATTACCTTTGTCAATACGAGCATACGCCGCACGGGTGAGACAAGCTATCTGGAGCATTGCAGATCCCGGGGATTTGACGGCGTCGCGATTGTCTGTACGGATTTTTATTCGCCCGAAATTTTACAGCTTGTGAGGGGCGGGATTCCCATTGTCACACTGGATCATCTTTTCAACAATGTCTGCGCGGTTATGTCCAACAATGTGCAGGGGATGCAGGATCTGCTCACTTATATTTATGAGAAAGGACACCGCAGGGTGGCTTATATCCACGGGGCGGATTCTGCCGTTACCCAGAGCAGACTTTCCTCCTTCTACCGGACGGCGGCGCAGCTGGGGCTGACGGTCCCGGATGAGTATATCCGTATGTCGCCCTACCGCGACACCAAAGGCGCGTATGCGGAGACGGTGAAGCTGCTTGAGCTGGGAAAGCCGCCCACCTGTATTCTGTATCCGGACGATTTTTCCGCTTTTGGCGGATTTAACGCGATTCAGGAACGGGGGATGCGGATTCCCGGCGATGTTTCAATCGCGGGCTACGACGGCATCCGCGTTGCAAGGCATATCGAGCCGACGCTGACCACGCTGCGGCAGGACACGGAGGAGCTGGGGAAAATGCTGGGGGAAAAGCTGCTGAGTCTGATCGAACATCCCAAAACCACGCTGATCGAGACGATTGTGGTGGAAGGGCATGTGTTTGAGGGAAATTCTGTGGCGGACATCAGGGAGGAAAATCATGTCGGCACCGATTTTATTTGACCAGAGCAGATTAAAGGCATATGATGGTCTTATGAGGCTGTGCGAGTTTGCCGGGAAGACCGGGGAGTGGCAGCAGGCGCTGTGGAGCGAACTGCTGACGAACCAGAAACTGTATGACGCGTTTGTCTATTATCTGGAGAACCACGGACTGCCGGACGAGCCGAAGTGCGGGGCGTATTCCCTGACGGACTGTTATGTGTGGCAGACCAGACAGGATAATCTGCGCATGGACACGGGGAAGAACACCGCGAGTTGCAATAAAGAGGACATGGTTCTCAGATCCTTTATGATGATGGCGGATATGCAGAGGAACCCGGAAAGTTACGCGAAAAGGCTGGGTGACTGGAAAGGCATGGACCAGACTATGTGAAGGCGCTGGGACGAGACAGAGGAAAAAGGAAGGAAGTATGGATCGGACGGAATTTATCGACAGGCTGCAGAGAGCGCTTGCGGGCGGTGTGAACAGTTCCCGGGTGGCGGAGAATGTACAGTATTACCGGGAATACATTGATGTGGAAATCAGAAAGGGAAGAAGCGAGAAAGAAGTGCTTGACAGTCTCGGCGATCCGAGGCTTCTGGCGAAGAGCATTATTGAGGCGAACAAGCGTGCCGGTGTCAGCGAGGGAACGAACCGCATGTACGACGAGGAGACCAGAGAGGACAGCGGCGGAGAATGGAGAAAGACGGTGAAGGAAAATGTCATGCGCATTCCCGGCTGGCTGATTCTGCTGATTGCAATCGTGGTTTTTCTTTTGATTATCGGTCTGGTTTTTTCCGTGATTTCGGTTCTGGCGCCGATTATCATTCCAGTGCTGCTTGTGATCCTTGTGGTGAACTATTTTAAAAGAAAATAACATGACAACAGGCCATCTTTTCAGATGACCTGTTGAGGGGAGTATAAATAATTAATATAAGGGTCTGTAGGCGGAGAATGAAGGGGTATCTCCGTCTACGTTTTTATTATAGTACATCTCACAAAAAATGCAAGGAAAAATAGTACCAAAGTACCAGCCATAGTTTTGGTGCTTTTGAATAAAAAAATAGTACCAAAGACCTATGAACTGACTGAATAACTTCGTCTGGAATCTCTCATACTATTTCTGTAACACGAAACCAATCAGGAGGTATGGAAGATGTCTAAGAATGATTTTAACCAGAACAGCCAGCAGAATGAGAAGCAGCAGGACAAGAACAGCCAGAACAATTCTAAGAACAGCACGAACAACAGCAGCAAGAACAGTTCCGGCAGCAACGCTAACAACAGCAGCAAGGACAACTACTAAGAAGGATCGGATCTGAGGGGGCGCATCGGGCGTCCCCTTTTTCCGCGCATAAGCAGAGACAGAAGACGACAGAGACAGAAAGCGAAACAGAGATAAAACTCAGTTGACATGCCTTTGCATACGGCATAAAATGTACCTATGGAAAAATTAGAGTATATTGTGCCCTGCCATTTCGGGCTGGAGGCAGTTTTAAAAAGAGAAATCGCGGATCTTGGTCTGGAAATCACCTGCGTGGAGGACGGCAGAGTTACCTTTGCCGGAGACAGGCAGGCGCTTTGCCGTGCCAATATCTTCCTGCGCAGCGCGCAGAGAGTGCTGGTCAAAATAGGAAGTTTCCACGCGGAGACGTTTGAAGAGCTTTTCCAGAAGACGAAGGCTCTTCCGTGGGAGGCGTATATTCCCAAGGATGGAAAATTCTGGGTGGCGAAGGCGGCGAGTGTGAAGAGTAAGCTTTTCAGCCCTTCCGATATCCAGTCGATTATGAAGAAGGCGATGGTGGAGCGCATGAAGAGCGTCTACCATATAGACTGGTTTGACGAGAGCGGGGCAGACTATCCTGTCAGAGTCTTTATCAAAAAGGACGAGGTGACGGTGGGACTCGACACTTCGGGGGAATCCTTACATAAGCGGGGCTATCGGAAGCTGACGGCGAAAGCGCCCATCGCGGAGAATCTGGCGGCGGCGCTTCTGATGCTGACGCCTTGGCGGGGGGACAGGATTCTCGTGGATCCTTTCTGCGGCAGCGGGACCATTCCCATCGAGGCGGCTATGATGGCGGCACATATGGCGCCCGGAAAAAGCAGACATTTCACGGCACAGGACTGGACACATGCGTTCCCCGGAAACCTCTGGGAAAAAGCGAGGGAAGAGGCGGCATCTTTGGAAACGCCGGATGTGGAAACGCAGATTCAGGGGTATGACATCGACGCTGAGATGGTGTCCATTGCCAGAGCGAACGCCAGACTTGCAGGGGTGGAGCATCTGATTCATTTTCAGCAGAGAGATGTGGCGCAGCTTTCCCATGCGAAAAAGTATGGGTTTATCCTGACGAATCCGCCCTACGGGGAGCGGCTTTCGGAAAAGAAGGCGCTTCAGGCGCTGTACCGGACGCTGGGAGAACGCTATCAGGCGTTGGATTCCTGGTCCATGTACGTGATCACTTCCTATGAGGAGGCGGAAAACGCCATCGGCAAAAAAGCGGATAAGAACAGAAAATTATATAACGGTATGATAAAAACCTACTTTTATCAATATATGGGTCCGAAACCCACCGGGAGCAAAAGGTAAGCGATGCAACAGAACAGTTTGATGAAAAGTACATTGGCATATTGTATTTTGTTTGTGGCGGCGGCTATGAGCGTCATGCTGTACTATGCGGCGACCAAGACCGTGGGTGTGGCGGATCTGGCGCAGGACGAGGTGGTCCGCCCGTCCACGGAGAAAGCGGAGAGCGTGCCGGCTGTTCCCACGGAGGGAAATGAAATCGCCATTAACAGGACGGAAATGAGCACCAATTATTTCTGTATTCCCATGCCGGAGAGTGTGAAGGCGGAGGAAGTGGTTTTAGAGAATCATTATATGGACAAGGAACTCTGGGTGAGCATCAGCGCGGAGCAGACGAAAGACTATGAGGCGTTTTACAGAACGGGCAGCGTTTATGGAAACTGCGAGAACGTGTCGGACGGACGCTTCGAGGCGGAAACAGACAGAATCTGTCTGCGTTTTGCGCTGAACGGCGTCTATGAGTACCGCAGTATTTTTGAGGACCATACCCTGTATGTGGAGTTTGTGCCTTCCAAGGAAATGTATGAAAAGATTATCGTGATAGATCCCGCTTACGGAGGCGAGGAGCAGGGCATCGCCGTGGATGGTATCCTCTCAAAGAACATTACGCTGGACGTGGCGAAGGCGTTGAAAGCCATGTTTGACGAGAGCGATATCAAAGTGTACTATACGAGGATGGATGACACCAATCCCGCGGAGGCGGACAGGGTGGAGCTTGCGGCGGCGACAAAGGCGGATATGCTGATCCGCATCGAGGTGAGCGGCGACGACAACAGTAAGTTATATGGGACGTCGGCGGTTTATAACAGCCAGTATTTTATTCCCGGGTTCGGCAATGTGGAACTTGCGGACCTTCTCGAGAGGGAGGTGGTCACGTCGATCAGCGGCAAGGCGTGTGGTCTGATCGAATCGTCGGAAGAGGACCGGGTTGTGAACAGCGCCACCGTTCCGGCGGCGGCAATCCGCGTGGGATATCTGACAAACAGTCAGGAGGCGATTCTGCTGCAGCGTGAGGATTATATCAAGCGCATTGCGGAAGGGATATATAACGCGGTGATAAAAGCATACTCTGTATAGAGGGCGGGGAGGTTTGCGTGAAGATTATATTTGCCACAGGCAATGAGGGAAAAATGCGCGAGATCCGGGCGATTCTCGCGGATATGGCAGTTGAGGTGTGCTCCATGAAGGAGGCAGGGCTTGCGACTGACATAGAGGAGGACGGAACTACCTTTGAGGAGAATGCCCGCATCAAGGCGCGTGCCGTGGCACAAGCCCTCGCAGAACAGGGCGGGGCGCAGGCGTGCGTGGTGATGGCGGATGATTCCGGGCTGGAAATCGATTATCTGAACGGGGAGCCGGGCGTGTATTCCGCCAGATATCTCGGGGAGGAAACGCCTTTTTCCGAGAAGAGCGAGGATCTGCTCAGACGGCTTAAGGATGTGCCGGAGGAAAAGAGAACCGCGAGATTTGTCTGTGCCATCGCGGCAGTATTCCCGGGCGGGGAAGAGGGCACCGTCAGAGGAACCATTGAGGGCAGAATCGGCTATGAGCTTCGCGGGGACAACGGTTTCGGCTACGACCCCATCTTTTATCTGCCGGAGTACGGACGCACCGCGGCACAGCTTCTGGATGAGGAGAAGAACCGGATCAGTCACAGAAGAAGGGCTTTGGAACAAATGAAAGAGGAACTGAAGAAAAGGATGTTATCATCAACATGAGAATATTGATTGTGAGCGACAGCCATCGTTATAATGTGAATCTGCTCGCCGTGCTGGAACGGACGGGACCTTACGATATGCTGATACACTGTGGAGACGTGGAGGGAAGCGAGTATACGATCAGCGAGGCGGCAGGCTGCCCTGTGGTGATGGTGCAGGGGAACAATGATTTTTTTTCCAATCTGCCGAGGGAAGAGGAGGTTATGATCGGGTGCTATAAGGTGTGGGTGACCCACGGGCATCACTACTATATCGCCATGAACACCGAGACGATCAAGCAGGAGGCGGTCAGCAGGGACGTGGATATCGTCATGTGCGGGCATTCCCACAAGCCGCTGATCGATATCGGAAAGGACGTCACGCTGATTAATCCCGGCAGTATCAGCTATCCCAGACAGGATAACCGGAAGCCCAGTTATATCATTATGGAACTGGACCGGGAAGGTGAGGCACATTATACATTAAATTTTATTTAGAAAGCTGTTGACAGAAAAAAAACCGTATTATATAATGGAACATGCGTTGTGAGAAATGGCGTTTGATCCCTTGCGGGGTGTGGCTCAGCTTGGCTAGAGCGCCTGGTTTGGGACCAGGAGGTCGCAGGTTCGAATCCTGTCACCCCGATTCAAAGAGTTTTCATCCTATTATATGCGGGTGTAGTTCAATGGTAGAACACCAGCCTTCCAAGCTGGATACGTGGGTTCGATTCCCATCACCCGCTCTCCGCACGGCATAGCCTGTTGCGGGCAGCATACGTGTTCGTAGCTCAGCTGGATAGAGCAACGGCCTTCTAAGCCGTGGGTCGG
>CAJUJK010000042.1 GCA_910586705.1 uncultured Lachnospiraceae bacterium | reverse complement strand
AAATCAGGCGCATCTAATCTGCATGGAACTGGTGCATCTAATTTGCAGGACAACAATATATGGAAGCTGCCACATCGAATCCTTCAGAACGATAAAACATATCGAATGATACTCCTGCAATCCTGTAGCCTTTTTCCTTCCATCTGACACCGTTATTCTCAATAGTGCTTAACTGTTGAATTACCCATGATGGAATAGCATAGAAGCTAACATGATTTCCCTGTCTTTTATCAGTACCAGAATATTTAATAGCCTTGAAAAGTAATTCTTTTGGAATCTTATCATCATCAAGAATACGGATCAAATCATGGTAAATTAGCATCTTTATGTATTTACTCACTTTATCAATCTTTTTCTGGCTGTTACCCTTCCCCAAATAATCAGCTAACTTCTTATTTGTTACAAAGAACACGATTTCACCATCGTCATTAGAGAATTTCTCACTATAGACATTATTCCTTGCAATAGAAAGCATCATAAGGAATGTATCTTTCGCATACTTGATATTTTTATCAGCTTGCGGACACAACTCTTTAAACTTATTCAGCGTAATATTGCTTATCATAAGGTCAATATTTTCTCTCTGTTCTATGCTCCATTGGGATTCTTTGATTGATAGGTTGTAGATATTCATGATAAATTGGATTGCTTTGTATTCAGACTTGAAATCGCCCAACAATTCAATTAACTGCTTGATATTCAGTGTGAGATTTTCAGAACAACACCTATATTTCTGTACGCCATTTTGCGTGGTAAATATATTTGCAGATGGATTATGGTCATCATGTAAAACGCAACAAAATGACCTCGGATCGTCTATATCAATCAGTTCCGCTATATCCAATTCAGAGTAGATATAATCCCAAAACTCATTTTTATTCTCAAATTCTACCGGATCATGCGCTAATACCTTGCGTAAATACTCTGTATCATGTTCTTTAATTGCTTTTACATTAAGATTTTCGTATGTAGAACGCTCTTTTGCAGTATCAGCATCTTTACTTTTCTTACCAGCAGCAGTGCTATCCCTTTTCTTCTTCGATTTAGGCTTTGCATTAGATATGTATTGTTCAAAATCATCATTCCAGTATTTTTCTATGATTGATTCAGCATTTATCCTTTTATCATAATCAGGATATAATACTGTATGCCCTTTACCGCCGAAAAATAGTCTGTCACGGTTAAAACATACCTCATCAATACCACCGATAATTCCCATAAGCGTAGCTTGCAACTTGTCCCTGATATTTCCGTCTGTAATTACTGTGTCATTACAGAATATCATGCGGAATTTATGATGTTCTTCTTTGTGGCTGAATGTTGTATACATAAAACATGGTGTAATTCCAAGAGAAATAACTTTATTATAGGCTTCTTCTATCCTTATGCCATCGTCAAAATCAAGACCAAATAATTGTTGTTCTATCCAGTTTTCAGCTTTATTCCCTCCTGCTAATACTCCCGGCTTAAATGATGCTCCATGAACTAAAGCGTCTGCCAAATTTTCAATCGTAATATTTACTTGTGTCAAACTTTTCTGTACCCATCCACATTGTTTGCCTTGTGGCTTATCTTTGAATCTGTGGTTAAAGTACATACATTTTATGTCATTACCCATTGAACCTCCTAGATTACCAGAAATTCAAGAAATGTTTAGATTTAACAAAAATTTTTTGTATGTCTAACTTGATTAGTAAAATTTCAGAAATGTTAAGTTTTAATTTTTTACATCACAAAAAGACCACTCGCCAAAATTGGCGAATAATCACCTTATATAGTTTACATTTTCAAATATTTAGTTTTTCATCTTCATTTATTGGAATTATTGTGTAGATACACACAATCGACACTGTTGATAGTTATTAGAATTTCTTGAATTTCAATTTTACAAAATATTTTGATTACCCTATAATGGGCATTATTTATCTCTCAACGGACACCACTTAGGACTTGTTTTCGGTGGATAATCTACGCCAAGTCTGCCAAATATCCGCATCGTATCATTTTCTTCACAACAATAGTAATCTTTGTAGATAAAATCCGTACATTGACATCTCTTACATTCAGCGCAATGCGGCACTCTATTCATCTATGTATTCACCTTCAATCTTTTTTGACAATCTCCCCATTCGCAAGCATAAGGCAGTATAATTGCCAGAATATTTCTTACCCTTTGTAAATATATTGTATGTAGCCAATGTGTCTTTAGGCTCTTTTACTAATTTTGCACCATATCCGACACGCTCACCTTTTGATTTTAAATTTCTTTCACCTTTTCTCCGTAGTCGTGCCAACTGTTCTTTACAAGATTTCACATTATTATTACTGATAAATTTACGCATCCAGTCAAATAATTCTGTATCCTCTGCGTGTTCTAACTTATATTTATCAGCGGAAAATATTTTACACCATGCACTAATAATATTTTCATCTGTAGGCTCAATCTGATCTAACATGATATGCCTTGCAATAATCAATCTTTTCTCTTGTAGATTCTTAATTTCTTTCATATAAACTTATTGCCTCCTTAGCTATGTATCTTATCAGTCCGTAGCAGAATCATCACATTTCTTTTGTGATAATCTTTTACATGCTTCTTTCAGACGTTCCCCCATAGTAAACCTAATTCTGTATCTTGCTGGTACAATATTCTCTGTTATATTATTGAAACCATTTGCATTTAGTTTGACTGCTTTATAATATTTAGGTTCCATCTTGACATAATTGTTTATCTTAATAGAATCACCATTCTCTATAGATTCATATACCACATCCCAAAAAGCATCTAATACATTTGCGATAATTTTCTGTGTATATTTTAGATGATATTTTCTTTTATACTTCTTGCCATTGCCACCTATGGCTATCTTTTCATTAATTAATTTCTCTGATATTTTGTCTATAATATCCTTTTTATGTAATTCGTTATTCATTCTTCACCCCTAACTGCTTTTGTGTAAAAGCCGTTGCAGCCTGATTTAGTTTTGATCCTACTTTAAAGTACACTCGATAATGTTCTGGAACTATCATTTCTTTATTCATGGCTACATTTCTTGACTTTCGCTCTGCCATATACTTTGTTCCTATTGTTGCATAACCATTGAGATTTACAGAATCGCCATTTGAAAGCGCATCAATAATAACATCCCAAAATGCAGATACAATATTTTCAACGTCTTCCTGTGTATACTTCTTATTTTTACATTTCAATAAATCTACAACACGTTTTATTAATCCAGGTCTAATAATCTTCTCATTCATTTTCGTTCTTTACCTCTATTTTGTTATTAATCCAATTTACCATTTGCTCATACGTTCCCTGTGCCACACATTCCTGAATCCCATATTTATCTTTATGGAAGATAAGATATTTACCTAAAAGAAGTGGATGCTTTTTGGAAGTCTGATTCTGTAATCTGTACCCCTGTTCTTTCAATCCACTTTTCTTAAAAAGAATACTGATATTGTTACCACAAGTAGCTTTGTATTTCAGTAGTTTATCTTTAAGAATTGCTATATTGCATTTCTTTGATATGGTCTTATCATAATTTTCTTCAAACCATGTACATAATTTTGCAAGGAAATCATCATATTCTTTAAAATCCTGTATATTGGTCTCTCCTGCTCTTACTCTCTCCCTTGCTTTTGTTTTGGATTTTACAAGTTTATGGTCATACATTCTCAACGCTCCACCATTAACTGAAAAATCATCTCGCCACCATATACACCATTGTCTCCAAACATTTTCAAGTCCAATGTGTTTGCTAGTCCTTGCCATAGAATAAGCAACTATCAATTTTTTCTCCTCTAAATCTGAAATCTTTAACATTAAAAATCCTCCTGTTTTTGTCAATGAAATGTGCTTTTCATGTTATGTGTAATATAATACCTTTTCTGACGCTCTGTGAGGCTTATACAGCCGTTTTCGACAATCTCATGTCCATTTCCTCACTAAATATATTTAGGCACTAAAATAAGCCCACTATCGACTATATTTCTATAATCAATAATGGACTTATTCAGATGTCCAATATTCATTTATGGGTATTCCTATTCGTACCAAACTCTTTTATGAGGCTACTACACAATCACTACACAAATTTGCTATTGAAATACATGGACTTGTATAGAGATATATGCTACTTTGAACTTGCTCAAACACTGATTGTATAAGGCTTTATAAAGATATATGGAGATACATCAAAATACATGAAAATGGCTAACAAATTACGATGCCGAGTTTCATGTTATTTTATTCCTCCGTGTTTCCTTAAAAATAAAAAAGCCTTAACAGCTATGATAGTATAGCACAGTAAGACTCAAAAGTAAATTGTGGGATTTTATAGCGCATTAACCTTCAGAGCGTAAATTTCAATCCATTCCTTGCAACACCTCATTCATCAAGCATTATCGTTCCCTTTTTCGCTTTCGCCTTGAGTCTCGCCATCTGCTCTCGCTCAATTTCCTGAATACTTTTCTCCGGTTTTGGCAAGTCCTCCGGCATCGTTCCGCCGATTTTCTCAATCGCCGTGCGAACTTCTTTTCCGACATGATAATGTACGCTTGTCGCTATATCAGCTCCCTGTACGTTGTCTTTCCTCAGTTTCTCCTCTGTTTGGGAAATGCGGAAAAGATTAGCGATAAGCTCTGTACTTCCCATATAATCGAGAATTTTCTGTCCAACTTGAAGTTCCTTTCTTGCATGAATGTCTTCTACATCCAACCCGCCATAAAGTCCCATATATCCGGCATTTTGAAATATTGCAAATTCCTCATTCGTAATCACTCCTGCGTCATGCGCCGTTTCCGCTAAAAGCTGGTTCCATTGCTTGATATCACCACGAACAACAAGGCGTCTTCTATCCTCATCCAACTGATTAAAATGATCGGCAACTTCCTGTCTATATGTCTGTATCGCGAAATAAGTCTGTCCTAAAGCGATTACTTCTTTTCTTGGATCTCCGTTTTGCACAATCAGATAACAGGCATATCTTGAAAGTTCATAATCTTTTATCGGCTTGTTTGTTGCGCCTGCATCTACGATTTTGCTGACCTCAGCAAAATCGTCAGACACATCATGTCCACTGTTCTCACAAGCAATCATAGCCCTTTCAATGACTTTGCTAAAATTTCGCCATTGTGTATACTCTAAAGCATCCGCCAACTCTCGCGCGCTCCAAAACTCCGAACCATCTTCTCTGATGTGCTTAATATCTTCAAATTTCTTATATTCCTTTGCTTTCAATTCCGTCATACAATAAATTCCTCCGTGTTTCCTAAAAATAGAAATCTTTAACAGCTATGATAGTATAGCACAGCAAAGCTCTATTCATCAATCATCGTATCTGCTTAAATCCGCAAGGGCTGCAATTCATAATACATCCGCGCCCTCCCTCACATCATATACAGCTTAATCTTGTAAATCCAATTACCTTTTTTCTTTTTTTTCGGTGATTTTACCGTGCAATTTTACACACACCACTCTCCCCCACAAAAGCGATATAGCCGTCCACAGGAAGGTCGATGGTGTTCATGGCATCCTTGACGTGGGTGCTGTAGAGCAGCTCGCGAAACTTGTTGTAGACAAATACCGCAGAGTTGTCGGGCCGTTCGACAGCGATACTCTCTCCGCCCATATCTTTCCCGATCCGATACCATGCGGCTTCACTGCTATGAAGGGATATCTCGGCGATGTCAGCGGTAAACACCGGGAGGCTGTCCACGCTGCGGCATCGCGCCCCGTTGCTCAGATCAAGGGAGGCTGCCGATGTTTGATCCGCATAGGTCTGCCGGGTAATCTCTATGTCAAACAAATCTCTGTTTGTACTGCTCGGTATGGAGGTAAAGAAAAGGGCATGATTTTCATCGGTCAGTTTTTCCGCTCTTGCCCCTTCGCTGTTTTTTACCAGAATATAGCCGGGGAATGCCTCGTCTGTCACGACCCGGTAAAACGGACTTTCATAGTCTTGAGAGGTCCATTTTTCGTTATATTTGACAAAAAATGTCCGCGAAAGCTCGTCCCAGCTTTGCTGCACACTGGGGGAAATGGGATTTTCGTCCATCTTTTCCCCTGTGTACATACCTTCTGCCGCATTTCCAAAGTTCTGGCATATCCCAAGCCCCGGATATACGGTGAACAGATCCGTTCTGATGTATATTTTGCCGTCCTTTTCCTCAAAATAACCGATTTCCCTGTCTGCAGTCATCCTGCCGCTGTCATTTACCCTGACAAAGCCTCCGTCTCCGGTAATCTTAAATCTTTCGGGTGATGCGTTGTCAGTGCCCAAGTCTTCCCTATACATAGCGGTATCGTCAAATGTGATCCTGCATATTCCGTTGCTGTATAATCCGCCGATGCAGTATAAACCCTCATATTTTTTATACTGTTCGGGGATGGTGTCCATTATTTTCGGCTCGGGAGAAGTCAGACCGCTTACCGCCATTCCCCGTTCTGCAAGCGCCACGTCCATCAGCGCAAACGCCATAAGCCCGGCATATTGGCTGCTGCTGTCATCTCCGGCAGTCAGTACCGCAGCGCTGATCTGTTCATCGGGGGCGACAAGGAGGTACGAGTGCATATACGGCACATCTCCGCCCTTGCCCATGACCTTTATGTTTTCTTTTTCGTACTTGACTTGTTCTACAAAGTCCCAGCCCAGACCGTAGCTCTCGTATTTTGCGTCATCGCTCCAACGGGTAGACATCTGTGTTTTTGCCTCATCGGAAAGCAGCACATCATTTCCCGTAAAAAAAGCGCTGCCGAAATTTGCCACGTCAGGAGCGGTGGCATAGATGCCGCCCGTACCTGCCGCCATTTCATATGGGTATTTGATTGGCAGAAAGCCGCGATAGAGAGATACCCGCGCATCGCCCAAATCGCCCGCATACAGACTCCATGCCGTTCCCGTATGGTCCGCGCCTATCTCTGAAGCGATGTTATCCCTCACATAATCCGTAAAGCTCATACCGCTGACATTTTCTACGATATGCTCCATAATCTCAAAGCCCTTATTATTATAGCAGGCATATTCCCCGGGAGAAGCTTTGAAACGCTGCCCCGACACGATATCAAATGTACTGTCATGCACGAAGCTGTCAACATCCTCATAAAGATAATGGTTTATCGGCAGGCCCACGGATATGCCCGATGTGTGATTCATAAGCATACGCACGGTGATGTCCTTGTACCGCTCATCATTCATCTTGAAATCGGGGAGATACTTTGTGACAGGGGCGTCAAGTTCGACCTTTCCCTCGTCAACAAGCTGCATGACTGCCAGGGAAGAATACATTTTGCTTACAGACGCAATACAATAGATCCTTTCCTGCGAAGCGATTGTTTCGGCTGTAAGTTCCGATTGTACAGGTTCAGCATGTACCGCGTTTCCAGCAGATGCGTATACCGTTCCCGCCATACACAAGGCAGATATTGCCGCAATACTCTTTTTCTTCATCATGATTCACCCCCTCTACTTTCATTCCGTCATAAGTTCAGTCACGGATATTTTTCTGATACTGCCTGCACTGATGTAGGTAACAATCAGGCAGAATAACACAAGCGCTGCCGTCGTACCGATGATCAGCGGCAGGCTTTCGGGAATCTGTACACCGAACGCGGCCATCCAGAATGCACGCTGTACCCATACCGACAACACCGCGGCGATGCAGGAGGAGATGATCGTTACAGGGAGAATGCGCAGGGTAAGCTGTATCATAAGATCCCTTGACGTATAGCCCATACTTTTCATGATACCTAATTCCCTGCGCTGTCTTTTTACGGCAGATGCGGCTATGATGCCCAATATTACCGCCACCACAACAGCAATGAATATCACAGCACAGAACGAGAATGTTTTTGTGACCGCAGCTATGGATTCCATTTGAGATTTCAAAAAATCCTTCATGGAGGATATCTCCTTTATCACGAAATGGCTGCTGTTTCCGCTAATGATGGTGTCGCCTATTCTGATCGCATAGTCAACGTCGGTAACGCCGTATTGAGAGATCAGCACCGCCATTTTCTCGTCCGCTTTCGCCCTGATACGTTCCTCAAGACTTCCCTGTGCAGACTGTGCATACGCCGTGTCTTTTGCGCTCGCACCGTACAGGGTGGTGAGCTTATCCGTAAAGGCAGAGCGGTCCTCCTCGTTTTTGAGCGTGATCTCCACTGCGTTCGGGCGGTCGTTTGGGCGAATGCGCCGGTAACCGTCCTCGGTCATGTAGACGCTTATGCCGTTGTTGTTCATGGCGGTTACAATGCCTGTTATGATATAGCTTTTTTCACAGACATCGCCCTTGATGATGATACTGTCGCCTATGTGCCGGTTTTCTGTTTTCTCTCTCCTTGCGGAGATCATGATTTCGTTGTCGTACTCGGGGAAACGTCCCGTTTTCAGGCGGATATTATCCGTGAGGGAAAAATCGGCGTAAGAAAAGACAGCCGCACTCTGATTGCAGCCTTTTATTTCCACATAATCTCCCATTGCGCGGGTCAGAAGAACCTTTTCCACTTCGGGGAACTTACGGATCTCATCGCAGAAACTTTCCCCATTCACTCCGCTCATCATAATGATGCTTATGTCGGGAGTTTCCATTCCCAAAACGCCTATCAGTCCGTTATAACCGCTCTTGAAAAAGTCAAAGAGGTACACACTGAACATGATGGCAACGCCTGCGGCAATCATACAGATACCCGTACCGATATTCGAGTGGAGATCGTTAAATATGCCTTTGAATGCAAGCCGGATATTGATGCTGTGTCTCATTTTTTCAAGCGGAAGTATATTTTTCCCGAAATGGTGGGTTTTTATGCCCTTGCGAAATGCCACGACGGGAGGAAGTTTTTTCACCCTTGCCGCCCTTGACAGCGCAAAAAGCGTGACGAGCGCTATGATCGCTATTACCACGATAAGAATGCGGAGAATATTCACATCCGTATGCACGTTGCGGTTCATCATACCCCTTGTGAGCGTATCCATGACCGGGGAAAAGGCTGCCGCTGTTATGCCGCCTATGATCGCGCCAATTCCCCCTGTAAAGATATATTCACAGATGTAGGAGAACGAAAGCTCACGGCTTGTATACCCCAATGCTTCCAGCACGCCGATCTGCACCATCTGTTCCTCCATGTCCTTTGAGATTTTGTGAAGGATCAGGAAGAGTGCAGATATCATGGTGACAATGGAAAGAAATACGCTCATATACAGAAAAACAGCAAGATAAGCGGTTTCTACCATTTTCTCCATATCTTTATCAAGTGGCAGTACTGCACTTAAAACATTCTCATTTGACTTTGCGGCGCATTTTTCATAGTATTCCTCATAGGAGAATTCCCTTTCCGTGTCAAATGCGATCATACGGTATTCCTCATAGACAGCGGACAACAGCACCCTGTCATCCTCTGAAATGATACATTTTAACATACTGCTGGAATTATATAAACCCGTGTTGTAAAAACCGGCTATGGTAAAGGGGTAATCTCTGCCGCCTGAGACAAAAGTAAAGGTTTCCCCTGGGGCATAGCCGGCTGTGATCTCAAAATACTGGGGCAGCCATATTGGATGAGACAGCTTTTCAATCTCATCATCGGGAAGGGCATTCAGTTTCTGGAAATTTTCCATCTTCCGCTCTGTGTTTTCGTCCGCAAAGATCATATTATAGGCGATACTTTCACCCTTCTTTGATAGTGCCGATGCACCAGCACCGTAAAGTACACTACTTTCCCGGACATCGGTCACATGGTACTCCTCTTCCAGAATATCTCGATAGATATCGCGGTATCTATCAGCCTGAAACAACAATATAAAATCAGCACAGCCTGTTTCCTCAAAGGCGCGGTCAAATGCACGGTCAATCTGTGTAATGCTGACTGCAAAGGTTGTCATGAGAAATGTTGTAATAAGGGTGAGAAAGACAATGGCTGCCGCCTCACGCTTGTTTCGCTTTAAATTAAACAAGGATAATCTGCATATCTTCATAAGTCACCATCCCATCTCATCAAGGAATCCTGTCAGCTTTTCACGGCGCTCTTTTAGGTCGTCCCCGCCGTATTTCGCCATTCTGTGGTCGCCGACCACTTTGCCGTCACGCAGATAGATGACCCGTGTTCCACGCAGCGCGGTCCTGATATCGTGCGTCACCATGACGATGCTCTGACCGTTCTCGTGTACCCCGGTGAAGATGTCGAGAACGTCCCTGCCCGACGCAGAGTCGAGCGAACCGGTAGGCTCGTCCGCGAAAAGAATTTTCGGCTCGTTTATCACGGCGCGCACGATGCCGACACGCTGTGCCTCACCGCCGGAAAGCTGGTTTGGATATTTCTTCTGCATCGCCTCATCAAGTCCGACTTTTGCGAGCAGTTCCTTCACCCTTTTAATAAGCCCGGGGGAGTTTTTCTGCACGACAAATGCGCCCGTCAGCACATTGTCAAGGACACTCTGGTTTTCCAGCAGATAGATGCCCTGAAAAACGAATCCGCAATTTTTTCTCCGAAACACTGCAAGCTGATCGTTGGTATAATCCTGAATCTCGGTGTCACCGAAAAATATCTTTCCCAAAGTAGGCTTATCCATCCCAGAAAGCGCGTAGAGCAGGGTGGACTTGCCTGAACCAGAAGCGCCCATGATAACCGTAAAATCGCCCTCCATAATCTCCAGATCGAGATTCTTGATCACGTGCTGCTGCGTGGCGCCGTTTGAAAAAGACTTGCACAGCTTTTCTGTATGCAAAATAGGGATCATATATCACACTACCTTTCCAATACATGATTGACGTATCCTAAGATAGTATTATACATGATCCCTTTTATGATTTCCTTGTCAGAATCTTGTCAAATTCTTGTCATTTTCTTAACTGAGCGGCTTAACTGAGTGGAATGAGCAGCGTTGCGCACAGCCCGTTTTCACTCCTGACAGACAGCTCTCCGCCCATTTTATCCATGAGTATCCTTGCGATATACAGACCCAAACCGCTGCCTTCCTTGTCGCCATGCTGCTTTCCACGGTAATATTTGTTGGTGATAAGCGCTATCTCCTCTTCGTAAACCCCCGGACCGCTGTCACTGATCGACATCTCCAGAAAACTCTCGTCAAGATGGAAAGAAATGTCTATGGGCGTGCCTGCGTATTTGTAAGAATTAAATAGGATATTGCCAATCACCTGCGACAAACGCAGCTTGTCCATATGCACAATGACCTGCGGTATTTCGGATATACGCACAAGCCCTCTGTCATTGTACTCTGAGACGATCTGCGCTATCACAGCGGCATTTTCGTCCGCGCATTTTACCTTGAACTCACCTAAGTCCTCCAAAGTGGAAGAAAACAGATCGCCTACAAGCAGCGCTATTTCATCCGCCCTTTTATAGATGTTATTCATCTTCGCGATCATATCTTCCGTGACCGTTATTTCCTGCCCCTCATTCTGAGCAAATACCGCCGCCATCAGCTCAGATGTGAGCTTAATACCCGTCACAGGCGTTTTCAGGTCGTGGGAAAGCGACGCGATAAGCTCACGCTCTTTTTTCTGCAAAGAAAGCTCTCTCGCTCTGGACGCTTTCAGCTCCTCCCGCATGATATCAAAGCTCTCCGAAAAAGCGCCGAACAGATTGCCCTTATCCATCTCAAGAGGCCGGTCCAGATCGCCTGCCGCCACACAGGACGCAAAGTCTTTCATCTTGGCAAACGGGCGTATGACTGTTTTGCGGATATATGCCCCGAAAGCCGCCGCCACGCCAATCAGGAGAAAACCGCATACACAGTAGACAGCGATGATATTTGTGCGCAGATGCCCGAACTGCTTCCTGCTGTCTGCGAGCACGACAGTGCCCGTTATCTGATTATTTTCTGTGATATAGGTATAGGGATAACGACGCTTTATTGCCGTCTCTACGGTGACCGCTTCCGAAGGATCAAAACGGTTATCATAAATCACATTTCCAGTTCTGTCCAGTATGACATATTCCCGTTCCGAAGCTGTGTTTTCAAGCGGCATATCATATAGAACCATCTCATGCGCAATCTCATTGAGCAAAAGCACATCCTCATTATTTTGTGAACCATCACCTGTGCCGGTGATCTTCCAGACGGCAGACAGCCCAACAGCGAACAGCAGCACAAGAAGCGTCAAAAATCTATAATATCCCTTCATAGCGCTGCCTCTTCCATCAGGTAACCCACACCCCATACGGTTTTTATGAGCTGCGGTTCTTTCGGGTCAGCTTCGATCTTTTCACGCAGATGCCGGATATGTACGGCGATCGTGCCCTCGTTGATATAGGCATTCTCCCACACATCCCTGAGCAGATCGTCCTTGGAAACGACCCTGCCCCTGTTTTTGTAAAGATAATACAGCAGCTTATATTCCAACGCCTTGAGGGTGATCTCCCTGCCGTCCGCAATAATCTTGCGCATATTTGTGTTCAGGTACACCTCGCCTGTCAGCTTCACAAGACCGTCCTCATTCTTCTGAAAGTTTCGGACCGCGTGCGCAGGATTCCGCGTCCTGTCGTATCTTGAAACGGCAGCTTTCACCTTGGCAAGCAGGACGCTTAGCGTATAGGGCTTTTTGATATAATCATCGCCGCCTATGTTCAGCGCGATCAGCACGTCATCGTCGCTTGTCCGGGCACTTATAAAGAATATCGGCAGGTCATAGTTTTCCCGTATCTTCCTGCAAAGGTCGAAGCCCGATTTCTCGCCAAGATTGATATCGAGCAGGAGAAGCGAGACATCGCATTTTTCAAGAAAAGCTACCGCGTCGGCATAGCTTGTCACATAGGAAGTCTTTACGCCGAACATATTGAAATATTCGGAAGTAGCCGTGGCTATCATTTCATCATCATCTATCATCAGGACTTTATAGCTTTCCAAATCCATAGCTCATCTTATTCCTCCGTGCTTCCTAAAAATGAAAAGCCTTAACAGCTATAGTAGTATAGCACAGCAGGGTTCAAAAGTAAATTTGCCATAGCTTATGAATACTCCTTATTCCTCCTCTTCCTCTTTCTTCTTCCTCAAGAGTACAAACAAAACAACCATGATAAGCAGGATAACCGCCAGCCACACAAAGCAGCAAATCCCAAGGAAGGTCGGGCAGATGTGGCAGAGTCCGCATTTGCCGTCCGCTCCTGCGCCCTCCGTCTGCGCATAGGCAATGGCGTAGCTGGAGAACAATTCCGTGCTGATGGTGATGGTGTCAGGCGCCCCGTCCAGATCGTTCATAAAGGCATATTCGCCGTTATGGGCGCGGATGATCGTAAACTCCCTGCCGTCACTTAGCAGTTTTTCGGGGATGCCGATCACCACTTCCACGGGTGCGTCTGTCGCCGTGACTGCGTTCCAGTCTCCCGCCCCGATCTTTATAAACATGGAGATATCCACGTACATGCCAAGCACAAGCCCCGGCGCCGCTTCCCGGTACGCTTCCATGCCGCGCTCGATCACTTCCTTGTCCTGCGCAGGCACTTTTTCGGAAATATCTTTGACATCAATCCGAATCTCTATGGTTTCGCCGTCACCGACAAGCTGTATCTGCTCCGGCGTCAGTACCGCATCTGCTACCGCAATGCTGTCCGCCACGCCTGCCGTGCATTCCTGTTCTTCACAGACTACCGTCACGATGACCGCGCCGTTTCTTAATGCCAGAACGGTGCTTGTGTCCGTCATGCCTTTCACATTCCCCGTTGCCACAGGCTCGCCGGACAGCACGAGTCTTCCGTTATCCGCGGATACCACAACCGTCTGCGCACCCGCTGCCTCCCGCTGCTCTTTCTGCGTTTCGGACGGTTTCCCGGCAGGCTGTGGTCTGGGCGTGGTTCCGGGTCTGTCTCCCGGCTCCGCCGTCGCTTCCTGTCCCGGTGTGCTTCCGGGCTGCCCGCCCACCGGCTCTTTTTCCACCGGGTTTGTCGTGCCCGGCGCGGGCGGTGTGGGTTTCACAGACAGCTTACCAGACGGTATCGGTTGGTCCGGACCGGCGTCTTCCGGCTCCGGCACAGGGATATCCGGCTCCGGGTCGTGCTCTTTATCCTTGTCGTCAGGCTTCTTTACCACGCCCTCCACCGTCACTATCTGGTTTTCCCGAATGTCCGCAATGGTATACGTGTAAGGCTCCTCCGCCGTCAGCTCCACTTTCACACCGTTTACTTTGACTGCAAAGTGCCTCGTCTTTTGATAGCCGTTTTCCATGGCAAAGCGGAAGACAAAGCTGCCGCCCTCCCTGACCGGGCTTTCGCTGCCTGTCTCCGCTGACAGGGTATAGCCCTTTCCTGTCTGCAAGGTAACGGTAAATTCCTTGGTATAGACGGCATATACGGTCAGATCCACGGTAATATCCGTAAATACGGCGGGCGCTGTCCCCTGCTCGTCCATACACCACGCGCCGTCATAGAGCTGTTCTCCCGCATCCTTTTTCGGCGGCACAGGCGGAATATCCGTCAAAGTCCCGGCATAATCCACGAAAACTTCCCGATAAGTCTCCCCGTTCGCGACAAAGGTCACCTTCATCTGGTACGCCCCTATAACTGCAGGGTCGCTGCTTTTGCTGGCAAAACTGGAGACGCCCGCTTCGACGCGCACAAGATATTCGCCGGGCGCAAGCCCTGTGATCTCTCCGTTTTCGTCCGCCGCTTTACTGGTCCATGTCTTTCCGCCGTCCGCGGAAACCTCGTAGGCTGTGCCCGCTGTCAGGTCAGTCAGTTCCCCGGTCCCGCCCGGCGTATCCACGTCTACGCCTGTGGGCGCGGGCTTCGGCGGTCTTTCCGGAATGGGCAGACTCTGTTCCGGGCTGTCGGTTGTCTCGATGTCGTTACCTTGCTTTATAATACTGACGGTACTGCCAAACCAGCCTTCTGCAATCGGGATGCCGCCTTCTTCATCCGCCGTATAAGGCTTTCCGTCTATCAGATAGGCAGCGCCCGGCACAAGGTCCGTCAATTTTTCTTCCCGGTAAGCAATCACCGCCGCAGGCTTCTCCTCCGGTCCTTTGACTCTTATAATCAATGTCTTTACTGTTTTGTTTCCCGCATTGTCCGTGGCGGTGACTGTTATCTCCGTGACGCCCGTAGGTATCTCTTCCGCAGGGATGGTGAAAGCCGCCTGCGCCGCTTCCTGCAGGGTGCTCTTGCCAAAGGTGACAGTCTTTGCCGCGCCATCCCTGATCTGATAGGTAATGGCGGATAGTCCTCCTGTCACCGCATGTTCCATGTCGTCCTTTACGCTCACAGGCAGCGCGGGCGGAACGACATAATATCCCCCGGACACCGCCACACCGTCCGGCTGTGTCGGTTCCGTATCGGACGTGCCGCGGTCAGCCAGTACCGTGATTTCCGGCGCATGGTCCTCAATGATAACGCCATCCGCATTCAGGTCCGCCCCCACAGTCACCCCCGCCGACGTGTTTCCTGCTTTATCGGTACAGGTAATCGCAATCGTTCCCTTGAACACAGGCGCTATGGTAATCTCAGCCGCACCGTTTTCGATTGCCGCCGATTTTGTCTCTGTCCCGCCGTCCTCCGGCGTCACGGAATAAATGATTTCATCCGCCCCGCTTCCCTCCTCCGTGACCGGCACGGTGATCACCAGACTGTCTTTTCCAATCAGCCAGTGCCATAAATTTTTCGGCTCGTAGCTGTATTGCAGATCGCCAATGACCGGGGCGATATCATCGATCCATTTCGCCCAGTATTCCTTCGCCCCGGTATCTGTGGTGAGAATCTGTGTTACTTTTTCTCCGCCGCAGTCCGCATTGTCATACCAGCCGCCAAAGCTGTACCCTCTTCTGGTCCAGTCCCCGGGCAGCGCCGCTCCCCTTCCTTCGGTATAGAACGTCAAATTCGTGCCGCTTCCGCCGTTTCCATGCAGGGTGACCCCATAGGCGGCAATCCAATGTGCGGTATAGGTACGGTTTCCTGTACTCCCCGCCGCGATGGTGACGTTTTCATTTTCGCTGCCCGTCAAGCCGTCGCCGCTCCACCCCGCAAAGGTATAGCCTGTTTTCGTCGGATTCTTTAAGGTGATTGCCTCGCTCTCAATCGTATATTTCGTCGGATTGCCGGATGCGGTTCCGCCGTCTAACTGATAGGTAATGGTATAAGTGACCGGATTCCACTTTGCGGTATAAGTGCGGTCTCCCGTGCTTCCCTTCGCGATGGTGACGCTTGTGTTGGCGCTTCCCGTCAAACCCGTGCCGCTCCACCCGGTGAAGAAATAGCCCTCCCTGGTCGGATTCTTTAAGGTAATTGCCTCGCTCTCCACCGTGTAGTCTGCGGGATTGCCGGTCACCTTCCCGCCGTTTAACTGATAGGTAATCTTATAGCTGACCACCTCCCACTTCGCGTAATAGGTGGTATCCTTCTCCACTGTGACGGAAGTCCCCGCCGCGGTCACACTGGTTCCCGTGCCGCTGTCCTTCAACCACCCCTTAAACTTGTAGCCGTCACGGGAAAGCGCCGCACCGCCGCTCAGCGAAACAGTGGGCGCCGTCTCGTAGGCAACGGTACTTGACACATTCGCGTGCCGGGAAAGGGTCTGCGCCGCCACGCTCCCCTTTCCGCCGTTGGCATCATAGGAAACCGTGATGGTCTTCGTGTACAGACCGTACAGACTCGTATCCGCGGACAGCGTATACTCCGCGCCCGCCTGATACACATCGCCGGAAAAAGCGCCCGCAGTCCCGACATAGCCGTCGAAGGCATACTGTAACGCGGCGAAATAAAATACCCATCTACTGTAGCTTTCCTGCAGATTAAATT
>CAJUJK010000041.1 GCA_910586705.1 uncultured Lachnospiraceae bacterium | reverse complement strand
GCTTAAATACAAGATTTGTGTGTTATGAGGTTTAAAAGGAAGTGTCAAACTCCCGAGACGATACCATCTGCTTTTTACTGCCCCTGATAACGGGTACGTGCACACTGAATAAAAACTCCCACGCTAAAGCCGCCTTTCTGACCATATGCTATGTTATATTTTGAACATACCTAATATAACACAAACACAGAAATGCTGTCAATGTAGCAAAATATCTGACAGGAAGATATTCCATGTCACTTTTTCGCCGCATTTGTGTTATAATGACACAAGTTGTGTCCATTTATTAAAATAAATACACAAAATTATGCAACCGTCATTTCAGACGTGCAAAAAAGGATACAGGAGGAATAGATGATGCGAAACAGAAACAGATGGCTTGCGGCAGTGCTAATCCTGTCGCTTGCACTTGGCAACTGTGGCAGCATAACGGCGCTGGCAACGGAAACTATCGTTAACTCGGAAGATTCTCTTTCAGAAAACACCATAATTTCCGATGAAACACCAGAAGATGACGTCGAAGAAACCGAGAACAGCGGTGATTTTTCAGAAACTTCTGCCGGACATACCGGTTCGGAAGATCAGGATACCCCACCAGATGCGGATGCCATATCCGAGACAGAAAAAACAGCCCCGGAAACGGAATTACCCGCCATACATATCGGACAGATTCCCGAAGATGGCACGCTTCCCGCCGCGGATGACGATACCTTCTCCTATGATCTCCCCGTCTCTTTCGCGTCAGCGGAAGCTCTGGTTCTGTTTGTCAACTACGATATGGAAAAAACGCCCGCCTACAAAGAGACGGGCACACTGGAATGGAGCATTCTTTGCGGTGAAAAAGGAACAGAGCCCGGAAGCGCAAGCCTTCTCGATGAAGCGGACGACTGGCACGGCTTTGAGGAAGTGCCCTCTTCCCCTTATTTTATCATGGAAGAAATAACGAACGCTGCAAGCGGATATTGCGGGATGATGACGCTTGTCCCCGAAGCACACTACTCTGTCGTGAAGGATACACCGAGCGATGCGTCCGAGAAGACAGCTGCGGATTACGACTACTATATCCGGGCGGCATTCTACCCGGAAACGGAAGGCGGAAAGGCGGAAAGCTTTTACTCTGCCGCCACCATACCTTTTCTGCCAGAAAATGACACCATCACAGACACAGAGCAGACCGCAGAAGACGTTGCCGCCACGGAAGGTCCCACAACTGACGCCGCACAAGGCGGTTCATCCGTTTCGGAAAATTCTTCTGTTTCAGAAAATACTTCTGTCTCGGAAAACAGCGCCGATACTGCTGACGATGCGCTTTCCGGGAACGATGTGCCCGAAGACAACGTGCCGGCCGCTGATGAAAACGGCGATGAAGAGATGCCGGACGATGCAGATTCGGGCATCCTTTCCACTGTTTCCGAAAACATCAATGCCGCCGATGTTTCCACGCTCACCGAAGGTAGTGATGCGTCTCTGGAAGCGGAAACGGAAGGCACGTTAGTTCTCTATAACGGCGCCGTCACAGACGAGGAAGCTATCCTCACCAAAGGCAAACAGGTTCCGATGTCACCCGGAGACGACCTGCTGATCACAGCGAAAGCGACACCCGAAACCTTGCAGGCGGATATTGTGTGGGACAGCAGCGATAAGACTGTCGCCACGGTAAAAGCGGGCGGAAACGGAACTGCCACAGTCACGGCAGCTTCGGAAGGGTATGCCCGGATCACGGCGTCCTGCCGCGGTATCACGTCCTCCTTCGTGGTTGATGTTGTCCCCGATAAAAATAACCCCGACAGTGAAAAACTCATCGATCTTTCCGGCGATATCCGGGTAGCCGGGTTTGTGAAAGAAAGTGAGGATCTCGTCTATAACGGACAGAAAATTACGCAGAACTTCCGTGTATACCATAAAGACACGCTTTTGAAGGAAAAAACAGATTATACCCTGAGCTACAAAAATAATGTCAACGCCGCCGCGTGGAACAGCCCCAAAGCGCCCAGCGTGACCATCAATCTGAAAGGTCAGTATCAAGGCAGCGTGACACTGTACTATACGATCAAACCTCTGGATATCAACGACATTGATATTTACAATACGCCCAAGGTTTCACCGGCTTACGAACAGACCGTCAATTATAGCAAAAAACTGAACATTCCCGCTCCCGTTCTGACCTACGGGAAGAAAAAACTGACGGTGAAGAAAGATTTCGTCTGCGATTACACGACTCCGGGCGAAGGCATGATGGCTTTGCCGGAAGATTATAAAAACGGCGATCTCTATAAGGCAGGGGAAGTCTACTCTTATACAGTAAAAGGAACGGGAAACTTTACCGGCTCATTTCCCATGACGCTTGTAGTCCTAAAAGATAAAACACGGAATTTCAGCACCGCGTCGGTAAAGCTTGACAAAAAACAGTATGAATATCACGGCACGCCGCTGTCCAAATCGGATGTCGGCATTACAGAAGTCAAAATAGGCGGGCAAATCGTGGAACCGGCACATTATGATTATAAAGTTTACGCGTCAGGAATCGAGGGCGCTTATGTCATGCTGTCCCCCACCGATGCCGGGAAAGAGAAAGGCTACAGCGGCTGTAAAAAAATAACACTAAAGCTTGTGGACGACAGACAGCTTAAGGATGCCGTTCCCGGTGCGGACTGGAAAGAAACCATCCGCTTCTCCCAGAATACAGTCGATAAAGACGGCGGTATGTTCCAGACAGGTGCCGCCTTACTTTCCTATGGCGAAGGAAGCGAAAAAGTAACGCTCGCGGAAGGAACCGATTATACCGTAAAATACGGCAATGCGAAAAAGGCAGGGAAAGTGACTGTCACCTTTACGGGCAAAGGCAGATATAAAGGCACGCTCCGGCTGACTTATACCATTACGCCGAACATAGATATTAAACTTGTCATGGGGAAAAATGTGACAAACAGGAACGGGACTTATGAAACGCCCTATCAAAAAGGCGGCGCTGTGCCCGAACTCATTTTAAAAGATCAGAATTATACCGTCTTAAAAAACAAAACCGATTACACCATAAAGTACAAAGACAACAAGACGCCGGGTGAATCCATGACCTGTGAGATCAAGGGAAAAGGCAACTATAGCGGATACGAAAAAACCGTGACGCTTCTGGTGACGAAAGCCGATATCGGCAATTGCACCATCTCCATCCCCGATAAACCGTACATCGACAAGCCGAACAAGTGGAAATCAACTGTCACGATCAAAGACGTAAACGGCAAAAAACTGGCGGCAAAGACAGACTATGACACGAACATCACCTTCAGCCATACGCAGGAGGCATCTCCGCAGGCAAAGACTGTCGTTACCGTTACCGTAACAGGCGTGGGCTGTTATGAGAATACCATCACCGGGACATATCGGATCTTTTCCAAAAATATCAGTACATTGAAAGTTGTCATCGATCCGCAGGAATATACCGGGGAGGAAATCAGGTTAGATAAAAGTGACATTCATATTTATGCCACGGCAGCCGATCAGAAAAAAGGACAGGAGCTGCCCCAGAAGGATTCCTGTTTTGAAATCCTTGCATCGGAATACAAAAATAATATCAAAGCGGGCACCGCAAAAGTCACCTTGCGCGGTCTCGGGGAATACGGCGGCACAAAGACCTATTCCTTCAAGATTCAAAAGAAAAAATACCTGATCAACCATGTGAAAGGGATTACGCTGGACAAAAACAGTCTCTCTTTCCCGTTGGCGGAAACGGATGAGAAAAAAAGAATGCTTACCGCTACGATTACATCGGAAAACGATAAAAAGATCGCAAACCCGACTGTAATCTGGACCAGTTCAAACAGCGACATCGTTTCCGTAGCAGAAAAAACTGACAATGCCGTCACCGGTCTGGCTGCGGACAAAACGACTGCCTCCTCTTCCGCCGTGCTCACGCTAAAAAAAGGTGGAAGCGTAACCATCACGGCAACTTCGCAGGACGGCAACAAAAAAGCACAGTGTAAGGTTACCGTTGTCGATGCTCCTGTGCTCCGAGAAGCAAATCAGACAGTCAGCGCAAATGTGGGAAGCACATACCAGCTTCACATGGATTTTGCGCCCACACAGGATAAAAGTAAGCTCAACTGGACCAGCAACAACCCGGATGTGGTATCCATTGCCAAAAATGAGGATGGCGCGCTTCTCACCATGAAAAAAGCGGGCGCCGCCGTGATCGAGGCAGTATACACTTCCGGCAGCGGCAAATTCACCCAACAGTGCTATGCGCTTGCGCTCACAGAGAATGAGACACCACCGCAACCGGAAACTGGTGCACTTCTCACTTATAAACAGAACCCCGGCTGTACGGATGACACGCCTTACATTAACAAAATGCTGCGGGATTATGAATGGGGTGACAGCACTCACGTGCGCGAGGTGACACTGTATCTCCCTGCGGGCGTGTACCATATTGACGCCACAGCGGGCGGCAATGATTCACTTGGCAACTATAAGTTCGGCGGCATCGTCCTTACTACCAACCAAAAACTTGTTATGTCACCCAGCGCACTGTTGGTCGCTCTTCCCAACAACAAGGGTAACTCTCAAGTAATCAATATCACCGGACGCGATGGTGTCAGCGTTTCCGGCGGGCAGATTATCGGCGAGCGGAAAGAGCACAAGGGAAGCGGCGGCGAGTGGGGACACGGCATCGCTGTATTCGGCGGCACAAACGTCACCATCGAAAATGTAGATATTTCCCAGTGCTGGGGCGACGGTATTTACCTTGGCTTCTATGACGGGCCAAACACATACAGTGACACGATAACGATCAAAAACTGTAATCTGCATCACAACAGGCGAAATAATCTGTCCATTACAGATGCGCGCAACGTTACGGTCAAAAACTGTGCGTTTAACTATGCAAGCGGCGCAGACCCGCAGTACGGCATCGACATCGAGCCAAACAAAAACAGAACCTGCAGCAATGTAACAATATCCGATTGCTCGTTCCGCGGGAACGCCAAAGGAACCATTCAGATTCTCGGACAGTTGAACGCCCATGTGAAAGGTGTCACGATAGAAAACTGTACTGGTGACAAAGCGCCCGTCAAATGGTCTGGATTCGGCGGCAGCGTGAGTGACGTAACAGAGAAGGGCAACAAGTGGGGGTAATCCATAACAACAGGAGCAGACCAGCTGGTCTGCTCCCGCTCTTTTTATGCGCCGGGGAAGACAGTTCTTCCCTGCGCGCTTCGCTACATCCAGCCTTCCACCCACCAGTCCGCCACGCGGCATACGCCGTCCGCATCCCATGCAAGAATAAACACCGCCTCACCGACGCCGTGCGCGTTTCCGCCTTCGCCGCTCAGATACTCCCGACACTTGAGGGCATTCTTCCCCTGATACGTGACACACTCGAAATCAAAGAACCCCCTGATGTTCGCGCCGCCCGCGCGTCCATACTCGTCCTCCCCGATTTCCCGAACATTCCATCCGTCAAATTCGATGCGCTCGTCCAGATAGGGGCAGTATGCCTCATAGCGATTCACTCCGATACATGTCACATCAATATGCAGTTCGGGTTCTCCAGCCCATTCCCGCTCATTTGGAATCTCCTTCAGACAGTCCACCCACTCATCCCCCACACGCCGGAACAGACAGTGGTCTCTTCCACCCGGTCCGCCGTTGCCGCCGTTAAATACTGCAAACAGCAGCTCCAGCCTGCCGTCGTTATCTAAATCCGTCATAAAAGGCGCTTCCCAAAAAGTAGAGCCAAAGCAAAAATAGTCCTCATAGAAAGCGCTTTCATCCTTCAGGACATAAGCCGGTTCCTCGTTGAAATAGAGCCAGATTTCACCGGGAACAAACAGCCTTCCCTCCCCCGCCATCACAACCATGTCAGCCTGCCCGTTTCCGTCCAGATCGGCAATCACCCAGTCGTTTATCTGCCTGTGGGAATCCTCCGACGCACCTTCCCATCTCCATACCACGCCGTTCCACAGGTCATCCGCAAGCAGTCTGCGAAAAAAGCGCTTTAGCTCTGCCTTCTCCAAGCCCCGCTTTTTTCCTTCCTCCAGAAAAGCCTGTTCCTGCTCCCAGATATTCCCCCTTGACGCATAGTCAGCCTGCGACGCGTTCACCGTGATTTCCAGTTCCGTCCCTGCCGCGAGCAGACTCGCGTCTATGCCGATATGCTTCTGATTCTCCTCATAAATCTGTGTCCAGAAATGCCCGTCCCCGTACATCTGATCAGCAAGCTCCCACAGGCTGTCCCCCGCCTGCACCGTGGTGGTGACTGTATAGCCGAACCGGCTCTCCTTCTCCCATGAAAGATTGGGATAGGCATCGTAAGCCGCGCAGCGCCACACATCCTGTCCTGTTTCTTCCATAAATTCTTTAAAGTCTGTTATGCCTTCCCCTCCCGGCAGACAGTTTACGATTTCGACCTCGTCAGACGCGCCCTCCGGCAATGGTATCCCATCAAACTTTTGCGGATAGCCGAGCAACTCACCCGTGTACTTATCTCCCGTCACATCCGCCCTTGCATAGCAGCCGTTCAAACAGGATCCCCTGCCTGCAATACCGCCAATATTGTCAGTCCCCGTCACGGCGCCGACCGTATAGCTGTCCCGCACACAGATGGCAACTCCGCCAACACCGCCCGCGTCGCCGCCCGACTGGTCAAAGCCGCCCTCTACCATGGCATGTACGGCGCAGCCACGGATGTAATATGCGATTCCTGCAATACCGCCCACCGCGCTGTAAGCTTCCACAGTACCCGCAAAACTGCAGTTTTCCACAACAGAAGCCGCTCCTGTGATACCACCTGCCGAATCAAAGCCGGTAATCTTCCCCGTCACATGGCAGTTTTCTATCAATAAATCTCCCCCGCTTCGCAGGCCGCTCGTAAACGTCATGCCGCCCATGACGCCGCCCACATTCAGCCCGCCCGTAATGTCGCAGTCTTTGATATAAAGATTTTTTATCACGGTGCGTCCGCTTTCCCGATATGCCGCACTGTCGCAATCTTCAGGCAGATAAGTCCTTGTTCCAAACAGTCCTTGATCTTCTCCGCCGGGTAAATTGATATAGAGTCCCGTCACCACATGGTTTCCACCGTCAAAGGCGCCGTTAAATTCCCTCACAAACGTTTCGTCCTCTCCCGCATCACGCCCGCATCCGATGGGTTCCCAGCCCGCCTCTCCTTTGCAGTAAGCAGACAAGTCAACATCGCGGGTCAGCCGGTAGGAAGCGCTGTGCGCCGCCACCCCCGGCTCCACCTCCCTGTTTCCGTTTACCAGAAGCGCCAGCGTCCGCATATCCTGCGCGGACTGGATCAGATAAATTTCTCCGTCCTTCTCAAAGACCGACTCTTTTGCGTCAACGCAAAACCCCTGTCCGAGACACAGAATAAGGAAAAGACCAACTACCACCTTTCGCAATACATTTACCTTCTTTCCTTTATGTACAGAAAAGGCGGATATCCTTTTATCTAACCGAAAGGATATCCGCCATCATACCTTAACTATCTGTTATGCCTCCGCATTCGCCTCCGCGACAGCCTTCGCTCTCGCTGCCACTTCCTTCTCCTGCACATCACTGGGCGCCTGCTCGTATCTCGCGAACTCATACTTGTAGGTACCGCGTCCGCCTGTCATGGAGCGCAGATCGGTGCAGTAACCGCTTAAACATGCCACCGGGATATCCGCCTCAACCACGGTCTTGCCATCCCCTGCGGGGTTCATACCGAGCACTCTGCCCCTTCTCTTATTCAGATCGCCCATCACATCGCCCGTGTAAGATTCGGGTACCGTCACCTGCAGGTTTGCAATCGGCTCAAGAAGTACAGGTCCCGCTTCCATGAATCCCTTCTTGAATGCCTGAATCGTCGCCATCTTGAACGCCATCTCGGAGGAGTCCACCGGGTGATAAGATCCATCGTAAAGAACCGCCTTCACACCCACAACAGGGTAAGCTGCCAGAGGTCCCGCCTGCACAGAATCCTGCAAGCCTTTCTCTACTGCCGGGAAATAATTCTTCGGCACCGCGCCGCCCACGACTTCCTGCGCAAATTCAAACGGTGTCTCCAGATCACCTGACGACTCAAAACGCATCTTTACATGACCGTACTGACCGTGACCGCCGGACTGCTTTTTATACTTGTGCTCCACATCGGATTTCTTCCGGATCGTCTCCTTGTATGCGATCTTAGGCTCTGTGAGCTCGATCTCAACCTTGTATTCGTTGAGAAGACGGCTGACCACCACATCCAGATGCAGATCGCCCATTCCGTAGAGCAGGGACTGTTTGTTCTCCGCATCGTTGACCACCTGAAGCGTCTGGTCCTCATGGCGCATCTTCTGCAGCGCCTGTGAAACTTTATCCACATCTCCCTTGTTCTTTGCCTTATACCGTTTGTATGTATAAGGTGTGGAGATCTCTGTCTTTCCGTAACGGATGATGCGCGCCTTCGTGGAAAGGGTATTGCCGGTCCGCGCCGCCGTCAGCTTCGCAATAGCACCGATATCGCCCGCATGAAGCTCCTTCACCTCGATGGGCTTGCTGCCCTGCATCACATAGAGCTTGCTGATCTTCTCCTCCACTTCCTTCTCGTCGTTGTAGATCATGTCGTCGCTCTTGAACACGCCGGAGCACACCTTGATCAGCGAATACTTACCGATAAAGGGATCCACGATCGTCTTAAAGATATATGCGGACTTCGGCTTGGAGAAGTCGTAATTCGCCTGAAAGATCTCGTTGGTCTTTAAGTCAACGCCAGCCATCTCGCGGTTCTCAGGGCTCGGCATATATTTCACGATATCGTCAAGCAGCGTGAAGATTCCCTGACAGAGCACGTTGGAACCCATGGACATAGGCACCACGCTGCCGTCCATCACGTTGGTGCGCATAGCCGAACGAATCTCCGCCTCAGAAAAGATATCGCCGTTAAAGTAGCGCTCCATAAAGTCTTCGCTGGTCTCCGCAACTGCCTCCATCAGCGTATCACGGCAAAGCTGCAGGTTCTCCTTGCTGTACTCAGGCATCTCGCACTCTACGACTTCCTTGCCCTCCCAGCGGTACGCCTGCTCGGTGATCACATTGATATAGCCCACAAACTTCTCATTTTCACGGATCGGCAGATGGAAGGGAGCGATTTTCTTCCCGTATTTTTCCGTCATATCCGCCACAACCTGTCTAAAAGAAGCGTTGTCGATATCCATATCCGTCACAAACACAAAACGGGGCAGCTTATATTTCTCGCAGATCTCCCACGCTTTCTCCGTGCCGACTTCCACGCCAGCCTTGCCGGAAACTACGATAATCGCCGCATCCGCCGCGCTGACTGCCTCTTCCACTTCCCCTACGAAATCAAAAAAGCCGGGGGAATCCAGCACATTGATTTTTGTGCCTTCCCACTCGATCGGAACAACAGACGTAGCGATGGAAATATGGCGTTTCTGCTCCTCCTTACCGAAATCACTCACCGTGTTTCCGTCATCTATCTTTCCCATTCTGGATGTGATGCCGGAAAGGTAAGCCATCGCCTCCACCAGACTGGTCTTGCCGCATCCCCCATGCCCAAGCAAAACCACATTACGAATCTTATCCGTTGTGTAAACATTCATGCCCTGTAACCCTCCAATTCTGTTGTTCTTTTTTTACCACCTAAAGCCATAATCGAGCAGGGAAGATTCATCTTCCCCTACTCGCGCGCCGGGCGTCCGTCAGCTTGCTGACATATTTCATTTGGACGCCCGTGTGCATAAAATCATAACAATACATCCTCTGTCCGGCAGACTGCCCCGTCTGTATTGTCATGTCCCACACACGGCATCAAGTTGTAAATACATTTTACTAAATTTTCAGAACAATTTCAACAACTAATTATACATTCTGCACAGATTTCCGCTTTCTTGCTTTACCTCCCGTTTTGTGGTATCTTTAGAACGAACGTCAAACACACGAAAGGTACTGCTTTTATGAACACACTCACCTGCGGTTTTATCGGGCTCGGGCTGATCGGCGGCTCCATCGCCAAAGCGGTCAGACACCATCTGCCGGACGCCCGCCTGATCGCTTACGATATCCATACAGAGTCTCTGCATCTCGCAGTCAAGGAACAGGTGATCGACCAGATCTGCCCTGCCGTTGACGCTTCTTTCGGGAACTGCGACTATATCTTTTTGTGCGCGCCGGTTTCCCGCAATGCGGAAAATCTGCTGGCTCTGAAGCCCCATCTCTCCCCTGACACCATTCTGACGGACGTGGGGAGCGTCAAGACAGGCATCCACAGACAGATCGAGGAGCTGCAGTTACAAAAGCAGTTTATCGGCGGTCACCCCATGGCAGGCTCCGAGCGTTTCGGCTACCAGAATGCCAAGGCGTCCCTCTTGGAGAACGCCTACTATATTCTGACGCCCTCCGCCGAAGTACCTGCGGAAAAGGTGGAGGCATACCGGACACTGGTGGAGCGCATCGGCGCAATCCCGCTTCTTTTATCTTACGAAGAACACGATTACGTGACCGCGGCTATCTCCCATCTGCCCCATGTGATCGCCGCCTCTTTGGTCAATCTGGTAAAAAGCAGCGACTCCGAGGACGGCGTGATGAAGATGATTGCCGCGGGCGGATTTAAGGATATCACACGGATCGCCTCCTCCTCCCCGGAAATGTGGCAGCAGATCTGCCTGACCAACGCGGACAATATCGCCAAGCTGCTCCGCTCATATATCCAGTATCTTGAAGTCATTGCGGATTACATAGGCGACCATACACAGGACAGCCTCTACCACTTCTTTGACACGGCGAGGAACTACAGAGAGTCCTTTATCAGCGCGCCCAGCGGTCCCATCAAGGCGGAGTATGTGTTTACCGTGGACATTGCGGATAAACCCGGCGCCATTGCCGCCATCGCCTCCCTTCTCGCCATGCACGACGTGAGCATCAAGAATATCGGCATCAATCACAACAGGGAACTGGCGGAAGGCGCGCTGCGCATCGAATTTTACAGTCAGGACAATCTCTCCCGGGCGGTGGAGATTATGACAGAGCACGGCTACAAGATCCATACACGCTGACTGCTCTTTGGCTGACATGTGCTGCTCAAATAATGAAAGGGCATATTTTTCAAAGTACCTTTTAACACCCTGACTAATAAATATCAAATATCGGAAAAGCAAAGGACAGAAGCGTCTTAAGTTCCGCTGAGAACGCTTCAGAATGGAGTAAACAATGAAATTTCAGAAGGCACACACATTGAGAGGAGAAGTGACGATTCCCGGCGACAAATCCATCTCCCACCGGGCGGTGATGTTCGGATCGCTGTCCGAAGGCACCACCGAAGTCACCAATTTTTTGCAGGGCGCGGACTGTCTCTCCACCATCGACGCCTTTCGGAAGATGGGCATTGAGATTGAAAATACCCCGGAGAGGATTCTGATTCACGGCAAAGGGCTGCATGGCTTGCAGGCGCCCTCCTCCGTGCTGGACATGGGCAACAGCGGCACCACCACCAGACTGATCAGCGGCATCCTTGCCGGACAGACCTTTGAGAGCACCTTGACCGGCGACGCCTCTATCCAAAAACGCCCCATGCGGCGCATTATGGAACCGCTTTCCATGATGGGCGGGAAAATCGAAAGCCTAAACGGCAACGACTGCGCGCCCCTTCGCATCACAGGCGCGCCCCTGCACGGCATCCACTATCACTCCAAGGTTGCCTCCGCACAGGTGAAGTCTGCCGTTCTGCTTGCGGGACTCTACGCTGACGGCGAAACCCTTGTGACAGAGCCGACCTTAAGCCGCAACCACACGGAACTCATGCTGCGCTATTTTGGCGCGGACTTACAGTCGGAAGGAAAAACGGCGCGCATCCTCCCCGCTCCCCGGCTGGAGGGCAGGAAAATTGACGTGCCCGGCGACATCTCCTCCGCCGCCTATTTTATCGCCGCAGGACTTCTCGTCCCCGGCTCTGAGATTCTGATTAAAAACGTGGGCATCAATCCGACCAGAGACGGCATTTTAAGAGTGGCAAAGGAAATGGGCGGCGATATCACACTTTTAAATGAAAATCAGGACGGGGAACCGACCGCCGATCTACTGGTAAAGCACAGCCCGCTCCACGGCGTCACCATCGAGGGTGATATCATCCCCACGCTGATCGACGAACTGCCCATCATCAACATTATGGCGGCATGTGCCAAAGGCGAAACCGTGATCCGCAACGCCGCCGAGTTGAAGGTCAAGGAATCCAACCGCATCGACGTGATGGTGCAGTATCTGGGCGCCATGGGATGCGATATCACGGGTACCGAGGACGGCATGATCATTCACGGCGGGCAGCCCCTCCACGGAACGGAGGTGGACTCCCATATGGACCACCGCATCGCCATGAGCTTCGCCGTGGCTTCGCTTGTGGCAGAGGGCGAGACAACAATTAAGGGCAGCGATGTGGTCACCATCAGCTACCCCGGGTTTTATGAGGATCTTGCCTCACTCCACGATATGTAATTTTTCGGGGAAATGCTGACTAAAGCATTTCCCCGGTCATTATTACCATTTCTACTTATCTCTGTAATGAGAACCACATTGTACAATCTTTATTATATTATTATCGATACGATAAACAATACGATTCGCCTCATCTATCCGCCGACTCCAATAAGCTGCCAAATCACCACTCAGCCTTTCCGGTTTCCCGATTCCATCATACCCGTTTCTGTCAATGTCTTTCAATAATTGAAGAATACGTTTTAATGTTTTTTTATCCTGCTTCATCCAATATTCAAAATCTTCCCATGCCGCATCTGACCACGACTTAATCATCAAATTTCACCTCATGTATGGTACCGCCTGTAGATTCCATCTGTGCCACAGAATCTTTAAGTCTGGTCATATTTTCCTGTGAATAAAAAGGATCTACAGCCACTTCAAAAGGTATTCGCTTCTCACGTCCGAGTTTTTTGAGATAAATATTAATTGCTGTAGACAAAGACATGCCAATATCGGCACATGCCTGCTCTGCCATTTTTTTTACATCATCCTCTATACGTAAACTGATTTGAGCCATGATATCACCTCTTTCATTCCGTTTTTTCTTAGTATATTCTACATTATAGCATTTGTAAAGCATTTTGCTATACAAATTTTATGGCGTTCTTCCTGCTATAGCAGCTTGAAACAATGTTTCATCATCCACTTCAGTCTTTTTCTCACGGTCACGGTAACCGAAACATTCGGTATATATACTGCCGTCTTCCACAACGCAGACAGACAAGGCTGGAACTTTATAAAAATCCATCCGTTCACGAAAACTCATTCCCGAATATGCAGATTCCATGATTGCCCTCATAACACGACACATCTTTATTCAACCCCCGCTTCGCTCAAACCTAAGATTACCTTACCTCAGGACAGCTTCACCAACAACCGGTTCAAAAAATACGACCCAACCATACAGAAAATCCCCGCCAGACTCCCGTACCAGTTGAGCGCCGCGTCGGACTGCTGGAAATGCCTGCCCTCCACAAACTGCTTGTAGTATTCCGTGTAATAGGCAAGCACATAGCAGACCACGCCAGCTCCGATCACACCGGGTATTCTGTAATATCTTCTGAAAACTACCATGCTCACAAAAGTAGTCACAAAACCGACCACAAAGAACAGCCCCAGATGCGCCCCGTAGCGGATCATCAACGCCGTAGTCGCAATCTGGTCCTGCGTGGGATTTTCAAAAATTCGTCTGGCAATCTGCTCCGCCATTTTCATCGTTATATCAGAGGATACGGTTCCGTTCTGAAAGGATACCGCAAGTACAAAATATAAAAGCAGTAAAAGCGCCGCAAAAGATATCGCGATCACCCCAAGCTGCAGAAGGATATGGTTCTTTTTATTTTTGTTCATACCGTTTTTCTAGCTTTCCATCGTCTCGATCGTGCCGTAGGTCTCAATCCTGCTTGCCTCAATCTCCGACATGCCGATAAAAATCGAACCGTAGGAAAAGAGGTTATCTTCTTTTTTCTCAATGCGCACAATCTCTATGAAAGAATGAAGCACTTCCTTCGTCCAGATCGTCAGAAACGCCTCGTAAACCGCACCGATCTCCAAAGCCTCGCTGCACAAAAAGCCTACGCCCGTCTTAGACACATCCACCACATCTATGTCTACCTCTTTTGTATCGCTCTCCGTATCCAGCCTTTTGATCAGAAGCTTTGACGTCAGTTCCATCCGTTTATTTTTCCTGCGTTCTTCCATGGTTTTCTGCCTTTCTGTTTTATCTTTTTATGATAGCCTTGTATTTTTCTAACTGGATCCGTAACGTTTTTAACGCTCTGGAATCCGCTTCCTTCTGCAACAAAGCATCTATTGCATCATAATCTATATTCCTAAATATTGGAGCAGGAAAGCACTTTAGATGCGAGATATTCCGACACACCTTCAAATCCAACATGATTCTGCTTATACCAATACCCCTTCTCATAATACTTCTTTTGTGTCCCGATACTACTACCTGCAACCATAACCAATGCATCTGGAGATAATTTATAATTTTTTATCACTTTCTCCATCTGACATCCTCCCAGCAAAGATCCTCTCCCTCAAATCGAATCCATATCTGATCCTCCCACATGACGCCATGTGTGATTTTATTCCATTTCCATGGATCATTCGTCTCCAAATGCGCCTGCAATAAAATTTCCTCCAAGTCTGCCCGTCCATCCTCATAGCATCTACTTTTCAAAAAACCATACACCCGTTCAACAGAGACATCATTCCCGCCAAACGGCTGTCTGATGGAATCGGCAACCAGTTTCTCTATCTTTACTTCCTTTCGGTCATCTGACACAAAAACCTTTGCAACAGGTATATTCTCACACATGACTGTAAAGTTATACATGCCGTATACTCCTGTCCCTGCCGATTTGCAGTTAGAAAACATGATATTCCGTCGCGTCAATTACTTACGATTATAATATGCATTAACCTAAATTACAATCGCTTTGTTTCCACTCCCCACACAGGAGACCAAAGATACCACAGACAAGCTTACAGATTCGGAATCTTGAGCGGCGGGCTTAAGTACGCCTCCCCGGGACAGGGTTCCACAGGCAGACTTGACCGATACTCGTTCGGTCTTGAGGATAACACCTGCACGGCAAAACGATAAGACTTTCCGGGCACATTCACAAACTCCGGTCTGATCCGTACCCCCGGCCATCCCTTCTCAAATATGAATTGTTTTACTGAAATGTTATTCGTAACATATTCCCTGTCCTCCCCGTAGACAATGGCATTGAAGCTGTCCTGATCCGCATAGTCCTCCCAGTTGGAAATGGCCGCGAAATAGTATCTGTCCTCCCCAATCTGCTTCATAGTCCAGTAAAGGCCTTCTGGTGCCGGCAGTCTGGGCGCGTCCTTTCCCGTGAACGCAAACGCGTCCGACAGTACATAGGAGCTGTCCGCATAAGTGATGCCGTCCCCGGAAGCGCACACCGAAAAGTAATAAAAGCCGTTATCCCAAAATTCTTCCGCAAAATTCAAGTCAAAAAAGTCAGTCGTGAGATCATTTCCGCTCATCTCGCCCTCACGCTCCCATTTATCCTTCTCCAAATCGGGAGGCGTCTTGTTGTCGCTTCTGTATAATCTCCAGCCATACCTCTGATCCCTGCCGACTCCCGACTCAGGCACATGACCCCACAATCCGATTCCCGTCTCCCCATCCCAGTGAGGGTTTTCCGGCGCAGGCAGCACAATCAGATCCGTTTCCCCGTCCGATGACACATCCCGCTGCACACTGTCCGAAAATGCCTTCCCCAAAATCACTGCCGCTAAAACCGTGGCAGCGGCACACAAAATTCCGGCACGCCAGTCCCACATGTAAGAAAACGCTTTCTTTATCTGACGTACTGACTGGTATCTTTTCTCCGGATCTAAATTCGTGCACTTAGAAAAGATTCTTTTGTAACGCTGCTTTCCCGCATTTCCGCCCAGAAGCTGTTTTATGGTAACGCCAAACGCATAGATATCCGCCCGTTCGTCCGTCTGGGAAAATCCGTACTGTTCCGGCGGCGCATACCCTTTTGTCCCCAGCGGTACCGTATCCTGATCCGCATTCTCCTTCGGCATACGCGCTGCGTCAAAGTCAATCAGACGGATATGCCCGTCCTCTGCAATCAGTATATTGGACGGTTTGATGTCACGATGAACAATCCCTTTTTCATGTAGAAAAATCAGCACGTCACAGAGTTCCCCCACAATCGTCAAGCACTGTTTTTCCGACAGTTTTACGCTGCCCACTGTGCGTCCCTCTATATATTCCTCTACAACAGTGGTCTTATCCTTGTCAAACGAAACCTCATACACCGCCGGCAGATAGGGGTGGGCAAGCTCCCGTAAGTTCTGATAAACCAAATGCTGCCCCTGCAAAGTTTTCCGAATAAATAACCGCTCCCCGCCCTCTTCTTTTACCAGCGAAACGGTGCTCTTTCCGCTCTGTTTCAGTAATTTTATCTCTTCGTATCCCATGCCTATTAATCCCTGTCTGCATCCGTTTTCCCGCATTGTGAAAAACTGCGTATTCTCTGTTTTTCAGTATATCAGACTATTCCTCACACAACAAGCCGACTGTCGAAGCTACAATAAGCCACGCCATTCTCCATTACAGCAATTTCCTAAACACGGGCAGCTTTTTCAAAATCCACGTTACCGTTCCGCCCAAAATCATGCTGATCACGCACCAGCCGAAGGAAGCAAAAAGCGACGGCATAAACCGCTCCGCAGCCGCTTCATAGCCCTTATACAAAACCAGTTTAAAATAGTGATCCAGCAGATAAATGCCAAAAGTGAGCGATCCCATAAAGCAGACTGCCCCAGCCATTTTCCCCGCTGACAGTGCCGGGAATCTGACCTCCGCCGCGTATTTGACAGCCAGAAACACCGTTACCGCGAGCAGATAGTCAAACAGGGTAAGATAGGCTTCGTCCGCAGCACCGTTTATGTACACACAGAGACAGGACAGAAAAACACCTGCAGCCGCAGCCGCTCCAAGTACCACCCATTTTCTTTTGGAAACCGCCCAGATATCAATTTTATGATCTATATAATATCCCATAAGCGGATAGAAAAACGCCGCCGTCGAAGCAAGCGGAACCGAAAATTCCTCCGCCACAAAAAAGCTGTCATACCCTGCGAGCCGCAGGAAAAGATTGCACATGGGAAGCATCGACCAGAGAACAAAGCGCAAGATAAGCAACATATAAAATTCACCTCTGCTTATATATTTCGCGATTCTTTGCAGGAACGGAAGCATAAAAAGGAATCCCAGATAGGCATACAGATACCAGTATGTCCCCGTCTCGTCCAGATTTCTCGCAAACACGCCATAAACAAAACGTTTCAACGTAAACTCATAATCTCTGCCCTGTGCGAGCGCATACAGCCGGCACTCTGTATAAATGCCAAAGGAAAAAAACAGGATAACCAGACTGATCCTGCTGACGCGTTTCCTTAAAACGGTGCCCAGATCCTCCTGTTTCTCCAGAAGCAACGCGCCGGAAACCATGAAAAACAAAGGTACATTGATCTTTGTAATGACCGACAAAAGCATGTAAAACAACTGCTTCACGCCGGAAGAATTCATAAACAGAACGTAGCCTTTCAAGTGATTAAATATAGTAAAAAAGCAGGCGGCCAGACGTATCCATTCATAGTATGTTTTCTTCGTTTCTCCCTGTTCCGGCAAGGATGTCCCTGTGCATTCCATAACTGCCAATCCCCTCTCCCATGAGGGTATTATAGGGAAAATTTTGTCGGTTTTGGTCTACCGGCGGTGGACATTTCCGTGATTGTCACATGTAACATAAACAGGTATAATAACTTTAGTCATCACGCATATGCGCAGTAAGAACAGAGGAAGGATACCACAACAGTAATGATTGAAAAATCGACGGATGAATTAAAGCACGAAATCAGAACCGCAACGGATATGGAAGATTATCTGACAGAGAACAGGGAGCATCTGCTAAAAGACAGCCTGTCTGAGCACCTGCATATGCTGCTCGACCAGAAAAACCTCCGGCGCGCCGACGTGATCCGTGGTTCTTTGCTTGGGCGTGCATATGTCTATCGGATTTTCGCCGGCGAAAAAATTCCCTCCCGGGATAAACTGATCGCCCTTGCTTTCGGGCTGCGTCTGTCCGAGGAGGAAACACAAAAAATGTTAAAAATGTCCGGCAGCCGGGAATTGTATGCCAGAGACGGGCGGGACGCTCTGATTCTGTTCGCCCTGCAGCGGCATATGACCATCATGGATGCCAACGGGCTGCTGCTCGACCACGGTCTTGCGATACTGAATACAGCGAAGGAATAACAAAGGTCATACCCACTCTCACCCGTTTAAAATCATCCTCATTCCTGATTTGATATCCGCAGCGTATCATTTTCCAGCTCAACAACCACTTCCAAATAGTTGTTTTCAGGGCATCCCCAGCTCATGGCGCCGCCTCTTCCTTTTGAAAAATTATTATGATATTGCAAATGATATAAAGTAATTTTTTGACCGCACACTTCCTTTTTATCATTCAAAGCATCTTCGCTTTTCGCTTCAAAATAAAGCGATTTCCCGGCTCTTGTTTCTAAGATAATATAGGTGTAGCCGTCTTCTGTTTTTGTTGACAGCGAGATACCATCTTTCGTCACCGGGTATCTGATTCCCGTATAAAGCAATACCGCACTAAACAGGACGGCAAACACGAGACATACGGCAGCCACCGCTTTCAAAATTCTTCTGGCGATTTTCTTTTTAACCGCCTTTATTGCCTCTGCGTCACGTTCCCTTTGCGGTGTTTCTGTCGCATCAATCTTCAATGAAAGCGTTTGGATCCACTATGCTTTGCAATTCTGTTTCATCCACACATACCGTCCTGTGACTTTTTTCAAATGGGAGTAGTACGTGTTTTTCGCGATCTGGCAGATCCACACCCGCAGATCGCAATCGCCGCGAAAGTCTCCGATGGACTTCGCAAAGAAAGAAATCTTACAAATTTATTTAAATTTTTTAAATAGCAAAACGGCGACCTGACGATTGTTTCGCCAGTTCACCGTTGCTCAAATTCCTGTTATCTATTTTATCATAATTTATAAAAAGGGACGCGCCTTTTGAACCTTAGATGACCGAAAACCATATTAAATCACAAGCATCGCATC
>CAJUJK010000040.1 GCA_910586705.1 uncultured Lachnospiraceae bacterium | reverse complement strand
ATTATATAATCTTTGAAAGGGGGATGAAATCCACCCCATTACTTTGCGCTTACGAAAGTCCCCTCGCAGGCGGTCAGTGATTATATGCTTAATGGATGCGCAAGCGCATCCATGGAAGAATTTTAGAAAATCGAGAAAGAGGAAAAGAAAACATCTAAACAGAAAAAGAAGAAAGCATATCTCGCCTAACGGCTCGATGACGGACATTCGCCAAATGGACTTTTGTGCAAGCACAAGTCCATCCGGCTCATTGTCAACGCAAAAAGACCTTGCCGATATTCAGTATTCATATCTGAACCCGCACTTTCGTGCGGTTGTCGCGGCATTCGTCAAACAGCCCTGTCTTACCGGCGAATTGCATAAATGCAATCGCCCGGTCTGCCAGTCCTGCTTTCCTCATTGCTCGCGCAAATCAGCAAGGTTTTTCTTATGCCATTGATGTAATTATTTAGTGCGTGATGTGAAAAATGTTGCCAAATCGTTGTCAGTCCCTATACAAATTTGTTTGGAAACCGTATAAATACTAGCTTTCCTAATTCTATTTCATCACTCGAACTCTTTTTCCTGTTGTTAACAGGAGATATTTTAGATTGGTTTTTCTTTCAAAGGCGTATCATTTTGATACGGTTTAGTTGTGTGTTTATATGATTTCAAAGCTGGTGTACCCAAATTGTACCCACGCCAAAACCATTCACTCCTTTTGCTGTTTCAAAATAAACGGAGTCATTATCTTCATAAGTTCCTCAGATATACGTTCACCCTTCTCTTTCAAGAGTTTTTCCTGCTCTGCTTTTGCCCATTCAACAGCCTTAAGCTGATCTTCTAAACGTTCACTTAAAATTACATGTTCTTCCATAGCCGCCTCCTCCCTAGCGATTATCATAATCAATACCCGCTATATAACAATTCTTCAAGAAATGATCTGCCGCTTTCTGCAGACCTTTCAGATCATTGGCCGCATTATTTGCGCTGACTGCCTCATTAAACAATGTGACTGCTTTATCATAAGCATATCCTTTCCCTTTGACCAGATATGATATGCTTCCCAAATTAGTAACAACCACCATCATCTTCACGCTTGCATACCGAATTAAAAACTGCACATCTGACAATGAAAAATCCGATAATGACGGATGATTATGTAATACAATCACAATACAATCTTCAGCCGCCGATACCAAGTGATATGCAATTGTACTGCTTATCGGATCCACCCCGTGTTCGCTTCCTAACGCTACTCCGATATACTCCTCACCCTTCTTGATACGCTCAACACTGTCCATACCATACGTTATCGCAACTTCATTTGAATTATTCTCATCTTTTGAAATACGCAATACATTTCTTGCCAATTCCCGAATCGTATTATATTCACTTTTCGGTATATTCTTATATTTTATCCGCGGAACTTTCCTAATAGCTTCATCTGTGATCATAATTTTATGATTACGCTTTTTTGCCATCTCTATATCTTTTAAATGTTCCTTCTTTTGATGTTTCAATTGGCATCATTCCTTTCTGATCTCTCCTGATAAATTCTTCTGCGTATTACATACATTATCAGTTCTGGTCATAATGCTCTCTTTCATTTCATATTTATATTATAACTGCTTTTCGGCAAATAAACAGCAACATTTTTTAATATGATGACGTCACCAATAATTTCTTCTTTCCTCAAGCTGTACTAATGCATCCAACAATTGCTCCTGTAATTCCGTCTTAGATAAACTTTTTACATAGTTTTTCATATCTTCATAATGCTGTCTCTCACGTTCTTCCGCCTCGGCTTCCCACTTTTCTACTTCTTTTAAAAAATCCTTTGCGACTTTAGGTTCTGCCGTAAAATACAATGCTATCATATGCTTGCACACAACACGCCTGCCATCCGCAAAAGGACAATTGCATGAAGATTTTCTCGGATGCACAGTATCAATATGTACTGCATAAGTATTTCCTTCACTCCCGGAAACAACTCCCTCATAAATACCGGCTTCAATAGTTTCCCAAGAAACAACTTTTTTGTTGTTATAATAGTCCATTCCTCGCCAAACAGAATTGTTACTGGCTATTTCCACTAATCCCATGCTGATTTTCCTCTTTTGTTTTTTGCCTAATGGTTTATTAACTAATACTATATTCAAATTCTGTTATGGTTTATTTGCTTGTTTATGTTTTTTCAGAGCCGGTATCTCCAAGAAAAATGTTGTCAAAAGTTGCGACATGTCGCAACTTTTAAAAACTCATGTTCTCACAATTTGCTACACGCGTGTAGCAAATTCACAGTTGCCTTTACATCATGACCACATCATTCAGCTCCAAATACTTATCATATGCCCTGCACAGCACCATAATTCCGGATGCGCTGATATTGTATTCCGGCAAGCGTCCATTATACCTTGCGCATGCATCCTTGATTTTGTCGAATCCTCTGCCCCATGCTTCTATCATACCATTCTCAAATAAGACAGATAAAACATTCCTCCATATGCATTTGCATAGCCAGAAATCTACTCTAAGAAGTCAGCATACCATGATTTTTAATATTCCATTGTTTGATCTTCTAGCATGTTTTCTATCTGCTTTCTGCTCTTTTTATTAGGTATGTCTTAACTGGTATTATCCTTAATAAAAAATAATCGTTTTGGACACTCTGGGGGCTATTCCATAAACTCATCATTATTGATTGTTTTCATTAATTCCATTTTATCCAAAAGTTTCGATTCAATCTTTGTAATCTTCTCCGCAATTTTATCTTTTGCCTCACCCAAATTCTTTATATATTCCAAGTCCTCTATCCACTCCAGCATAACATCCCGATATTTCTCTTTTGAAAGTTGTCTTAGGCACACGATATGTTCTCTCTTATTCTCTACTCCAATTGTATCAGTACCATCTTGTGACAGACCATTAACATTAAGTTTATAAACCAGCAAACTCGTAAGAAGTATGTCTGGCTCTACTTCAAATATGTTTGCTACATTTTGCATCCTATCATCTATCAGGTTCCTATGTGATTCAACAAACCGTTCTGCTCTTTCATCAGATATTTGAAAATCCTTTGTTAAACCTGCTGGCACTCCTCCTAGTTTCTCAAACAAAAACTGACTTGCATAATTATCCGGTTCAATTTTTGCATAAAACTCTTGTTTCCCATACTTTTCCGACAATGTATTAAGTATCGTAATAATTGCCTTATAGCCGATTCCCTTATACTGATACTCCCGCATCAATTCAATTTCTATTTCCGGAATATCGGCAGAAATATCTTTAACCGCACATTCACCACAATATATAGATTCCGTTTCTATCACATAGCATATTCTATTTCTTCAAATACAGACAATACGAATAATAATATATAATGATATCAACTATTTACAATTATAAATAATCTGTTTCATAATTTCATCACTCAAATTCAATCGTCGCCGGAGGCTTCGGGCTCATATCGTAACAAACCCGGTTCACATTCCCAACCTCTGCCAAAATCCGCTGCGTAATCTTCTCCAGCACATCCCAGTCAACTTTCTCGATGGACGCTGTCATTGCGTCGATAGTATTGATCGCCCGGATGATGACCATATACTCAAACACCCTCGCATTATTTTTCATTCCCACAGACTTAAAGTCCGGAACGACCGTGAAATACTGCCACACCTTCTTATCCAGCCCTGCCCTGGCAAATTCTTCCCGCAGAATCGCGTCTGACTCTCTGACTGCTTCCAGCCTGTCCCTGGTGATCGCCCCGAGGCACCGCACGCCCAGACCGGGACCGGGGAACGGCTGCCTGTACACCATGTCGTGCGGCAGACCAAGCTCCACGCCGCAGGCGCGCACTTCATCCTTAAACAGCTGCTTTAACGGCTCCACAAGTGCAAACTTCAAATCTTCCGGCAGACCGCCTACATTGTGATGAGACTTCACCATCTTCGCGGTCTTCGTGCCGCTCTCGATGATATCCGGGTAAATAGTTCCCTGTCCAAGGAAATCGATTCCCTCCAGTTTCCTTGCTTCCTCCTCAAAGACGCGGATAAACTCGCCGCCGATAATTTTCCTCTTCTGCTCCGGATCCGCCACATTTTCGAGTTTGCCAAGGAACCGTTCGGACGCGTCCACATAGATTAAATTCGCGTGAAGCTCATCGCGGAACACCTTCACGACGCTTTCGGATTCGTTCTTTCTCATCAAACCGTGATTTACATGCACGCACACAAGCTGCTGTCCGATCGCTTTAATCAGCATCGCCGCAACCACGGACGAATCCACGCCGCCCGACAGCGCAAGAAGTACCTTGCGGTCGCCGACCTGCTGTCTGATCAGCTCCACCTGGTCCTCAATGAAATTCTTCATGTTCCAGTTTGCCTCTGCACCACACTCCTCGAAAACAAACTTTTTCAGTGTCTCCATATCAGGAAGTTCCGAAAGCTGCGTCTTACATTTCGACTGGGGATAATCTACAGAAATCATCGGAATGCCCATATCGTAAAGTTCCGGTCTGACTTCCACTTCCTTTCCGTCAACCACACGGTTTTCCCCACCGTTTAGCACGATTCCCTTTACGTTCTTCAACGCATTCAGCTCGTCCACGGTAATATCATGGGGATGTATCTCGCTGTATACGCCGAGATCACGAATCCCGCGCGCCAACACGGTATTGCTGGTGCTGCCCATATCCAAAATAACAATCAAATCCTGTTTCATAGGGTAAAGCCTCCTTATCCTTCTCTCTGCTGTCCGTTGTCCTACTGCCACTTAATTATATAGTAATCTTCTCAGGAAAAGCAATGAAATTCTTATCTTCTTTACTGTCATATCAGTTTGACGCGCGGCTTATGCCATGTGCCGCTTCTCTATTTGCGCAGTATCTTATCCATAACCTTCCCTCTGGCAAGCTCGTCAACCAGTTTGTCCAGATAACGTATCTCCTGCATCAGAGGCTCTTCGATATCTTCTACCCTGACACCGCAAACCACGCCTTTAATCAGCCGCCTGTTTTCATTCAGCTCAGGGGCATCCCGAAAGAAATCCCCGTAAGGCACCGGCTTTTCCAGCATTCTCTCCAATTCCGGCTGACTGTACCCTGTAAGCCAGCGGATCACCTCGTCAACCTCCTGCCTTGTCCGCCCCTTTCGCTCTGCCTTATTGACAAGCAAATGATAAACTTTTGAAAAATCCATCTGATATATCTTCTCATTTCCCATAAAACACACCTCATCCTATCCCTGCACCCGGCTCTCTCAAATAACTTTTTCAAGCTCGTTTTCAATAAACCAATTCGCAATCTCAAAGGCTCTTACCCTTCTTTTTGCTAATGTAATCTGTGACTTATAGCGCTCTGCATTTTCTTTGGCTTCAAATGTCTTGATTGTTTCCCTCAATTTATGCAACGTGGAATCAATCTGTCTTTTGGCCTCCGTTAAATCCTCTCTCGAAAATTCCATCTTTCTAAATCACCTCGCTCGTCCATATTCATTTTGCTTAAATATTCCTTATATGCTCCTGTACCAACGCATCTAAAGGCTGCTCCTGTTCCTTCTGTTCATCGTTCAAAACCGATTCTGTTTATCTTAATAATTATAGTATACTATAGTTGCTGCCATTTACCATAGTCACTTAATGAACTGGACGCTATTCTTTCAGTGTTTGACGGTTTCTTTTTTATTATCAAAAAATATTGAAGAAAAAAAAGAAAAACGCTATAATATCCACGGGCTATCCTGTATTGGCCGCTTCCCCGAAGCAAACAGGCGGGGCGGTGTCAGCACTGTATCCCTTTTTCTGCAGCGCTGATTTGGGATCGCCATATGCTCTGACATGGAGGGACCTATGAGAAAGAAAATCAACGCCATTTTTATCACTGCCGTATTGGCTGCGTCGCTGTCCGGATGTGCCGGCTCAGACAGAGAAAGCAAAATTACCGATGCCGATACGGAACTGCGATATAGTGCTGAGAACACAGACGAAACAGCGCTCCTGTCTGATAGCGGGGATGTCGAACTGACCGTCTGGGGCGCCGAAGAGGACGAAGCGCTGTTAACCAGAATTATCGAAGACTTCCAGACACAATACAAAGGGCAGGCCAATTTCCATATTACATTTACGGCCCAGAGCGAATCTAACTGTAAAGATGTATTAATGGGGGATCTGGAAGCAGGAGCGGACGTCTTTGCTTTTGCGGATGACCAGTTAAATACTCTCGTAGCTGCCGGTGCGCTGGAGCCGGTCGAAAATGCAGACCGCATCAAATCCGAAAATCTGCCCGGCGCTGTGGAGGCCGCTTCTGTGGGAAACACACTCTACGCCTATCCTTTAACAGCGGACAACGGCTATTTTCTATATTACAACAAACAGTTTTTCAATCAGGAAGATATTAAGACCTTTGACCGTATGCTGCAGGTTGCAGAAGAAAGCGGAAAGAAAATTACCATGGACTGGTCTTCCGCATGGTATGTTTATTCCTTTTTTGGCAACACGGGTCTGGAAGTCGGACTAAACAGTGACGGTATCACCAACTTCTGTACCTGGAATCAGACAGAAGGCGATATCAAAGGAGAAGACGTGGCCAATGCCATGCTTGCCATTGCACAAAGCCCGGCTTTTCTCAACACGGTAGAGGAAGGTTTCCTCGAAGGCGTTCAGGACGGTTCCGTGATCGCCGGTGTCAGCGGCGTATGGAATGCCGTCGCAATGGAAGAAGCATGGGGCGCAGACTATGGCGCTGCCAAGCTCCCCACCTACACCTGCGCACAGAGACAGATCCAGATGGCATCCTTTTCCGGCTATAAGCTGATCGGTGTCAACGCTTACTCCGAACATTATACATGGGCTGTCCGGCTGGCCGAATGGATTTCCAATGAAAAAAACCAGCAGCTCCGATTTGAAATGCGCGGACAGGGGCCGGCCAACACAAAAGCCGCCGCATCTGCCGACGTGCAAAGTTCCCCCGCCATCACCGCCTTACTTGAACAGTCAGAGTTTTCCCGCCTGCAGCGCATCGGTGGTAATTTCTGGGATCCCGTCTCGGCATTTGCCTTAAATATGGCCGCCGGAAATTCGGAAGAAAAGGGACTACAGGAGCAGCTCGATTCCATGGTGGAAGGGATAACCGCGCCGTAAAAGCACAGACATCTTTTGGAGGTTACAGGGATTATGAAGAAAAAATTAAACATCAAGTACCGCTTAATACTGCCCATTGCCCTGCTTGGCATAGTTGCGCTCATATCCAATCTGCTGGCAGTCACCAATATCAAAAATGTCAACGACAATGCCGCAATTATTGCAGACAATTATATGGCGGGAAAGACCCATCTGGCACGGATTCACCAGTCCGTCATGAATATACATAAAATGGCGCTGTCGCATATTGTGGCTACCGACTATAACACCATGATTACCCTCGTCAACGACATAAAAGATGCAGAAGCGGAACTGGACGGCATGTTGGCGGATTATGAAATCTATATCAGCGATGACGACAGGGAAACCTACAACGCGCTGCTTGCCGATTATGATTCTTTGAAGCATTCTCTCGTTTTCCTCGTGTGCGCCAGCGCAGCAAGCAAAACACAGGATGCCTACGCCTTTGCCAACGGTGACGTAGCCGCCTGCAACACCGCTGTGGAAAACAGCATCCGCATTTTGGACGAATCCATCAGTACAAGAACCGAGCAGGCCAGAACACAGCTTGCCTCCGTCTATCTGAGTTCCATGATTACAAACGGGGCATCCACCCTTGCCTGCATTATCCTCGTCCTGATTACCGTATCTCTCATTTTAAGGTCTGTAGTCAGACCCATAGCGAGTGTTCTCGATACGCTGCAGCTCTGCTCCGGACGCATCAGCGGCGTTGTGGAGGAAGTTTTATACCGCACGCAGACTTCCAGCAAAAACGCGACCGATTTATCCGCCCTTGCCGAAGAACTGTCGGCAACCATTCAGGAAGTGTCAGACAGTGCTTCCCACATCAACCAGAACGCCAAAAATGTGCAGTCGGACTCCGAAAACATGGCTGACGAATGCGAAAAAATCACTTCTTACTGCGGTGAAATGAATACACGGGCTGCGCAAATGGGACAGTCTGCACAGAAAAGTCTGGATAACACCAACGCCAAAGTCAGGGAAATTCTGGATGTCTTAAATGAGGCAATCGAGGGAAGCCACAGTGTGGATCAGGTAAACCTCCTTACGCACGATATTCTGGAGATTGCTTCCAAGACGAACCTGATCGCCTTAAACGCCGCCGTGGAAGCGGCACGGGCAGGAGAAGCCGGCAGAGGCTTCGCGGTAGTGGCAGAGGAAATCCGCCAGCTTGCGGCTTCCAGCAGCGAAACGGCTAACCACATTCAGGAAGTCAACAATACCGTGACCCATGCCGTCTACAACCTCTCCGCGAACGCGCAAAATCTGGTCACTTACATAGAGGAATCCATTCTAAAGGAATTTCTCTCTTTCGTCGCTTCCGGACAGCAGTATCAGGAGGACGCCGCCTATATCAGAGAATCCATGGATTCGTTTAATACAAGTACCCGCGGCTTGAAAAGCTCTATGGCTGAAATCGTTGACGCCATAGAGACCATCACAACAGCCATTGATGAGGGTGCCGCCGGCATTTCCGGCGTCGCCGACAGCACCCAGCGTCTGGTAACCGATATGACGGAGATTACCAAGCGCATGGACACGAACCACAAAGTAGCATCCGAGTTAGAGAAAGAAACCGTAACCTTTGCCAATCTATGATTGGCAAGGGGAAGCATGGCAGCCTCGTTTTTTCAAGACATACCTAAATACCGGCTTCTGAAATTTCATTGTCTACTGTTGACAGCTCTATAATCGTATCTTTTCCAAAACGCTCAATCATTATTTTTTCAGCTTCCTGATCCCATCTGCTCATAAGCCACCCTCACAGATACTAATGTACTTTTTTACGCAAAGAAAAAATGATTCCATCAGCCTTTTACCCCAGAGTCTTTGTAATCCAGAAATACACTTCCACGCCCCATGTATCATCCAGATTGGATGTATAGGCTTCCTGCACGGCTTCTGCCAGCCCCTCCACATCCGTATAATATCCTATGGGCGTGGCGGTGATATTTGCCCCTTCTATATCCTTGAAATAGAATCGAAGCTGACCGCCGCCAAACAGATACAGTTCGCCGGTCTTTACATCCGTAATGGTCTGTTCGTCATCCCTGGTGTAATTTCCCCGGACACTCTGCGCCACGAACCCGCCATCTTCGTCATAGGTATAGGTGGGAAACAGCATTGCGGAATCGGAAAGGTAATCCAGCATGGTTAATGCCGCATCATTATGATACATATCCACATTCCACTCTTCCGTACCGTCCCTGCCAACGCGGACAGAAATGGCATTCGTCAGAATTTCACTTTCATACGCATCTGCGCCTTCCGTCACATCCATGCCATCATTACCCCCAGCCTGCACAGATTTATTTTCTTTGTCTGCATCCTCCGGGTTGATATCTTCCGTATCTATACTTCCCCCATTTACCACTTCCGCAGGCGGCTCCCCCGGGTCTCCCGCTCCAGCCCCGCAGCCGGAAAACACTGTCAGGCCAAGGACAGTTATTGCAGCCAGAATTGTCAATTTGTTCTTTTTCATGTTCATTGTCTCCTCTTCCTTTTTAATCTGAATTTTCCGTTATCAGAGTTACTATACTCACCTGCTTTAATCTCGCAGAAAAAGCCCAGGCAAACAGAAAGAATAATACCGGTATAACCACAAGCGGCAGGAATGTCCCCATCACACTGAAACCCGAATGGAAATCCCCGATTCCGAATGGCCGGAACATCTCTCCGATCATCCCGTCAGCAGTCAGGGCAGAGAGCAAAATCCCTGCTGCCGTCCCTGCCGCAGATACGGTCAGAAAGCGCAATGCGAAAGACCGTCTCAGCCTTCCCGTGGATAACCCCATACTTTTATAGACAGCCATGTTTCCCGTCTCAGCCTGCAGCAGCTTTCCAGAGATGAGCGCCACCGATACAAGGATGAACACTGCAGCAATCACATAAAGCGCCAAGATCAGGATATGCATCAAAAAGAGGATTCCATTAAGTCCCGACCAGCTGTTGGTATGTACATCAATTCCACGGTAATGCTCCTGTAAATAACCCATTGCAAAGTCCCGCATATTCCCATTTTCCAAAATATAGTGGTAACACCAGATATATCCTGTAATATCGCCTATTTTGGAGTAGCCCTCCATGCTCATGCCGATGTTGCTTCCCATGCCGTTTGCACACTGGTAGATCCCGGACACCCGATAGTCCCCGTTTTGTCCATTTGCTGCCACCTTCACGGCATCTCCTATGGAAAGCTGCAATTCATTCGCCACGGTATCCGTGATCAAGATGCTGTCCCCATCACAGACACGCCCGTTTAAGATATGGAACCATTCTGTGTCATTCAGCACATTCGCCTCATATTCCTGCCCGTTTACCGTGACACTCTCCATAGCCAGTTCATACCTTTCCCGGATAGGAGAATACCATTCTATGACCCGTTCAATCTCGTCCATCGCCACATCCCGGTTAAAGGGCTGTACCCCCAGGTCATGGTCTGCCACGCTGAAAGCATTCATCAGCCCCTCCCCGTCTGGCCCCAGCCATGTTCCCATCCGCCCGATCACCGCCAGAAAAACTGCCAGAAAAGCAGCTATCAGAAACAGTGCAATATAATTCTTCTTTTCAAACCTTAATTCCCGCAGGGCAATATCCCATTCCAGAAACCGCCGGCGGATTGCCGTCCGCACTCTTTTTCTCTCCTCCGTTTCCCGAATGCTCTCCATAGGAGCAACCGCCAGTATCTTTCCCGTCCGCAGGACCAGAAAAACCGCGAATACCAGAATAAACGCCATAAGCAGCAGAAAACAGAGCAGAAAAGGCAGCTTTACTAAAACCAGCATTCCTGTGGAGGTGACCAGCCCCCGGGCCAGCATGTCTGCAATCCTTTCTGCAAACAAAAGCCCAAAGAGCATCCCCGTTAGGATAACGCCCCCATAAAGCAGAAAATATACATTCCGTATTTCTCCTCCGGGCATACCCAATGTTTTCAAGACCGCCATGTCTTTTTTATCCTGTTCCACTACTGTGGATAAGCTGTGCCCCGTCACGACCATGCAGACCAGAAATAAAACTGCGGAAAAGGCAGTCAGAAATCCGGCAAGAATATCCTGCAATAAAAGCATATAGTTCAAAATGGACTCCTGCTGATAGCTAAATTCCGTATAAAGGGATATATCCGTACCTTCCTGTACTGCTTTGTGGAAATCCAGCGCAGAAAGCGGACTTCCCTGCCTTTGAAAAATATGCAGCATGGCGCCTTCCCGCCCCAGTACATCCACATCTGCTGCGGCATGGACAATTTCCTGCATGGCGGCATAATCCTCCCTGCTTACCAGAAAGCTTTTCATATCAATCATGGAGCTTCCCATAAATCCGTCCGCAAAGTATCCTGCCACGGTCAGGCTGTAAATACCATCCTTGCGGGATAACTCAAACTGAATGCTGTCCCCAGTCTCCACATCAAAAGCAGACCTCATGGCCGGAGAAATGTAAACGGTTCCCTTGACAATTCCCGTGCCAGTGCTTCCGGAAGTTCCTGATCCATGGACAGACAGCTCATTCCCGTGCTCATCAATGAAACGGTAAGGAACCGAATCGTCCGAACAGAGAAGCTGCCCCTCATTATCGGAGTAACAGCCGTTTACCTCATAGCCGGAAAAGATAAGCGGCTGGTATGTCACCCGTTCCACATCCGAAATATTTTCGATCTCCTCCGCCAGACCTTCCCTGACCCCGTTTACCCATATGGTAAGATCTCCAAATCCCAGACGTTCCATCTCCGCCTTTACGGACTGCCTGCCGCTGACATACAGTGTCAAAGAGGAAAACAGACACATGGAAAGGACAGCCACCAGCAAAAAAATTCCGCAAATACTTCCCTTTTGCTTTCTCCATGCTGCCCACAGCAGCATTTGAAACTTTTTCATATATACTCTACTCCTTGCCTGCCCTACCATCGAAAACCCTCCAGCCAGGATGCAAGTTTCTGTTCTCTCTCCCTGTCCTTTCCCCGATAAGGACTTAACTCCAGTTCCCCGACAATGCTGCCGTCTTCCAGATACAGGATGCGGTTTCCGCGCAGGGCGGCCTCCCTGTCATGGGTCACCAGCAGAACGGACTGCCCCTGCGCATAAAGCAATGTCAGAAGATCCAGAACTTCTTCTGTATTTGCCTTGTTCAAAGCTCCTGTCGGTTCGTCCGCAAGCAAGATCCCGGGGGCTGCAATAACAGCCCTTGCCACAGCCGCCCGCTGCGCCTCCCCGCCGGAAACCTGTGCAGGCAGTCTGTCTTTCGCCTTTTCCAGACCCATTTGACGGATTAAGACATCCGTTTTCTCCCAAATCTCCTTTTCAGACATGGAACCACAAATCAAACCTGCCATGCGTATATTTTCTTCTAACGTCAGACTGCTGACTAAATGGGATCGTTGGAACACAAACCCAAAATCCTGCGCCCGCAGGCAGGTTAGCTCCTTCTCCGACGCATGGGCAATATCAAGCATTCCATCGGAAAATGTCTTTCCATATGACTGTTTTCCCTTATAGAAAAGCTGTCCCCCGCTTAACCGGTCCATTCCGCTGATCGCATAAAGAAGGGTGGACTTACCAGAGCCGGAAGAACCCATGATGACCGTAAAATCGCCTTAATACAGTTTCAGGCTGATTCCCTGTAGAACGGTTGTCTCCCCAAAAGTTTTTACCATATCTGTCCCTTGAAAAATTATCTCTTTCATCTTTCTGTTACCGCCTCCTGCTCCATTCATTCCACCAGCGCATTTTACTTTTCATTGGCATTTTCCACCTTTGCAATCATATAGTCCAGACAGGCAAGCTGTTCTTTTCCTTTTTTCAATTCTTCATTTTTTTCCCTTCGGAAACGGCAGATCAGCCCGCACTGTCCCTGTATGTTGCCTGTCTCCTGATAACGCCGGTATTGCTCCAGCATCGCAGGGTCAGCACCTTCTTCTGTTAATCTCTGACAAATCGTTGTTCTTTCCTGCATACCTGCTCTCCATGATTTCACTTCGCGGAATCACTAGTCTGTGCGGAGAATGCCCGTACTTTGGGCATTCTCTGGTGTTAGATTTAGAACTTCTTTTCACCCTGCTCTTGTAAAATAACAAAAAGCTATATAAAATATATTTAGATAGATTTTACAAATAAAAAGGAGTATCCCCTATGATCGAAACCCGCCTGCTACAGTATTTTCTCGCCGTTGCCGAGGAACAGAGCATTACAAAAGCCGCTGAATATCTTCACATTTCACAGCCCACACTGTCCAAACAAATGATGGACTTAGAGGAGAATCTGGGGAAGCAGCTCCTGGTCCGCGGCAGGAAAAAAGTTACTCTGACGGAAGAAGGCACCTTTCTGCGGGGCCGCGCCCAGGAAATTATTTCTCTGATGGACAAAACCGAAAGCGCCTTCCGTGAAAACGAACAGGATATTTCCGGCGATGTCTATATCGGCTGCGGCGAATACCGCTCCACTTTTTCCATCATGCAGATCATCCGGTCGATTCAGGAAGAATATCCCGACATCCGATTCCACTTTTTCAGCAGCAATGCGGATGCCATTATTGACCGGCTGGACAAAGGACTCTTGGATATGGGTTTCTTACTGGAGCCGGAAATTACTCCCCGCTACGATTCCCGGAAGCTCCCCCTGCGCGAGGTGTGGGGCATCCTTATGCGAAAGGATTCCCCTCTTGCAGACAGGAAAGAAATCTCTTCCGCGGATTTAGCAAATCTCCCGCTGATCATGCCAAGCCAGACCTCCAACAGCCACCATATGACCACATTTTTTACCGAAGCAATAGTGAAACCAAATATTGTTTCCACCTACAACCTGATCTATAATGCCGGTCTTATGGTGGAGGCTGGCATTGGCTATGCCCTGTGCATTGACGAACTGATCAACACCACTGGCAGCCATCCTTTGACATTCCGCCCCCTGTCCCCGGAGCTTTATTCAAACGTATATCTTTTTACAAAAAAGTATCAGGTTTTCTCTAAGGCTGCAAAGCTGTTTTTAAGCCGTCTGGAGGCAAGCCCCGGCAGCCTGTAATTGCTGTAATTCCAATGTGATCGTCACATCCCCGCTGCCCAGCAGATCATTCACTTCGTCGGCGGATTTGTCCGTAAAGAACCAACCTGTTCAAAGTCTCCGTACATAGACATCTGTATGGATAAGGGCTGTTCACGGAGTAGTTCTGTAAGCGCCGAAACCGACTCATTTTCTTCCCACTCTACCGCAACAGCTTCGTCACCAATTTTCATCAAAATAATCATTTCTTCCTGCTCCAGACCATTCTTCAATCCCCCAACCGCCATAAGTATGCCAAACCCTATCATAAGACAGCCTAAAATACAGTTCAGCCATCGGTATATTTTTCCTGTCACCCTGTCCCGGAAATGAGCTGTAACGCCACTGAGCGCAAGCCACCAGCAAAGCGTTCCGATAAAAATTCCGATGATCAGGACAGTTCCCTGTCCTGCATCCAGCCCTCCCTAAATCCCAAAAGCTGCAAAGGCTGCCATAAACGAGAGCACGGTTGCCGGATTCACCAATGCCGTCGTAAATGCCGACAGAAAACAAAAAGCCAATGTTCCTTTTGATTCTTTTTGTACAGCGCTACCCTGCACCGCTGCTGCCCTCTTTTTGCAAAGGACACCGCCCCCTAAAAGCAGGATCAGTATTCCGCCAATGATCTGAAGGATATTCTGACCGGCTGATAAAAGATCGGAAACCACCGTAATGCCAAACACACCCACACAGGAATAAATCAAATCTGCCGCTGAGGAACCCATGCCGGTCAGAAAACCGGCTGTAAATCCCTTGTCCAGCGTCCTCCCGATTGTCAATGCACCAATGGCTCCGGCAGGTACCCCGAATATAAAACCGATCAGCAGCCCTTTACAAATATATTCCGCTATCATGTATCTCCCTTTCGCATCCCGGTCATAACACCGTCCAGATACTCAATGCAGGACTGGTCTTTATGAATCCCGTCAAGCAGCGCCTTCCGCTGCCGCTGAAGCAGCATAAGCCCTTTCTTCCTCTGTCCCTGCTTTAAGCAGTTTAGGACATCTGCAGCCATTTCCTCCTTACAGCCGGCATCTGTCATATTCTGAATCAGTTCTTCCTCTGTCTGGTAACCGCTTAACATCTTTGCACCCCCGGGTCCCAAAGCCGCCCCTTGCATCTCTCAGGCAATATCCTTTTTCATTTCCGCAGTTTTATCTGCTTCTTTCTCCGGCTCAGCCCGGAGTATGACCTCTCCCGTGCATTCCATGACGGTCTCGCCCCGGATGATCTCTCCCACGCTGTCCGCAGTGATCCAGCCGGACCTGGGATTTTTCACAGAGAGGATATGGCCTTTCACATCCGCTTCCACATCAGAATATTCAAAGGACAGATCCGTATCCTCCATGGTGCAGTTTACCAGTTTCAGATTTTTACAGTAGCACAGAGGCTGCGTTCCGATGATCTTACAGTTAATAAGCGTCAGGTTCTCGGAAAACCATCCCAGATACTCGCCTTTCACGATGCTGTCCCTCACAGTGACGTTTTTGCTGTGCCAGAAAGCATCCTTCGTGTCCAGCTCGCAGTCGTCTATCTCCAAGTTTTCCATATATTGGAAAGAATATTTTCCCTTCATCTTTACGCTCCGCAGCTTCACGTCCCGGCTGTCCATGAATAAATACTCCGACACAATATCCGTATCGACCAGTGTAATATCCTGTGACTTCCATCCAAATTCCTGTGATTCCACCCGGCAGCGTTCCAAACGGATATGTGCGCACTCCCGCACCGCCTTGATCCCTCCCAGCACACAGTCTGTAATGCTGCCGTTTTCGGCATACCAGATTGCGGCGCGTGTTTTGTCATCCATGGAGGAATCTGCCATGGTAAATCCTTTTACATGCCACAGCGGATACCGCAGGGAAAAACGGCAGTTCTTAAGTCCCACGTCTTCGGACTCCTTCAGTACGGATTCCCCATCCGCCGGCCCTGCAAAGATACAGTCCGTCACATCTGCGTTCTGTAAATGGTACAACGCCCGTTCCTCATCAAATTGCTTCCCGATAATATTCATCCTTGTCATTTTTTCCTCCATTCCAAAGCGTTTACGCAATTTTTTATCCTCCATTTTTATAATCAATGGTTTTTTTCCTGTATGCAGATCCGGTGCGATCTGCTCCACAAACCGAACGGAAAACTGGATTTCTTCCAAATTTTTATCTGCCAGCAGCTTTCTTACCTGCCTGCGTATTTCCCCCGTTACTGTAACCTGCTCCGCCGACTCCCCTATCTCAGCCAGCATTTCAAAGGAAGTCCCGGATGTCTGACAGAACTGATAATCCAGCAGGCCCTCCACGCAGAACCCTTCCATGGAAAGGGGATGCAGGCATTCCCTGCTGCCGTCCGGCTTTTCAAACCACAGTACATCCTCGTTGCGGCACAGCAGCACATCCGCCCTTGTAAAAAAAGTAAATTTGCTTCGCAAATTAACTTTACGAGATTCGCTTCGCGAACTCGGATATGCGGCATCTATATCAGCCTCTGCCTCATGCAGAACGAGCTTGTCGGAAATATGGTAACGGATTAAAGGTTGTGTGAAATTGTACAGACAGGTCACATACATCTCCCCGTCAATCACCTCTATCACATTCAGATCATCAAAAAGAATCATTCCATCCTCCGCCCGCTGCTCCACTCCCAATGCAAGCGATTCGCTCGCGCCATAAAAATTGATTACCTCTGCATGGAACGCATTTTCAAGAAACTTACGCAGACCGACGCTCAATGGTTCCCCGCAGGAAATTACCCGTTTGATATGCAGTGGCATCTTATCCCTCTCTGTCAGTTCTGTCAGAATTTTAACCGCAGAGGGATATCCTATAATGATGTTGGGGCAAAACTCCCTTACCACCTCACTCCATTTTGCCAGCGGTGTGTTAATATCCAAAAACTTTTGCTCCGCGTGAATGCCCCTGCCCCCATCCCCTACTGCCATAGCGCCGCCGTAACGTCCGTCTGTGGCTGCTATGTAAAGGATTTTGGGGTTCTCTGCCAGTAATCTCAGAATAGAACGCATGGACATTCCCCAAAGCGCGCCCCGTATAATCCCAGTCAGCATCTGCTGCCATGCCGCATGGTCATACACAAAATATCTGGGCGTTCCGGTACTGCCGGAAGAATGCACCACATGGTATCTGCCAAGATACATTTCCCCGTCATCTTCTGCGTTTTCATCAAATCTGAGTAATTCTTTCTGTTGCAGGCTGCGATCCGTCACCAGCTCGTCAAAATGTTCCATTAGGATTTCCTTATCCAGCACCGGGAACTTCTCAAGGGGTGTCGTCCTGATATGTTCCCTGAAAATGCCCTCTGCCTCAAATGCTCTCCTGTAATAAGGGGAATGATCATAAGCGTATAAGAGCATCTTTTCCAGCTTCTTTTTCTGCAGCCTCTCAATCTGTTCTCTCGTCCTGCCTGTATTTCTTTTCAGCCTGTAAAGATTCCACAGCAGACGGAAATAATTGATACTATCGGCCATACCCTGTTACCTCCTCATTTTATCCTGTCATTCTTCCAGTGTGTAATTTAGAAATTCTTAGCGGGTGCACTTTAGCTTCTTAGAATTTCATTACACACTTAAGTCTATACTCGTTTCCGCAGAATAACAAATATCTATATTGAATGAATTAACATAGGTTTTGAGGATACTAATCCAAAATTCTATTTTGGGGCGATCTGAAAGAAATACGCATTCCCATAATTTTCCCTGTGGTAATAAGCCGCAGTCAAAGCTGACTGGTCAAAGACAATGCCCCACTCCGTAGATTCAAACTCATTGAAATTATCTTTGCTCACACTGTCCAAGGCATCCCTTACCTCAGCCTGCGTCATGAATGGTTTCCCTGTAAGAGTCTCTGTCAATATGTCAAACCTCTCATGGGACTGACTTGTCCCGATACCCTGCTTTTCCCCTTCTGCCAGATAAAAGTTCGTCAGTACGAGCGTCTTTGTCACCACCATTTCATTGTCGATATACTCCACCGCCACGCTGTTTCCATCCGCATCAGCAATGGCAAAATGAACCATGTAATTCATGGAAGCATGAAGATCATACTGTCCTAAGAGCTTCAGTGCTTCTTCCACAGTAGCCGCCTGATTCAGCAGAAGACGGATGGCTGTCGTGGTGGTAAGGTTCGGTTTTCCTGTATTCTGCGAAATAGTGTCCCCGTCCTGTATCATATTGACGGATACACATAAACCCTTTTCATTCATGCCATCCAGAGGTGCATACAGTGCCGCTTTGACCATCATGTCATCACTTAACAGACTGCCTGCCATCCCGGCTCCCTGACGGATAAAGTCCAGATTCACCGTAGAAACAGAGGCGTAACCGTCCTTGGGATATGAGGTAATGACAAGGGCATCGCAGGCATTCCAGTCAAAATTTCTGCCAAAAAGATAACCGCCCCCAGCGTTTGCTACGGAAATGGTACTGCATCCAAAAACCTGTGTATTCATGGTAAAAGCGCCCCGGTTTCCCGCAAAAATGCTGTCTGCCAGAAACCGCACCACTTCCCTGTCTGTTTTTGCGCCTCCTTCAGACAAAAATGCGTTAAATCCATCCTCCCCTTCATACCGGACGGCAGATAAACCTTTTTCCAATTCCTCTATTTCAGAATCTGCCTGTACTGTCACAACATGATCTGCCAGCGCATCCGCCTCCTCCGCATTTTCCATTACCGCCGCTCCTTCCCATCTGCCTTGCCCGTCCTTGGAATCATCCCCATCCGCATCCGAAACATGCGCTCCACATCCCGCAAGACTTATCAATAAAATAAATGCCACCACGATTACCAATGATTTTTTCATTCAAACTTTCCTCCCTCTATCTGCCCGTAACCTTTCTTCCAAAACCAAACCGCCAATGGGATCCCCAAAAATTCCGCAAAAATAAATCCCATCCACAGCAGATTCACATTTCCCAACCTGCCGGGCAATCCTGCAAAAAGAAGCGGCAGGGCCGCCTGCCTCGCCATTGTAAGGATCATGCTGCTCATTCCCAAGCCTCGAAAATACGCAAAATAATTCAAAAATGAAAATGGGATCAAGAATCAGGTTTGTAATGGAAGCCGCAGACAACGTAAACAAAAACAGGCCGGAACGTCCGCTTGCAATGACAAAGCGGTCAAATACCCACTGTCCCATCTGTCCCAGAGAAAACAGCATACATACCGCCAGATACTGTATACCATACTTTGCAATCACTTCATCCCCGCCTGACTGCCAGACAAAGTACCGTTTCACAAGCAGCAGGCACAATACAGCAATCACAACCCATGAGCAAAAGGCAATAAAAATCGCCGCATCTGCCGCTCTGCGGACTTCTTCCGTATCTTTTTTTCCAAGGGCTTTGGAGATTACAGCATTTAATCCTACTGCCTCCCTCACAGCAGAAAACCGCTTAAAATTTTTTCTACTGCCATAAACAAAAAATTCCTAAAGCCAATCCTTTTTCATTCTTACAGATCCACTTGTTCCCTGCTTTCTAATGTAAATCGAAAACAGACACATAGCAAATATCTATATTGAATGATGTTGCATCGGTTTTAAGAATATTTCTTATTAGTTTTATATGCCTTCCACTGGCATTGGAAAATTTGCGGAACTTGCAGGTGTACACCGCAGCTTTTCTTTTGGTCTTAAAGCCTTTCTTAGCTTTCCGGCAGCTCTTCCCCGTCCAGTCATAATAATGGAACGCTACATAAAGCCGCCTGTTTGTTAACCTTATCTTTTTTTATTCATTAGTAAAAAACTTCTCTAACTTTTCGCATTTCCTTCCAAACATTATCTCCATAATTGCTCACCAAAACGGAAATAATCCCATTATTGGGATTATACTCGGATATAAAACTAACACCCGGATCACAGCCTTGGAAATACGCAAAATCTTTGCCATTGGAATTATCAATTATCCACATACCATAGCCATAATATCCTTCTTCTGCATCATCCCCATCCCCGCTCTGCTTACTAAGCATATCTGAAACAAATGCTTTTGAAATTAAATTCCCTTCCAGTAAATTAGTCCAAAAACTAATAATATCTCTTACTGTTATAAACGCCCCGCCCGCACCGATGCCTTTCGCATCCACAGAAAATATATTTGTACGGTAATCCTTTGTATCAGCACAATAAATATAGTTATTAGCGCACTTTGCCGGCAGCCTGTCCAACTCATAATACCCCGTTGATTTCATACCGCATACGTCAAAAACATTTTCCTTCAGGTATTGGTCAAAATACATACCCGTTGTTTTTTCTATAATCATTGCAAGCAGGACATACCCTGTATTATTATACTGGAATTTTTCTCCTTTGGGATACATCATAGGAAACGGGTACCCATTTCCGTAAATCTACCCGTCCGCGCTACGGCTTGCTGGACAGATTTTGCTTGTTGGGAAGAATCCCAAACCCTCTGATAATTCCTCTCACTACCTGCAACACCACACAGGGCAGTTTTGATGGAGTTTTGAGAGAAATTCTTTAAAAAGATTTCCTTGCTTCTTAATACGGGGAAGTTTCAGAAATGCCAACAAAAATAATTCTTTTTTGCAGATATTGATTTGGATTTTATATAGCGTTAAGATTTCTTATGGGATACTGTCAACAAAAAAATGCCTTTGACTTTACCCTTACGGTAAAGTGTATACTTTGAGAAAGAAAAGAGAGGTGATTATCAGTGCTGTCTATTGGTGAGTTTTCAAAAATATGCAAAGTGTCTACCAAAACTCTCAGATACTATGCCGAGATAGGGCTTATTCTGCCAAGTGAAATCAACCCGGAAAATGGGTATAGATACTATGCCATTGAACAGTTGGAAATTATGCTGCTCATTATCCGCTTAAAATCATACAATTTCTCTTTGGAGGAAATAAAGCAGACTATAGAATCAGGAGAATGGAACGAGGAAAAACTGTATGCCGCCCTAATCCAAAAACGGGACGACATGAAAAAGCAATTATATGAACAGGAAAAGAGCCTGCGTCAACTGGAATGCGACATATCGAACCTAAAAAACGGGAAGCCCATCATGTCATATTTAGATAATATTGATGTAGAACTTGTGGAAGTACCAGTGATGTATCTGCTTTTTGTCCGAAAAATGGTTCAAGCGGATAATTTTTCTGATGAATACGGCGTTTGTTTTGGAAAGCTATTAGGCAGGATAAGAAAAGAAAATTTGACCATAGCCAATCCTCCAATGGTCTTATTCCACAGCAATGAATTTAGCACATTTGGTTTAGATACGGAATTTGCTATCCCTATTAAGGAATATGTAACCGGAACAAGAGATTTTAAGGCGGGGCTATGTCTGAAAACTGTTGTAAAGGGAAGCTATTCGATTTTATCTTCTGTATATGCAAAGCAGACAAAATGGGCAGAGCAGAATGGGTACGAGTGTACCAATGCATTATTTGAAGTATATGTAACAGACCCCTCGCAAGTCATGGAGGAAGATGAACTAATTACAGAAGTCTATTATCCAATTAAAAAGATATGAAACGGAGGTTAAACAAATAGCATGGAACAGAAACAAATAGCGTCCTTAGAAAATAAAATAAAAAAGGAATCTGGAAATATAGCCGGAATCATTGTGTTTAAAGATGATAATGTTGTTTATGAAAACTATTTTAATCAGTGTTCGGAAAATGACCCCATCCATATTTTTTCGGTGACAAAAAGCGTTGTTTCTATGTTATTCGGAATCGCCTTAGGCAAAGGCTGTATCATAAACCTTGATGAAAAAGTAATTGATTTTTTCCCGAATTATCAAATCAAAAAAGGGGGGAAAACAATACAGCATATTACAATCCGTAATCTGCTTACAATGACTGCCCCCTATAAGCATAGATTTAACCCTTATCCAAAATATTTTTCCAGTGAGGATTGGGTAATATCTTCTCTTGACTTTTTAGGTGGACGCGGAAAAATTGGGGATTTCAGATATGCGCCCATAATCGGAATTGATATTTTATCTGGTATTCTTATCAATACTACAGGGAAATCTGTCTTAGAATTTGCACAGGACAATCTTTTTTATCCATTGGGAATTTCTGTTGAGAAAAATATATATTTTCAAAACAAAGAAGAACAACTTGATTTTTATAAATCAAAAGGTGCAAATGGTTGGGTTGCCGACCCAAACGGAACAAATACGGCTGGATGGGGATTATCTCTTACAACGATGGATATGGCTAAATTAGGGCAGTTGTATTTGAATGAGGGATATTGGAACGGCAGACAGATTATTTCTGATAAATGGATTATCGAGAGTACACAGGTACAAAGTGTTTGGAAAGCACGCCATCTAAAGTATGGATATTTGTGGTGGGTTATAGATGAGGCAGAGCATTCGTATGCGGCTTTAGGTGACGGCGGAAATGCGATATATGTTAATCCTAAAAACAAAATTGTGGTTTCCATTTCCTCTTTATTTGTTCCAAGAGTTAAAGATAGGATAGATTTCATAAAAAGAGAAATTGAACCTCTATTTCTATAAAACTATTTATTATGATAGACAGCCGCAAACGGTAAATAAAAAAACCGTTGTTGGCGGCAGGCTTTTTATGTGCCTATTTGTATGGCAGAAAGAAAAAAATCTATCTTCATATTTTTAACATAGCTAAACTAACGGCGGTTTTGAAAAACAATCAAAGCCGCCGTTTTTATGTAGCAGAATGACTTTCATAGATATGGCGGTATGGTGAGGTGCTGCTATGTCTGTTTTTTATTTTATGTGTAGTCTTGGCTATGGTAAATTATCAAAAAAATCCTGTCTTGTGGAACGGAATATTCTGCCTATGAGTATGAACACACATATCATTTGATATGTCTTAATAGCTCGTATTACTCAAATGCTTATGCCGCTTTATGCTGCATGGACGTTTGTTGTAATAGCCCCCTACTGGGAAGGAGGCCGCTGAAAAACATACCGTTTTTC
>CAJUJK010000039.1 GCA_910586705.1 uncultured Lachnospiraceae bacterium | reverse complement strand
ATTATATAATCTTTGAAAGGGGGATGAAATCCACCCCATTACTTTGCGCTTACGGTACAGGTAATGGACAGGTCCGTGTTAGGATAGTGTCCCGTAAATTCCTTGAGATAGGGCATAAGAAAATGCTTGCACAGCACATTGCTGGCGGCGATCCGCAGATAGCCGGTGTTCTGGCTGCGTTTGAGATGTTCTTCCGTATCCAGGAGTATCTGAAAGGCTTTCTTCGTGTTTTCGTATAGTTGTCTTCCCTTTTCTGTCAGTTCAACCCCCTTTGATTTTCTAAAAAAGAGAGTAGTATTCAGATTTTCTTCCAGTTTTTTGACAGTTATGCTGACTGCGGGCTGGGAGATATATAATTGCGCGGCAGCTTTGGAGATGCTTTTGCATTCGGCGACGGCAAGAAAGATTTTGTATCGGGAGAGATTATCTAAGTTTTTCATAAAAATTGCTCCATAATCATAAATTGTAATTATATGTTTTATAAATTATATATATTTGAATTATACCATTGCGTGAATTATAATGCAAGAAAGCACAGGAATTTTGCTTGGTGCCGATGTAAAAAAGTAACAGGCGGTTCCCTGTGGGATTGCATCTATACGGACGGATAGAATTGTGATACACTAATCAGTAAGCGCAGAGAGCATATAAGGAGGAACGACAATGGGAATGACAATGACACAGAAAATTCTGGCGGCGCACGCCGGTCTGGATAAAGTGGAGGCAGGGCAGCTCATCGAGGCGGATCTCGATCTGGTGTTGGGCAACGATATCACAAGCCCCGTGGCGATCCACGAAATGGAAAAAATGAAGGTGGACGGTGTGTTTGACAAGGACAAAATCGCCCTTGTGCCGGATCATTTCGTCCCCAATAAGGATATCAAGTCCGCGGAACACTGTAAATGTGTGCGGGAATTTGCGAAGAGAAATGAAATTACGAATTATTTTGAGGTGGGACAGATGGGCATCGAGCACGCCCTTCTCCCGGAGCAGGGTCTGACCGTGGCGGGCGACGTAATTATCGGCGCGGACTCCCACACCTGTACATACGGTGCGCTGGGCGCGTTCTCCACAGGTGTCGGCAGCACGGACATGGCGGCTGGTATGGCTACCGGCAAGGCGTGGTTCAAAGTGCCTTCCGCCATCAAATTTAACCTGACCGGCAAGCCCTCCGAGTGGGTCAGCGGAAAGGACGTGATCCTGCACATCATAGGCATGATCGGCGTGGACGGCGCCCTCTACAAATCCATGGAGTTTACCGGGGACGGCATTGCAAACCTTTCCATGGACGATCGGTTCACCATCGCCAACATGGCGATTGAGGCGGGCGGAAAGAACGGTATTTTCCCGGTGGATGATCTCGCCGTTGCCTACATGAAGGAGCACGGCACGAGAGCATATAAGATATATGAGGCGGATGCGGACGCGGTCTACGACGAGGAGTACACCATTGACCTTGGCACGCTCCGTCCCACGGTGGCATTTCCCCATCTGCCGGAGAATACAAAGACCATCGACGAGATCAAGGGCGACATAAAGATCGATCAAGTGGTGATCGGCTCCTGCACCAACGGGAGACTGGACGATCTGCGGATCGCCGCGAAGGTCCTGAAAGACAGACATGTGGCACCGGGGATGCGCTGTATCGTGATTCCTGCCACGCAGGCGATTTACCTGCAGGCGATGGAAGAGGGGCTTTTAAAGACCTTTATCGAGGCGGGCGCGATTGTCAGCACACCAACCTGCGGACCTTGCCTTGGCGGTTACATGGGCATTCTCGCGGAGGGTGAGCGCTGCGTGTCCACCACGAACCGCAACTTTGTGGGACGTATGGGACATGTGGATTCCGAGATTTATCTGGCAAGCCCCGCAGTCGCGGCGGCAAGCGCGGTGACAGGGAAGATCTCCTGTCCCTGCCAGCTTGCGTAAAAAACCGAAGGTTTTTGCGTGCATACTGCGAATAACATAAAGGAAAGGGAGAACAACTATGAAAGCGGCAAAAGGACATGTTTTTAAATATGGGGACAATGTAGACACGGATGTGATCATCCCGGCGCGTTACTTAAACTCCTCCGACCCGGCGGAGCTGGCGACGCACTGTATGGAGGATATCGACAAAGAGTTTATCAATAAGGTAAAGAAGGGCGATATCATCGTGGCAACAAAGAATTTCGGCTGCGGTTCTTCGAGAGAGCACGCACCCATCGCCATCAAGGCGGCAGGAGTGAGCTGCGTGATCGCGGAGACCTTTGCCCGCATCTTTTACAGAAACGCCATCAATATCGGTCTGCCTATCGTGGAATGCCCCGAGGCGGCTGTCGCGATTGAGGCGGGGGACGAGGTGGAAGTGGATTTCGATTCCGGCGTGATCACCGACGTGACCAAAGGAACGACCTATCAGGGTCAGGCATTTCCCGAGTTCATGCAGAAGATCATCGCGGCGGAAGGGCTGGTAAATTATATCAATCAAAAGTGAGATACCTCGCGGCAGTCGCCAAGGTCATACAAGCACGACTTTGGCTCGCTGCTCGCGGGAATAACAGGGTGGTACTATGATCTACAGGGTCGGTGACGGCGATAATCCCGCCTATGACTACAGCAGTCAATTAAAGCCTGCCAAAAATGCCGAAAGTCAGGAGAAATTCAGTCTGGAGCGGCAGAAGGAACAGGACGTTCCGAAAAAGAAAGAAGAAAAAGGCGAAGATAAAAAACTGCATCAGAAACCCGGCGCCCAGATCAGAACGCAGGGCGGCGTGAAGCTGGAATTATCCGGCGGCAGGGCAGATGAACGGGAACAGACAGCGGACGTTTCAAAGGCTGAAAATGCGGGGAACGGGCTGTTTGACGCCGTGCTGTCGGTTTTTAAGAGCCTGTTTGCGGCGGTGGGAGAGTTCTTCTACAAAGTCTGGAACGATACGCCGCAGGAGACAGTTTCCGAGGACGTGACGCCCGAGGAAGTGGAGCGTTACACGGAAGAATACTACGCCATGAAGGGGATTCCCAGACCGAATGCTGCGGCAATGAGCGAAAAAGAGGAAGGATCTTCAGGCGCAGATGGTTTGGAGGCAGCAAAAAAAGCGGCAGAAGACGAAACCGTCCGGGAGGAAAAGGCGAATTTAGAGACACAGCAGGCGGAACGCGATGAAAAGATCCGCAAACATCTGCGTTCCGGGAATCTGGATCAGGTGATCAGCTTGCTTACGGACGACGGAAAACGTTCTGTCGCCAAAAATTCCACACTGTTAACTTATTATGACAAAAACGGAAAACTGACGCAGATCAATGCGTCGGACAGGGAGCGGATCCTGCACGGGGACCGGCATGTGAAAACGCTGTGATATTTGCGGCAGGGACCGCTTATAATACCACAGCGTTTTTTCCGTTGCGTTTCCCACAGTAGAGGTTGTAATCTGCTCTTGTGATCGTTTCTTCCACGGGTTCCTTTCCGTCGTAGAGGGCGATGCCCAGCGTGAGGGAACAGTGAATCCATTTATCGTTCAGTTCAAACACACGGTTCGCCACATTTCTGCGGATATTTTCCGCAATGCGGAAGGAACTTTCCTCCGAGGCATTGTTGATCAGAATCAGAATCTCTTCTCCGCCCCAGCGGCAGACGTAACCGTGTCCCTTTACCTGCTCTGCGGTGATGCTGGCGATTCCCTTTAAAACCACATCACCGAAATCATGTCCGTAGGTGTCGTTTACCTTCTTGAAATTATCAATATCACACATAATGAGGGCAAAACTGGACGCCGATTCCACAGCCTGATTGAGGAATACATCCATGCTCCGGCGGTTGTAAAGCCCGGTCAGCGGATCGGTGCTGGCAAGTTTATCCAAAATATCGTTCTGCCGTTTGAGCCGGTTGCTGGAAAGCCTCATCTCAAATACGAAAATCAGTGAGAAGAGCGTCAGGAACACGAAGGCACAGAGCGAATTGAACACGTAGAGGGAAAGTTCCAGCGCCACATTGTTTGTCTCCACAAGGGGTTCCCCGAAGAAAGAGAGAAACTTGCAGGAAAGAAATGCGACGGCTGAAAAAACAGCCGACACGGTGGCTATGGTAAATTTCTTATGCTTGATGTCGAGGGTATAGCAGATATAAAAACCGACCGGGACTATGGCAATGATATACTGTGCAAACCCATACTCCCAGCCGAGAACGATCGTAGCGGCAAAGGAATGCATCACAACCTCGATGAACGTAATCAGGTAAATCGTCAGGTAGTGTTCCCGTTCGCCCCACATCAGCCAGAAGCAGAGCGCGTAGGTAAGCACACTGAAAATATTGAAAAAGAACAGTGGCATAATTTGAAATATGCTGAAAATGACAAGCAAAAGAACGTGCACCGATGCGATGGAGCCGATCAGTGCATGGAATTTCAAGCGGTTCGTAATCTGCGTTCTGCCTGTCAGAACATCTATTATTTTGTTAAAGCCTTTTTTCAAGCGGGTTTTCCATTGTTTTTTATTCATGGCAGGATTCCTGTTTGTAAGGTTTTGTACATAACTAATCTATTCTATTATACTCTTGCCTATTTTATTTGTAAATGTTTTCCCTGTCAAGCGATGTGCCCATCTATACCGTAAAATGCGCAATTTATACCAAATTTGTCTTTTTGTTCATACAGTATTCCTATAGCGGAGAAGAAAACACTTGTTCGATCGTGCGATATCTGATATACTTTCTGATATGGATAAGAATGTATTTGAACGCGCAAAATTAAAGGTCTTGTTAAAACAGAACGATCCCCACGGTTTCGGCACGCTGCAGGAAAAGACGGTCCACGCGGTGATGAAGCTTTATTATGAACCCGACGAGGACTGCCACGAAGTTCCCGTGGAGGGATATATCGCGGATATTTACCGGGATGGACATATCATAGAGATACAGAACGGGAATTTCGGGAAACTGCGTCCGAAACTTGCCGCCTTCCTGCCGCTTTACCCGGTCACGGTGGTGCTTCCGATTCCCCATTTCAAATGGCTGATCTGGATGAACGAGGAGAGCGGCGAACTTTCCGACAAACATAAGTCCCCGGTGACGGGAAACGCCTACCACGCTTTTGCGGAATTGTACCGGATCAAACCTTTTTTGAAAGACCCGAACCTGTCCTTTGCCTTTCCATTGATCGACATGGACGAGTACCGCCTCTTAAACGGCTGGAGCCGCAATAAAAAGCGAGGTTCCACGCGCTATGACAGGATGCCCCTCTCCCTCTATGACGAGATCCGGGTGGAGAGGACAGAGGATTTCATGCAGTTTGTTCCGATTGACCTGCAGGAACCCTTTACGATTACGGATTTTGCGAAGGCGGCGGGGATTAGGCGTGATCTTGCCGCGGACGCCGTACCGATTCTGATGTATCTGGATATTCTGCGAAGGGACGGAAAGCGGGGGCGCGAATATCTGTACCGGGTGGAGGAGTGAGTGCACGGCGGCACAGCCCTCTGCTTTATCAATAACAGTGCAACAATTCTTTTTAAACCGTATTTATGTTCCTGCACGGCTTGCAAAATGGTGTGTGCGGAAGCTTTGAACCTATTCCGCACAGGTCAGACGGCAGCCGGAAAGGCATAGGGCATTCCCCATAATCTGGTACTTTTTCTTTGCAAAAATACCAGATTTATGGTATGCTACGCATAGCAACGGCAGTACACCGGCAGAGGGGAAATGAAGGAAATCCTGCAATGCGCAATTTTTGTCGAAATTTCTCCCCGCAGTCTGTTTGCTGCAAAGTGAGGTTAAACGAAAATGGCAAAGACAGATAACAATACATATGATGCCTCCAGCATCACAGTCCTGGAGGGACTGGAAGCGGTCCGGGTCCGTCCGGGCATGTATATCGGCAGCGTCTCCACCAAGGGGTTAAACCATCTGATTTACGAGATCATGGACAATGCGGTGGACGAGCATCTGGCGGGCTACTGCAGCACCATAAGGGTGACCCTTGAGGCGGACGGTTCCGCCACCGTCTCGGACAACGGGCGCGGGATCCCCGTAGGGATGCACGAGAAGGGCATCAGCGCGGAACGGCTCGTATTCACCACCCTTCACGCGGGCGGAAAATTTGACAACGGCGCCTATAAGACCAGCGGCGGACTGCACGGTGTGGGTTCCTCGGTGGTGAACGCGCTGTCCACATACCTCCATGTGACCGTGAAAACCGGCGGGCAGATCTATGAGGATCATTATGAGCGCGGCATTCCCACGCTGGAACTTGCGGACGGGCTGCTCCCTGTCGTCGGAAAGACACGGGAATCCGGCACCACCATCAATTTCCTGCCGGACGACACGATTTTTGATAAGACCCGTTTCAAGGAGGACGACGTAAAGAGCCGGCTACACGAGACCGCATACTTAAACCCGGAACTTACGATTATTTATGAGGATAAGAGAGGGGCGGAACCAGAAAAGATCGAGTACCATGAGCCGGAGGGCATTGTGGGCTTTATCAAAGACATGAACAAGAGCCGCGAGGCGATTCACGACGTGATTTACTTCAAGGGGGAAGCGGAAGGGATCACCGTGGAGTGCGCGTTCCAGTATGTGAACGAATTCCACGAGAATGTGCTTGGATTTTGTAACAATATTTACAACGCCGAGGGCGGCACGCACCTGACAGGGTTTAAGACCATGTTCACAAACGTGATTAACACTTACGCCCGCGGGCTTAACATCTTAAAGGAAAAGGATGTGAACTTTACCGGCGCGGATGTGAGAAACGGCATGACGGCGGTCATTTCCATCAAGCATCCCGATCCCCGGTTCGAGGGACAGACCAAGACCAAGCTGGACAATCAGGACGCGGCGAAAGTGGTCAGCAAGGTGACGGGCGACGAGATTGTCCGCTTCTTTGACCGCAATCTGGAAACCTTAAAGAGCATTATCGGCTGTGCGGAGAAGGCGGCTAAGATTCGGAAAACCGAGGAGAAGGCAAAGACCAACCTGCTGACCAAACAGAAGTTTTCCTTTGACTCCAACGGGAAGTTAGCGAACTGCGAGTCGAAGGACGCCTCCAAGTGCGAAATCTTCATCGTGGAGGGCGATTCTGCGGGCGGCAGCGCAAAGACCGCCAGAAACCGCATGTTTCAGGCGATCCTGCCGATCCGCGGCAAGATTCTTAATGTGGAGAAGGCGAGTATCGACAAGGTGCTGGCAAACGCCGAGATCAAGACGATGATCAACGCCTTCGGCTGCGGCTTTTCGGAAGGTTACGGCAATGACTTTGACATTTCAAAGCTCCGCTATGACAAAATCATCATTATGGCGGATGCGGATGTGGACGGCGCCCATATTTCCACGTTACTGCTTACGCTGTTTTACCGGTTTATGCCGGAACTGATCTACGAGGGGCATGTCTATATCGCCATGCCGCCCTTGTATAAGGCCATGCCGTCCAAAGGGGCGGAAGAGTACCTCTACGACGACAAGGCGCTGGAAAAGTATCGGAAACGGCACAAAGGTCCTTTCACGTTACAACGCTACAAGGGTCTGGGTGAGATGGACGCGGAACAGCTCTGGGAGACTACCCTTGACCCCGAAAAGCGGATGTTAAAGCAGGTGGAGATCGAGGACGCCCGCATGGCCAGCGAGGTGACGGAAATGCTGATGGGTACGGAGGTGCCGCCCAGAAAGGCGTTTATTTACAAGAACGCGCAGGAGGCGGAACTGGACGTCTGACCGCTTTGGAAAAATAGATACTTGGGAGTGGTTTCCTAAGGAGACAGTATAATTAAGAAAGAGAAGAAACATGGACGACAGAATCATCAAAACGGAATACTCCGAGGTTATGCAGAAATCCTATATCGACTATGCTATGAGCGTGATTATCGCAAGGGCGCTGCCGGACGCAAGGGACGGCTTAAAGCCTGTGCAGAGACGGACGCTCTACGACATGTATGAGCTTGGCATCCGTTACGACAGACCTTACCGAAAATCGGCGCGTATCGTGGGCGACACCATGGGTAAATACCATCCCCACGGCGACAGCTCCATCTACGAGGCGCTGGTTGTCATGTCGCAGGACTTCAAGAAAGGGCTGCCCTTGATCGACGGTCACGGCAATTTCGGCAATATCGAGGGGGACGGCGCGGCGGCAATGCGTTACACGGAGGCGCGTCTGGAGCAGATCACGCAGGAGGCTTTTCTGGCGGATCTGGACAAGGACGTGGTGGACTTTATCCCCAATTTTGACGAGACGGAAAAAGAGCCCAGCGTGCTTCCCGTGAAGATACCGAACCTTCTCGTGAATGGTTCGGAAGGTATCGCGGTAGGCATGGCGACCAACATCCCGCCCCACAATCTGGCGGAGGTGATCGATGCCACCAAGGCATACATGCTGGATGAGAATATTACGACCAGAGAGCTGATGCGCTATGTGAAGGGACCCGATTTCCCCACAGGCGGCATTGTCATCAATCAGGACGAGCTTCTGGAAATCTATGAGACGGGAATGGGAAAAATCAAACTGCGCGGCAAGGTGGAGGTGGAGAAGGCGAAAGGCGGCAGGACAAACCTTGTCATCACCGAGATTCCCTACACCATGATCGGCGCAAATATCGGCAAATTCCTGATGGATGTGGCAGCTCTTGCGGAGACGAAAAAGACGCAGGATATCGTGGATATCACGAACCAGTCCTCCAAGGAGGGCATCCGCATTGTGATCGAACTGCGAAAAGACGCCGACGTGGAAAACTTTAAAAATCTGCTCTACAAAAAGACCCGTCTGGAGGATACCTTCGGCGTCAACATGCTTGCCATCTCAGACGGACGCCCGGAGATCATGGGACTGAAACAGATCATCCGGGAGAGCGTCAACTTCCAGTACGAAGTGGCGGGAAGAAAATACCGCAATCTGCTGGAAAAGGAGCTGGAGCGCAAGGAGATACAGGAAGGTCTCATCAAGGCATGTAATGTGATCGACCTGATCATCGAGATCCTCCGCGGTTCCAAGGACCGCGCCATGGCGAAAGCGTGTCTGGTGGAAGGAAAAACCGACGGCATCAAGTTCAAATCCAAGGAATCCAAAGTGATGGCGTCACAGCTGATGTTTACGGAGAAACAGGCGACCGCCATTCTGGAAATGCGCCTCTATAAGCTGATCGGTCTGGAGATCGAGGCGCTTATTAACGAACATGAGGACACCATGGCTAATATTTACCGCTATGAGGACATTCTGGCAAGAAGGGACTCCATGGCGCAGGTCATTATGAATGAGCTGGATGAAATAAAGGAAAAATACAAACGCAAAAGAAGAACGCAGATCACCAACGCCGAGGAGGCTGTCTATATAGAGAAAAAAGTGGAGGAGATGGACATCGTCTTTCTGATGGACCGTTTCGGCTATGCCAAGACCATAGACACAGCCACCTACGAGCGCAACAAGGAGGCGGCGGACGCGGAAAACCGCTATGCCTTTGTCTGCAAAAATACGGGAAAGGTCTGTCTGTTTACCAATACAGGACAGCTCCACACCGTAAAAGCGATGGATCTGCCTTTCGGGAAATTCCGCGACAAGGGCGTGCCCATCGACAATGTGAGCAACTTTGACTCCGCGAAGGAGTCTATCGTCTACGCCGCAAGCCAGAGCGACTTAAATCTCTACCGCGTGATTTTTGCCACGAAACAGGCGATGCTCAAGGTGGTGGACGGCGGCGAGTTCGACGTGGCAAAACGCACGGTGGCGGCGACCAAGCTTGCGGACGGCGACGAAGTGGTGAGCGTGACCGCATTCAAGGAACAGCGCAATATGATCCTGCAGTCAAAAGCCGGTTATTTCCTGCGGTTTCCTGTGGAGGAAATCCCCGAGAAGAAGAAGGGCGCCATCGGCGTGCGGGGCATGAAGCTTTCCGCAAAAGATGAGATTGAAGCCGTCTATTATTCACAGAATGCCGTGGAGCAGACGATCGAGTACGGCGACCGCACACTGGAATTGAATAAAATCAAGCTTGGGCACCGGGACAGCAAGGGCGTCAAGATACGGATTTAATGGGCAAAAGGAGTGTAAAACGTATGAGAGTGATAGCGGGTACGGCGAGAAGCCTCCGGTTAAAAACCCCGGAAGGGATGGACACCAGACCGACCACGGACCGGATCAAAGAGACCCTGTTTAATATGTTACAGCCCTATTTAGGCGGGGCGTTATTTGTGGATCTGTTCAGCGGCAGCGGCGGAATCGGTATCGAAGCCTTGAGCCGCGGCGCAAGACACGCTTATTTTGTGGAAAATGATAAACGGGCGCTTGCCTGTATTCAGGAAAACTTACAGTTCACCCACCTTGCCGATCTGGCGACAGTCCTGAAAACAGATGTGCTTTCTGCCCTTTACGGCATCCATGAGAAGGAGGCGGACATTGTCTTTATGGATCCGCCCTACGACTGCGGGTATGAGGAGCGGGCGCTTGCGGCGCTTGGGAACATGCCATGGGTGACGGAGAATACCCTGATTGTGATCGAAACGTCCCTGCGCACGGATCTTTCCTTTCTGGAGAATTTAGGTTTTATGGTGGAAAAGGAGAAACGGTACAAGACGAACAGGCATGTTTTTTGTCGGAAAATGTAGTACCGCGCAATATTTTCTCAAAAAAAATGCAAAAAATTGAAAATAAGTAAAGACATTTCAGTAAAATTGTTTTAATATGATATCATGAGTTTGGTTGTGCTTCGGAGTTTCTGTGACTAAAAATGTGAGGGGTTTCTATGAAGGCAGCGATTTACCCGGGGAGTTTTGACCCGGTGACCTACGGACATCTGGATATTATCAGGCGGGCTGCCGAAATTTTTGACGAATTGACGGTGAGTGTCTTGAACAATAAAACAAAGACTCCATTGTTTTCTGTGGAAGAACGTGTTAAAATGTTAGAGGAAGCGACCCGCGATCTGCCCAATGTAACGATAGATTCTTTCAGCGGCCTGTTGATTGACTATGCCGCCAGAAAGGACATCCATGTGGCGATCAGAGGGTTGCGTGCTATTACCGATTTTGAATACGAATTGCAGATCGCACAGACGAACCGTAAATTTTCCGATGGGAAATTGGATACGGTGTTTTTGACGACCAGTCTCGAATACGCATACTTAAGTTCTTCCACCGTCAAGGAAATTGCAAGCTTTAACGGGGATATCTCTGAGTGCGTACCCGATTTTGTCGGGCGGTTGATCTATCAAAAATATGGATATAAGAGATAGGAGCAGGCAATGAGCAGTAGAATTGAACAACTGATCGATGAGATTGAGGACTATATTGACGGCTGTAAATTCCAGCCGCTTTCCAAGACCAATATTATCGTAAATAAAGAAGAAATTGACGAGCTTCTGCGGGAACTTCGCATGAAAACCCCGGATGAGATCAAGCGCTACCAGAAGATCATCTCCAACAAGGAGGCGATCTTGAATGATGCCCGCACGAAGGCGGAGGCGCTCATCAAGGATGCGACGGTGCAGACCACGGAGCTGATTAACGAGCACGAGATCATGCAGCAGGCTTATGCGCAGGCAAACGAAGTGGTACGCATGGCGACCACGCAGGCGCAGGAAATTCTGAATAACGCGACCATGGAGGCAAACGGCGTCAAGACTTCCGCCATGCAGTATCTCGATGAGATGTTATCCAATCTGGAAAATGCCATGACAGCTACGCTCACGGCGGCGACAGAGCACTATGAGAGCTTTTTTAGCACCATCAACGGTTACAATGAGATCGTGAAGGCAAACCGTGCGGAACTGCGTCCTGTGGAAGTGGAAAAAATGCTTAAGGAGGCTGAGGGGGAAACGGAGCCCGGGCCGGAACTGAATCTGATGTAATGATGCAAAACCGCAACAAAAAATCGCGGATGAAAAGATATGTGAGCCGGTTTCCCTACGAAGCCGGCTTCTTCTATTCATAAAATCTGGAAAAACATGGAGCAGTATGAAAAAATTTTTAAAGGATTGCCTGCCTCATAACAGCATAGCCGTTTTTTTGTGCCGGGCGGCGGTTCTGGTACTCGGTATCAGTCTTTCTGCCTGCATTTCTTCGGGCAGGATGCCGATTGTCCGGGCGGAAATGGAGACACCCGCGGAGCAGGCGCCAGAGCAGGAAGACGCTGCGGCGGGGGAAGTGACCGGGGAACTGCCGGTGGATGACCTTGTGATTGTGATCGATCCGGGGCATGGCGGAGACGAGGAGGGCGGCATGTACGACTCCTTTGTGGAGAAGGAACTGACGCTTGTTACCGCCAAAGCCATGAAGGAGGAGCTGGAAAAGTATGAGGACGTTACCGTCTACCTGACAAGGGATGACGACAGAAAAATGTCTCTTGAGGAGCGGGTGGCGTTTGCCAAGGAGGTGCAGGCGGATTTTCTCTTCTGCCTCCACTATAATCTTTCCAAGGATCACAACACGCTTTTCGGGGCGGAATGCTGGGTGTCCGCCTTTGGGCGGCATTACAGCGAGGGATATGCCTTTGCCGATATCGAGATCGGGGCGCTGGAAGATCTAGGACTTTACTCCAGAGGCATCAAGACGAGGCTCGGGAAAAAGGGGACGGATTACTATGGCATCATACGTCATGCCGTGGAGCAGGATCTGACCTGTGTGCTGATCGAGCACTGTCACATGGATCACGAAAACGACCGCCCTTTCTGTGAGGGAAGAGAACAGTGGGAGGTCTTCGGCAGGTTGGACGCGACGTCTGCCGCCAAATATTTCCGGCTGCGGTCGGACACCCTCGGCGTGGATTACAGCGATTACCCGGTTCTGGACGTCCCGATTCCCGCTGGCGTTATGCGCCCCGACACAACGGAGCCGGATATCTGTATGATCGAAGTCACCGATCAGGAGATGGAGACGGGAAATGTCACGGTGGAATTGTCCGCCGTGGACTATGACAGTGGCATGTTGTACTATGACTACAGCTATGACGGCGGAAATACTTACTTCCCGCGGCTTGCATGGGGAGATAAGACGAAGGACACCATCACATTTACCATGCGTGTACCGCCCCATATTGTACCCCAGATCGTGGTGCGGGGCTATAACGGATATGATCTCTATACGGAAAGCAATCTGATTTCCCTTCCCTCCATGGACTATAAAACGGAGGAGGAGATCGCCGCGGAACTTGCCGAACAAGAGCGGATTGCGGCTGCCGCCAAGGCTGCGGCTGAGGAAGAGGCGAAACAAAACGCCGTCGCATTGGAAAATCAGGAAAAAAGACATAAGACATCCCCCGGAACAGAGGAGAAAAAAGAGCCGACGATCCTTTATTTCCTTACGGTGTGTCTGGTCTGCGCCCTGCTTGTGGTGAGCCTTGCTCTGTCCATGGCGATGATCCTCCGGGGTGGAAAGCGCAGGAAACGCAGAAAACGGCGGCGCAGGAGGAGACGGCACAGACGAAAACCTTGACAGAAACCGGTAGGAAGGAATACCGGGCAGGGCAAAAAGCGGTTTTGCGGTAAAAGAAACGGTAATTTCTGGAGCTATGGGCAGACATATCTCAGAATGGCTGCCACAGAAGATAAATCAGGGCGGTAAAGACAGTCTGCGCCAGTTTATGCCACACATAGGTGCGGATGGACAGACCGGCGCCCCGGATCATGCTGTAAGTCTGCGCGATGCAGGAGAAACCGCCGAAGGGCAGCATAACAAGAACAAGAACGGGATGGAGAGAGCCGCAGCGCGCGATCCCGCCGGTAATTTCCAGAATGCAGTAATAGGTTTTCAACAGTGTGTCGGGCAGACGGGTGAATGGGACGAAGAGGATATTGAGCAGATTAAAAAATACCATATAACCGCCCAGTCTGGCAATGCCCGTAAGCCCGGAGACAACGGCGTGATCGGTTGCCTCCAGCAGCCCTTCCGTCTGCGGCTGTTTGGAAGATTGAAAACCATCGGGGGACACAGATGAGACTGACTCGGTCGGTCGATGCCGAAACAGGGACGTCCGCCCGGAAAACAGACCGCCGAAAACGTGAAAGAGCAGGGGAAGCCGCATCACGAAAAAACCGTAGAGGAGCGGCACGCCGTACATGACGAGAAACGGCATGAGCGGTTTTTCCAGAGAGAGCGTGCTTACCACAAAACTCAGAAAGTATATGGGTCCGATATTATTGCAGAAGGCGAGCAGACGGCTTCCCTCCCGAATGGAAAGCCGCCCTGTCCGGCACAGTTCCCCGGCAATCCGGGAGCCCATGGGGAAACCGCAGAGGAATCCCATAATCAGCGTGTAGGAACCGTTGGGCGTGGTGCCGTAGAAAAAGCGCAGAATGGGATGAAACAGGCGCACAAAACCTTCCGTCAGGTTCATATTGATCAGGATTCCAGACAGAATCATAAACGGCAGAAGCGTCGGGATCATTTTTTCAAACCAAAGACGCAGTCCCGCAAGCGCGTACTGCAGGGAGAGCGCCGGATAGCGCAGAAGCAGAAAAATCAGATACGTGCCGACTGCCAGATAGAGAAAACGGACAAAGCTGTTGCCGATGCCGTTTTGCGTTTTGGGGATATCACTCATCGTTTTCTCCGACAGGATCTTTTTGTACATGTATATTCCGAAACAGTGTTTTTACATGACAAAAAACAAAAGAATTAAGAAGGGAAGTACAACAGCATGATAGAAGCGGTTATTTTTGATCTGGACGGCTCCATGGTGGATTCCATGTGGGTGTGGCGCTCCATAGATATCGAATATCTGGGGAAATTCGGAATCCCTCTGCCCGAAAACCTGCAGGCGTGTATCGAGGGCATGAGCTTCTCTGAGACGGCGGCATATTTCAAGGAGCGTTTTTCCCTGCCGGACGATCTGGACACCATCAAGGCGGACTGGAACCGTATGGCATGGGACAAGTATGCAAACGAGGTGCCTGTCAAGGCGGGCGTCAGAGAGCTTCTGGCATACTGCAGGGAACACGGCATCAAAGCGGGCATCGCCACCAGCAATTCCCGGACGCTTGTGGAAAACGTCGTGCAGGCGCATCAATTGGAATCCTGTTTCGGCTGTATTATGACCGGGTGTGAGGTGGAGAAGGGAAAGCCCGCGCCGGATATTTATCTAGCCGTGGCGAAAGAACTCGCCGTTGCGCCGGAGAACTGTCTCGTGTTCGAGGATATCATCCCGGGCATTCAGGCGGGCAAGGCGGCGGGCATGAAAGTCTGTGCCGTCTATGACGAATATTCGGTGCATCAGGACGAGGAGAAGCACCGGCTGGCAGATTATTATACCTATGGCTTTCGGGAATTGATAGAGGAAGGCGTGCTGTCATAAGGCGGACTTTTCTGATTGTATACGTGATTGTCGTTACGGCAGTCACTGTCGGATTTCTCATCTTCGGGGAAAGAAGAATAAGGAGGAGAAAATGGGATTTTTACCGATTTCCAGACAGGATATGGAAGCGCAGGGCATAGACCAGCTTGATTTTGTCTATGTGATCGGGGACACCTATGTGGACCACCCGTCCTTCGGGCACGCCATCATCAGCAGGGTTTTAGAGGCGCACGGCTACAGCGTGGGGATCATCCCCCAGCCGGACTGGAAAGATGAGAACAGCATCACCGTTCTGGGACGCCCGAGACTTGCCTTTCTCGTGTCCGGCGGCAACATGGATTCCATGGTGAATCACTATTTCGTCTCGGGAAAACACCGTCCGACAGACGCCTACACCCCGGGCGGAGAGCCCTATAAAAGACCCGATCACGCCACGGTGGTCTACGGCAACCTGATCCGCCGGGTATACAAGGATGTGCCGGTGATCATCGGCGGTATTGAGGCAAGCCTCAGGCGGATGGCGCACTACGACTACTGGTCGGACAGCTTTAAGCGTTCGATCCTGCTGGATTCCCAGGCAGATCTGATTTCCTACGGCATGGGCGAAAAGTCTATAGTAGAGATAGCGGAGGCTTTAGACAGCGGAATAGCTGTGAAGGACATTTCCTTTATTCCGGGAACCGTCTATAAAACGAAAAATATCAGCGGCATTTATGAACCGGTGGAACTGCCGGCATACGAGGAGATGAAAGCACACCCGGAAAAGTATGCCGAAAGTTTTCAGATCCAGTATAAAAACACCGATCCCTTTACGGGAAAAACACTGGTGGAGCCCTATCCGAACAGCGTGTATGTGGTACAGAATCCGCCACAGCCGCCGCTGACCACAGAGGAGATGGACGCCGTCTATGACCTTCCCTATATGCGCACCTACCATCCCTCCTACGAGGAGGCGGGAGGTGTGCCCGCGATCTCAGAAATCAAATTCTCGCTTGTCAGCAGCAGAGGGTGTTTCGGCGGGTGTAATTTCTGTGCGCTGACCTTCCATCAGGGCAGGACGGTGCAGGTCAGAAGCCACGAATCCATTTTGCGGGAAGCACAGCAGATGATACAGGAGCCTGATTTCAAGGGCTATATCCACGACGTGGGCGGTCCCACCGCCAATTTCAGACATCCTTCCTGCCAGAAACAGATGACGCAGGGCGTCTGCAAAGACAGACAGTGCCTTTTCCCGAAACCATGTCCCAATCTGGAGGTGGATCATTCTGATTATCTGGCGCTTCTTCGCAGACTGCGGGCGCTGCCCGGCGTAAAAAAAGTATTTATCCGCTCGGGCATCCGCTTTGACTATCTGATGGCGGACTCGGACGACTCTTTTTTCAAAGAACTGGTGGAACATCACGTCAGCGGTCAGCTGAAAGTGGCGCCGGAACACATCTCGGACAGGGTACTGCAATACCTCGGGAAACCGCGGAAAGAAGTTTATGAAAAATTTGTCAGAAAATACAACAGGCTCAATGAACAGCTCGGAAAGAAACAGTTCCTTGTGCCTTATCTGATGTCCTCCCATCCCGGCTCCACGCTGAAAGAGGCGATCGAGCTTGCGGAGTATCTGCGGGATCTCGGGTATATGCCGGAGCAGGTGCAGGATTTTTATCCGACGCCCTCCACGGTGTCCACCGTCATGTACTATACGGGCATTGATCCGCGGGACGGCAAAAAGGTGTACGTCTGCCGCAATCCCCACGAAAAGGCGATGCAGCGGGCGCTGATCCAGTATCGGAATCCCAACAACTACGAGCTGGTCATGGAGGCGCTTATAAAGGGCGGAAGGGAAGACTTAATCGGCTTTGACAAAAAATGCCTGATACGCCCGCGGAAGACGGGAAACGTGAGAGGAACAGAAGCGGACGACAGAAATGCCGGCGGGAGAGGACGCGGTCGGGAAAACATGAGACAGACAGGCGTAGGCGGTGGAAGAGCAGGAGAAATCCGGAAGAGCCGGCAGGAGAAGAGCCGGACAAAAATCGGCAGTCACCGCACAGATTCCGAGATCCGCAAGAAAAAGACAATCCGCAACGTGCACAAGAAGAAAAAATAGGGCAAAAAACGTCCCGCAGGCTGTGTGAAGCATCTGCGGGACGAAATTTTGTAAAACACTCAGACGGTCTGGGATTTTCCGATATAAACAGGGAAGGTATCTGTTCCCTTCATCTCTTTTCCGGCTGAAATTTTCACATCCTTGTCCGTGATGAGATATTCGATGTTTGCGCCCGCCTCCACGACGGTATCCTGCATCAGAATACAGTTCTTTACCGTTGCGCCTTTTGCCACTTTGACGCCACGGAAAATCACGCTGTTTTCCACATCCCCTTCGATGATGCACCCGGAAGCCACCATCACATTCTGCACCTTTGACCCGTTGATGTAGTGGGTCGGATGGTCTCCCCTGATCTTCGTGTAGACGGGAGAGCCTGCAAAGAGTGAATCCAGATTGTAGTCGTCCAGCAGCTTCATATTCTCATCGAAATAGCTCTTCATATCTGAGATGAACCCTACATAGCCGGTATATTTGTAGGCTTTCACATTCAGCTTATTGATCTGCGGCATCAGCACATCGCGCATAAAGAATTCCTGTCCGCGCAGCAATGCGTTATCCACCATCTCCACCAGAAGATCCCGGTTGATGATGAAAATATTCATGGAGAGGTTCTTGACGCCCTCCTCCTTGGAATTGATGTAGATCTTTTTGAGCTGGTCGCCTTCAATGTCAAAGGTATAGTAAAAGCTTCTGCCGTCATTTTTGGCGTTTATAAATCCGTTTGGAATCGGCTGTTCACAGTAAGCGAGCGTCATATCCGCCTCGTTCTCGATATGTGTCTGCAGCATAGCGTGGAAATCAAAGTTCACCACCATGTTTGTGTCGGACATGATAATATATTTTTCCTTGGCATCGCGTAAAAAGTCCAGAATGTTTGCCAGTGCGCTGGCGCGCCCCACGTAAGGCTTCGCCTCTTTTTCCGCAAAGGGAGGGAAGATATGTAAGCCGCCGTTTTTGCGTACCAGATCCCATTCGCGCCCGGAACCGAGATGGTCCATCAGGGAATGATAGTTTTTATTCACGATCACGGAAATATTTCCGATGCCGGAATTTGTCATGCCGGATAAAATGAAGTCGATGATGCGGTAACGGCTGGCAAAGGGAATGGAAGCCATCAAACGCACATTCACCAGTTCAGGAACCAGCGCGTCGTAACTGTTCGGGAAAATGATGCCCAGTGCACTTATATTTGATTTTACCATTGTTCTTCACCGCCTTTCATGTCATTTCTCACGATGGCATTCGGACCGACCACCGCATTTTCACCAATCGTAAGGTTGGAACCTATGGTTGCCACGCCGTCCTCGGAGTCGCTTGGCATTGCGCCCACCACAGCGTTTTCACAGATCGTCACATTCTCCGAAACGATACAGTGTTTCACCACCGCGCCGGATTTGATCGTCGTATTGCCCATAACAACCGCATCCTCCACCACCGCGCCTGCGTCCACTTTTACGCCGGCGAAGAGGATCGAGTGCTTTACCTCGCCTTTGATCCGGCAACCGTCGGCAACCATGGTGTTTTCCACCACCGCGCCCGCGCTGATCTTATGACCGGTCATGCCAGTGTTGCGGCTGTGGATTTTCCAGCTTTCGTCAAACAGGTCGATGCCGCTCTGCTCCGCGTCCAGAACTTCCATATTCGCCTCCCATAAGGAGTGGATCGTCCCCACGTCTTTCCAGTAGCCGTTAAAATGGTAAGCGTACATCTGCCTGTTGTCACGCAGCAGGTTCGGGATAATGTTGTTGCCAAAGTCGTTTTCGGAGTTCGGGTCCGCCTCGTCCTCCTCCAGATACTTTTTCAGGATATCCCAGTTAAAAATGTAGATACCCATAGAAGCGAGATTGGATTTGGGATTCTTCGGTTTCTCTTGAAATTCTGTGATCTTATCGTTTTCGTCCGCAACCATCAGACCGAAACGGGGCGCCTCCTCCCACGGAACTTCCATAACCGCCACGCTGAACTCCGCGTTTTTCGCCTTGTGGAATTCCAGAAAATCACTGTAATCCTGTTTACAGATCTGGTCGCCGGAAAGAATAATGACATATTTCGGATCATAACGCTCAATAAACGATATATTCTGGTAAATTGCGTTTGCCGTTCCTTTATACCAGTCTGAACCGCCGGATTTCTGGTAGGGCGGCAGTACGTGTACACCTCCGTACAGGCGGTCAAGATCCCAAGGCTGCCCGTTGCCGATATATTCGTTCAGCACGAGTGGCTGATATTGGGTCAGGATTCCCACCGTATCAATGCCTGAGTTGACACAGTTGGACAGCGGAAAGTCGATGATTCGGTATTTTCCGCCGAATGGAACAGCCGGTTTTGCAAGTTTCTCGGTCAGCGTATACAGACGTGAGCCTTGTCCGCCGGCAAGAAGCATTGCAATCATTTCTTTTGCCATATTCGATTTCCTCCTTTTTACAATTTATAAAAATTATACATCATATTCACGAAAGATGATAGTTTTTTTCTTTATCTTTTGTGGAATCTGATACGATTTTTTTGAAAAAGTGATTCCCTATTCGTCAAAAAGTAATTGTTTGCGGTTGACAGTCAAAAGTGGTACACTAAATCACAGAGTGAGACGCATGGGGGTGCATATGAATATCGCTATTATCACGGGCGCTTCTTCCGGAATGGGGTGGGAGTTTGCCGTACAACTGGACAGGTGTCTTGGCAAAACGGACGAGATATGGCTTTTGGCGCGAAGCAGGGAGCCACTGGAAAAACTGTCGGACGCCATGCAGACCAGAGCGAGGGTCATCGTGATTGATCTGACGAATGAAACCGCCTTGAAACAGTTTGAGGAAGTGCTTGCCATACGGAATCCGAAAATTACGGTGCTGGTCAACTGTGCGGGAACCGGCAGCCATAAATTTTTTGCCAGACAAAGCAAAGAGGAGATCGACGCCATGATCCAGTTAAACATTACGGCGCTGACCCGCATGACCATGCTCTGTCTGCCCTACATGAAAAGCGGCAGCAAGCTGATACAGGTTTCCTCCGGGGCTGCCTTTGTCCCCCAGAGCGCATTTGCCGTCTATGCCGCATCCAAGGCGTATGTGTACTCCCTGAGCCGCGCGCTGGGGCAGGAGCTTCGCGGGCGGGGCATCACAGTGACTGCCGTCTGTCCCGGACCTGTCAACACGCCGTTTCTCGCCCACGCCTACGAAGGTATGTCCGGGTTCGGGGCGTTAAAGAGACTGACCATGGCGAAAACGGCCTGTGTCGTGAAGAAGGCGATCGAGGACTGCAAAATCGGAAAAAGCGTTTCCACCTGCGGTCTGCCCATAAAACTTCTGTACCTGTCAACCCAGAGCGTGCAGAATGTGATGATAAAATGTTTCCGCCCGCAGCCAGAGACTGTGGACCACGCCGGAACAAAAGCGAAGATCATGTGATGTGATCCATCAAACGGAGAATATTTTATGAAAAATTTACTTGTACCAAAAGGTGCGTTCGGCTATCTGAACAATCGTAAAAAATACACGGCTCTTCGGACCGTCCTTTTCTTTTCCATTTCCGCAGCTCTGTATATTTCGGGAATCATAAGAACCGGCTCCAACAAAAACCTGCTCACCATCGTGGCGGTTCTGGGCTGTCTGCCCGCCTGCAAGAGCGCGGTGAACTTTATCCTTTTCCTGCGTGCCAAAGGCTGCAGCGACGCGCTGCACGAAAAACTGGTTTCTTATGAAGACGGCTCGATGACCGTCTTTTACGATATGTATTTTACCTCCTACCAGAAGAATTACCCCTTGAGCCATATGGCATTGAAGGGCGGTATACTCTGCGGCATGACAGAAAATCCTTCCTGCGACTGCCGGGAGGCGGAAAAACATCTGGAGCAGATGCTTGTGCAGGAGGGGATCAAAAATGTGGCGGTTCAAGTTTTTTCTCAAGAAGACAAATATATTGACCGACTAAGTCGGTTGTCGGAGATGCAGGTGGAAGATCACAAAGAGCGGGAAGGGATCATCAACCTGCTGTATGACATTTCCATCTGACCTCCTTTTGTATGAGGCGTTGGGTAATTACAGTGCTGAAGCGTTTGAGAAAACAGGCGAGGTATTATGTATCAGGCAACAATCACGGAGAGGGAAGCGGGACAGCGGTTTGACAAGTATCTGCAGCGTATTCTGCCAAACGCGGGCAACGGCTTCCTCCATAAAATGCTCAGAAAAAAGAATATCACCCTGAATGACAGGAAGGCGGACGGCAGCGAAAAGACTGCCGTGGGAGACTGCGTGAAAATTTTCTTCGCGCAGGAAACGCTCCACAAATTTATGGGAGGGCAGTCTGACCAGTCTGCGGAAAATGACGGTTTAGCCAGTGCGGGGGCGGAGAAAAGCGCTGCTTATTATCAACAGGCATACGGGACGCTCTCTGGTATTCAGGTTATCTATGAGAACGACCATATCCTAATTGCGGATAAGCCCGCGGGCATACTGTCCCAGAAAGCAGAGAAAACGGATCTTTCTCTGAATGAGTGGCTGACCGGCTACCTTCTTGAAAAAGGGGAGCTGTCTGAGACAGATCTTTCCTTTTACAAACCTTCCGTCTGCAACCGCCTTGACCGCAATACGAGCGGCATGGTGCTCTGCGCCAAAACCCTTCAGGGGGCGCAGCTTCTGAGTGCGCTTTTGAAGGACCGGACCCTTCATAAATATTATCAGCTCTACGTAAAAGGGCATATTACGGAAGAGCGGCTGATCGAGGGATATCTGGTCAAGGACGAGAAGAAAAACAGGGTGATGATACGGTCAGAGAAAACTGTTTCCGACCGGGACGGACGGTTGATCCAGACAAAGTATAAACCACTTCGCATCGAACAGGATAAGACGCTTCTGGAGGTGGAGCTGATCACGGGAAAGCCCCATCAGATCCGGGCGCATCTGGCAGGCATCGGTCATCCGCTTCTGGGGGATTACAAGTACGGGGATAGGGCGTGGAATGAGAAATACCGCAGGTACGGCGTACAGTCGCAGCTTTTACACGCCTACAAGGTGGTGTTCCCGCCGCTCGACGAGCCTTTTGCGGATTTGAGCGGGCGCACTTTTGTCTGTGAAGTGCCGGAGAGTTTTAGGTGTGTCTCGCATTTGAATTAGGCGGGACAGATGCTTTTATTGAAATTGCAAAATCAGAACATTTGTTCTTGCCAATCTCTTTCAATGGGAGTATACTGGTGTGAGAAGAACAGGCAAGAGCCCCCTTCGGAACGAGGATTAAGATGGCGACATGGAACTCCCGCGGGCTGCGCGGCTCCACTTTGGAGGATCTGATCAACCGTACAAATGAAAAATATCTGGAAAACGGGCTGGCACTAATCCAGAAGGTGCCAACGCCCATTACGCCGATCAATATCGACAAGGACAGCCGCCATATCACGCTCGCCTACTTTGACCAGAAGAGCACGGTGGACTACATCGGCGCGGTGCAAGGGATTCCCGTCTGTTTTGACGCCAAGGAATGCGCTGTCGATACCTTTTCCCTGCAGAATATCCACGAGCATCAGGTGGAATTTATGGGACAGTTCGAGAAACAGAAGGGGATCGCCTTCTTTCTTATTTATTATTCCCACAAGGATCTCTTTTATTATCTTCCTTATGAGATGTTGCGCTATTTTTGGGACCGGGCGAAGGAGGGAGGGCGCAAGAGTTTCCGTTTTGACGAGCTGAACCCGGAATATGTGCTGCCGAAGAAGCACGGGATTCTGGTGCCGTATCTGGATATGATCCAGAAAGATCTGGAGGACCGGGTAGAATAGCGTGAGAAATGCATTGATTTGAGTCACAGGGAGGAAACGGGATATGAGTAAGGGTTTGGAACAATACAAAGCGTTTATTGACGGGCTGGCTGAGAGGAAGGACGCTGTGGAAGCGGCATGGATCAGGGGAACCGGCTATCCGCAGATCGAGGACAACAGGGAAGTCAACCAGTTTCTCGGTTCTTTGACGCCGGACCAAAAAGAGATCGTGGCGGGCATGGTTCAAAATGCGAGAATCAGCGGCATTCACGATACCCTCGCCTATATCAATGAGAGGATGGACTGCGACGGGCTGGTGTTAAGTCAGGATGGAGAGGACTATCCGTATGACCATTTTGACAGTATGCACTTTGACTTCATTTGCAGATGCGAGGGTGATGAATGGGCGGAGTAAGGTTAAAAATCAACATTTTCAATCGCGGGATTTGTGTCTGCGCGGCGCCTGCCACAAACTGATTATGAGCAGGAAACAGCAAAATGAGGTAAAATTATGAAAAGAGCGAAAAATTATATATCTGCTGCGATCATCCTATCAGCGGCACTCTTACTTGCGGGTTGCGGCACTGATACAGGCGATGCCACGGAAAAGCTGCAGATAGAGCCTATTACGGATACGGATGAAGCTGCGGTGCAGACGGATACGCCAACGGAAAATGAGACAGAAGAAACAGAGAACAGAGCTGCGGCAGATGAAAACAGCGTAGCAGAAGAAAATGGGGCTGGCACAGATACGACAGAAGAAACGGACATAACGGATCAGCCGGAAACGCCAGTCGACGGAACATCTGTCTACGAGGATGTGCTTGCGCAGTACCGGGACATGGTGCAGCATGATTTTTACAAGGAGTTTTTGGATTCTGACGACTACGAGAGTCATTTTGGGAAGGATATCGGCGAAGAAATCCGTGCCCACAGGCAGGGTATCTTTTATGCGCTTTATGATATAGACGGAAACGGGACAGAGGAGCTTATCATCGCCGGTGAAGAAGACGGCATCGGTGTGTCAAATCCTTCCTTTGCTCCTAGGTATTACGATTTATATGGTTATGACGGAAACAAGGTGGTGTCTCTTTTTCCCGATATGGAATTAGGCGGACGGTCAAATTTCTCGTTTCATGGAGACGGTGTGATTGAGGTCGTTCACTCTCTGCCTCAAAGGGAAATATGCATTGAAATCTATAAAATAGGAAACGACGGCGTAACGCCGGAATTAGTTGATCGTTTTTATATTGCTGCCGATTTGACAGGAGAGAAAGCCGTATATACATATTTTCAAAATGGTCAAACTGGAAGTGAAATTTCCGAAGAAGCGTACCGTTCTGCCCTGCAAGGCTACGAGACGCCTCTTGCAGAGGAATTGGTATGGGAAGAGATTTACTGATTGACAAACAGAGGAAAACAGCGTATAGTGTAATGAGTTTGACTTGCTAATGAATTAGCGAATTATCACTTTAAAGCGGTAAAGTCACGTGATGGTATCGTTTATTTAGGACGACAAAACACCGACAGGAAACGAGGAGTATATGAGCAAAAAGTTAGTACATACGCCGGAGGGCGTGCGGGATATTTACGGGGAAGAGAAGGCGAAGAAGACGGTGGTTGAACGCCTTCTGCATGAAAAGATCACGGGCTACGGCTACCGGGACATCCAGACCCCGACCTTTGAATTTTTCGACGTGTTTTCAAAGGAAGTGGGGACGACGCCGTCCAGAGAGCTTTATAAGTTCTTTGACAAGGAGGGGAACACACTGGTGCTGCGCCCGGATTTTACGCCGTCCATCGCCAGATGCGCCGCCAAGTATTTTATGGACGAGGATGTGCCGATCCGTTTCTGCTATCAGGGGAACACCTTTACTAACACGTCGCAGCTGCAGGGCAAGCTTAAGGAAGTAACCCAGATGGGGGCGGAGCTGATTGGCGACGGCTCCGTGCAGGCGGACGCGGAGATGATCGCCATGACGATCGAGGCGCTTTACCATGCAGGGCTGTCCGATTTCCAGCTGAGCGTCGGCAATCTGGAATATTTCAAAGGCATCTGCGCCGAGGCAGGGCTTGACGAGGAGACGGAGCTGGAGCTTCGGGAGTTTATTTCCGGCAAAAACTATTTCGGCGCGGAGGAGCTGCTGGACCGCGTCGGCGTACACAAAAAGGACAAGGAACTGCTCCTTAAGGTGGGAGACCTGTTCGGGACGGTCTCCATTCTGGAGGATGCAAAAAAGGCGGTCTCCAACAAGCGGTCGAAACACGCCATCGAGCGGCTTGAGAAAGTTTATCGGACGCTTGTCGATTACGGGGTGGAAAAGTATGTTTCCTTTGACCTTGGGATGCTCAGCAAGTATAATTACTATACAGGCATCATTTTCAAGGGCTACACCTACGGCGTGGGCGACGCGATTGTGAAAGGCGGGCGTTACGACAGCCTGCTCGGACGATTCGGCAAGGAAGCAGCGGCGATCGGCTTTGTGATTGTGGTAGATGACCTTCTTGCCGCCATGGGACGGCAGAACGTGATCATTTCTGGAATAGAGGAGCCGGTGAAACTGTATTATACGGAAGAGACCTTCAAGGAAAAGCTGATGGAAGCTAAGCATATGCGGTCGTCCGGGAAGAAAGTGGAGTTACTTCCCAAGAGTGAGAAGTAGTTTTAAAGTTAAGAGAAAAGAGAGCGTACTTGAAAATGAGTGAGGAAAGATATCTGACATTCGCCCTTGGGAAAGGGCGTCTTGCCAATAAAACAATGGAGCTTCTGGAAAAAATCGGCATCACCTGCGAGGAAATGAAGGATAAGGATTCCCGCAAGCTGATTTTTGTGAACGAGGAGCTGAAACTGAAATTTTTCCTGTCGAAGGGGCCGGATGTGCCTACCTATGTGGAATATGGGGCGGCTGATATCGGCGTGGTCGGCAAGGATACGATTCTGGAAGAAAACAGGAGAGTGTACGAGGTGCTTGACCTCGGGTACGGGAAGTGCCGGATGTGTGTCTGCGGTCCGAAGAGCGCGAAAGAGCTTTTACAGCACCATGAGATGATCCGGGTAGCAAGTAAATATCCCAATATCGCCAAAGACTATTTTTACAATAAAAAGCACCAGACCGTGGATATCATCAAGCTGAACGGCTCCGTGGAGCTTGGACCGATTGTAAAACTTGCCGACGTGATTGTGGATATTGTGGAGACCGGATCCACGCTTAAGGAAAACGGGCTGGAAGTGCTGGAGGAAATCTGTCCGCTGTCCGCGAGAATGATTGTGAATCAGGTCAGTATGCAGATGGAGCCGGAGCGGATCAAGAAGCTGATCGCTGATCTTAAGAGCCATCTGTAGACGGTTTTTAAATAAGCACCATAAAATTTATCTTCGGAAGGATGACAACAATGGAGAATGACAGAAAGGGGTTTGACATGAAAGAATTTAAGGGGATTATTATCGCATTGATCGCAGGGGCGTGCGCCATCGCCTGCGTCACAATCTTTTCACAGAATATTGTGAACTACAAGAAAACATCCGGCAGCGAGGGGCTGTCAGCCACCGGCTCCGCCAACTGCGACTTTGAGGCGGACTTGATTGTCTGGCGGGGCAGTTTCTCCGGGCAGGGAGCCACCACGCAGGACGCGTACCGCTCCATCAAAAAAGACGCGGAGCTTGTGCGCAAATATCTGGTGGACAGCGGCGTGAAGGAGGAGGAGATGGTGTTCAGCTCCGTGACCATCAATGCCCGCTGGGAGTCCGAGTACAATGAGAACGGCGACCGTATACGGGATTACATCGACGGCTACGACCTTTACCAGAATGTGTCGATCACTTCCACGGACATTGATAAGATCGAGGGCATTTCCCGGGATATCTCCGGGCTGATCGAGTCCGGCGTGCAGTTTGCCTCCGAGGAGCCGGAGTATTACTACACCAAGCTGGATGAATTAAAACTTGATTTAATTAAGGAGGCGACGGAGAACGCGAAAAACAGGATTGACCTGATGGCGCAGGGAACCGGCGCAACGGTAGGCGAGCTTTTGAACGCGAATCTGGGGGTGTTCCAGATCACCGCGCAAAACAGTAACACGGAATACAGCTACGGCGGCTACTTTGACACCAGTTCAAGGAAAAAGACGGCGTCCATTACGGTCCGCTTAAACTACAGCATTGTAAATTGAATGCCGTGTGAATAACAGATACAGCCTGCATAAAATCTGTGCAGAACCTGTGAGCAAATATGAGAAGTAGAAAATGGGGGGGGGGAAACACAAAGTTATGAAAACAATTCGTTTGACAAAGGATTCACAGCGGGATCTTCTTGACAGCTTATTAAAGAGGAGTCCAAACAATTACGGGCAGTATGAGTCCGTTGTGGCGGATATCATTGCCAATGTCCGTGAAAAAGGCGACGAAGCTGTATTTGACTATACAAGTCAATTCGATAAATGGAACTGTACCGCGGACAATATCCGTGTGACGGAAGCGGAGATTGAGAAAGCATATGCGGAGGCAGATGCTGCCTTTGTGGCGGTGATGGAAAAATCGGCGGCAAATATCCGGGATTTCCACCAGAAACAGCTTCGTAACAGCTGGATTGACACCAGACCCGACGGCTCCCTTCTGGGACAGCGGATTCTCCCCATTGCCGTCTCCGGGGTTTATGTGCCGGGCGGAAAGGCAGCTTATCCAAGCAGCGTGCTGATGAATGTCATTCCCGCCAAAGTGGCAGGCGTGGAACGGATTGTGATGACAACCCCGGCAGGAGCCGACGGCAGGGTTAATCCGGGCACTCTGGTTGCCGCCAGAATTGCCGGTGTAGACGAAATCTATAAAGTCGGCGGCGCACAGGCGATTGCGGCGATGGCATTCGGCACGGAAAGCATTCCGAAAGTGGACAAGATCACGGGACCCGGCAATATTTTTGTGGCGCTGGCGAAGAAGGCATGTTTCGGCTATGTCAGCATTGACTCCATTGCGGGGCCGAGTGAGATCCTTGTGATCGCAGACGAGACCGCAAATCCCCGCTATGTGGCGGCGGATCTGCTCTCACAGGCAGAGCATGACGAACTGGCGAGCGCGATCCTGATCACCACAGACGAGGGCGTGGCAAAAGAAGTGGAACAGCAGATCGACGGCTTTTTGCAGGAGCTGTCCCGGGCGGATATCATCAGAAAATCGCTGGACAATTACGGCTATATCCTGCTGGCGGACACCATGGACAGCGCGGTGGAGGCGGCCAACGCCATCGCCTCGGAGCATCTGGAAATTTTGACGAAAGATCCGTATCAGGTGATGACGAAGATCAGAAACGCGGGCGCGATTTTCCTTGGCGAATACTCTTCGGAACCTTTGGGAGACTATTATGCGGGACCGAACCATATTTTGCCCACAAACGGCACGGCGCGGTTTTTCTCCCCCTTAAATGTGGACGATTTTACGAAAAAGACTAGTCTGATCTCTTATTCGCGGGAAGCTTTGGAACAGGCGCATAAGGATATTGAACTGTTTGCCGGGAAGGAAGGGCTTACCGCCCACGCGAACTCGATCAGGGTGCGGTTTGAATAATATTTCTCCAATTCACAGAAAAACTGTGGCACGAAGGTTCGTGTTAAAATATAAGAAAAAATGTCAGAAGGAGCGTGTCATGTCCAGAACAGCGACAATAGAACGGAACACGAAAGAAACGCAGATTAAATTGGCCCTCACTTTGGATGGCGCGGGGAAAAGCGACGTGCACACCGGCATCGGTTTCTTCGACCATATGCTGGAAGGGTTCTCCAGACATGGATTTTTTGACTTGACTATGCAGGTCAACGGTGATCTCCATGTGGACGGGCACCACACGGTGGAGGATGCGGGCATTGTGCTTGGCACGGCAATCAAAGAGGCGTTGGGAGATAAGGCAGGCATCAGACGCTACGGTTCCTTTATCCTGCCGATGGACGAATCCCTCTGCCTGTGCGCGGTGGATCTGTGCGGCAGGCCGTATTTCGTGTTCGACTGCGACTTCCCGACAGAGCGGGTGGGAGAGTTTGACACGGAGCTTGTGCGGGAGTTTTTCTATGCGGTCAGTTACAGCGCGGGCATGAACCTGCACCTTAAAATGCTGAGCGGCGGAAACGCCCACCACATGATCGAGGCGATGTTCAAAGCGTTCGGCAAGGCGTTAGACGAGGCGTGTTCCTATGACCCGCGGGTAAAGGGCGTGCTCAGCACGAAAGGAAGTTTGGCTTAATTTTCACAAAACGAGAAAGGGCAGTATGCGGTATGGCTTACAAAAAATTTATCCCATGTATTTATTTATATAAAGGAGACGCGGTGAAGGGTTTTTCGGACAGCACGATTATTGACACAAACCCGGTGGCGCTGGCGAAATATTATAGTGACAACAACGCGGACGAGCTGATCGTATACGACATGTCCGAGGGAGATGCCGCCCGCGAGGAGGCGCTTGATATCATCAAATCCATCTGCAGCGAGGCGGAGATCCCTGTGATCGGCGCAGGAAATGTGAAACGCATGGAGGACATCAAAAAGTTGCTCTACGCGGGCTGTAAGAAGGCGGCGCTCAACTATTCCAAACCGGGCAATATCGAGATTACGGCGGAAGTATCGAAAAAATTCGGCAAGGACAAGATTGTTGCATGTGTGACGGAGACTGACAGCATCACGAGAAACGAGGCGCTCATCGACGAGTATATCTCGGAGATCATTCTCGTGAAGGAAACCTGCCTGAAAGAGTCCATCTCGATCTCCCGTTTTCCCATGATCGCTTCTGTGCCGGAAGTTTCTCTGGACAAGATTCTGGAACTTTTGTCCAACGATAACATCTGCGGCATTTCCGGGTTTGCCATCAACGAGAACGCGAAAGAACTTCTCGCCATCAAGGCGCTGTGCCAGAATAACGATATCACTGTGAACACCTTTGAGCCTGCCATCCCGTGGGAGGACTTTAAGCTGAACAGCGACGGGCATGTGACCGTGGTCGTGCAGGATTATAAGACCGATGAAGTGCTGATGGTTGCCTATATGAACGAGGAAGCGTACAATACGACGCTGAAAACAGGCAAAATGACGTATTACAGCAGAAGCCGGGATGAGCTCTGGGTGAAAGGCGAGACGAGCGGTCATTTCCAGTATGTGAAATCCCTCACGGCGGACTGCGACAAGGATACCATCCTCGCCAAGGTTTCCCAGATCGGCGCGGCGTGCCACACCGGTTCCCGTTCCTGCTTTTTCAATGAGATCATGGCGAAAGAGTACGAGGAGACGAACCCCCTCAAGGTGTTTGAGCAGGTGTTCGACGTGATCAAGGACAGAAAAATCCATCCCAAGGAAGGCTCCTACACAAACTATCTCTTCGACAAGGGTGTTGACAAGATCCTGAAGAAGCTGGGAGAGGAGGCGACGGAGATCGTCATTGCCGCCAAAAACCCCAATGCCAACGAAATCAAGTACGAAATTTCTGACTTTTTGTATCATATGATGGTGCTAATGGCGGAGAAGAATATCACCTGGGAGGAGATTACCGCAGAACTGGCGCAACGGTAATTGACTGTATTTTGATGGAAGGTAAAATACATGGAATTAATTATGCAGCCTACTTTTTCAACGTGTGGACAGGCATGTATTGCCATGATTACTGGAAAAAGTGTTGAAGAAGTAATCAAAGATATGAAAATATTCGATTCAGACCGTCCACACTTTAGAAATATATGTTGAATAACGAAGGACGTACCTTTTCGGGTACGTTCCAGACTGTCAAAGAACCTCTGTTACGTAACAGCATAACAGAGGTTCTTTTTT
>CAJUJK010000038.1 GCA_910586705.1 uncultured Lachnospiraceae bacterium | reverse complement strand
TAAATACAAGATTTGTGTGTTATGAGGTTTAAAAGGAAGTGTCAAACTCCCGGCTGTGCAAACTGTCTTCCAAATTTAAGACGCTGTTACAGAAGGCAGGAGAAGCTGGGGCTATGTAGCTGGTACAAATATAAAGAAGGAACTGTTTTTTGCGGGCTGTCCGAAAAGGGACAGCCCTTTTGTTTTGACACTGTTTTGTGCGCAGTATATAATGGAATGTAATGTAAATTCAGAAACGGAGATAACGATTATGTCATATCCAATGGTGCACTTAAAAGTTGCATATGAGTTGTTTGTGCGGTATGGCGACGGGTGGATAGAGCGTCCGGAAGATTTTCTGCTCGGTTCCGTCGCGCCGGATGCGGTGCATTTTCACGACAGATATGATGTATCTTTGAAAGAGAAAAGTCATTTGTGGGAATTTGGACCGCGCTGGGGTATAACGGTTGACAGTGAGGGCTGGCTGGAAGCGATCCGCAAGTTCTGGAAAGAAAATCAAAGCGTCGGAAACCGGGACTTTATGGCGGGTTACTGCACGCACCTTTTGACGGACTGGGAGAACGACAGATGTATCTGGACGCCCTTTCGGGAAAAGATGATGCAGGGCGCAGACCTTGACGAAGTATACGGGCAGTATGCGGCGGAAGCTTACGGTATCGACCAGTGGTTATATCAGAATGATAGGGAGTCGCCGGAAATCTGGCGGCTTTTGGAGCAGGGACAGATTTGCGGGGTAGAAGGCTGTATTTTGAAGGAGGATCTTGCACGGCAGAAACAGTCTCTTTTGTATGAGCAGTTTGTCGGGAAAACGGTAGCAGATGTGAGCAGGTATCGGTTTTGCACGAAGGGGATTATGGAGAGATTTATGGAAACGTGCGTGGAGAAGATTTGCAGAGAAATAGGGGATTTTTACGAATAAAATACGTTTGAATTATAATAGCATTTATATAAGGGGTAGATTATGAACACACAGGAAAGCACAAGAAACTACAAATCCGGGGAATTACTGAAACGGTTTCTTCCTTATTATAAAAAGTATTGGAAAATTGTTGTGATTGACCTGCTCTGTGCGGGACTTACGACGATCTGTGAGCTGGTGCTGCCGATGATTATCCGCTTTATCACCAATGCGGGGATGAACGATCTGGCATCGTTGACTATATCAGTCATCGCCCGGCTGGGCATATTGTACTTGTGTCTGCGCATTGTTGACACGGTGGCGAATTTTTATATGGCTTACACGGGGCATGTGATGGGCACGCGCATTGAGACGGACATGCGGCGGGATGCTTATGCCCATCTGCAGAAGCTGTCGGACACCTATTATAATAATACGAAAGTCGGTCAGATCATGGGACGCATCACCAATGACCTCTTTGACGTGACGGAGTTTTCCCACCATTGCCCGGAGGAATTTTTCATTGCGGGCATCAAGGCGGTCATTTCCTTTGTTATTCTGGCGCAGATCAGTCTGGGACTGACGCTTATTATTTTCATCGTGGTGCCGATTATGGCTGTGACCTGTACGGCGATCAATTTGCGGATGCGGGAGGCGTTTCGGAAACAGCGCGTGCAGATCGGCGAGCTGAACGCACGCATTGAGGACAGTCTTCTCGGGCAGAAAGTGGTGAAGGCATTCACCAACGAGGAGAAGGAAAAGGAGAAATTCGAGCAGGACAATCAGAACTTTTTCCGCATTAAAAAAGAGACATACAAGTTTATGGCGGCGTTTCAGACGACCACGAGGGCTTTCGACGGTCTGATGTATCTGGTGCTTCTTACGGCGGGCGGCATTTTTATGGTGAAAGGGAAAATCGAGCCCGGCGATCTGGTGGCGTATGTGATGTATGTGACAACGCTGATTGCGACCATCCGCCGCATTATTGAGTTCGCGGAGCAGTTTCAGCGGGGCATGACGGGAATTGAGCGCTTCGTGCAGATTATGGACAGCGATATCGAAATTTTTGACGAGCCGGGCGCGGTGGCGTGTGTGAACCCGAAAGGTAATATTTCTTTCCGCAATGTCAGCTTTGCGTACCCCGACGACCACAATGTAGTGTTCCGGGGGTTAAATCTGGAAATTCAACAGGGCGAGAAGATTGCGATTGTAGGTCCTTCCGGCGGCGGAAAAACTACGCTGTGTAATCTGATTCCCCGGTTTTATGATATTGATCAGGGGGAAATCCTGTTAGACGGGAAAAACATCCACGGGTATACGATCAAGAGCCTGCGGCAGAATATCGGTATGGTACAGCAGGATGTTTATCTCTTTTCCGGCACGGTTTATGAAAATATCGCTTACGGAAGGGAGAATGCCACGAGAGAGGAAGTGGTGGAGGCGGCGAAGCAGGCGGGCGCGCATGAGTTTATCACAGCTTTGAAGGACGGGTATGACACCTATGTGGGAGAGCGCGGCGTGAAGCTCTCCGGCGGACAGAAACAGCGCATCAGCATTGCACGGGTATTTTTGAAAAATCCGCCTATTTTGATCATGGATGAAGCCACTTCTGCGCTGGACAATGAGAGTGAGTTTCAAGTGGCGAAATCTTTGGAGGCGTTAGCGAAGGGGAGGACGACTATCACCATCGCGCACAGACTGTCAAGCATTCGCAATTCAGATCGGATTCTGGTATTGACGGAGGAGGGCATCGTGGAGGAGGGAACCCACGAGAGCCTGCTTGCGCAGAATGGCATTTACCATCATTTTTATGTGACGGCGAATGAGTTGAAGTAGGGGAAAACAGCATGGGTGTAGATAGAAAACAACGGATTTTAATTGTGGAGGACGATCATCCGCTTGCGGGCGGTCTGTGCCGCGCCCTGCAAAATGAGAAGACGGAGACAGTGAGCTGTCATACCCTGCAGGAAGCGGAGAAGCTGCTTGACGGGGGAGAAAGTGCATCGGCGGCACTGAATCAAGGAGCAGTAGGAGAAATTGCGCGGACAGCTTTTGACCTCGTGGTGCTGGATGTGAACCTTCCCGACGGAAACGGCTTTGACTTTTTGCAGCAGATAAAGGCGAAATATGACATGTGCGTGATCATGCTGACGGCAAACGACATGGAAACCGATATCGTGGCAGGTCTGGAAGCCGGGGCGGACGATTATATTACGAAACCTTTTAGTCTGGCGGTACTCCGGGCGCGGGTGGCGACCCAGCTTCGACGGGCAGAGTCCCGGGATCGAAACGGTTCGCCGGTAGATACGGAAGGCATATCGGGGGCAGATGCCGGACATATGGCGGCGATATCGGACAACACGGGGGATGACAATGCGGTGGGCGGCATGACGGGTCGTGATGTGACAGAGAGCGGTGCAGGAAAGCACGGCGAGGGCTGGATTGCCGACGGCGACTATCGGTTTCATTTTGCGAAGATGTTGTTTTGCCATGGGGAGGAGCAGATTGAACTCAGCAAGAGCGAACAGAAACTGCTCCGGGTTCTCATAGAAAATCGGGGGATTACTCTGACCAGAGACCGACTTTTGGATTGTATCTGGTCGGTGGACGCGGCGTTTGTGGATGAAAACACATTGTCCGTCACGGTGAAACGTCTGCGGGACAAGCTGGGCGCGCAGGAGCGGATTAAAACGGTGTATGGTATTGGGTATCGGTGGGAGTAGATGCAAGGGGGTGCTTTCGTGACAGTAGATGAACTGAGAGAATTGATTCATTCGGGGGAGAAAACGGATGTTGAATTTAAAAAATCAGAGAATGGACTAAATAAGGATATTTATGAATCGGTCTGTTCTTTCAACAATAGAAATGGAGGGCATTTGATTCTGGGGATTGCAGACACGACAAAGGAAATTGTCGGGGTTAACCCACAGAAAGTTGATAAAATGCTGAAAGATTTTACCACATCCGTAAATAATGCGAATAAGATTAACCCTTCTATGTATCTTGTGCCGGAAGTTTATGAAATTGATGGGAAAAAAATTATTTATATATGGGTTCCGGAAGGAATGCAGGTCAGGCGTCTGAACGGGCGTATTTTAGATAGAACGTATGAGGGGGATATTGATATCACGGATAATGCGGAGCTGGTGTACAAAATGTATGCCAGAAAGCAGAGCACATATTTTGTAAATAAAGTGTATTCCAAACTTGGAATGGAGTTTTTGGATTATGATGTGATCCGAAGGGCAAAGAAAATGGCGGTATCGCGAGTAGACAGCCATGCATGGGAAAATATGAATGAGGAAGAAATTCTCAGAAGTTCTGGCCTTATATTGACGGATCCCGATACGGGCCGGGAAGGCATTACGCTTGCGGCTATACTGCTGTTTGGCAAAGACAGCACCATTATGTCAGTGCTGCCACAGTATAAAACTGATGCCATATATCGGGTGAAAAATATGGACCGCTATGACGACAGAGAAGTGATTATCACGAATTTGATTGACAGTTACCGCAGACTGATGGATTTTGGCAAGAAACATTTAAATGATACTTTTGTGCTTGATGGCGACCAGAGTGTCAGTGCAAGAGATAAGATTTTGAGGGAAGTTATTTCTAATATTTTGGCGCACAGAGATTACGCAAACGCATATACGGCACAGTTTGTTATTGAAAAGGAAAGGGTATTTACGAAGAACAGCAACCTGCCGCACGGACATGGAGAGTTGCAGCTCAATAAATTTGAACCGTTTCCAAAGAATCCGCCTATTTCAAAAGTGTTTCGGGAGATTGGCTATGCGGATGAATTAGGGTCAGGTATGCGTAATACCTATAAATACACGAAATTGTATTCCGGTGAAACACCTCTTTTTATAGAAGGAGAAGTTTTTGAAATCTTGATTCCGATGGGAAAAGTTGCAGGATTACAGACAGGACCGAAAGAAAACAGCAAAGAAAACAGCAAAGAAAACAGCAAAGAAAACAGCAAAGAAAACAGCAAAGAAAACAGCAATCTGGAGATGGGAAATATAATTATAGATATTTTGCAGGCGGAACCAGAATTGTCTATTGAGAAAGTTGCAAAAAGACTGCATGTGACAAACGGAACGGTAAGATATTATGTTGAGATACTGAAGCGGACCGGAATATTGGAACATGTCGGTCCTACCAAAAAGGGCAAATGGGTTATTCGCCGTGGAAACTAAATGAATTTTAGGCTATTTTAAGGGGTGCATGAAAATAAATATAGACAATGATGAACAGCTTCATATAAAAGGACTCAGTATAGACTGGGATAAAATAGAACGATACAGTTATTTGAGGGATATTGAATCTTTAGCCGGATTAAATCATCTTGCGTTTCACAAGCCAATTACTTTCTTTGTGGGGGAGAACGGTAGTGGAAAATCAACACTACTGGAGGCTATTGCGGTGGCTTATGGATTTAATCCGGAAGGGGGAACAAGGAATTACCGGTTTTCAACGTATGATTCCCATTCGGAACTGTGTGAAGCAATTCGGCTGATCAAGGGTATCCATAGACCGGGATGGGGATATTTTTTGCGCGCCGAGAGCTTCTATAATGTTGCGACTGCGGAGAATGAATACAGCAGGGGCTTTGGAGAGCGTTTCCATGAGAAATCGCATGGCGAAAGCTTTCTGGCAATGGCGCAGACGAACTTTAGGGCGAATGGCGTTTATCTTTTGGACGAGCCGGAGGCGGCGCTTTCGCCGCAAAGACAGCTCACCTTATTGCTTGAAATTGTGGGATGCGCCCGGGCAGAATCACAGTTTATCATTGTGACGCATTCGCCGATTCTGCTGGGGATTCCGAATGCGGAAATACTGAGTTTTGATGGCGGACAAATTCATGCGTGCAGTTACGAGGACACGGAAAGTTATCAGGTGACGGAAATGTTTATCAACAACAGAGAACAGATACTGCATCAGCTTTTGGAAGCGTAGAGCAATTATTTGCATCAAAGTATAAATTGTATCTGCCGACTGAAGAAGAACTGCGCAATGAAATGGAAACCCAGAAAACATTGTTTTACTTACAGCAGCAGGAAAAATCCATGTAGAAGGCTGGTACAGCGAAAATTAAGTAACTGACATATTCACTGTACTAGAAAGAAATAGCGGGAGAGACAGCTATGCCCACAGATAACACAACGGTCATTATTCTGCTTCTAAGCATATTTTTTCTATTCGCGGCAGCCGTGATTGCGTTCCTTGACCTTTATTCCAGAAGGCGGAGTCTGCGCCGTATGCGCGATATGATTCAGTCCGCCATCGACGGAACTTTCCGGGCGGATACTTTTGACGAGTCCCTGACGGCATCGGTGGAAAATAAACTGGCAGAGTATCTGGCGGCATCGGAGACACAGCTTGGAAAAACAGCGGCGGAGCAGGAAAAGACCAAGACGCTGATTGCGGACATTTCCCATCAGACCAAGACGCCGATCGCCAATCTCCTGCTCTATACGGAACTTTTAAAAGAGGAAGGCGGAAGGGACAGCGAGACGGTTGCATTGTTGGGAAGTCAGGTGAGGAAGCTTGATTTTCTGATCCAGTCGCTGGTGAAGCTGTCGAGGCTGGAGACGGGAATCCTCTTGCTGCATCCGTGCAAAAACACGTTGTTACAGCTCTTGGAAGAGGCGCGGGAACAGTATATGGCTCCGGCGCGGGAAAAGGGGCTGTATCTGCACGTGATTACAGAAGGGGCGGAGGACGTTACGGCATGTTTTGATCACAAATGGACGTTGGAGGCATTGGGCAATCTCATGGACAACGCCATCAAATACACGCAGACTGGCGGTGTTACGGTGCGTGTCAGACCTTACGAACTTTTTGTCAGCGTTGAGGTGGAGGACACAGGAATCGGCATTTCGGAGGAGGAGTACGCCAAAGTGTTTGGGCGTTTTTACCGTTCCGTGTCGGTTTCCGACGAACAGGGCGTGGGAATCGGGCTTTATCTGGCAAGGGAGATTTTAAAGCAGGAGTCGGGCTATATTCAGCTTGCGTCTGACATGGGAAATGGCACGGTTTTTTCCATGTATCTGCCTGCGGATTGAAATGATGTTTTCGACAAAGATACCGACGGAAAAGCCGCCGGGTGTAGGATGCAATTCTTACAAAACTGTCATATTTTATTTTTTCCATGAAAGAATGTGGAAAGAATGCTATGAGATAATCTGTATAGTGGAGGACGGTGTACGGCGTGTTTCACAATGCAGATTATTTTTGATAAAAGTAAAGTCAGGCGTATGAGAATGTGCGGCGCGGAACAGGCAGCTTTTATCACACAAAAAGGAGGAAGACCATGACGATTCTGTCAACAAAGGATTTAAAAAAGGTATATGGCTCGGGAGAGAACGAGGTACACGCTCTTGACGGGGTAAATTTTCAGGTGGAAAAGGGTGAGTTTGTGGCTGTCGTGGGCACATCCGGCAGCGGGAAGAGCACACTCCTCCACATGCTGGGCGGGCTGGACCGCCCGACGTCCGGCGGCGTTACGGTGGACGGCAAGGAGATTTTTACGTTGAAGGACGAGGAACTGACAATCTTCCGTCGCAGGAAGATCGGCTTTGTATTTCAGAATTATAATCTGGTGCCGGTGCTAAATGTCTATGAGAATATTCTTCTCCCGGTGCAGCTTGACGGGGGCAGCCCCGACCAGAATTATATCAAAGAAATAATAGATACATTGGGACTCTCTTCAAAACTCGGCAATCTGCCAAACAATCTCTCCGGCGGACAGCAGCAGAGGGTGGCGATCGCACGCGCGCTGGCTTCCAAGCCCGCCATTATTCTGGCGGATGAGCCGACGGGCAATCTGGATTCCAAAACCAGTCAGGACGTCTTAAGCCTTTTGAAGGTGACAGGACAGAAATTCTCGCAGACGATTGTTATGATCACGCACAATGAGGCGATCGCGCAGATGGCGGACCGGGTGATCCGCATTGAGGATGGAAAGATCACGGTGTGAAGCGTGTGAAAAGAAAGTTTAATGCTCGCAGCAGAGGCTGCTTCGCAAAGAATTTCTATGTTTCGCACCAGAGAGGAGAGTAAAAATATGAACGTTTCAAATCGAAAAATCATCCGCCGCCTCGGCATTGCCAGTTTCAAGGCGGCGAAAATCAGAAATATGATCACGGTGGCGGCGATTGCGCTGACTACGATACTGTTTACGGTACTTTTTACGGTGGGCATGTCCATGAAGCACGGCTTTGAGCAGTCAAATTTCCGGCAGGCGGGCGGTTACAGCCATGGCGGGTTTAAGTATCTGACAAAGGAACAGTTTGATGAATTAAAAGATGATCCGCTGATTAAAGAATACGGAAATCGGATATTTTGTGGTATGCCGGAGAAGGAGCCTTTCCATAAAAGCCATGTGGAGGTCAGTTACTGTGACGAAAACACGGCAAAATGGATGTTTTTGGAACCAATCGAAGGGCGGTTCCCCAAAGAGGGCACAGGCGAGGCGGCTACGGATTTGAGAGTCCTCTCCCTGTTGGGGGTGGAGCCTGTCATCGGCAATGAGTTCACCATGACGTTTCTGGTGGACGGCGAGGAAACAACGGAAACTTTTACCCTGTGCGGTTATTGGGATTATGATGAAATAACTGTGGCAAATCATGTACTCATTCCCGAAAGCCGGACGCAGGAGATTTTTGAGAAGCTGGGTACGCAGGGTGAGGACGGCATGACCAGTTTTAGGAATTTGAACGTGATGTTCAAAAACGCCTCCAACATAGAGGAAAATATGAACACCATTCTGGAGCGACATGGCTATCAGTCGGAAGGGTTGGATCAAGGGGATAACTATATCCGAACTGGTGTCAACTGGGGTTATATGTCGGCACAGTTTGAGGATTCCCTTGATATTTCTACGGTGCTTGCTCTGGCTGCGGTGATGCTGCTGATTATTTTTACGGGCTATCTGATTATCTACAATATTTTTCAGATATCGGTGTCAAACGACGTGCGGTTTTACGGGCTGTTAAAGACCATCGGTACCACGGGGCGGCAGATTAAGCGGATTATTTCCATGCAGGCGTTTCTGCTTTCGGCGCTGGGGATTCCGATCGGTCTGGCGCTGGGCTATGGTGTGGGCGTATTTATGACGGGCGTTGTGGTGTCCCGGCTGGATGGTATAGAGTTGACTTATTCGGTCAGTCCCGTCATCTTTCTGGGCGCAGCAGTCTTTTCGCTGGTGACGGTCTGGCTCTCCTGCCGGAAGCCCCGCAGGATGGCGGCGAAGATTTCCCCTGTGGAGGCGATGCGCTACACGGAAGGAGCCGGAACGAAAAAGAAGAGCAGGAAAGGGGAGAAGGGTGCGTCCATCCTGCGCATGGCGATGGCGAACCTTGGCAGAAATAAGAGTAAGACCGTGATTACGGTCATTTCCATGTCCTTTGCGGTGGTGATTCTGAATATTACTTTTATTCTGGCAAACGGCTTTGATATGGATAAATACTTAAACCGGGTGGTAGCAGATTTTATCATTGCACAAGCGCCTTATTTTCAGGCGTCTACCTTTGACAAGACAGGAATTTTGCCGGAGGAAGTTGTTTCGCAGATTGAGGCGCTTGACGGGGTGAAAGGCGGCAGGACTTATCAGAAAACATTTGATGCGCAGGAGTTTGTCTCAGAGGAGTGGGTACGGAAGCAGAATGGAAAATATGGAAGCCCGGAGCAGGTGGACGGCTATGTGGAGATGCTGGAAAAGGTAGGCGACATGCGTGCCGACCGGGTGCAGCTTTACGGGATGGAAGACTTTGTGCTGGATAAGCTTCCTGTGATTGAAGGCGACCTCAGTAAGTTAAAAGAGGGCGGCAATTATGTGGCTGCTGTTTACAGTGACGATGACTACGGCAATCTCCATGAGGATTCCCACTGGGCGAAGCTGGGGGACAAAATAACCATCCGCTATGTGAAGGAGTATGAGTATTTTAACCCGGAAACCGGAGAGATTTACGGGGAGGACGAGGACCTAAGTGAAAGCAATAAGCCGTATCGGACGAGAGCCAAGATATATGAGGATAAGGCATATGAGGTAGCGGCTCTGGTGACTGTGCCGGGAAAGATTTCTTACCGCTATTATGGGGCGGATGAGTTCGTGATGGGCGCGGACACTTTTAAACGGGATTCCGGCACATCGGATATTCTCTATTACGCCTTTGACTGCGAGGACGACAAGGTGGCGCAGGTGGAACAGTGGATGCAGGACTTTGCGGGCGGGGACGACTCCATGTACGACTATGAGAGCAGGAAGAGTGAGGAGGAAGAGTTTTACGGTTTCCGCAATATGTTTGTGATGGTGGGCAGCGGCGCGGCGCTGATTGTCGGCATGGTGGGCATCTTAAATTTCCTGAACGCAATCCTCACGGGCATTATGGCGAGAAAGCGGGAGTTTGCGGTGCTGCAGTCCGTCGGCATGACAGGAAAACAGCTCAACCAGATGCTGATTACGGAGGGCATGGTGTTCGCGGGAAGCTCCGTGGTGATTACGTTGATTTTGACGCTTGTCATGGGACCGCTGGCCAGCGATGTGCTGGAGGGGATGTTCTGGTTTTTCAGCTATCATCTGACTGTGATGCCGATCCTTGTGGTAGCGCCTGTGTTCCTCGCGATCGGAGCGGTGATTCCCTTATTTTCCTATTATTATGTGGCAAAACGGTCCGTGGTGGAGAGACTTAGGGAGGCGGAATAAAAATAGATATTATTTTTCCCTACATTTTCTAAATAAGAGGTTGCACTAAGGGATAAAAATGAGGTATAGTATAGTAGAACGACTAGCATCAGGATAGTGCGACTATTTATGAGAAGGATGTAGCAGACGTATGGGACAACTGGCACCATTAGATCAGGATAAAATGGCTGAGGCAGCGCATATTTGCATGTCTCATTCCGCGACCTCATTAAATACATTGACGAGACAGGTTATCAAGGTCAGTCCGCCTTCAGTGAAGGTGGTAAACAGCGCGGATATTAAAAATATTCTGTCGGCGTTTGGTATGGGTAGTGTCACGGTTCAGATTGACTACAAGGACGATTTTCATGGCAATAATCTTTTAATGTTCAAGGAAAACGACGTTAAGGTAATCATGGATCTGATGATGGGCGGACCGGGAACTGCGGCTCCCGGCGAGCTCAATGAAATGCACCTGTCCTGTGTGTCTGAGGTTATGAATCAGATGATGGGTTCTTCCGCGATCTCTCTTACGGAGATGATTAACAAAACCGTGGATATCAATCCGCCAAAGGCAACCTTGGTAAACGCGAAAGAGGACGTAGATTCCATAGATATTCTTCCTTTTCCCGGGGATCAGATGGTGATTATCCTTTCCCGCTTTGAGGCGGTGAAGATGTTCAAGGGGATTATGATCCGTATTTTCCCGATGGAAGAGACGAGATTTATCTGTGATAATTTTAAAACGCGTTAATATAAGGCGCAGAATCATCAATGTTTGTGTGAGAGGAAACTATAATTTTGTAAGGGGTATTTTTAGGAATCGCTTTTTCAGACATCTTTTATTAGCAAATTTTCACAACAGAAGAGACGGCTTACGTCATAAAATGTGCCGAAAATGGTTTTCCATTCCGAAATGTACTTACGAGGAAGTTTTTGAAGTGTTACAATGAGAGTAGGGGTACTGCGGATTGGCGCATTGTAATTATGGACGAGCCGCCGCAATTGGAGCTGTCAACAGACAAGGGTCAGAAAATTTGGAGGGTGCTATGTTTGAGAAGGGCGAACTGATCATGTGTGGCGGACACGGTGTCTGTCGCGTTATTGACATTACCGGGAATCCGATTGACCGGTCGGATTTAAAGAAAAAGTATTATGTGCTGGAGCCGGTATTTGAGAAAGCCAGCACGATTTACACGCCTGTGGACAACGAAAAGATCGTCATGCGCAGGATTATGAACAGGGAAGAAGCGGAGAAACTGATTGCGCAGATCGAGGAAATTGATACCATGTGGATTCAGGAGGAGAAGCGCAGGGAGCAGACCTATAAGGAAGCGATCCGCACTTACGATTCCCGGAGTCTGGTGCAGATTATAAAGACGCTTTATAAGCGGAAGAGGAGCCGAATTAACGAAGGAAAGAAGGTTCTTTCCTCCGATGAGCAGTATCTGCACAAGGCGGAAGAACTGCTTTACAGTGAAATGTCTCTGGCGCTCTCCATACCGAAGGACGAGGTGGAGTCCTATATAGCCAAGGCGGTGGACAAGCAGAAAGTTACCGTATAAAGATAAGAAGCAGAAGGGCAGAAGACGAAAGTTTTCTGTCCTTTATTTTATGTGCAGTCCGTGCCTGATTTCGTTGAGAAAGTGCGAGACCGCGAAGCCGGTCTCGGAAGATAATTTTGCAGGAATTTACTCCGTGGCACCTTTTGGGAGACTGCAGCGTGTTATAAGTAGAGGACTTAAAAAACGATCCATGGATTGGGAAAGGTGAAAATTTATGACAACAGAGGAAGTGGTGACAACATATAGTCCCATGCTCTACAGAATCTGCGTGGTTATGCTGGGAAACGAGGCGGACGCGCAGGACGCGGTGCAGGATACGATATGCAGATATCTGGAGCGCAGGAAGGAATTCCGGGACCGGGAACATGAGAAGGCATGGCTGATTAAAGTGGCGCAGAACCGCTGCCGCGATATGCGCCGGTTCCAGATGCGGCATCCGAAGGTATCGCTTGAGGAGGTCACGGCAAGCTATGAAGACCCGGAGTACAGTCAGGTGCTTGTGGAACTGATCAGCCTGCCTCTCCCCGTAAAGGAGGCGGTGTACCTGTATTATATAGAAGGATACAAAACGACAGAAGTGTCGGAAATACTCGGGATTTCCGTCAATGCGGTGAAAAAGCGCCTGCAGAGAGGGCGGAAACTACTGCGCCTGCGGCTGGAGGAGGAGTGATGTGCGCTGATGTGGGAAAGAGACAGAGGCAAGTGCAGAGAAAGGATGAGAGCATATGAATATAACAGATTTGAGGAACGCGGTGAACGGGATAGATTTTGACAAACAGAAACAGGAGCAGATGATTCTGGAAATACGAGCGAAGAAAAAAGCGCACAGATATACGGGAATCCTGCGGATGGCTGCTGCCGTGGCTGTCTGCATTGTGACAGTAGGGATTCTAAGCGTGCCTGTGCGGGCGGTGGTAACTTCTCTGGTGCGGGAGCGGATGGAGAGCCTGCCTGAGGAGGAGGTTGCACAGATTGCGGAACAGATACAGAATCAGCAGGCCGAAGCAAACAGTTCCACAAGGGAGTACACGGAGGGGGAAAAGACGCGCCGGGGAGAACTCTATGCGCAGTATATGAACGGTCTTTTTCCGACAGGAGAGCTGACAATGGTGGACAGTGAGGGGGAGGCGAAAGAGCATGAGTTTTGTTTTCTTACGACCACGGGTGTATTTTACCTGCCGGTGGACAGGGAACTGACGGACGAAGAGATCCTTCAGAAAATTGATTTTGAGAGAAAGCAGGATTACGCCCTGCAGGAGCAGCGCGCCGAGGAACTTGCCAAGAGAGAGGCGGCGGAGCGGGAACAGGTCAAAGAGGTGGTTGCGTCCGGCGGCATCACGGAAGAACAGGCGGTGGAGACTGCGACAGGATATTTGCAGCAGGTGTTCGGGCTTGACGGGAGCGGTATGGAGTTAAATCATTATTATAATGAGTCCGATGTGGAACCGGTAATCGTTGCAGACACATACTGCGTGAACTGGAGCGATTATGGAAATTACCGATATTATTATTTCCATATAAACGCGTCGGACGGCACATTGCGTTCCCTGTCGTACAGCCACGATATCCAGGAAGCCGAGGCGGTCAGACCCACTGTTTCAGAGGCACCTGGAAAAATTGCTGATATCAAGAGGCAGGCGCGGGACTTTTTGGAGGAAAAGCTGAAAATCCGGGGAAGCTATAAAGAAGTGAAGAGTTATTACAGGGTGAACGTTACGGATGAGACGGTGAGCAGGCTGGTTGATGTACTGTTTGTCGGGGAGGATGGCGCGTCGTATCTGGTGGCGTGCAGATGGAACGGGGAAGCGGACGATTTCTCAGTGACGACGAAGGAGGACTATGAGAAGCAGCTTCGGGAAGAGGTGGAACTAAATATTTATTATTATGAAACAAGGGAAGAAAGAGAAGTAGAGATTGAGATCGTGGAGGACTAAAAATAGATGGCATGAAAAAAACCGGGTGCACATGCATCCGGTTTTGCGTCATAAACTAATAAAATCAATTATGCTGGGGATGTGAACCGATCTTGTTAATCGCGGACATCACGGTAGCGAGAATTTCCACCTCAGCCTGTGGCTGGTAATTGTTTAATTTCTGAAAAAGCGCGCCGGTATCTGTGCGGACATACTGGGGTGACAGTCTGTTCAACGCATAAGACATCATGTCCAATTTGCAATTATCGCAGGAACAAACCTCGGGCATCGTGGGCAGCAGCTTATTGAGCTGATATTCCACGGCATCCTCCATGATATTTTTTAAGCCTTCCATTCCGAACCTCCCTCATAAAAGCTACACAATTCTATATTAGTACATTTTTCCCAAGGAATCAATCATTATTTCGCAGAATTTTGGTGAAAAGAGAAGAATCGGCTCTTTTTGTGCAAAATTACCACCGCTTGCTTTTTTTTCAAAGAATGGTATCATAGATTGGTAACTTTCGCTGTGTCCCGGAACCGGGGCACAAACAGTATGGAGGAAAGTATGGATATCATTTTGGATGTGATACATGATACGTATATAGACAGCCTCAGGATTCTGCCGTTTCTTTTTCTGGCTTATCTTGTCATGGAATGTCTGGAGCACTGGACGGGCGGGAAGATGCAGGCGGTTGTCCAAAAATCGGGAAAAGCAGGGCCTGCGATCGGCGGTATTCTGGGTATCTTTCCACAGTGCGGCTTTTCCGCGGCGGCGGCAAACCTCTATGCGGGTAGAATCATTACAATGGGAACGCTGGTGGCGGTGTTTTTGTCTACTTCCGATGAAATGCTGCCCATTATGGTTTCCGAAAATGTGGGGATTTCCATGATCGGAAAGATTCTTCTGGCCAAAGTGCTTTTTGCGCTTGTGGCGGGATTTCTCGTGGATGTGCTGTTCCGGAAGAAGGAAGAGCCGCAGATCGAGCATCTGTGCGAGCGGCAGCACTGTCATTGTGAGAGGGGCATCTGGCGGTCGGCTTTCAGCCACACGTGGAAAATATTCTTATATATAATAGTAGTTTCCCTGATTTTGAACTTTGGAATTGCGCTGGTCGGCGAGGACACGCTGGCAGCGGTGGTGTTAAATAAGCCTGCGCTCAGCCTGTTTGTGTCGGCTCTTGTGGGTATGATCCCCAACTGCGCGTCCTCCGTCATACTGACCCAGCTCTATCTGGGCGGTGTGCTCGGCGCAGGCGCGTTGATGGCGGGTCTTTTGTCGGGCTCCGGCGTGGGCTTTCTGGTGCTTCTCCGGGTAAATGAGGATAAGAAGGAAAACCTGCGGATCTTCGGGCTTCTGTATGCGCTTGGCGTGGCTGGCGGCGCGCTGATAGAGTTGCTGGGGGTGGGGTTCTGACCCCGGTATCTTGGCCCGTCAGGAAAGTCCTGCGTGGGCAGGCTGCCAAAATGCGCCGTGTCCGCGCACGGTTTTGTGCAACATGATGCCCGGCTGCTTTATACACATCGGTTCTCTGTGCAATATTTCAGAATTTATTCTTTTTTCTTTTCAAAAACATGAAAATTACATAAAAATCCCCCCATAAAACGAAAATTCCCCACCCTTTTGCAAAAATGGGATTCTGCTATACTGAAAATATAGAAGGGAACAGGGGGTCAGAACATGAATGAAGTAATCGTCTCCATGGAAAATATCTGTAAAACATTTCCAGGCGTAAAGGCGCTGGATCATGTTAATTTTGAGTTACGGTCCGGCGAAGTTATGGCGCTTCTGGGAGAAAACGGGGCTGGCAAATCCACGCTGATGAAAGTTTTGAGCGGCGTTTATACGAGGGACGACGGTTCTTTGAAGATATTTGGAAAGGAATACGGGGATCTGATGCCGAAACAGGCGCAGGAAGTGGGTGTGGCGATTATTCATCAGGAATTGAATATGTGCCGGCATCTTTCGGTAGCCGAAAATATGTTTCTGGGGCGTGAGATCAGAGGACGCTTTGCCTTGAACAATGCAAAGATGGAGCAGGAGGCAAAGCGCATTCTGGATGATCTGAAGATTGATATTGATCCGAAGGAAACAGTCGGTGAACTGCCGGTATCGAAACAGCAGATGGTGGAGATCGCGAAAGCGCTTTCAATCAACGCAAAGATACTGATTATGGATGAGCCGACTTCTTCGCTGACGGCGAGGGAGATTGAAGATCTTTTTCGTATTATCAGGAAGTTAAAATCCGAGGGAAAAGGCATCGTATACATATCGCACCGGCTGGAAGAGCTGCAGCATATTGTGGACAGGGTGACAATCATGCGGGACGGTCAGTATATTACCAGCATGAATTTCGGGGATGTCACCATGGAGCAGATCATCAGCCATATGGTGGGGCGTGAGATCAAGGAAAAGTTTCCGCGTGTAGAGTGCCAAAAGGGGAAAAAAGTATTTGAGGTGAAAAACTTGAACGCCGGAAAGATGGTGCGGAACATCAATTTCTCGGTCTATGCGGGCGAAATTGTAGGCTTTGCCGGACTGATGGGCGCAGGGCGGACGGAGACAACCCGTGCCATTTTCGGGGTGGATCCGAAAGAAAGCGGCGAAATCTATGTGGATGATAGGAAGATTGAGATCAAGTGCCCGGTGGACGCGATCAGAAACGGCGTCGTACTCGCGCCGGAAGACCGGAAGAAAGACGGTCTGTGCACCAAACTCAGCATCCGGCATAATCTGACACTTCCAAATCTGGATATTGTCTGCAATAAACTGGGTGTGGTGGACAGTAAAAAGGAGGATGCGCTGTGTGAAAAGGCTGTGGCGGATCTGAAAATAAAGACGCCGGACGTGGAGGTGGACTCCGGGAACCTTTCGGGCGGTAATCAGCAGAAAGTAGTAGTCGGGAAGTGGCTGGCGAGAGATTCCAGGGTGGTTATTTTCGATGAGCCGACGCGGGGTATCGACGTGGGAGCCAAGGTAGAAATTTATAATCTGATGAATGAGCTGAAAAAGCAGGGAATTGCCGTAATGTTCGTCTCCTCAGAAATGCCCGAGGTCATGGGGATCGCGGATCGGATCATTGTCATGTGTGATGGCAGGATTACGGGGGAGGTTATGGCGAGGGATACGACACAGAACGAAATTCTGACGCTGGCAACTACCTTTGAGGATAAGAAAATTAACGCCCAGAGCGGCAAGGAGGAAATATAAGATGAATAACAAAAGTCCTATCAAAAAACTTCTGGCGGTTAAGGGCATGGGGGCGGCGCTCACTGGCTTTGCCGGACTGATTATTATTTACATAGCGTTCGGACTGATCAACCCCGCCGTTTTTTCCAGCAACAATATTCTGAATCTGCTGCGTTCCATGTCAAAGTATCTGCTGATCGGTATCGCGCAGAGCTATGTATTGATTACGGGAAATATCGATCTTTCTATCGGTTCCATGGTGGCGATGAGCGCGATGATCTCGGCGACGCTTATGACGCTTGGCACCAACCCGTTTCTCGCAGTTACGGTGGCGCTGCTGTGCTGTCTGGTAATCGGTGTGATCAACGGTATTCTGGTAGGGAAGTTTAAACTGCCGCCTTTTATCGCCACTCTCAGTACAATGTTTGTAGGCCGCGGCATCGCCTACATGGTGAACAATAACCGCAACACAGATGCGATTGCCACGGGCGTAGGAAAAGAGACGGGCGATGCGTTCCAGAATTTCTTTTATTACGGAACTACCGCAGGTATATATAATACGTTCTGGATCGCCATTATCATGTTTATCATTTTCTTCTTCCTGCTTTCCAAGACAAGGACGGGGAGACATATATACGCGATCGGTTCCAACATTGATGCGGCGAAACTTTCCGGCGTCAACGTGGTGGCGACCACCACGAAAACCTATCTGGTCAGCGCGGTGTGTTCATGGGTGGTTGGACTGATCCTGTGTGCACAGGCGGGCATGGGCAATATGGAAGCGGGAAATATGTATGAGATGTACGGTGTTGCCGCAGGCGTAATCGGCGGCGTGTCTCCTCTTGGCGGTACGGGTATCCTGCTCGGCACGCTGGCTGGCGCTGCGGTATGGCAGACGTTGGAGAACGGTCTCAACATGATCGGCGCGCAGGTAGGTATCCAGCGTCTGGTGATCGGCATCATTGTAGTAGTGGCGGTACTTCTGGATATTGTGCTCAGAAGCGGGCAGTTTTCAAAAAAGAAAAAGGGCTGATACCGCGTAAGCGGATAGCGATAGATCAAAAAGGAGGACAAAGTATGAAAAAGAAATTATTAGCTATGCTCTGCTGCCTGACATTGGCGGCAACATCTTTAGCGGGATGCGGCAACAAAGCGGCAGAGACAGGTGCGGGTGCAAGCACGGATGCCACGGATGCGCAGACACCGGCTGCTTCCGGCGGCGACATGAAAATCGCGCTGATTACCATGGATTCCATTGACCAGCACTGGGTGACACTGAATGAGGGCGCGCAGCAGGCGGCATCGGAACTTGGCGTTACGGTAGATTTCCTTGCTCCCAACACAAAGGACGACGCGCAGCAGATCGAGTGCGTGAACAATGCGGTGGCAGGCGGTTACAAGGCAATTATTGTGGCGGCAAATGGTCCTGACGCGATTTCCTCCGCTTTGAAGGAAGCGGATTCCGCGGGTGTGAAGATTGTGTATGTGGACTCTCCGGCGAATGTGGACGCGGAGGCGACTTTCTCTACGGATAACAAGGCGGCAGGTACGACAGCGGGACAGGAGATGATTAAAGCTCTGGAGGCAGCGGGCGTTACTTCCGGCGACATCGGTATTGTCAATGTAAATGCGGCGACGGATTCCTGCGTCATGCGGGAGGAAGGTTTCCGTGCGGCGTTTGACGGCAGCGGATATAATCTTCTGGAGACCCAGTATGGCGAGGGTGACGCGGCGAAATCCCAGAGCATTGCGGAGAATTATATCACGCAGGGCGTAGTCGGCATCTTCGGCTGTAACGAGGGTTCCACGACTGGTACGGGCAATGCGATCAAAGCGGCAGGCAATTCGGGCATCGTTGGGGTGGGCTTTGATAAGTCCGACGCGATCCAGAATCTGATCAAAGACGGTCATCTGCTCTGCACCATGGCACAGAACCCGGATGTGATGGGTTATGAGGGCGTAAAAGCGGCAGTAGCGGCAGTAAACGGCGAGAGCCTTGGCGGCAAGGTGACAGATACGGGCGTATCGGTAATTGACGCGGCAGGTCTCGGCGGAGGCGCGGCAGAGCCGGCAATGAATAGCGCGGCAGCGAGTCAGGAGTGGAAGATTGCGTTGATTACCATGGATTCCATCGACCAGCACTGGGTAACCTTAAATGAGGGCGCGCAGGCGAAAGCGGAGGAGCTGGGCGTGAGCGTGACCTTTATGGCTCCTAATACAAAAGATGATGCACAGCAGATTGAGTGTGTGAACAATGCGGTAGCGGGCGGCTACAATGCAATTATGGTAGCGGCAAACGGTCCCGATGCGATTTCTTCCGCACTGAATGAGGCGGTGGCAGCAGGGGTAAAGATTGTATATGTGGACTCTCCGGCAAATGTGGATGCAGAGGCGACTTTCTCCACAGACAATAAGGCGGCAGGCAAAACTGCAGGCGAAGAAATGATCAAGGCGCTTGAAGCAGCGGGCACTACCTCCGGCGATATCGGTATCATCAACGTAAACGCGGCGACAGATTCCTGCGTGATGCGCGAAGAAGGTTTCCGCTCCGCATTTGAGGGAACAGGATTTAACCTTCTGGAGACACAGTACGGCGAAGGTGATGCGGCGAAATCCCAGAGTATTGCGGAGAACTATATTACGCAGGGCGTTGTGGGTATCTTTGGCTGTAACGAAGGTTCCACCACGGGCGCGGGCAATGCCATCAAGGCAGGCGGCAATGCGGATATCGTCGGCGTGGGCTTTGATAAGTCTGATGCGATTATGAACCTGATCGGCGATGGGTATCTGCTCTGCACCATGGCGCAGAATCCCGACCAGATGGGTTCCATGGGCGTAGAAGCCTGTGTGAAAGCGCTGGAAGGCGAAAGCCTCGGCGGTGTAGTGCAGGACACAGGAGTTTCTGTGCTGACAAAGTAAAAACATCCGTGCACGGGTTTGCGGGCATGAAGAGATGTGATACAATATAACAGAGAAAGCCGTCGGATTTTCCGGCGGTTTTCTTGGCAGTTGAAATGATATGGATTCCGGGACGGGGGTTGTGGATTGAAAGAATATGGGGAAAAGTTAAAGGTGATGATTGCGGACGACGAGGAGCGCATCTGTCAGTTGATCGAGGCATTGATTGACTGTGACGCGCTTCAGATGGAAGTTGTGGGGATCGCCCATAACGGATTGGAGGCATGTGAACTGGTGGAGAATTTACGCCCCGATATTCTGATCACAGATATCAGAATGCCGGGCTACAGCGGTTTGGAACTGATTGAGAAGGTAAAGGAAAAAGAGGAGAATCTGGAAATTATAATTATAAGCGGGTATGCTCATTTTGCCTATGCACAGACAGCGATTAAATTCGGTGTGGGGAATTATCTGCTAAAGCCGATTAACAAAGAGGAACTGACGGGCACGCTGCAAAAACTGGGAGAACGGATACGCGACAGGAGAAGGCTTGCGGAGGATCAGCAGCGGATACGGCAGAAAAGTGAAGCAGATATCCGTCTTTTTCGTATGAACCTGCTAAACAGGCTGACAGAGGATGCTGTATGGAAACCTTCTGCAGAGGAATTGCGGGAGAAGTATTACCTTCATGTGGAGGATGGGGTTTTTCAGGGGTATCTGCTGAAGGTTGACTGTGACGGGGAGATTGGACGGGCGGGCATTGATCTTATTCTGGGTAAGGTGCAGAGTCTTCTGGAGAACAGTTTCCGTCCCCGGTGCAGAGAATTTGTGTCGGGAGTAAAGGGGTCGTGCTGTGTTGGATTTTTAAATTATGGGAGTGAAAAGACGGAAGAAATCCGCCGCATATTCCGGGACTGCATGAATCAACTGGAGAGTGAAAAAGGTATTTTCGGTCCCGTCATGTTTACGGCGGCCCTGGGAAGCGCGGCAAAAGACGCGGAGGGACTGCCGGAGTCTGTCGCGCAGGCTGCCATTATTATAGAAGACAGACTGTTAAAAGGGACAGGTAAGCTTTTGGAGCGTGTGCCGGCTGCATCTGCTATCCATGAACAGAATATTCTGGAACGATATGTGAGGCAGATCGTTCACGCCATCGAGGTGATGAGTGTGGAGGAGACTGAGGACGCTGTGGCACAGATGCGGCAGACAATATTGGAAGTGCGTGATGTGAAGGGTTTTGAGGTGAGGGAGCTGATCTATTCGGCGGCACGCCTTTTCTTAAGTCAGGTGGAGATTAAAAACAGGGGGGAGACTCTCAGGGAATTTGAGGATCGGTGTTCTTTGTGCGGTAGTATGGATGAACTGCTTGACAGGCTTGCCGCATTGCAGAAAGCTTACGTGGAGGAAATGTGCCGGAGACATGAAGCGGACACGGTACGCCCGATCCGTATGGCGAAACAGTATATCCAGAATCACTACAGCGAGCCGATTACGCAGGAGGAGGTAAGCGGCGCGGTTGGCTTAAGCGCGGCATATTTCAGCGTACTGTTCAAGAAAGTGGAGGGGGAGGGATTCGCCAAATATCTGATCGGTGTCCGTATGGAGCAGGCAAAAATCCTGTTGCGGGAATCAAATACTCCGGTATCTAAAATCTGCCAGCAGGTGGGTTACAATGATTTGAAGCATTTTACGCACACTTTTGAGAAGGCGACCGGGGTAAAACCCACGGTTTACCGGAAGATGTACGGATAGGAGAGGCGCCGTATGCGGGAAGAATATCGGTTAAAGTATATATCAAACAGGGTTTTTTTAATTGCGGTTATCATGTTCCTGTATTTTGCAGAGGAGGCGGTTCGGAACGTGCTTCTCGGTCTGCACGGTGAGGAAACGATGTTCCGGGCGGGAATCCACGTATTGATTGCGCTGCTGTATTTTCTGGCGGTATGGTTTGGTGTGGTCCTGCCTTACAGACGTTCGGAACTTCTGGTACAGCGTTTTCTGGAAGGGTATCTGACGGAAAGCAGGGACTTTGAGGAAGTGTTTCAAAGTCCGTCCATGAAGATGCAGATGGATGAGATTGAAAAAATTCTGCGGTCCCCTAAAATGATCGACCTGAATAAAAGACAGGCGCAGTATCTGGCTCTGCAAAATCAGATCAATCCGCATTTTTTGTATAATACACTGGAGAGTATCAGAGGGGAAGCCCTGATTGCGGGACTTTCCAGCGTGGCGGATATGACGGAGGCGCTTGCCAAATTTTTCCGCTATACCATTACCAATGTGGAAAATCTGGTGACGGTACAAGATGAACTGGATAACTGTGAAACATATTTTCTGATTCAGAAATATCGGTTTGGCGACAGGCTGCAGCTTCATGTCGATTATGAGGCGGAGGACTGGGAGGACATTATGAGCTGTAAGATTCCCAAACTGACTTTACAGCCCATTTTGGAAAATAGTATTATTCACGGAACGGAACTTAAGATCGGAACGGGTAATCTAAGTATTCGCTTTGACAGGACACAGGACAGACTTTTGATCCGCATTTCTGATGACGGGGTGGGAATGGATGAGGAGACACTGGCAAAATTGAACAGAAAGCTGGGGCGCGACGGGAATGAACTGATCCGGGGAGAAGAGAGAAAGGGTGGTATTGCGCTTGCAAATGTCAACAGCAGAATCCATTTGCTCTTTGGGGAAGAGTACGGGCTTCATGTGTATTCCGTTCCACAGAAAGGAACGGATGTGGAAGTGACGATTCCGTTTCAGCGGGATTGAGAGTGGCTGGGGGATTGCGTATGAGACAGGAAGTATTCCGCATGGAGCGGGTAACCTATCTGGATAAAGGGAGCAAGCAGCTTGAGGATTTCAACCTGCAGATTTACAGGGGCGAGATTATGGGGATGATTCCCATAAGTGCACATGGTCTGCAGGCGCTTTTACAACTTATGCAGACCAATATGCCGCTCTATGACGGGCATGTATACTATTGCGGCGAGCGTGTCAATTCATGGAAAAGTACGCGCAGGTCTGTGAACAGGATTGGTGTGATCGACGCCCACAGCAGGCTGGTGGAGCATATGACAGTTTCTGACAACATATTTGTGCTCCGGCAGGGCTTTCGTCAGAATGTGATAAAGAACAGGCTTTTGCAGAGACAGCTTGCGCCTTTTATGCAGGATATCGGCGTGCAGATTCCAGCGGACGCTTACGTGGATAAGCTCTCCGCCTTTGAACGCGTGACGGTGGAGCTTTTGCGGGCAGCGGTGGCAGGCTATCGTCTGATTGTGCTGCATGAGATCGGCACGGTAATAAACGGGGAGGAACTGGCGAAGCTCTACGAAATCATGCAGCACTATGCCGGACAGGGATTTTCTTTCCTCTATATCAGTCTGCATCTGGAGGAAATCATGGAGGTCTGCGACAGGGTGGCGCTTTTTTCCAACGGGCGGATTCAGAAAGTGGCACAGCGGGTGGAGATGAAGAGCGAAATTGTGCAGAGCTATACGATCGAGTTTGACAAGATGGTACGGTACCATATGGGACAGCGCAATGCCGGCGGACGGGAAGAAAAGACGGTCTTATCCCTCTCGCATATCTCGGGTGAAGTGCTCACGGATTTCACGATGGATGTCTATGAGGGAGAGTGTCTGGTTGTACAAAATCTGGATGAACAGGTGCTCAGGGATATTTTGTCCGTGCTTTGCGGAGACAGGAAACCCGGGAAGGGGGAAATCTGCATGGAGGGGCGGCAGATTCATCCGCCTTCCTGTAAAGACCTCGCGTTGATTGCGGCTGATCCTACCAAGACAATGGTGTTTCAGGGGATGAGTTATCTGGATAATCTCTGTATGGGATTGTCCCGACGGGTGCCGGGCATATGGAAAAATACCAGTATGAAGAACAGTGTCAAAAAGGAGTATGCAAAGAGGCTTGGAGAAGATGTTTTTGAAAAGCCGGTGGAAACGCTTGGGGAAAAGGAGAAATACCAGCTTGTGTATACGAGGGTTTTGCTGCAGAAGCCGAAAGTAGTGGTGTGTGTGCAGCCTTTTAGGGGGGCGGATCTGACGCACCGCGTATTTATCTGGAAAATGATGGAAATGCTTCTGGATAAAGGGCTGGCGGTGGTGATTCTGACAATTAATCTGGCGGATTCCATGTCGTTGGCGGACAGGCTGATCCGTGTAAGTAAAGAAGGAATTGTGCAGGAAGTGGAGAAGGGGAAGTTCGGGGCGCTCTCGATTGCGGCACCGTGGATGGATTTATACAGATGAAAAAAGAACCGTCCCCAGAGCGCTTACGTCTCCAAAAACAGTTCTTCCAAATGCACCGCCAGGGGCTCGAACCCTGGACACCCTGATTAAGAGTCAGGTGCTCTACCAACTGAGCTAGCGGTGCAACGCAAGAGTTATTATAGTATAATGTTTACCGTAATGCAAGTATTTTTTTAAAGTTTTTTAAGAATATTACAAAATTTTTTAGTATTTGCATTTGCAGGATCAAAATGGTACATTATTCACAGATTGAAACGACTGGCTTATGCGGCGCTAATAACCACGGGATATGAGCGGCGGAAGGGAGAGATTATATGATCTTTGAGAGTCATGCGCACTATGATGACGAGGATTTTGATGCGGACAGGGAGGAGCTGCTTTCTTCACTGGCGGCGCACGGGATCGGCACGGTAGTCAATATCGGCGCCAGTCTGGCGGGGAGCGAGGCGACGGTGAAGCTGGCGGAGCAGTACCCTTTTATATATGGGGCGGTGGGTGTGCATCCCAGCGAGGTGGAGGAGCTTTCGGAGGAAGGCATGGAGCGGCTGCGCGCGTGGTGCAGCCATGAAAAGATTGTTGCGGTAGGCGAGACGGGACTGGATTACCATTATCCCGAGCCGGCGGTATCCGTGCAGAAGGAGTGGTTTGCCAGACAGCTTGTGCTGGCGAGGGAAGTAAAGCTTCCCGTGATCATCCATTCCAGAGAGGCGGCGAAGGATACGCTGGACATCATGCAGGCGCATCGCGCGGGGGAGATCGGCGGCGTGGTGCACTGTTTTTCTTATGCGAAGGAGATGGCGCGGGAATATCTGAACATGGATTTCTATTTCGGTATCGGCGGCGTCATTACTTTTAAGAATGCGAAGAAGCTGAAAGAGGCGGTGCAGTATATTCCTCTGGAAAAGATTCTTCTGGAGACGGACAGTCCGTATCTTGCGCCGGAGCCGTACCGGGGAGGGCGCAATTCCTCGCTGAATCTGCCCTTTGTGGCGGAAGCGATCGCGGAACTTAAGGGGATTCCCTGCGAGGAAGTGGTGGAAATCACGGAGCGGAACGCGAGAAAACTCTTCGGGTTATGAGGGCGTTGGGGGCGGCACAGAAAGGCGGGTTATGGCTGACTTAGGTAATTTTACAAACACATCGGAGATACTTAGGAAACATCAGTTCCGTATGCAGAAGAAATACGGGCAGAATTTTCTGATCGACGCCAACATTCTCGCAAAGATCGTGGAGGCGGCGCAGATTACGAAGGATGACTGCGTTCTGGAGATCGGTCCGGGAATCGGCACTATGACGCAGTACCTTGCGGAGGCGGCAGAACGGGTCGTGGCAGTAGAAATTGACAGGGAACTTATACCGATTCTGGAAGAGACATTGTCTCCTTATGACAATGTCACAGTGATGTGCGCGGATATCTTGAAGGTGGATCTTGGCGCGCTGGCAGAGGAGAACGGCGGACATCCCTTCAAGGTGGTGGCGAATCTTCCCTATTATATAACGACGCCGATTATTATGGCGCTTTTTGAGAGCCGGATACCGCTTGCGAGCATCACGGTCATGGTGCAGAGCGAGGTGGCGGACCGTATGCAGACGGGACCGGGTTCCAAGGATTACGGGGCGTTGTCGCTGGCGGTGCAGTATTACGCGAAGCCGGAGATTGTTGCGAGAGTGCCGGCGTCCTGCTTTCTGCCCCGTCCCAACGTGGACAGCACGGTGGTGCGGCTGACAAGATATGAGAAACCGCCGGTGGAAACGGCTGACGAGGCGTTTCTGTTTGCCGTCATCCGGGCGTCTTTTAACCAGAGACGGAAAACGCTGGCAAACGGGCTTGCCAATGCGGGGGGATTAAGCGTGACAAGAGGGCAGGTGGAGGCGGCGCTGGAAGAGATGGGTCTCTCCCCAATGGTGCGCGGGGAAACGTTTACTTTGGAACAGTTTGCAGAATTATCCGACCGCCTTCTGCGGATGGGAAAGTGAGAGGTGGATTCCATATAAATACAAGATAAGGTGATTTTTCCGGGATACAGTTCCATATATTGGGAGAAGAGGTGCTTTTTTTCGACGGATTTTGTTTACATTGATAAGGGACTATGGTAAACTGAAACAGATAATAGGGTCATTGTGTAAACGGATAAAACAGTGAAAGTACGTTGATGAGGTGGGTACCTTGGATAAGTTTGAGTACAAAGCAAGCGCAGATGAGATCAAAGCGCTGATTGCAGAGGGAGAGTACGCGGAGGCGGCAAAGATCGCTGATAAGATTGACTGGCGCAGGGTCAGAAGCGTGATGATGCTCTGTACGATCAGCGATCTGTATAAGATTAACAGACGGTTTCAGGAGAGCAAGGACATTCTTCTCCTCGCCTATGAAAAACACCCTACGGGCAGGCTGATCATCTACTCCCTGTGCGAGCTTTGCATCAAGATGGGAGAGTACGATCAGGCAAGCGAATACTATAAGGAATTTGTGCAGATCGCGCCGAGAGACACGGGGCGCTATGTTTTGCAGTACCGCCTTTATGAGGCGCTGGACGTCAGTATAGAAGAGCGGATCGCGATTCTGGAGGAGTTTAAGAAACGGGAGCCGAGAGAGAAGTGGGTGTATGAGCTGGCTTATCTGTACCACCGCATCGGTCTGACCACGAAATGCGTGGAGGAATGTGACGAGATGTTCCTCTGGTTTGGCGAGGGACGATATGTGATCAAGGCGCTTGAGCTTAAGGCGCTGCATCAGCCGCTTGACCCGGAGCAGCAGGAAAAATATGACGCCTACATAGAGGGAAGAAGCGCGGGAGAAAATGTGGACGAGGAGCCGGAGGTGGAGGAAGAATCCGACGGGATTTCGGGGGACACACAGGTGGCGGAAGAGATCAGCCACGGCGAAACCGGGCTCTACGGGGATGAGGAGGACGTGCTGGCGGCGCCCACCACGGAATTGCCCGAGGTCAAGACGGTGGATGTGGGGCAGTATAATACCATAAATCTGCAGATGGCGCTGGCGGAGAGCATGAAAGAGGTTCTGGACGACGGGGAGGACGTACCCCGCGGTGTGCAGGAGCCGGATGACATGTCAGTGGACATGGATGATTTTGAGGAGACTTCGGACTTTTCGGAGGATGTGGAAGAGGCCGCGCCGGAGGAGGCATATGAAGCCGGGGAAGTTTTTGAGGAGCCGGAGGTTTCTGCAAAAAAGGAGCCGATACCTTTCGGGAAGCCGGGAGAGCGGAAGCCCGAGCCGTCTATCACGGATACGATCATTGCGCCGCTTCTGGAGGAAACGGCGAAACTGCCTAATATAAATGCCTTGAATGAAGAAGAACTGCAGACGGCAAGCGAAGAGATCGTGCGGGATGACACGGTGGCGTTTGACGCACAGAAAATCATAGAGGAAATGACGAGAGAGGCGGAGCGGCTGCAGGCAAGAGCGCTCAGGGAGCAGGCGCTGGCAGCATCCAAGCCCACAGAATACGATAAATATCTGGCGCAGGAGTACGACGGACAGATCAGTTTTGTACTGCCCGACGCGGAAAAGGTGGAGAAACAGATCACTGGCCAGCTCAGCATCGACGATATTATGGCTGAGTGGGAACAGATGAAAAAGGATAATCAGGAAAAGAGGATGGAGGACGTCCGCCAGCATATTATGGCGCAGACGGGCAGTCTGTTTGCAAGCTTTGACGAGGCGACTAAGAACGGTCTTCTGGAAGAACTGGAAAAAGCCTTTATGGCGGCAATTATGAAGGAATCCAGTAAAAATCCGCACGTGAAGAAAGTGGTTTTCCCGGATGATGTGCCGGACCGGGATGTTCCGGCGAAGAAGGCGGAAGCGGCTCCGGCGCGGGAGGAAGAGCAGGAAACGGTTCCGGAATCGGAAGATACGGATGTTTTGGACGATGCGGAAACTGCTGAGGCAGACGCACAGAAGCCGGCGGAAAAGCCGGCGAGGGAAGCGGCTCCGGCACAGGAGGCAGGAGAGGCGGATTCCGAGGAGGAAATCGCGAAGGACAGGGAACTCAGCCCGGAAGAACAGGAGCTTTTCGGAAAGTTTGTGCATCAGCGCAAGTCGAGGAAACAGCTGATCCATGTGCTGGATAATATGAGTCTGGCGTCCTGCACGGGGAATATCATTATCACCGGCGAAGAAGAGCTTACGACAATGTCGCTGGCGAAAGCGCTGATCCGGGAAATGCAGTACAATGACAGCAATTTTTCCGGGAAGGTGGCAAAGATCGAGGGACACATCTTAAATAAGAAGGATGTGGAGGCGACTTTCTCCAAAATGGATAACGGCGCATTGATTATTGTGGAGGCGGCAAAGCTGAAGGCGGCTACCGTGGCGTCCGTGATCAAGGTGCTTGAGAAGGAGAATATGGGTCTTCTGGCGCTGCTTGTGGGCACGAAGGCGGAAGTGAATGAGCTGCTTTCCAAAAACAGCGCGCTCACAAACAGTTTTAACCTGCGTGTGGACATTGAACCGCTGGACAATGAGTCGTTGGTGGCATACGCGAAGCAGTATGCGGAAGACATGGAGTATTCCATTGACGAATTTGGTATCCTCGCGCTTCATACGAGGATTGCGGACAGGCAGACGAGCGACCATGAAGTGACGATCTCCGAGGTGAAAGATCTGGTGGACGAGGCGATCGAGTACGCCAATAAAAAAACACCGAAACATTTTATGGATATTTTACTCGCAAAGAGGTATGATGAAGAGGACATGATTATACTGCGGGAGAAGGACTTCATGCATTACTAAAATAAAGCAGTTTATTCTAGTCTCTCATGCAATAAAAAACAGGGGGTTAGGTTATGGCAGTAAAGAAAGCGGCTAAGCCGTCGGGAGTGCAGAAAAAGCAGGGGAAACAGGAAAAGGCGGTTCCCCAGAAAGCAGAGAAGGAAACGATGGAGGAGGTATTTATCTCCGAGGCTGACCAGTATGTGTTCGCACAGGGAACGCACTATGACATTTATAAAAAGCTGGGGGCACATCCTTCCGTGGAAAACGGCGTGAAGGGTATGTTTTTCGCAGTATGGGCGCCCAACGCGGCAAGCGTTCATGTGATAGGAACCTTTAACGGCTGGGATGAAGAAAAACATGCGATGGAGAAACTGGGTCCCGGCGGGATCTATAAGCTTTTTATCCCGGATGTGGGCGAGAATGAGCTTTACAAGTATCTGATCCGCACACCCGCGGGCGAAAAGCTTTATAAGGCGGATCCCTTTGCAAACTATGCGGAGATGCGTCCGGGCAATGCCTCCAAAACCTTTGATATCAGTAAGTTTAAATGGTCGGACAGCGCATGGATGGCGGCAAGAGACGGCAAGGACTATAATCAGGAGCCTATGGCGATCTATGAGTGCCACATCGGTTCGTGGATGAAACATCCCGACGGCACGGAGGAGGGCTTCTATAATTACCGTGAGTTCGCAGACAGAATTGTGGATTATCTGAAGGAGATGCACTATACACATATAGAGCTTATGGGTATTGCGGAATATCCGTTTGACGGTTCATGGGGATATCAGGTGACAGGTTATTACGCACCCACTTCCAGACATGGTGATCCCTCCGATTTCATGTATCTGATCAACAAGCTGCACAAGAATAAAATAGGCGTTATCCTTGACTGGGTTCCGGCGCATTTTGCGACTGACGCGCACGGGCTTGGGCGTTTTGACGGACAGTGTATTTTTGAGCATCCCGATCCGAGGATCGGCGAGCACCCCGACTGGGGCACGAAGATATTTAATTATGCGAAGAATGAGGTCAGGAATTTCCTGATTGCGAACGTTCTCTACTGGATCAGGGAGTATCATATCGACGGCATCCGGATTGACGCCGTGGCATCCATGCTCTATCTGGATTACAGCAAGCAGGAAGGTCAGTGGGTACCGAATAAGTACGGCGGCAATGAAAATCTGGACGCCATAGAGTTCTTCAAGCACTTAAACTCCGTGGTGCACGGCGCATACCCCGGCTTCCTTACCATTGCGGAGGAGTCCACGGCGTGGCCGAAAGTGACGGGCAAGGTGGAAGAGGATGGTCTTGGATTCAGCTTCAAATGGAACATGGGGTGGATGCATGATTTCTGCGAATATATGAAGCTTGACCCGTATTTCCGCAAGAACAACCACTATGCCATGACCTTTGCCATGAGCTACAACAGCAGCGAAAATTATATCCTGCCGCTCTCCCATGACGAGGTGGTGCATCTGAAGTGCTCCATGGTCAACAAGATGCCCGGTTATCCTGTAGATAAGTACGCGAATCTGCGTGTGGGCTACGGCTATATGATAGGGCATTCCGGCAAGAAGCTGCTCTTTATGGGACAGGATTTCGGGCAGGAGAGAGAGTGGAGCGAGACGAGGGAGTTAGACTGGAATCTGCTCGGCGAGGAGCAGAATAAGGGGATGCACGAGTACGTGAAGGAACTGCTCGCCCTCTACAACAAGTATCCGGCAATGTACACGATCGACAATGACTGGGCAGGCTTCGAGTGGCTGAATGCTGACGACGCGGACCGCAGTACATACAGTTTCTACCGCAAGGACAAAACCGGCAAGAACAATATCATGTTTGTCCTCAACATGACCCCTATGAAGTGGGAGAACTATAAGATCGGGGTGCCGAAGAAGAAAAAGTATAAACTGCTCTTGAACAGCGACGACAAGCGTTTTGGTGGAAACGGGAACGTGATTCCCGCTGAGATTGCGGCGGTGAAAGAGCCGTGTAATTTTAAGGATTACAGTATTTCGTTTGACCTGCCGCCTTATACGGCTGCCATATTTGTATTTTAAAAGAATGATAGTGACGGACGACCGGGTGACTGGTCGTCCGTTTTTGCGTGTTCTTTATCATCTCGCATTGACAGGGATACAGACGTGTAGTACCATGAGGAAGAAAGGAGGAGAAGACTATGAATGAAGTACTACTTTCTGACTCCGAAAAAGAAATTCTGGAGTGGATGTGGAAGGAAGACAAGGAGTATTCCTACAGGGACGTTGCGGCACAGTTTGGAGAAGACTCGGAAAAGGGGTGGAAAAAGCAGACATTATCTACATTTTTAACACGGATGGAACAAAAAGGTGTCATATCTGTCCGGTGTGAAGGGGAAGAGCGTTTTAAGAAAAGGCGGTATTTTAAGGCGTTAAACAGGCAGGAGTATGAGAAAGCAAGGGCAAGGCATCTTCTGGATTCCTATTTTGACGGATCTTTGAATCTGTTTATGTCGGCATTCAGCGGAGGCGAAAAACTGAGCGGGAAAGAGGCGGACGAACTGAGAAAGTTTCTGGAGGACATATAATGCTTATTCTGGCAATGTCACTTAGCGGAAGTCTGGTATTCCTTGCCATTGTGCTGTGCGCTGTTTTTGGGAAAAGAGTGATTTCTCCTGGATGGGTGTACGGTATGCTTAGGCTTGACCTGCTTTTCTTCTGTCTGCCGTTTCCCAAGTACAACAGTGGGTATAAATATGGACTGTCCCGTATACTGGGCATTCGGCGGCAGTGGGACATGAATGACATTGCGACAATGAATTTCATTGGAATAGAAGAGGGCGGGAGACTTCATATAAACTTTCAGGCATACATAATTGCCATGTGGTTTGTCTGGGTGTGCGGGCTGCTGCTGGCAGGTGCCAAAAATTTGTGGAAATATCGCGAAGCGAAGGTGGCAGTTGGAAACCCGCAGGTGAGCCAGCCGAATTATCTGGAGATATTTGAAAGGGTTAAAAAGGAAGCTGGCATCAAAAAGAGGATCGTATTACTGTGTGCCGATGAAGTTGAAACGGTCTGTACAATGGGAGTTTTCCGAAAATATGTCATCATACCAGAAAGAGGACTGTCAGAGGAAGAGATTTATTACAGCCTTAAACATGAACTGATCCATGTAAAGAGGGCAGATGTAGCATGGCGGTATCTTAGTCTGCTTGCTATTCTTCTGCATTGGTTTAACCCGTTGGTGTATCTTTGTTTTTATGCAATGTCTGTTTACTGTGAACAGAGCTGCGATGCCATTGTGGTACGGGATCTTGATAAAGCGGCACGAAAGAGGTATGGAAACTTGATTATTAATATGGCGCAGGATGATGGACTTGACAAAGTAAAATATCGGACATACTTAAGCGGAAGCAAAAAAATGATTAAATGGAGGTTGATTAATATGATGGAGAGCAGAAAAAGAAATAGAATGGAGAAAGTGGTGTCCCTGTTATTGGGAGTGGCTATTTTGTTTGGGGGATCTTTGACCGTTTGTGCATATGAGAATCCGCAGGTGATAAGGGATGCAGATGCTGTTATGTTTGAGGCACTGCAGGATGAGAAAGGAACATGGGGAGTTACCACGGAGGAGATACAGTTTTCGGAAGAAGAGGTATTGGATTTTGTGGAATTTTTGGGAGATGACGGTATATCTTATAACTTGTCAGAGTTGCAGAATGGTGGAACGGAAAGAGCGGGTTGCATACATTCTTATGTGAAGGGATATGTTACATATCATTATAAGTATTCTAGTGGAGGCTGTAAAATAGATTATTATTCCGCAGATGTGTGTGAAAGATGTGGAGAGGTGATAATGAAAGATTATTCCCATACGGTAACATCAACGAAATGCACACATTAAAACCAAAATTATACGATATGAATAGTTGGAAAGTAAGAGGGTAATTTGCAACAATAAAATCAAGAATTGAAATATTTTGTGATATTTTCACAA
>CAJUJK010000037.1 GCA_910586705.1 uncultured Lachnospiraceae bacterium | reverse complement strand
TTGGAGTCGGTATCTGTCAAAGAAAGGATGGTTTATACACAGCACGATTTGTAAGTAAGAGAACTGGTAAATCAGTTCAAAGATATTTCCCAAAGCTACAGGAGTGCCGTAAATGGTATGCGGATGCAAAGTTTGAAGATGAACATGGTGGAATCAATGCATCCGGGGATATGACGGTAACGGCATGGTTCAATTACTGGATTGAAAATATAAAAGGTGACAGTATAAGACCTAATACAATCAGAAATTATAAAGAACGGTTTGAACATAATATAAAGAAGTGTATTGGCAATATGATATTGTCTGAGGTAAAACCGATGCACTGTCAGAATGTTTTAAACCAGATGAAGGATGATTATAAAACATCCACCATATATCAAACGAGGATAGCATTGTATTGTATGTTCGCTGATGCGGTTGAAAATGATGTGATCCTTAAAAATCCAGTAACAAAAGCGGTAAAATATAATATTGGGAAAGAACCTAAGAAAGTCAGAGCATTAACCATTGACGAGCAAAAGAAATTTCTTGAAGTTGCCAAGAAGAGCAGCAATTATAATCAGTTTGCTTTCATTTTGCAGACGGGATTACGGACAGGTGAGTTAATAGGTTTGAAATGGTCTGATATTGATTGGGAAAAGCGTGTCATACACATACAGAGAAGTATGGAGTATAGATACAGTGTTGGTGAATGGCGAATTGGAGAACCTAAAAGCAAATCCGGCTATCGTGATGTGCCGTTGACAGAAGAAGCGATTGCTATCTTGAAAAGGCAGAAAGAGAAGCTGAGAGAAATCAAAGTGATCAATATGCAGTTCAAAGAGTTTGTATTTCTTTGTAGGAAGGGCGAACCAACAAAAAATTCTACTTATGATAATTCTTTATTTAAATTATGTGACAAAGCTGGTATTGAACGTTTCTCAATGCACGTGTTAAGGCATACGATGGCAACAAGATGTATTGAAGGTGGAATGCGTCCTAAGACTTTACAGGTGATTTTAGGTCATTCTAATGTAGGCATTACGATGAATTTATACGTCCATGTGACTGAGGATGAGAAGGTCAAAGAGGTGGAAAGAATCGAAAGTGCCTTGAAAATTGTGTAACAGATTGTGTAGTAAAAATATAGAGAAAGGAAGAAAACCTTGAAAATAAAGGATTTCTGAGTGGGTATGATAAATTATGAAATTAGGCATCGTCGGGCTCCCCAACGTGGGCAAGAGCACCCTTTTTAATTCACTGACAAAGGCAGGAGCGGAATCCGCCAACTACCCGTTCTGCACCATCGACCCGAATATCGGCATTGTGACAGTGCCGGATGAGCGGTTAAAACTTCTGGGGGATATGTACCATTCCAAGAAGGTGACACCCGCGACCATTGAGTTCGTGGATATCGCCGGGCTTGTGAAGGGCGCTTCCAAAGGTGAGGGTCTGGGGAACCAGTTTTTGAGCAATATCCGCGAGGTGGACGCGATCGTCCATGTGGTGCGGTGTTTTGAGGATAGCAATATCGTCCATGTGGACGGTTCTATTGATCCGCTCCGGGATATCGAGACGATCAATCTGGAGCTGATTTTTTCCGATATCGAGATTCTGGAGCGCAGAATGGCAAAGACGGCAAAAGTTGCCAAGATGGATAAGACGGCGGCGAAAGAGTACGACCTGTTAGAACGGCTCAAGGCGCATCTGGAGGAAGGGAAGCTTGCTAAGGTGTTTGAGACGGAGGATGAGGACGAACTGGCGCTTCTGACTTCTTATAATCTTCTCACTTACAAGCCGGTGATCTTTGCGGCAAATGTGGCGGAAGACGACCTCTCGGACGACGGCGCGAACAATGACGGCGTGCAGAAAGTGAAGGCGTTTGCGGCGGAAAACGGGAGCGAGGTATTCGTGATCTGCGCCCAGATCGAGCAGGAGATTGCGGAACTGGACGAGGAGGAAACGGCGATGTTTCTGGAGGATCTGGGGCTTTCGGAGTCCGGGCTGCAGAAGCTGATCCGCGCAAGTTACCGTCTGCTCGGGCTGATGAGTTTCCTCACGGCGGGCGAGGACGAGACGAGGGCGTGGACCATCAAGATCGGAACGAAAGCGCCTCAGGCGGCAGGAAAGATACATACCGATTTCGAGCGGGGCTTCATCAAGGCGGAAGTGGTCAACTACAAAGACCTTCTGGAGCAGGGCTCCCTAGCGGCGGCGAGAGAGAAAGGGCTTGTCGGTATGGAAGGAAAAGACTATGTGGTGCAGGACGGGGACGTGATTCTTTTTAGATTTAATGTCTAAGGGAGAATGAATATGCAGGACATCATGGGAAGTATGGATATCGCCTTTCCAAACTTGGAAATTTATTTAAAGAATGTGCCGAAGACATTTACTGTCTTCGGCTTTCCGATTGCCTTTTACGGTGTGATCATTGCCATCGGTGTGCTGGCGGGGGTGCTTCTCGCGGCGAAGGTGGCGAAACTGGAAAAGCTGGATCCGGATCTGATCTGGGATTTCGCGATCTACGCCATCATCTTTTCCATCATCGGGGCGAGAGTCTATTATGTGATTTTTTCGTGGGACAGATACAAAAACGATCTGCTCGGCATCTTCAATCTGCGAAACGGCGGACTGGCGATTTACGGCGCGGTGATTGCCGCTTTTCTGACTCTGTGGATCTACTGCAGGAGGAAAAAACAGAGCTTTTTACAGCTTGCGGATATCTGCGTGCCGGGTCTGGTGCTGGGGCAGGTGATCGGCAGATGGGGCAACTTTACGAATCGGGAAGTATTCGGAGAGTACACGGACAGTCTGTTCGCCATGCGTCTGCCGACGCAGATGGTCAGGGCGGGAGATATTTCCGAAAAGATCGCCGCCCACATGACGGAGGGCACAAACTACATTCAGGTGCACCCCACCTTCCTCTACGAAAGCCTGTGGAATCTGGCGCTGCTGATCGTGATGCTGCTGTACCGAAAGCACAAGAAATTCGAGGGGGAACAGTGGCTGCTATATCTTGGCGGCTACGGGCTCGGCAGGGCGTGGATCGAGGGTATCCGCACCGACACCCTCTTCATCCCCCACACAACCATAGCGGTATCGCAGGTGCTGGCGGCGGTTCTTTTCGTCGGCGCGCTGGCGGCGGACATCATCATCCGCCTCTATTTAAAAAAGCATACAACAGCCACAGCCGTGGTAGAAAAAGAGAGCACAGAGTGAAACGCCTGTGCCCTCTTTTTCGTTTCCACAACCAATATTATGCCAACCTAAATTGTGCCAAAGCACATGCCCTCCCCTGCCGTCCTCATTAAGGATTTCTTAATATTTCCTTCTTTTTTCCTTGCATTATCCCCATAAATAGGGTAGAATTGATGTAAAAGTGGTGAAAAGTGGAGTGAAGTGGTACGAAGTGGCACCGACATTCCCTTTTCGTGGCAGACCACATAGGGTACAGTGTTACAGGCGGGCAGGGTGATTGCATATGTTCATGGGAGAGTACAATCACACAATTGATGCAAAGGGCAGGCTGATCATCCCCTCAAAGTTCAGAGAGATTCTGGGAGACGTTTTTGTGGTGACCAAGGGGTTGGACGGCTGTCTGTTTGTGTATGACAACGAAGAGTGGAAACGCTTTGAAGAAAAACTCAGATCCCTGCCCATCACGAATAAAGAGGCGAGACAGTTCGTCCGTTTTTTTCTGGCGGGAGCAACAGAAGCGGAAGTGGACAAACAGGGAAGGATTCTGATACCCAATGTCCTGCGGGAATTTGCGGAGCTGACGAAAGATGTGGTGTTGGTCGGCGTCGGCAGCAGGATCGAGATCTGGGGCAGGGAACGCTTTGAAGATACGGCGGCATTTGAGGACATGGATGAGATCGCGGAGCACATGGCGGAGCTTGGGTTAGGGATCTAGGACAGAGGAAAACAAAATGGAATTTAAGCACACCTCAGTGCTCCTTGAGGAAACCATAGAAAATCTGGACATCAAACCGCAGGGCATCTATCTGGACGGCACCCTTGGCGGCGGCGGACATGCTTACGAGGTGGCGGGGAAGCTTACGGGTTCCGGCAGGCTGATCGGCATTGATCAGGACGAGGACGCGCTGGCGGCGTCGGGAAAGCGGCTGGAGCCTTACAGAGAGCGGATTACTTTGATCCGTGACAATTATGCGAACGCGGCGGAAGCGCTTGCGGGAACCGGCATATACGGCGTGGACGGTATAGTGCTCGATCTGGGCGTTTCCTCCTATCAGCTTGACAATGAGGAGAGAGGGTTTTCCTACAGGTATGACGCGCCGCTCGACATGCGGATGGACCAGAGACAGAGCCTGAGCGCGAAGGAGATCATAAACGAGTATTCCGAGGCGGAACTTACCCGTATTTTGCGGGATTACGGCGAGGAGAAATTTGCGAAGAATATAGCGAAGCATATTGTGGCGGCGAGGAAGGACAAGCCTCTGGAGACGACAGGAGAGCTGAACGAGATCATAAAGGCTTCCATCCCGGCAAAAATGCGCGCCACAGGAGGGCATCCCTCCAAACGGACCTTTCAGGCGGTGCGAATTGCGTGTAACAGGGAACTGGAAGTATTGCAGGACTCTCTGGATAGGCTGATCGATCTTCTGAATCCGGGCGGGAGGCTCTGCGTGATTACTTTTCATTCTCTGGAGGACCGGATTGTAAAGTCCATCTTCCGAAAAAATGAGAATCCTTGTACATGCCCGCCGGATTTCCCGGTCTGTGTGTGCGGACAGGTCTCAAAGGGGAAAGTGATCACGAAAAAACCGATCCTTCCGTCCGAAGGGGAAATGGCAGAGAACAGCAGGGCGAAAAGCGCGAAACTCCGGGTGTTCGAGAAGAAGTAAACGCAGCCACTGACAAGGGCGGAAATGACAGGAAAGACAGAAAAGCAGAGAAACGTTCGCAGGAATGGCATTAAAGAGGGGAAACAGAGAATTATGGCAGCATCACGGCAAAACGCATACTATGTGCATGGCAACACGGTCAGAAATATACAGCCGGAGAGAAAGACTGACGACAGACGGAAGAAAAAAATAAATAACACAGTGAGAAGAAACAGGGAGAAGGCGAAACACATGAGTCCCGGCTATGTCCTGTTTCTGGGCGCTGCGCTGGTTGCTACCGCTGTTATTCTGGTATATTATATCGGGCTGCAGTCGGATATCACAAACAGCGTGAAGCATATCTCTACACTGGAAAGGGAACTGAATGCTTTGAAGGTTGCCAATGAGGAGGATTACAGCAGAATTACAAGCGCTGTGGATCTGGAGGAGATCAGAAGGATCGCGATTCAGGAACTGGGTATGCAGTACGCGCAGGAAGGGCAGATTATTTCCTTCGCCAGTGAAAACAGCGACTATGTGAAACAGATGGCGGAAATCCCGCAACAGGAATAAGCAGGTGATTTTTTGAGTGCACAGAAAAGAAAGTCCGTATTGAAATTTACCATGAAAATGCAGAAAAAGCTGCTGGTGCTGTTTTTATTCATACTGGCGGCTTTTGTGGGACTCAGCGTCCGGCTGTTTCTGATCAACAGGGATAACGGGGAAGAGTACAAGAAACAGGTATTGTCGCATCAGGAGTATGACTCCGCGATAATACCTTTTAAACGTGGGGAAATTGTGGACTCCAACGGCACGGTGCTGGCGGCGAGCAACAAGGTTTACAACGTCATTCTGGACACCAAACTGCTGTTGCGCAAAGAGGAGTATCTGGAGCCGACCTTGAACGCGCTGAAGCGTTTCTTCGATATCGACGTGGAGGCGGTGCGCGCCTACATCGCCGGGCATCCCCAATCTTCCTACTATGTGATGGCGAAGCGGGTGGAGTATGAGAAGAAATCTGCTTTTGAGGAGTTTTGCGACGACGAGGAACAGGGCGCAAATATCAAGGGCGTGTGGTTTGAAAATGAGTATAAGCGGGAGTATCCGAACGGCTCTCTGGCATGTGACCTGATCGGTTTTACGACGGGCGACAATGCGGGCACTTACGGGCTGGAAGAGTATTATAATGATATTTTGAGCGGTACAAACGGCAGGGAGTACGGTTACCTCAACGACGATTCCACGCTGGAGCGCACGACCATCGCGGCGAAGGACGGCAACAACATCCAGCTCAGTCTGGACGCGAACATCCAGGCTATCGTGGAGAAGTATCTGAAAGCGTTCAACGAGGAGTATAAGGACAACGCCAGACCCGGCAACGGTGCGGAAAATATCGGCTGTGTCATTATGGATCCGAACTCCGCCAGTATTCTGGCTATGGCAAGCTACCCGGTCTTTGACTTAAACGACGTCAGAAACACGGAAAATCTGATCGGGATGCCCCTTCTTGACAAGGACGGAAAGCGTGTCAGGACGGACGGCGTGGCGGAATATGTGACGCAGGAGTCCATCGCCGGGATGAACGACGAGGTCATGTACCAGCACTTAAACGCCCTGTGGAAAAATTTCTGTATCGTGGACGCTTACGAGCCGGGATCGGTGTTCAAGCCGTTCACGGTGGCGGCGGCGTTGGAGAGCGGCTCCATCACCGGCAACGAGACTTACAACTGCGAAGGGTTTCTTCATGTGGGTGACTATAAAATCAAGTGCCATCAGACTTTCGGCGACGGCCCGCTCACGGTGCAGCAGGGCGTGGAGCGCTCCTGTAACGTGGTGCTGATGAATGTGGCGTTTGCGCTTGGCAAGACGGAATTTGTGAATTATCAGCACAGCTTTAACTTTGGATTAAAGACAAATATTGATCTGGCGGGTGAGCCGCGCACGGCGAGCATGATCTACCATGAGGACAATATCGGCATGACGGACCTTGCGACCAACTCTTTCGGACAGAGCTTTAACGCCACCATGATACAGGTGATTACAGGTTTCTGCTCGCTGATCAACGGCGGCAACTACTATGCGCCCCATGTGGCGAGCCGGATTACGACGGCGGACGGCGCTACCATAGAGAATATTGAGCCAAGGCTTTTGAAGCAGACTATATCCCGTTCCACCAGTGATAAGATCATCGAATATTGCAACACAGTGGTGAGCGGGGAAAACGGCACAGGGCACACCGCGAGACCCGCAGGGTATATGATCGGCGGAAAGACGGGAACGGCGGAGACGCTGCCCCGAGGCAATAACGAATATGTGGTTTCCTTTATGGGCTATGCGCCCGCGGATGACCCGCAGGTGGTCATTTATGTGGTGGTGGACAGACCTAATGTGGTCTTTCAGGATGACGCGAAATACGCCACCAAAATTGTGAAAAAGATTCTGACAGAAGTGCTGCCTTATATGAACATCTTTATGACGGAGGAACTGAGCGATACGGAGCGGGAGGAGTTAGAGCAGCTCCAGATCCAGATCAGGACGCCGCAGGGCGCAGAGCCGGAGGAAGAGCTGGACGAGGAGGGCAACCCGATTCCGAAAGAAGGCGAAGAAGGCAGCCCGGCAGAAGGTGAGGGCGCCGCACCCGCAGAGGGAGAAGAAGGCGCGGAAGGGTCGGAGGAGGAACCGGCAGGACCGAATGAGGCGTGGAAGGATTTCCCTCTCGATCCAGAGACGGGCTATCTCGTAGATCCGGCTACGGGCGATTACTATGATCCGCAGATCGGCACCCAGGTGGGACGCGGAGATTCTCAGGCTGAAGAGTCCGGGGAAGGGACCGGAGAAGGAACCGGAGGTGAGTGGTCGCCGGCACCGCCGCCGGGAGACGGGGAAGACACAGGGGAACCTTAAATAGCGTGAAGTGAGAATAACCTCAGAAAAAGGATAATAGATTATATTAATACCTTTTTGTGAGGTTTCTCTTTGATGGAAGGGAAGATGGACCATAAAACATACCACAGGAGCAAGACGGTGACGGTGTTTTTCCTGTGTGTACTGACGCTCTTCGGGCTGGCGGGAAGACTGTTTTATCTGATGGTGTTCCAGTCTGAATACTATTCACAGAAGGCGAGGGAGCTCCACGAGAGAGAGCGGAGCATCAAGGCGGCAAGAGGGCGCATCATAGACGCGAACGGCAAGATTCTGGCGGATAATAAGACGGTCTGCACGGTCTCCGTGATACACAGCCAGATTTCGGACGCAGAGGAAGTGATTGCCGTTCTCTCGGAAGAACTGGGGCTGTCGGAGGAGTATGTCAGAAAACGGGTGGAGAAATACTCTTCCATCGAGAAGATCAAGAGCAATGTGGAAAAGCCGGTAGGTGACGCCATCAGGGCAAGAGCCCTTGACGGGGTCAAGGTGGATGAAGATTACAAGCGTTATTATCCTTATGATTCACTGGCGTCCAAGGCGCTGGGATTCACCGGCGGGGATAATCAGGGTATCATAGGGCTTGAAGTGATTTATGAGGAATATCTGAAAGGCGAAGCGGGAACGATCTTAACAGTGACCGATGCCAAGGGCGTGGAGCAGGACGAGGAGGGCGAGGAGAGGGTGGAGCCGGTAAGCGGCAGGGATCTCTATGTCAGTCTGGACATCAATATCCAGAGCTATGCCACCCAGCTTGCCATGCAGACTATGGAGACCAAGGAGGCGGACCGGGTGTCCATTCTCGTTATGAATCCCCGGAACGGTGAGATCCTTGCCATGGTGGATGTGCCGGAGTTCGACTTAAATAATCCGTACACGCTGCCTGACGGTATGGACGCGCTGGCGTTCTCCGAAAAAAAGCGGCAGGAACTTTTGAACGCCATGTGGAGAAACGGCTGTATCAACGACACTTACGAGCCGGGTTCCACTTTCAAGATCATCACGGCGGCGGCGGGCTTGGAATCCGGGGCGGTGAAGCCCACGGACACCTTCAACTGTCCCGGCTTTATCATGGTGGAGGATCGGAAAATCCGCTGTCATAAAGTGGGCGGACATGGGGCGGAAGACTTTGTGCAGGGGACAATGAACTCCTGCAACCCCGTCTTTATCACCGTGGGACTGCGCATAGGCGTGGAGCGGTACTACTCCTACTTCCGCCAATTCGGGCTTTTAGACAAGACGGGGATCGACCTGCCGGGCGAGGCGGGGACAATCATGCACAAGATGGAAAACATCGGACCTGTGGAGCTCGCCACCATCTCTTTCGGGCAGTCCTTCCAGATCACGCCGATCCAGCTTGCCACCACGGCGGCGTCCATCGTCAACGGCGGAAGGCGGATCACACCCCATTTTGCCGTGCGTGCGGTGACGTCGGACGGGAGCGACAGCCAGTCGTTTACCTATCCCGTGAGGGAGCATGTGGTGTCCGATGAGACGTCCGAGACCATGCGGTATATCCTTGAGCAGGTGGTGGCGGAAGGGAGCGGCAAAAACGGCGCGGTGGAGGGTTACCGGGTGGGCGGAAAGACAGCCACCAGCCAGACCCTTCCCCGCGGGAGCGGCAAGTATATCGCCTCCTTCCTTGGCTTTGCCCCGGCGGATAACCCGCAGGTTCTGGCACTGGCGGTCATCCATAATCCCAAGGGAACTTACTACGGCGGACAGATCGCCGCCCCGGTGGTGAGGCAGCTTTTTGAGAATATCCTTCCATATTTGGACGAAACGAGCTATACTGGTAAGTAATGGATTGGTGGTAAGGAGCAGGAGATAAACATGAACAGTGTGATTTTAATTTCGGTTTTGGTATCATTTGCGATCAGCGTTTTTCTGGGACCTGTGGTCATCCCTTTTCTGCGCAGGCTGAAAGTGGGGCAGACGGAGCGGACGGAAGGACCCGAAAGCCATTTGAAGAAAAACGGAACGCCCACCATGGGGGGCATCCTGATTCTGGTCAGTGTGGTGGTGACCTCCCTGCTCTTTGTGCGGGATTACCCGGGCATTATCCCGGTGCTGTTTCTCACGCTTGGTTTCGGGCTGGTAGGCTTTCTCGACGATTATATCAAAGTCGTTCTAAAGCGTTCCATGGGACTCAGGGCGTGGCAGAAATTTGCCCTGCAGTTTCTCGTCACGGGCGTATTTGTCTTTTATCTGCAAAGGTATACGGATGTATCTCTGGCAATGAAAGTGCCTTTTCTGGACGGCGTTTATCTGGATCTTGGATGGATGAATATTCCATTTTTGTTCTTTGTAGTGATCGGGACGGTGAACGGCACGAATTTTACGGACGGTCTGGACGGTCTGGCAAGCTCTGTGACAGTGCTCGTCGCGACTTTCTTTACGGTGGTGGCGATCGGCACAGTCAGCGGAATCGAGCCGATTACCTGCGCGGTGGTGGGCGCGCTTTTGGGTTTCCTGCTCTTCAATGTGCATCCGGCAAGCGTGTTTATGGGAGATACGGGATCGCTTGCTCTTGGCGGTTTTGTAGCGGCGGCAGCGTACATGATGCAGATGCCGCTCTTTATTGCGATCGTAGGTTTTATCTATGTCATAGAGGTTTTGTCGGTTATGATGCAGGTGACGTATTTCAAAATGACAGGCGGTAAGCGCATCTTTAAGATGGCGCCGATCCATCATCACTTCGAGCTGTGCGGGTGGTCGGAGACACGGGTGGTTGCCGTATTTTCGATTGTGACGGCGCTGTTATGCCTTGTGGCATTGTTCGGAGTTTAAGATAAATCATGGAGGTTGTTATGGAGTTACGGGGAAAGAAAGTGCTTGTGGTGGGCTCGGGCTTGAGCGGAATCGGGGCTGTGCAGGCTTTATATCACGCGGGGGCGGCGCCTCTTTTGTTTGACGAAAACGAGAACCTGAAGGCGGAAGAGGTGCAGAGGAAACTGCCGTCCGGCGTTCAGGCGGAGATTGTGATCGGCACATTGTCGGAGGAAGAGAAAGCTTCGGTGGAGCTGGTCGTCCTAAGTCCGGGCGTGCCGACAGATACGGCGTTTGTGGAGGATTTCCGAAAAAGGGGCGTAAAGATCTGGGGCGAGATCGAGCTGGCATATGAGATGGGAAAAGGCACGGTGATCGCCATCACGGGGACAAACGGCAAGACGACCACCACTTCCCTTGTGGGGGCGATCATGGCTGCCCACTGTCAGGATGTGGATGTGGTGGGAAATATCGGAAACCCCTATACGCTGACGGCGCTGGATTCAACGGAGGAGACCGTGACGGTGGCGGAGATCAGCAGTTTCCAGCTGGAGACGATCGATCAGTTTAAGCCGCAGGTTTCCGCGATTTTGAATGTAACGCCGGATCATTTAAACCGACATCATACCATGGAAAATTATGCGGCGGCGAAGGAGGCGGTCTGCAGGAACCAGACGAAGGAAGAGACCTGCGTCTTAAACTATGAAAACAGCTACACAAGATTTTTCGGGGAGCAGTGCCCGGCGCGGGTGGTGTGGTTTTCCTCGCAGAGAAAGCTCACGGACGGCTATTATCTGGAAGGGGAAGAAATCTTCCGTGCAAAGGATGGGGCGGGCGAGCGCCTCATGGACATACATGACATGAAACTGGTGGGTATCTGCAACGTGGAGAACGTGATGGCGGCGATGGCGGTCACGTCCGCCTGCGGTGTGCCGATGGAGGAAATTCTGTCGGTCATCAGAGAGTTTCCGCCGGTGGAACACAGAATCGAGTTTGTGGCCACAAAGCGGGGGGTGTACTATTACAACGATTCCAAGGGCACCAATCCCGACGCGGCAATTCAGGGCATCCGCGCCATGGACCGTCCCACGGTGTTAATTGGCGGCGGCTATGACAAACAGAGTGAGTACGACGAGTGGATTGAGGCGTTTGACGGCAAGGTGAAATGTCTGGTGCTGATCGGGCAGACGAGAGAAAAGATAGCGGCGTGCGCGAGAGCGCACGGACTTTCCGATATCATGCTTGCGGACACCTTTGAGGAGGCGTTTGCGGTATGCGTGGAGAGGGCAAAGCCGGGGGATGCGGTTCTGTTGTCGCCCGCCTGTGCGAGCTGGGGGATGTTCCCGAACTACGAGGTTAGGGGACAGATGTTTAAGGATATGGTAAATCAGTTGGAGGAGAGCTAAAAAGTGGCACAGAGAAACGCTTCCCGTAGAAGACAACAAAAAGGCGAGAGCTTTATGGATTACAGCCTGCTGTTTATCGTGCTTTTCCTTGTGGGTTTCGGTATGGTCATGGTGTTTTCCTCAAGCTCCTATGAGGCAAACTTAAAGATGGGGGATTCCACCAGATATTTGAGACAGCAGCTCTTAGCGTCCATTCTGGGGCTTGTGGCAATGATGGTGGTGGCGAACATCCCCTATCATTTCTGGGAACGGTTTGCGGTGCCGGCTTATATCGGTTCGGTGGTGCTGATCCTTCTGATCATTCCTTTCGGCCACAGCTCCGGCGGGGCGACACGCTGGCTGTACATAGGTCCGCTCTCCCTGCAGGTGGCGGAGGTGGCTAAGCTGGGTATGATTTTATTTTTATCCAGTCTGATCTGTAAAATGGGAAAGGCGATACGGACAAAAAAAGGCTTTTATTTCGTGCTGGCGATCCCTTTGCCGATTGCGCTGATGCTCTGGCAGATTACCAATAACCTGAGTTCGGCGATTATCGTCATGGCGATTGCGGTGCTGATGCTGTTTGTGTCCTGCCCGGACTATAAACGGTTCTTTCTTCTGGGCCTGCTGACACTTGCGGGAGCGGCGGCTGTCGTCTTTTATGTAGTGCAGACGGCGCAGGCGCATGTGGACGATCTGGACTTCCGCGGCGCCCGTGTGCTGGCGTGGCTTGACCCGGAGGCGTACTCCAGCGATACCGGGTTCCAGACGCTGCAGGCGCTCTACGCCATCGGCAGCGGCGGTGTGCTGGGCAAAGGGCTTGGGCAGAGTATGCAGAAGAGAGGCTTCCTGCCGGAGGCGCAGAATGACATGATCTTTTCCATTATCTGCGAGGAACTGGGGCTTTTCGGCGGAATCGCCGTGATTATTATGTTTCTGATGCTGATCTGGCGGCTGATGATTATCGCCAACAATGCGCCGGATCTCTACGGCGCGCTTCTGGTGGTGGGCGTGATGGGGCATATCGCCGTGCAGGTCATTCTGAATATCGCCGTGGTTACCAACACGATTCCCAATACCGGGATTTCCCTGCCTTTCATCAGCTACGGAGGGTCTTCCGTCATGTTCCTGCTGATTGAAATCGGGATCACTCTGAGCGTGGCAAAGGGGATACGGTTAAAAGATTTGTAAGGACAAGATAATTTTTTGTCGAAAATCCATATAGATAGAATAGGTCATAAATAGAAGCAGAGGTAAATTTATGGACGCTGTTCGTATCTATGGTGGAAACTGTCTTTCGGGACAGACGAAGATACAAGGGTCAAAAAATGCCTCGCTGCCCATTCTGGCGGCGACACTTTTGATAGACGGCACCTGCGAGATAACAAACTGCCCGGATATTTCGGACGTATACCATATGCTGCGGCTTCTGGAAAGTCTTGGCTGTGTGGTGGGCAGAAAGGCGGATGTGATCCGTATTGATACAAGAGGGGTTGCCGAGTGCGATATGCCGGCGGATTCCGTGGGGGTTATGAGATCCTCGATTATGCTTTTGGGGGCGCTGCTTGCCCGGATGGGCGAAGTGGCTATGGAATACCCGGGCGGATGCGTGATCGGAAAGCGTCCCATTGACCAGCATCTTTACACGCTGCGGCGCATGGGAGTGGAGATTACGGAGGGAGCGGAAGGGTTCTGCGCCAGGGCGGGACGGCTCCACGGCGCGGTACATGAACTGCCTTTTGTCAGCGTGGGCGTGACGGAAAATCTCATTCTGGCAGCGGTTCTGGCGGAGGGCGTGACGGTGATCCACCCTGCGGCAAGGGAGCCGGAGATACAGGCGTTGTGCGATTTTTTGGTAAGCGCCGGCGGTAAGATAGAGGGTGCCGGCACAGACCGGCTGGTGATCGAGGGCGTCAAAAAGCTGCATCCCGTGCGTTTCCGCGTACCAGCGGACAGGATTGTCGCCGGAACATGGCTTGCCGCCTGTCTGTGTGCGGGCGGCTGTGTCTTTTTGGAGGATGCGCCATGCGGACAGATGGAGAGCGTACTTGTATGCGCGGAGAAACTGGGTGCGCGCCTGCACAGGCTCCCGGAGGGGCTGCTTGTGGAAGGGTGTGCCTGCAAAGGGCTTAAGGAGAATCTGGTGACGGCGGTATACCCGGGATTTCCCACGGATCTGCAGTCTCTTTTCATGGCGGCAATCGCCTTTTCGGGACATGACGGGCGGATAGAGGAAACCGTTTTTGAAAACCGGTTCCGGATTGTCCCCGAATTGCGGAAAATGGGCGCCGACATCCGGGTGGAGGGAAACTGTGCCTGCATCCGGGGTGGCAGGAAGCTTTGTAACACCATCGTGGAGGCGAAGGAACTTCGCGGCGGCGCGGCGCTTGTGGTGGCGGCGCTGGCGGCGGAGGGCACGGGTATTGTGACAAACCGCCATTTTATTGACAGAGGCTATGAGGATATCGCGCGGAGCCTGCGGGATCTGGGAGCGGAGATAGAATTGGCTTAATGCGAAAAGAGAGAACGGATGAGCGATAAGAAGACCGTAAAGAAGAAAAAGACGAATCCGAATCTGCGGCTGATCAAGAATGGGGATGTGGAAGAGCCGAAAAGGAAGAAGCGGAGAATCAGAAAGCGTGAGGAAAGACCAGAAAAAATCCGCTTTGGCAAGGCGAAGAGATCAGTTATTCTGCTGACGGTCTTTCTTTCCCTTTTTCTGATTCTCGGCGGCGCCTATTTCTATATTATCAATAACTATAAAGTGACGACGGTCCATGTGGACGGCAGCATCCATTACACCAACGAAGAGATCATGGAGATGGTGATGGGGGGCAGGTTTGGCGACAATTCCCTGTTTTTGTCCTTGAAGTACCGGGATAAAGGCATAGAGGGGGTTCCCTTTATAGAGACCATGGACGTGGCGATCGAGGCGAAGGATACAATCCGGATTACGGTGTACGAGAAAGCGCTGGCGGGTTACGTCAGATATCTGGGCCGTTATGTGTATTTTGACAAAGACGGCATCGTGGTGGAAACGTCCATGGAGGAGACAGCCGGGATCCCACAGGTGACGGGGCTTTCCTTTGACCATGTGATTCTGCATGAGCCGCTGCCGGTGGACAAGCCGGAGCTGTTTGACGAGATTCTGAATATCACCCAGCAGCTTGCGAAATATTCCCTCACGGCTGACAGGATTTATTTTGACAGCACCTATGAGGTGACACTGTATTTCGGGGAGGCGAAGATCGCACTGGGAAAAAACGAGGATATCGATGAAAAAATTATGAAACTGCAGTATATTCTGCCGGATCTGCTGGGAAAAAGTGGTACTTTAGATATGCGTGAATACAGCGAAGACACGAAAACATACAGCTTTGAGCAGGATTGACGGGAAAGTGCCCCGGATAATTCGGTGCAAAATCGGACAAAAAGAAAAAAATGGGTTGCTAAGTTCGGAAAATAATTATATGATAAAGTATATGATTGTGCATGGAGTATGTGGAAGTAGAAGGAGGAATCACCTTGCTGGAGATTAAGTCGAATGAAGCGGAGTCCGCTGCGAAGATTATCGTTGTCGGTGTCGGCGGCGCGGGCAATAACGCTGTTAATAGAATGATAGATGAAGAGATAGACGGTGTGGAGTTTATCGGTATCAATACGGACAAGCAGGCATTGCAGCTTTGCAGGGCGACCAGACTGCTGCAGATCGGCGAGAAGCTTACCAAGGGGCTTGGCGCGGGCGCGAAGCCGGAGATTGGCGAGAAGGCTGCGGAGGAGAGCTCCGAGGAAGTGACGCAGGCATTAAAGGGAGCGGACATGGTGTTTGTCACCTGCGGTATGGGCGGCGGCACAGGAACGGGAGCGGCTCCTGTGGTGGCGAAACTTGCGAAGGATATGGGCATTCTGACTGTGGGCGTGGTGACGAAGCCCTTCCGTTTTGAGGCGAAGGCGCGTATGACCAATGCCCTGTCCGGGATTGAGAAAATTAAGGACAATGTAGATACCCTGATCGTGATTCCAAACGACAAACTTCTTGAGATTGTGGACAGGCGTACCACCATGCCGGAGGCGCTTAAGAAAGCGGATGAAGTGCTCCAGCAGGCGGTGCAGGGCATTACGGATCTGATCAATATGCCCGCGATTATCAATCTGGATTTCGCGGACGTGCAGACGGTTATGAAGGACAAGGGTATCGCGCATATCGGTATCGGCACCGGGAAGGGTGACGATAAGGCGGCGGAAGCGGCGAAGATGGCGGTGGAGAGCCCGCTGCTTGAGACGACCATCACCGGGGCGACCCACGTGATTATCAACGTTTCCGGCGATATTTCCCTTGCGGATGCGTCCGATGCTTCCGATTATGTGAGAAATCTTACAGGTGACGAGGTGAATATCATCTTCGGTGCGATGTATGATTCCAGTATGACGGACACTTGTAATGTTACCATTATCGCGACAGGCATTGAGGAGAAGGCGGGCAGACAAGGCGCAGGGCTCGGCTTTAAGAGCGGATACATAACCCCCACTTCCCTGCAGGGAAAGAGCACGGTGGGAACAGGCACGGGGCTTAGCGCGTTTGCGGCGGCGAACTTGGGTCTGAAGCAGCCGGTGACACAGGGCGGACAGGCGAAGGCGCAGGCAGGGCTTAAGCCGATCGGGATTCAGAAAACCAACGATATCAAGAGCTCCGTGGAGGAGAAATCGCTGGATATCCCGAGTTTCTTAAGGAAATAGAAATTAAAATAATATGAAAAGATATGAAAAACCACAGGAGAATATCCTGTGGTTTTTTGCGCAGCCCCACGCAGAGGAAGTATGCCGCAGAAGCGGCGCATGGGGCGCGCGGCGAGCGGGAATAAAAGCTTTCCCGCTCGAACTTTGTGTTACTTTGTTGTTATGTGTCTGGAAAAATAGGGAAAATGCTCTGCAATTGCGACAGAATATGCGCCCGGTATTTCCTATAATGAAAAGGAAATACGGAGGTGGAATGTGTATTACAAATTATATATTGACAGTGTTTTCATCCTGCAGATGACGACTGATCTGTATCTGCTGTCCTTAGCCGGACAAATTATGCGGCGTACTGCCACGCGCCGGAAAATCTGGCTGGGAGCGGCGGTGGGAGCCGGGATGAGCTGCCTGTGTCTGATGCTGCCGGTTTTCACAGTGGGAGGCAGACTTCTGCTTGGTTCCATACCTGTCAGTATGTGTATGATGTGCCTCACCTATCAGATACACGGTGTGCGCAGCCTTCTGAGAGCGTCTCTGCTAATGGCTGCCGCCGGCTTTTTTTTAGGCGGCGGTATGATATGGATTCTGAATCGCTTAAGAGTCGTTGTGAAGGGTGGCGGAAGTCTTTTCTTAACCCTGACGGCGGGTGCGGTGTCCTATCTGGCGCTGCGGGCTGTTTTACAATGGCTGCTCAGGCGGCGGGAGGACAGTCTGCGGACAGTGCGCGTCTATGTGCCGTCTCTGAGACAGGAAATCCGCATAAGGGCGCTGGTGGATACGGGAAACCATCTGTCGGATCCCATAAGCGGTGCGCCGGTGAGCATTATCAGCAGGAAGATTGCCCGCTGTATGGCGTCCTGTCTGTCTCAGGAAAAGTTTCACGCAGTTCCCTACAGAAGCGTGGGAAAACAGGGCGGGATTCTCTCCGCCTACGAACTGCCGGAGATGCGGATCGAGGAGGCGGGCGGAATGCTCAGAAGAGAACATGTCATAGTTGCGGTTTGTGATACGGGAATATCGGAGGACAGTGATTACCAGATGATATTACACCCCGGGCTATTAGAAAACTAGGAGGAAAAAAGATGGTTTTAAAAGTGGCAATTCCCGGTAAGATTCAGTTTAAGATGGTTCACAGGGACCAGAAGTTCCTGATGACCAGACAGGGGGACATTCATTACATAGGAGGGGCAGAGGTACTGCCGCCGCCTCTCGAAAGCGAAAGGGAAAATGAGATCATCAGCGATCTGGGAACGGAATATGAGGACGAGGCAAAATCAATTCTGATAGAACATAACTTAAGACTGGTGGTATACATAGCGAAAAAGTTTGACAATACGGGCGTTGGTGTGGAAGATCTGATCTCCATCGGCACGATCGGGCTGATCAAGTCCATCAACACTTTTAATCCGGGGAAAAACATCAAACTGGCAACTTACGCTTCACGCTGTATTGAGAATGAAATTCTGATGTACTTGAGAAGGAATAACAAGCACCGGATGGAAGTTTCCATCGACGAGCCCTTAAATGTGGACTGGGACGGCAATGAACTTCTGCTTTCCGATATTCTGGGAACGGATGAGGATGTCATTTACAAGGATCTGGAGGACGAAGTGGAGAGGAAACTGCTGATCCGGGCGATTGCCAAACTGTCCGAGCGGGAGCAGACGATCATCCGCCTGCGTTTCGGAATCGGGAACGCGGAAGGTAAGGAACTGACACAGAAGGAGGTGGCGGAACTGCTCGGAATTTCGCAGTCCTATATTTCCAGACTGGAAAAAAAGATTATGCGGCGTCTGAAAAAGGAGATGAGCCGGGACAGTTAATCCGGCAATCCCGGATACCTGATACGGAATTGTGTGAAAATGCGTCGAATTGATCGGAGTTATGTTTGCTTTTTGTCTCTGGTGCGCGTATAATGAAAAAGGAGCCGTATGTTACATAGTTAATATGGGGGACAAATGAAAAAAATAATTTTGATTGTCGATGATGACAGGCTGACGCTGTCCACGGCGCAGAAACTCCTTGAGGGAGAGTACAAGGCGGTTGCCGTAAATTCGGGGAAACAGGCATTTAAGTATCTGGAGCGCCACATGCCGGATCTGATTCTTCTGGATATCAATATGCCGGAGATCGGCGGCTTTGAGGTGATGGCGACATTGCAGAAGGATCCGCGCTGGTGCAAAATTCCAGTGATCTTTCTGACGGCTGACCGTAGCGCGGAGACGGAGATCGAGTGTTTCCGTGTGGGCGCAAACGATTATATTGCCAAGCCTTTTGAGCCGAATATTATGCTGAGCCGGATCAGAAGCACCATTGAGCTGGACGGTTATCGGAAGGATCTGCAGCGCAGACTGGACGAAAAGACGAAGGAGATGGAGCGCATCACGATTCAGGCGATTATGACGGTCGCCAATACAGTGGATGCGAAGGATGACTATACAAAAGGACACTCCATGCGGGTGGCAGCGTACTCCGAACTCCTTGCGCAGCGTCTGGGCTGGTCTGAGGAGGAGATCCAGAACATTTATTATGTGGCGATGCTGCATGATGTGGGAAAGATCGGCGTGCCCGATGCCGTGCTCAACAAGCCTTTTAAGCTGACGGATGTGGAGTTTCGTCTGATCAAGGGGCATACCCTTGTGGGCGCTGAGATTTTGAATGACTTTAAGATGTTTCCCAACGTCAATGTGGGCGCGAAATATCACCACGAGCGCTATGACGGCAGGGGATACCCGGAAGGATTAAAGGGAGAGAGCATTCCTCTGGTGGCAAGGGTGATCGGTCTGGTGGATTCCTACGACGCCATGACCAGCAACCGTGTGTACCGCAGGCGGCTGAATGACGACGTGGTCATGCAGGAGCTGGAGAAGGGGAAGGGAAGCCAGTGGGATCCCGAGCTGGTAGATATTTTTGTAGACCTGATCAAAGAGGGCGCACTGGAGAAAATGTGGATGCCCGAGGAGGATCTGGCGACGCCGATTTTCGACAGCGGCAAGATCATGGGCATTACCATGGGCAACGAAAATATATTGGAATCACCTGTCGATTATCTGACCGGGCTTCTCAGCAGACAGAAGGGAGAACACGACATTTCCTTAAGTCTGCGCGCAGAAGGCGGCGCATTGATGCTGATAGATCTGGATCATTTCAGGCGCATAAACGATGTGCACGGTCATCTGATGGGGGATTACGCTTTAAAGACGGTGGCAGATGTGCTGAGGGGAGTCTGTGAGAACGAGATTGTCTGCCGGACCGGCGGGGATGAGTTCCTGTATTATCTGCCGGGTGTGACCGACGAGGAAGTCGTCACGCGGAAGGTGGAGGGGCTTCTGGAAGCTTTCCGCCAAAAGCAGGAGGAGACCGAGGTACTGAAGGATGCGGAACTTTCCGTGGGCATCAGCATCTCCGGGACGGATGGCAGAGAGTTTGAGGAGCTTTACAGAAGAGCTGATAAGGCGCTCTATCTGGTGAAACAGAGCAGAGGGAACCATTACGGGTTCTTCCAGAGATCCGGCATTCTGCGGACACCCGAACAGTCCCAGAGCGATCTGGATAAGATTATGGACGCGATCAAGAACCGGGAGATCTATCAGGGCGCTTTTCAGGTGGATTACGACGAGTTCAACCATGTGTACGATTTCGTGAAACATATGTCGGCGCGCAGCAAGAAGGAGACGCAGCTTCTGTTATTCACCCTGTTCTCCTCCAATGGCAGCGAGGTCAAGCTGGAGCGCATGGAGACCGCCATGCAATGCATGGAGCAGGCGATCTGCAAATCCCTGCGCGGCGTGGACGTGGGCGCGAGATACAGCAGTTCCCAGTTCCTTGTGATCCTGTTGGGTACGGGACGGGAGAATGTGCGCGTGGTGACGGACCGCATCGTGCAGAACTATTTCAAACTTTATGGGGAGAAAGATATCACGCTCACTTATGATATTGCGAAGTTTGGGTGAGGAAGGGCGTAAAAGAGGACAGGGGATATATTAAAAGCGCCTGAAGCTGAGGTTATACAGTTGGCGTAATCAATCATATGAATCAAATATAGTAACGTTTTTGGGACCGGGAGAGGGGGAGCCCCTCCCGGTTTCTTACGCCGTCAGATACAGCCGCATAGTCTTTAGCGCATTCTTCTCAAGCCTTGACACCTGTGCCTGCGAGATGCCGATTTTTTCGGCGACTTCCATCTGTGTTTTTCCCTCGAAGAAACGCAGGGAGATGATCTCATATTCCCGTTTGGTCAGCTTCTTCATGGCTTCTGTCAGGGAAATATGCTCTACCCAGACCTCCTCGCCGTTTTTCTTGTCGCTGATCTGATCCATCACATAGAGCGTGTCGCCGCCGTCGGTGTAGACGGGCTCGTAAAGGCTTAAGGGACTCTGGATGGCGTCTAGGGCATAGACGATATCCTCTTTGGGGATGCCGATTTCCGTGGCGATTTCTGTGACAGTAGGTTCACGGGAGTTGGTGCGGGTCAGGTGCTCCTTGGCATAGATTGCCTTGTAGGCGGTGTCCTTTAAGGAGCGCGAAACCCGTATGGAGTTGGCGTCGCGCAGATACCGTCTGATCTCCCCGACGATCATAGGTACAGCATAGGTGCTGAACTTTACATTGAGAGAGCTGTCGAAGTTGTCGATTGCCTTGATCAGTCCGACGCAGCCGATCTGGAAAAGATCGTCCACATTTTCGCTGCTGGAGTGAAAGCGTTTGATTACGCTTAAGACGAGACGGAGATTGCCGTTGATATATGCCATTCGTGCTTCCTGATCGCCTTCTTCAATTCTTTTAAACAATTCTTCTTTTTCCGCATTTTTCAAAAGCGGCAGTTTGGCAGTGTTGACGCCGCAGATTTCTACTTTTCCCTGGACCATGACGCTACCACCCTTTCGTGTAAGTTTTGATTTCTTTTTTTGTATGTAACAAGCATGTGCGATTCGGGGGAAATTATTCACAAAATCTTAAGAAAAAACGGCGGATAAGATTTTACAAACAGGGAGTTTTTTGATACCATAGTCTATGGACAAATTTTAAGACATAAGATAAACGGGGAGTGAGAGCTATGGTTTGCAAAAAATGTGGCGCGCCTCTTTTGGAGGATGATCAGTTCTGTCCCGAGTGCGGCGCGAAAGTGATAAGAAAAAAGAAGTGCCCCGAATGTGGGGAAACGCTTCGGGAAGGCACCCGGTTCTGCCCGAGCTGCGGCGCTGCAGTAGGAGAGGGACGCCCTGTGAAGCGGGCGGAATCCGAGGAAACGACCAGAAATAGGGAGGATTCGGAGGAAGCGCCGAGAAGGAGGGCGGACGCTGAAGAGGCGCCGAGGAGAAGGGCGGATTCGGAGGAAGCGCCGAGAAGGAAGGCGGACGCCGAAGAGGCGCCGAGGAGAAGAACAAATTCGGAGGAAGCGCCGAGGAGAAAGACGAACCCGGATGCGCCGAGAAAGAAGTCGAATCCCGCACCGCCGCCGAGAAAACGCCCGGTTCAGGATGAGAGACCCAGAAGGAGAAGGGACTGGGAGGAAGAGGACTGGGATGACGAAGATGATGACGAGGAGAGTGTGGATATTCTGTCCATTATGACGGTCGCCGTCGGCTGTATTCTTCTGGTAATCGTGGCTGTATTAGGCTTTAATCTGTATCAGCGGTATGTGCCTAAAGATTATGACAAGGCGGCTGAGGAGCAGGAAATAGACGAAGAAGAAGCTGACGGGGAAGAGCAGGAGGATGGACAGAAGCTGGAGGAGCCGCCCGAGGATTCGGAGGAGGAGACGGTGATTGAAACTGCAGCCGCAGGCGCGATTGTCACCATCGACGATGTGAGGATCCGGGATAATCCGAGCACGGAAGGCACGACGGTTATTACGACGGCGAAGAAGGGCGACATTTACGAGTACACGGAGGTCGTGGAAGGCGGTCACTGGTATAAGGTCATTCTTCCTGATGGATTCGACTATGAATATGGCTATATCAGCGCAAAATATGTAGAAGAGCAGTAATCCTTTTTGGAGCAGGACAATAAAACAGGAACTTCTTCCGGGCGGTGGCATATGATAATAAAAAGCCCGGGGGAGGTTCCTATGTTATTTTCGGAATTAAAGAAAAAGGAAGTCATCAACCTGAAAAACTGCGAGCGGCTGGGAAAGGTGAGCGATTTTGAGTTCGACGAGTGCACAGGGCAGATTTTCAAGCTGATTATTCCGGGAGACAATAAATGGTGTGGACTGTTCGGCAGTGAGCCGGACTATGTGATCTGTTATAAAGATATCAAAAAGATCGGACCGGACATTATAGTCGTGGATATATGCCTTTAATTTGGTTACCATAAGATAGTTGACATAATGATTATTTTATCCTATAATAATCATGTTGGGTGCAGCGATCTGTCTGCGGTCCAAGTACAGGTGGATAAGGAGGATATCCGGGATGAAATGCCCATTTTGCGGCCATGAGAATACGAGAGTAATTGACAGCAGACCGGCGGAGGATAACAGTTCTATCCGCAGACGGCGCGTCTGTGACGAGTGCGACAAGCGGTTCACTACTTATGAGAAGGTGGAGACGATACCGCTTATCGTCATTAAAAAGGACAATAACAGAGAGACCTATGACAGATCCAAAATCGAGGCGGGTGTGTTAAGGGCATGTCATAAGAGACCGATCAGCGCCAACCAGATCAACCAGTTGGTGGATGAGGTGGAGACGGAAATCTTTAACCGGGAAGAAAAGGAAATTCCCAGTCAGGTGATTGGCGAACTGGTGATGAATAAACTCAAGGACTTAGAGGCGGTTGCCTATGTCAGATTCGCTTCTGTGTATAGGGAGTTTAAGGATATCAACACCTTTATGGAAGAATTGAAAAATGTGCTGGACAAATAAGCGGCGAATAAAAACACCTTGCGTTATCGCGGGGTGTTTTGTATGATGTACACGAAAGCCGGAGGCTTTTCGGGCGGCAATGCGAATAGACATAAAAGGAGTATATTGATGGCAGGGCTTACATGCTTTTACCCGGATGTATATCTGGATTCCACATATGAGATTGATTTTGAAGCGTTGTACCGGGAGGGGTTCCGGGGCGTCATTTTTGATATCGACAATACGCTTGTGCCCCACGGAGCGCCCGCTGATGCGCGCAGCATCGCGCTATTTGAAAGGCTTAAAAATATCGGTTTTGAGAGCGTGCTTTTGTCGAACAACAAGGAACCGAGAGTGAAGATGTTTAACGATAAAGTGCATTCGCGCTATATTTATAAGGCGGGGAAACCGGGGAAAAAGGGTTATCTGCACGCCATGGAGCTGATGAAAACGGAGCCTTCCACCACGCTTTTTGTGGGCGACCAGCTTTTTACGGACGTGTGGGGAGCGAAACGTGCCGGTATTTTGACTTATCTGGTCAAACCTATACACCCGAAGGAAGAAATACAGATTGTTCTAAAGAGGCGTCTGGAGTGGATTGTCCTGTTTTTCTATAGGAGATCGCTGAAAAAGCAGGACGCGCATGGAGGGAAAAACAGATGGAAATAGACGGCAGGACAAGAACCTGTGGACTGATCGGGAATCCGGTGGAGCATACCCTTTCGCCGGTGATACATAACACGCTGGCGGAAAGATTCGGGCATAATCTGGTGTATGTGCCCTTCCCCGTGGAGACGGGGCGGATCGGGGAAGCGGTTGCGGGGGCGTCTGCGCTGCAGATTTCAGGGCTCAATGTGACGGTTCCCTATAAAGGCGAGGTGATTCCCTGCCTGCGGGAAGTGGATTCTCTGGCGGCGGCAATCGGTGCGGTCAATACACTGGTGCCGGTGGCTGGCGGATTCAAGGGCTATAATACAGACATGGAAGGGCTTTACCGCGCTATGATGACGGAGGGCATCCAGATTGCGGACGAGGAGATTATTCTGCTGGGCGCGGGCGGCGCGTCGCGTGCAGTGGCATATCTGTGCGCGGTGAAAGGCGCGAAAAAGGTTTATCTGTTGAACCGCACAGTGGAAAGGGCGCAGAAAGTGGCGGAAGAGGTAAACCGGGCGGCAGAAAGACAGGTGATTCTCCCGATGGCGCTGGCTGACTTTGGCAGTCTGCCGGACCGCAAATTTCTGGCGATTCAGGGCACTTCCGTGGGGCTTGCGCCGCACGTGGATGATGTGGTGATTGCCGATCAAAGATTTTATGAAAAGGTGCACACTGGCTTTGACCTGATTTACAGCCCGTGGGAGACGCGTTTTATGAAGCTGGTGAAGGAGAACGGCGGTGCCGCATATAATGGGTTGAAAATGCTGCTCTATCAGGGCATCATTGCCTATGAGCTGTGGAACGGGGTAAAGGTGTCCGGGGAGGATGCGGATGTGATATATGGGAAGTTGAGGGAACGTCTGTAATAGAGCGGCACAGACCGGTGTACTTATGAGAATCATTTTCGTTGGCAGCAGGATACGCGGGTGTCTGCGGAATCCGGCTTGGAATTTGGGAATACGGCGGACAAAGGGCATGTCATCACGGCGGACTGCCCCGGCATGGAGGAAAACATGGGAAATGTCATACTGATCGGGTTTATGGGTTGTGGCAAGTCCACGGTAGGGCTGCGGCTGTCTTACCGGCTGCGGCGGACGATCATAGATACGGATAAGGAAATAGAGAAAGAAGAGAACAGATCCATATCGGAGATCTTTGCGGCGGATGGAGAGGCATATTTCCGGGACAGGGAGACAGCAATCTTGCGAAAGCTTAAGGAAAGCGCAAATAACCAGATTATATCGGTGGGCGGCGGACTGCCGGTGCGGAAGGAAAACAGGGCGCTTTTGCACGAACTGGGACAGGTTTTTTATCTGCGCGCCGAGGGCGGGACGATTTATGAAAGGGTAAAAGACGATACCAGAAGACCGCTTTTGCAGGTGGATGACCCGCTGAAAAAAATAGAGACGCTCATAAGGGAGAGAGATCCCTATTATACAGAGGCGGCGGACGTGGTGATTACGGTGGACGGAAAAAGTTTTTCGCAGATTCTGGACGAGATAGAGGCACAGGTAAACGAGAGGGAGATAACGATTTCAGCGGAGGGATGAGAGATGAAGATACTGGTAATTAACGGACCGAATCTGAATTTTCTGGGGATTCGGGAGAAGAGCGTGTACGGCACACAGGATTATGATTATTTACTGCAGATGATCGCGAAAAAGGGGGAGGAGACGGGCAGCGTCATAGAGGTGTTCCAGAGCAACCATGAGGGCGCGATAATCGACCGGATTCAGGATGCCTATTTCGACGGCACGGAAGGGATTGTGATCAATCCGGGAGCCTTTACCCATTACAGCTATGCCATCCGGGATGCGCTGGCAAGTATCACAGTACCTAAAGTAGAAATCCATATTTCCGATATCACACAGAGGGAGGAATTCCGCAAAGTATCGGTGACGGCGCCGGTCTGTGACAGACAGATTTATGGGCAGGGGCTGGACGGATACCTGCAGGCAATCGATTTTATATTGGGTTTTTTGAATAAAGAGGTTGAAAAATAGACTTTTTTAGTATAAACTAGAAAAGAATTATATTTGTGAAAGCTTAGGAGGAGATAGGCATATGGTATCAGCGGGTGATTTCCGAAACGGCATTACCGTCGAGATGGAGGGTAATGTTTTTCAGATAATTGAGTTTCAGCATGTAAAACCGGGCAAAGGCGCCGCTTTTGTCAGAACGAAGCTGAAAAACATCATCAACGGAGGTGTGGTGGAGAAGAGTTTCCGTCCCACCGAGAAATTCCCTCAGGCACGTATTGACAGAAAGGACATGCAGTATTTATATTCTGACGGCGACCTCTTTAATTTTATGGACACGGAGACCTACGACCAGATTGCGCTGAACGCGGAGGCAGTAGGTGACGCGCTGAAGTTTGTGAAAGAAAACGAGATGGTCAAGATCTGTTCTTACAATGGCAATGTGTTCGCAATCGAGCCGCCGCTGTTTGTGGAGCTGGAGATCACCGACACGGAGCCGGGATTTAAGGGTGATACCGCGACTGGCGCGACGAAGCCCGCGATTGTGGAGACCGGCGCGAAGGTTATGGTGCCGCTGTTTGTGGAAAACGGCGAGAAGATCAAGATCGACACCAGAACAGGCGAGTATCTGTCCAGAGTATAAGATTGTCGCATAAATCGAAGCCCATAAGACAATATAGACTTAGGTCTGTATTGTCTTTTTTCGTGTATAAGCAGAGGCGGAAGACGTCCTGAGGACGTCTGTTCTGCGCGGACCGGAGTGGAACGGAGACCGCGAATGAGAAATGCGAAGCATTTCGAGTCTGCTTATACGAAATCCGATATGTCCGGAGAGAATGGGAAAGAGGAAAATATGGGATTTCAAAAATTTGTAGAGAATATCGTGGATTTATTGCAGGAAAGAATGGGGGATGCCTATGAGATCAAGGTGCTCCATGTGACCAAAAACAACGACGTGGAGCAGACGGGAATTGCCATCACAAGGCAGGAAGACAGCATTTTTCCGACGATCTATCTGGAGGGGCTTTATCAGGAGTATCTGGAAGGTGAAATGCTCGGCGTGCTTGTGGAGCGGATCATCAACTGCCATGAGGAACAGTCCATGGCGCTGGATCTGGACATGGATTTTTTTCGTGATTATGGCAGCGTGAAGGACAGAATCTTCTATAAGCTGGTCAGTCTTGAAAAGAATAAGAAGTTTTTGAGGGACGCGCCCCATCTGAGATGGAACGATCTGGCGATTGTGTTTTACTATGCGTTTAAAAAGAATATGGCGGCGGGCGGTTCTATTACGATTAAAAGGCAGCATATGCTGATGTGGAAACAGAATGCGGAATCGCTTTATCGGACTGCCAGACAAAATACGGAGCGGGACATGCCGGAACTTCTCGTCTCCATGAGTGAACTGCTTTCGGAGATGACAGGCGTTTTTGTGAGGGAGGATGACGCGGCGCCGATGTATGTGCTGACTAACCGGGAAAAGCGTTTCGGCGCTTCGGCGATGCTGTACTCGGAAAAGATCAAGCGGCTGGCGGAGCGGTTTGGCTGTGATATTCTGATTCTGCCGAGTTCTGTCCATGAGGTGCTGCTGATACCCGATGATCACGTCCGCGAATACGCCTTTTACAGGCAGATGGTGGCGGATGTCAATCGGACGCAGGTGGAGCCGGAGGAAGTGCTTTCTTACGGGTTATACCGCTATTGCCGAAAAAAATCGGAAATCGAGGAAATTATTTCTTAGGCGCGATTACTTGACAAGTGTGCCCGCTTGCGGTATGATACAAAAGATGTAACAAATTTGTAACAATTTTTGCGGACTGCAAAAAGTTTGTTTCATCAAGGCGGGCACCCGTAGTCTAATGGATAAAACGTAGGCCTCCGACGCCTTTGATGCAGGTTCGAGTCCTGTCGGGTGCATAGGGTTATGGATTTCCGGGGCGATATGCAGATATTGTCCCGGAAATTCTGAGACTGGAGGAGTTCTGACTATGACAAACAGTACAATGTGGGATGGTCTGAAGGCTAAGTTTGAAGCGCTTAAGAACTGGCTGGTACGATATTCCAAAATTGTTCTTCCTATCATTTTGGTGGTATGCGTCGCGCTGACGATTGTGATAGCTGTGCAGGCGAATAAGCGGAAGATAGAGCAGGAAGAAACGGCGGTTGCGCCGGGAGAAGTGGCAGGCGAAGATGACGCGATGCTTGAGGTGCCGGAGGTGCCTTTAGAGAAAGATGCCGTCCCGGGGATTAAAGAGTTGTTTGAGACCTATCATAAGGCGATGGTGGACGGCGACACCGCTACTATGGAGAAGCTGGTCTATTATATGGACGCGACGGAGATCCTGAGAGCGGCGGAGACGAGCAAATATATCGATTCCTATCCCCCGTTAGAGATTTACACGAAAGCGGGACCGAAGGAGGGCACGTATGTCGCCTATGTTTACGGGGAGATAAAGTTCCACGATTATGATAAGCCGGTTCCCGGTATGCGGACGTATTATGTGTGCACCAATGAGGACGGTGAGCTCTACATCAACGAGGACGGTGAGGAGAGCGATAGCGAGCTGCATTACATGCGGGAGATTCAAGTGCAGGGTGATGTGATCGACTTGAACAACAAAGTGGCGGAAGCTTATAACAAAATGCTGGTGGACGACCCGCAGATGGCTGATTTCCTCTTAGAGCTGAAAGCAGAGATTGAAAAGAATGTAGGCGAGGCACTGGCACGTGCAGAGGAGAGCGAGGCGCCGGAAGAAGTGGCAGAGGAAGAGGTGCCTGAGGAGACAGGGGAAGAAGCGCCTGTTGAGGTGGTAACCAAGGTCAAGACGACGGATGTGGTCAATATAAGGACTTCTGACAGCGAGACGGCGGATAAGCTGGGCAAGGCGTCTGTGGGTGATGAGTTTGAACTTCTGGAAGAGAAGGGCAACGGCTGGAGCAAGATCAAGTATGAAGGCGGTGAAGCTTTTATCAAGAGCGAGTATCTGGAGCCTTCTGAGACGATGGCAGCCTCTGATGCGGAGCAGAACGAGGATGAAGAGGAAGAAGATACGCAGGAGCAGGCAGACAACAGTTCGGATTCCACGGCTACGAATGGTACGGTAAGAGTGAAGGAAACCGTCAGAATCCGAAGCGGCGCAAGCGAGAATTCCGAGAAGATAGCGACTGCCTATATGGGTGAAACTTTTGAGGTAATTATGAAACAGGCGGACGGTTGGACGAAGATCAAGTATAACGGAAAAACCGCCTATGTAAAATCAGAGTTTGTGGAGTAATGTCTGATTAAAACAGAATAAAATGGTAAGACTGGACAGATGAGGGTGCAATGCCCGCATCTGTCCATTTTTGTGTAAGTGGGCGGAGAAGAAAGGAGTCCTGGCCATGAAACATGACGACGAGATGGTTTTGCGGGAAATACAGAAAAATACGCAGATGGGAATGACGGCGATCGATACGATTCTGGACAAAATAGGAAACGATGATTTTTCCATAACCCTGTCCAGACAGTCCCTGCACTATGCGGATATCCACAACCGGGCGCTTGACCAGATTTTACAGCAGAACGGGGAGGGTTACCGCACAAGTCAGGTCGGGGAAATGATGCTGAAAGGCAGCATACACGCGAATACGGCATTCAATATCAGCACGGAGCATCTGGCGGAGATGATGATCCAGGGGAGCAACCGGGGGATTACCAGCATGTGGAAGAGCCTGAAACACAACGGTCTCGCCACGGATGCGACCGTGGAACTGGCAAAAGAACTGATGGATTTTGAGGAAAAAAGTATAGAGCGGCTGAAAGAATATCTGTAAAGAGTGCCGTGGGAGACGCAGACTCGGAAGGCGTGCTGCACGAACCTTGGTTTGTATACAAGTATTTTGGTATTATTGTACAATTTATCTAAAAAATGCGGGGGAAATTTTTACACTTTAATTCGCTAAATTATCTTGTGGATTTCCATACGGCATACTATAATGGTACGTGGTAATGTATACAAGCAAGAAGGAGGACATAACACAATGTCATATGTTGATGAGGTTTACGAGTTAGTTGTAGCGAAGAATCCCGCCCAGCCCGAGTTCCATCAGGCGGTAAAAGAGGTATTGGAGTCCCTGCGTGTTGTGATCGAGGCGGACGAGGAAGCTTACAGAAAGGATGCACTCTTAGAGCGTCTGACGGTTCCCGAGAGAATTGTGCAGTTCCGTGTTCCGTGGGTGGATGACAAGGGACAGGTGCAGGTGAATAACGGATTCCGTGTGCAGTTTAACAGCGCGATTGGTCCTTACAAGGGAGGTTTGCGTTTCCATCCTTCCGTAAATCTGGGTATCATCAAATTCCTTGGCTTTGAGCAGATTTTCAAAAATTCCTTGACAGGTCTGCCCATCGGCGGCGGTAAGGGCGGCTCCGATTTCGATCCTAAGGGAAAATCTGATAGAGAAGTGATGGCGTTCTGCCAGAGCTTTATGACAGAACTTTGCAAACATATCGGCGCGGATACCGACGTACCCGCCGGAGATATCGGCGTAGGCGGCCGTGAGATCGGCTTTATGTTCGGACAGTACAAGAGAATCCGCAATCTGTATGAGGGCGTGCTGACAGGTAAAGGTCTCACCTACGGCGGATCCCTTGCAAGAACGGAGGCGACCGGCTACGGTCTGCTCTATCTGACAGAGGAAATGTTAAAGTGTAACGGCAAGGATATCAAGGGCAAGACCATTGCCGTATCCGGCGCGGGCAACGTGGCGATCTACGCGATCCAGAAAGCCCAGCAGCTCGGCGGCAAGCCTGTGACCTGCTCCGATTCCACGGGCTGGATTTATGATCCTGACGGCATCGACGTGGCGACGCTTAAGGAAGTGAAGGAAGTGAAGCGCGCGCGTCTGACAGAGTATGCGGCAATGCGCTCTAATGCGGAATACCATGAAAAGAAGAACGGCGAGCACGGCGTATGGAGCGTGAAATGTGATATCGCCCTTCCCTGCGCAACCCAGAACGAGCTGGATTTAGAGGATGCTAAGATGCTTGTGGCAAACGGCTGCTTCGCGGTTGCAGAGGGCGCAAACATGCCTACCACCATGGAGGCGACGGAGTATCTGCAGAAGAACGGCGTGCTGTTCTGCCCCGGCAAGGCATCAAACGCAGGTGGCGTGGCAACTTCCGCACTGGAGATGAGCCAGAACTCCGAGAGACTTTCATGGACCTTCGAGGAAGTGGATTCCAAGCTGCAGGGTATTATGGTGAATATCTTCCACAGCCTTGACGAGGCTTCCAAGAAGTTCGGCAAGGAAGGCGACTACGTTGCCGGTGCGAATATTGCAGGCTTTTTGAAGGTGGCTGAGGCAATGAAGGCGCAGGGGGTTGTATAAGTAAACCGAAAATGAAAGAAAGTTGACATTTGATATGCTCCCTATATGGCAGGTAATGGAAAGATCCAGACACTGTCATATGGGGAGCATGTTTGAGTTGTCCTTTTCAAAATAAATCTTTATGCTACAATACATTTAATGGAAGCATAGCTCAGCTGGGATGAGCGCTCGCCTGACTAGCGGGAGGTCAAGGGTTCGAGCCCCTTTGCTTCCATTTTCTTTTTGCAAAATTCGCTTATTTAGAATGCGGCAGACTATACTGGAGGGGATACACATCATGTTTGGACATCTGGGATTTTCGTATGTAGGGCTTGTATTTATACTTATGCTGATGATTCCGAATCTGATCTGGATGAAGAGACAGCCACAGGGTTACAGTGCTGAACATGAAAACAGAATTTTGGCTCTGCTGGAAAGAGTGGGGGAGGTGTTGACGACCTGCTGTGCCCTGATATTTTCGGATTTCAACCTGCGGGTGTGGTCGAACTGGTCATGGTGGCTTGCGGCGTCGTTTGTGCTGATGGTCATGTACGAAATCTGGTGGGTACGCTATTTTAGGAGTGAGCGCAGTCTGGCTGATTTTTACAGTAGTCTGCTGGGGATTCCTGTGGCGGGGGCGGCGCTGCCGGTGCTGGCGTTCTTTTTGCTCGGGATCTATGGAAAAGTAATTTGGATGGTAGCCGCCAGTGTGATTTTAGGAGCAGGGCATATCGGGATTCACCTGCAGCATCGGAAGGAGATTAGTCGGTAAAGTGTAACGGGAAACGCAGTTGCTCTGCATCAGATCAAATCCAGCTTTGAGAAATCCAGCCACAGATTCTCGAAAATCCCTGCCTTCACCCGCTCGGTAAAGGCATAATGCGAAGGCGCGTTCCATGATTCATACACGGTAACTGATTCCTTCTCGGGGTCCACGATCCAATATTCACGCACGCCCGTCTCGCGGTACAATTTGACCTTCCTCTCGCAGTCCATCTTCGTGCTGGAAGGCGACAAGATCTCAATCACCCAGTCCGGCGCGCCATGACAGCCTTTTTCGTCAAGCTTTTCACGGTCGCAGATTACGGAAATATCCGGCTCCACGTAGTTGCGGTCGTCTTTTTTAATGCGCACCGCAAAGGGCGCGGCGTATACCTTGCAGTTCCCTCTGTTTTTCCGAATATAAGATTTGATTTCATAAGATAATTCCATAACCATATCCTGATGAATCCGCAAAGGCGCATCCATTCGGAACATCTCTCCGTCAATCAGTTCCGCGCGTTCCCCTTCGGGAAGTGCTTCGATATCCGCGATTGTGCAGTCTTTACCGCCTTTGATTTCCATAAACCGTTCCCTCGTTTCTGACATATTCCATTCCTGTAATTTTCTGACTTCCACAGTCTTTCCTCCTGCGCCGCAGGAGAAATTCGGACAACATCTGTTTGGAATCTCCTGCTCTTAAATTGTGTTGGCTGATTTAAAAGCATAGAAATTCTGAATCACAGACTGGAAACCGAAATGGTGTCGGTTTGTTTGACTCCGGCATTTAAAGAATGTGCCGGATATTTGTTATCAAGAAAGATATATGCTTTGCATTCAGTGTAAGGGGAAGCACACAAAATGTCAAGAACGTTTTGGGGCGGAGGGATAGAGCTCGGTTTTCAACGTTTAACTTTGTCATATTCAAAAATGCTCACCGCTATTGCCTCCGCTACATACCGTGCGAATTTTATATTATGTAAACAAATAAATGCAATCTATACCACAAAACGCGCAATCGGTACCATCTCTATAGAAAAATAATGTCTTTCTTGTATAATGGTGTCACCTTATAAATTTTCGGAAAATCTGGAAAAGGAGTTGGCAGGAAATGATGAGAAAGGATATCCTTAGCCAAGCCTTAGGTGATCGGCGCTCTTTTGCGCCCTTTTTTGCTGTCCGCTCCATAAGACTGTTATTACATGATAAAGCCGTTATCTTCACGGGACAAGAACGAACTGTTCCCGCGTAGATAGCGGCTTTTTGCGCGCATAAGCAGAGTCTGAAGGATATGGAGGGATACGATGAAAAGACAAGATGCAAGGACAAAAGGAAACGGGAAAAAACGTATGCGTATACTGGCGGGGATGCTCTGCCTTTGCGTGCTGGTTACAACCTGCCCGGATATGCCGGGCGCAGTTTCCGCCTCTGCAGCGGAGGAAAGGACGGAAACGGGAGAGCGGTATATCTCTGGCTTTGCGGAATTGCCGGAGGACGACGGTGCGCCCGGCGGAGAAGTGGATGACGGGGAAAATGGCGGCAAAGAAGACGGCAGCGCCACTGGCGGAGATATGGATGACGGAGAAAACGACGGCAAAGAAGACGGTGGAGCGTCTGACGGAGAAACGGGTGACGGAGAGGCTGGCGGCGGGGAAGACGATGGAAAACACACAGACGGAGGCGCAGGAATACTCAGAAAAAAAGTCTGCAAATAAAAAGTCAAGCAGAAATTTGTGAACTTTGAAAATTTT
>CAJUJK010000036.1 GCA_910586705.1 uncultured Lachnospiraceae bacterium | reverse complement strand
TTTCAAGGTTGCATTACTGTTTATTTGTCAAGGTTCGTGAAGTTAATTCCTTCGGAATCAACTCCCGGAGAATGCTTCGCATTCTTCCGTGCTGTGCCAGTACGCTACCGACGCAACGGACTTATATTAACACAACCGTTCTGCGTCGTCAACCCCTTTTTTTAATTTTACAAAATTTTTTTCTTCTGTAAATTTAAAAACCGGGAAAAAAAAGAAATCTCAATCTCTTAAGATTCTTTTTAAACGGAGAAAGAGGGATTTGAACCCTCGCGCCGCGTAAGCGACCTACACCCTTAGCAGGGGCGCCTCTTCAGCCTCTTGAGTATTTCTCCACAGTCTGAACTATTCCTCTACCAAATATATAGTTCCGCGTCTCCACAACGCAAAGTAATTATACATAAGGTAGTTTTGTTTGTCAATGCCTTTTCACGGATTCCTTTTTAAATCCTTCCACAAATTATATTTCCCATTATAATTTACAGTATTCCCCGATTGCTGTTTCATATAAATTCTGTCCCACAGAATCAATCACCACGATCACCGGGAAATTTTCAACTTCAAGTCTGCGGACTGCCTCCGTCCCCAGATCGTCATAGGCAATCACTTCCGACGCTTTGATGGAACCCGCAAGAAGTGCGCCCGCACCGCCTACCGCTGCAAAATACACCGCGCCGTTTCTGACAATCGCCTCTTTCACCGCTTCCGAACGCTTTCCCTTTCCAATCATACCTGTCAATCCCAGATCCAGAAGCGCAGAGGCGTACTTGTCCATCCGGCTTGCCGTGGTCGGGCCCGCGGACCCGATCGGTCTGCCCTCCCTCGCCGGAGACGGTCCCATATAATAGATGACATTGTCCTTCATTTCCAAAGGCAGCGCATCCCCTTTTTCCAACGCCTCATACATTCTTTTATGCGCCGCGTCACGCGCGGTATAAATCGTGCCCGTCAGATACACGTAATCCCCCGCCCGCAGTTCCTTTGCCGTTTCCTTATCTATAGGCGCCGTTACATGCCGCTCCATATTGTCAGCCCTTTCTTTTCTCAATTCTGTTTCCGACTACACTTCCAATCCCTGCACATGCCGCTGCCAAAGCTGCTCCTAATTTCACCCATCCTCAAATATGTCCTGCTTTCAAATCGCATCCTGCTATTCCTTCAAAGGGTCAAATGTATATATATTGTGTCTGTGAAAAAAGAAAGCACTATATATTTATAGAAGAAACATATTCCTCTATAACAGCCCGCCCTAAAAATTACCCGCAGAAAATCAGCTTCTACAGCACCCGCACCGCATGTCTGTTCACATGACAGCAGATGTTGACTGCCACCGGCAGCCCCGCTATATGCGTGGGATAAGTTTCAATATTAACCGCCAGCGCCGTCGTCGTGCCGCCAAGCCCTCCCGGTCCGATTCCGGTTTTATTAATCCGGGAAAGCATTTCTTCTTCCAGCTCCCTGACATAAGGAACCTCCGACCGCTCGTCCACAGACCTCGTCAGCGCGTGTTTTGCCATCAGCGCACACTTCTCAAAGGTGCCGCCGATTCCGACGCCAACCACCATGGGCGGACAGGCATTGGGACCCGCATCCCTGACTGCCGTCAGAATCGCGTCCTTCACTCCCTCCACACCGTCAGCCGGTTTCAGCATAAACACCCTGCTCATATTCTCGCTGCCAAAACCTTTCGGCGCCACCGTGATCTTAACCTGTTCCCCCGGAACAATTTCACTGTGTATGACCGCCGGGGTATTGTCCTTCGTATTTTCGCGGATCAGCGGATCACCCACCACGGACTTGCGCAGGTAGCCGCTTGTATAGCCTTGCCGCACGCCTTCATTGACCGCCTCCGCAAGACTGCCTCCTTCAATGTGTATATCCTGCCCTATTTCCAAAAATACCACCGTCATTCCAGTATCCTGACAGATCGGAATCATATCCTTCCCGGCAATCTCCAGATTATCCTGCAGCTGCCCCAGAATCTGTTTTCCAAGGGGTGCTTCTTCCGTCTGCGCCGCGCACTTCATCGCCCGTTCCATATCCGCAGAGAGAAAATGATTCGCTTCGATACACATTTCTTTGATATTCCGGGTAATTTCTTCCGTCGCTATCGTCCGCATGTTTCCTCCATTTGCCATTCGTTCCGCCCGCGTCCGTCAAGGCTGCTCCAATTGAACTGTCAATCGACAATCTGCGCTCTGACTTCCTCCAGCTCTTCCGGTTCCACTTCCTGTGGTTTCCAGCCGATCTTCTGCCCGTCTGCACTGTAACGGGGTATCAGATGAAGGTGAAAATGAAACACGGTCTGTCCCGCGAGATCGCCGTTGTTCTGCACCAGATTAAATCCCTCGCACCCAAGCTTTTCGCGCATCTTAATCACCATTCTTTTTGCCAGCTTCATCACCTCGCCGGCACTCTCCTCCGGCAGCTCAAAAAGATCCGCATAGTGGTCTTTGGGCAGGATCAGCGCATGACCTCTGGTCGCCGGTCCCTGATCGAGAATGACGCGGAACTTCTCATCTTCATACAACGTCTTTGCGGGGATTTCCCCATTTGCAATTTTACAAAAAATACAATTATCCACTTTTCAGCCCTCCATTTCGTAAAACGGTAATACTTCAATCTCTCTATAAAATGCAGACATCAAGCCATGCCAAAATCACTTCACGACGGGAGCTGCGACTCAGCCCGCCCCGAACTGCAGCACCTGATCGAGCGAACGCAGCACCTTAAAGTCACCCTTCATTTTCATGTCGCCTGCCATGAAGGACGTCTGAAAGCTCGTCCGCCCCGAAACAATATCCGAAAAAGAAGCGCGGTCAAGCTGTATTTCCACATCCACACGCCCGCCCTCTCCATAGTGGCAGTCAATGCCGGCACCATCTATCTCAATCATAAGCGGCGTCTTTTTCTCCTCGATCACTACCTTAAATCCCGCCGCAAAGCCCGGCTGCGGCACAAAATGCTGCCGGATCTCCTCCACAAATTCCGTGGTGTCCTCCTTCTCGCTGCTGCCCATCATGTCGCGGAACAGACTTGCAAGCTCTTGGATATCCGCCTTCTGCCGCTGCACATACGTGTCATCCGCCACATACTGGGAAAGCTGTTCCGACTCCTGTGGCGTAAAATTAACAGTCTTTGTAATAGCCACCTTCTGCTTTACCGCCTGATTGCTTGCCGGCAGACAGGGCATTTTCTGATTGATCGTGCGATAAAGATTCTCCGCATTTTTCTCAATAATCCTGATATAATCTCCGTTTTCCTCCAGAAGAGACGTATCCGCGATATAGCCGCAGAGCCCGCTGCAGGGAAGACCGCCCAGAATTTCCCACGCCGTGGCAAGATTCAGCTTAGCCTCCTGCTCCCCGTAAGTAGTGGACATGACGATCGGGCACATATAGATCCGGCTGATTTTTTCTTTATCGCCGTAAAGCCAGCAGGCGTCCAGAAACAGCTGCATGTATCCGCCGATCCCGTACCATTCCAGCGTCGTCGCCAGAATCACGCCGTCCGCGTTTTTCAAAGTCTGCGGAAGTGTGGGGATGCTGTTTTTCTGCTCGTAAAGGTAGAATACCTCCACCGTCACGCGAAGCTCCTCCAGCACCTCCTTCATCTTCTTGATCACAAACAGCGTGGGATCGTCCATAAGACCTCTCCCGCCATAATAGATATTGATCTGCATAAAACACGTTCCTTTCTCATCTGTGATCGGAAAACACCTTTATTTTTCTGCATCCCACACTGACAGCCGCCGCCGCAAATCCCATCAGGACACCGCCCACATGCGCCGCGTTGTTCACGCCCGGACTGGTAAAGCCGCAGTAGAGCGAAAAGGCAATCGCAAAAGCCACTCTGCCTGCCGACATGGCTTCCAGCTTTCCACGATGCGCCATAACCAGAAACAGCAGCGCGCCCTCCACGCCGAAAACCGCGCCGCTCGCCCCTGCGGAACTGCCATAGGCATTCGTCAAAAGCTCGTACCCCATGGAAAAAATATTCCCCGCAAACCCGGAAAGCACATAAAGCGCCGTATAGGAAACCGCTCCCAGTTTGCGCTCCACAATCGCTCCCACATAATATAGAACAATCATATTGCTGAAAAGGTGCTCCACATTCCAATGTAAAAACATGCTTGTAAACAGGCGGTACCATTCCCCCTGCCAAAGCGCCGTTACACTAAACGCACCCTTATTATATAACAAGTCTCCCGTAAATGTACATATCAGAAATATAATTACATTCACCGCCACCAGAGCAACATTAACCCACGACAGCGCCCGCCAGTCAGCCTTCTTTTTCGCTTCGGCGTCCGCCCCGGTCTCCTTCGCGCCCTCCCGTGCCAGCGAAAACAAAAACTCCTCCAGAATATCTTTCCAGCCGTAGAAATCCGCCGCCTGTGTTTCGTGAATCAGCAGCCGGTATTCCCGCGAGTCAATAACCCAGCAAAAGCCGTCCCCGCCGCAAAGTTTTCTCGCCTTTTCCGTATCGTCGCACAAGACAAGTGTCATCACATGGACTTCCCGCTCGCCCCTGTCGCGGAAAAAAGCTTCTATCTGCTCTTTCAGATGGATATACTGGTCCGTTGAAATATAGAGCCCCTGTCTGTAATCAATCACGTGGAGCACAGTGATACCCTGCACCTCCCTGCGGCAGTAAAAGTTAAACTCGGGCAGATTAGACGGTATCTTGCCATATCCCTGCTCAAAGAACAGATTTTCCAGTCGATTCAACGTTAACATATCCATGAGAAAAGAGTATCATTTTCGGCCGGGGATGTCAAACTGCTGCGAGCCAACCCCGCACCCTAAAACAAACTCATCTGCTGATATCCGCCCGCTTCACTCTTCTGTCTTTGCAGTTTTTCAAAATGCCTGTCCAGCAATTCCTTTGCCGCTGTCTCCGAGAACAGCCATTCCTCCATATCCTCCTTCCGGAGTATCAGCGGCATACGGCTGTGTATCCCGGTCATGCACCCCTGCGCCTCGCGGGTCAGGATGGTAAATCGGTCGCCCTCCGGGTCTTTATGGTAGATCCCTGCCAGATACAAAACTTCTTCCGGCGCATAAAACGCATACTTCTCCTTTTTCTTTGCGCCGGTATCCTTCCACTCGTAAAACCTGCACGCCGGAACCAGACAGCGGCGCGCCTCAAAATCATGGCGGAACATGGGGCGCTCTCTTACCGTTTCCGATCTGGCATTAAAAATTAAAGTACGATTCCTTGCAGACGCATAGCCCCACTTAAGTACATCAGCCAGCATACTGCCTTGGTCCGCCCGCAGCACCAACGCCGGTTCCGAGGGATGCACATCCCCCATTTTGGCGTTCTTCCGATCAATTTTCCCGGCTATCTTCTCAATCTCGCGCACTGTCTCGTCATCTATATAAAATCTTCCGCACATGGTTCCTCTCCGGTTCTTTCCTTAAAATTTGCAGGCATCCTTTACAGATCCCTGACATTTTCTCCCTCCACATCTATTCCTAATGTAACCCCGCTGCGCCGCTCTTTATTCAGCCCACCGCTCATATGGGAGACATTTCCTTTTAGGAAGCTGGCACGGAAAATCGCATCCTCCCCGTATTTTTCACGAACCTTATCTACTGCCTTGTCCAGTTTTTCCAGTTTGTCGCTTTTTTCCAGATCAAAAATGCTGTACTGCCGCCCGGCATTTTCCTGCACCTTCGTCGTATGCACTCCGAGCTGCCGGATCGGTGTTTTCTTATCCCACAGCTTACCGAATACCTGACATGCGGCTTTGTAGATTTCCTCCGTGATATTTGTGGGAGAGTCCAGCTGCATCTGCTTATTCATGCGCTGGAACTCACAGGTTGTCAGATGTACGCTGACCACGCTGATCATCACGCCGTCAGCCCGGAGTCTTGTCCCCACCGTCTCGCTCAAAGAAAGCAGCAAGTGTTTCGCGTACTCCTCCGTCACAACGTCCACCGGGGCTGTCATGCTGTTTCCATATCCTTTATTGGCTTCATGGGAAATCATGCCCGGATCCAGATCATCGCCTCTCGCAAAGCCTTGTATTGTCTGCCCATGCTTTTTTAACAGAGAGCGGATCATTCCCTCGTCCGCTTGCGCCAGTTCCCCAATCGTCCCTATGCCGACCTTGTGCAGCTTTTCCACCGTTGCCCGTCCTGCCAGAAACAAATCCGAGACAGGGAGCTGCCACATTTTCTGCTCAATCTCTTCGGGAAACAGCGTGTGCACTTTATCTGGTTTGGAAAAGTCCCCCGCCATTTTGGACAGAAGAAAATTCGTCGAGATGCCGACATTCACCGTGAAGCCGAGTTCCTCTCTGATCCTGTCCTTCAGCTCATACGCCAGATTCACCATCTGTCCCCTGCCGTACAGCTTTTCAAACCCTTCAAACACGACCCATGCCTCGTCGATGCTGTATTGGATCACATTATCGCTGTACTCTTTCAGTATGTTCATAAAGGCGCGGGACGATTTGACATATAAGCCGTAATCCGGCGGCACAATCACCAGTCCCGGACATTTTCTCTGCGCGGCTACAATGGGTTCGCCCGTCTTTATGCCGTATTTTTTTGCAGGAGTGCTTTTTGCCAGAACAATTCCGTGGCGTTTCTCCTGATCCCCGCCCACAATGCTCGGTATCTGTCTGATATCTTCCTTCTCGCCCAGCACATCCACCCGGTACGCTGCCGTCCATGCGAGAAAGGCACTGTTGACGTCTATGTGAAATATATATCTACTCATCCCTACAGAAATTGGAAGATACGCCATCGCTGGGTTTCAACATTGTAGCGCACCTCTAAGGTTTTGCACGTATCTCCCATTCTGATCTTACAGATAAACTGTTTCTCCCTAATGCCCACATACCTCTTTTCATCCCGCGACACGACCTGCTCAATCCGATATAGCCTGATCTCATGTTCTTCTGTCTCAAGGCGGAACCATTGCGGCGTGATCCTGCCGTCCCGTTCTGTCAGCGACATCATCTGAATCGGAATACTGGTCTGCCCGTCAGACAGCATTCCCGCGTGAAGCCTCTCTTCCATTTCCTTCACCTCCCCCCCTGCCGGTAAATGTAATTTCATGTTATCAAACGTATGTTCTCTTGTAAAGATGAAATATTTACCTGCGAGGTTATAGGCGAATTTATAGAAAGAGGGACGCCTTAATCATACAAGGCTTCCCATGTTTCTGCGCGCATTGCGCGAAAGCACATCTCGATCTGCTCCCTGTTATTCTTTTCTTCCGCAAGGCGGGGCAGCTCGTCCATTCCAAAAAAGTCAAAGCCCGTCGTCTCAATATTGGGCACAAAACCGCCGCCCGTTATCTCGCAATACATAAAAATTTTGCATACTTTATAAGCATAAATCGGTAAATTATGTTTTTCCCTGTCCTGAACCGCAATAATCCGTTTGACGGCAACATCAAGCCCCGATTCTTCTTTCACTTCTTTTATCGTATTTTCCATTACGGAAACATTCACGTCCACCCAGCCGCCCGGCAATGCCCATGTGCCGTTCGCCTCGTGTACAAGCAGTATTTTTCCCTCTTTAAATATAGCCGCCCGCGTGTCAATCTTAGGAGTCTGGTATCCTACATCCGTGCAGAATAAATCCTTCACTTTTTCAAGCGGTATATCCGACTGAAAGCTGAGCATTTCCGCCGAGATTTCACGGATGCGCCCGTACCGTTCCAGCTCGTATTTATCCTTGCAGTAAAACAATCCCGCCTGCGCCAGACTCTGCAGTTCAACCGCCCACTGTAACCATTTTTCGTTTTTTTCCATCGCACTTTCCCTTCAAGTATTCGTTTTGTCCAGTATACCAAAAAAGAAGAATTTTTGACATATCATACTCTTTTTTATCAATAATTCCAACATTCATTTTCTTTTTTGCGTCCTTAATAATACCCATAATATTTCTTTCAATTTCTTTTGCATGGCGATTCCCCCGCCCCAAATTCTGTATCTGTACTTCTCACCGATAGCAATAATTCAGCTTCCCAAACCTTATCTCATCCCCCGGCTCGATCTCCACCGTCTCCTGCGGCTGCATCCGCAGTCCATTCCTATAAGTGCCGTTTGTGGAATTCATATCTGTCAACTGTATCACATCTCCCACCTTCTCAAATCTGGCGTGAATACGGCTGACGGAATCGTCCGGCAGAACGCAGTCCACACAGCCCGCCATCTTTCCCACTGTAAACGGAAATTTTGTGAGTTCAATATGTTTTTTATTCTTTTTATCTAGCGCATACAATTTATGTTCCGCTATTTTAGCGCTGTCAAAAAAGACCGTATTTCCACAGACTTCCTCCTCTTCCGGCGGATCCTTTCTTCCTCTGGCAGGCACGGACAGCCCCGGCTCCCGTTCCCGGCTCAGCACGTGTTCCAGAGAAATCAGCTCCCCGTTCCGTTCCTTTCCTTGCGGAATCGCCTTTCCCTCCCGCTCATGCCCTTGAAAAACTGCCGTTCTCTCCCTTTCATGTCTCTGGGAATCCGGCTCTTGTACGGGCAGATAAAAATCGTCCATCCCATCTGAAAACTTTTTCTCTATTCCTTCCCCTGTCGCCGCTTTTTTCTTTTCCTTCTTTGCACCGCCTTTCAAAATGCCCGTAAGACCCGCAATCAGACAGACGCCCAGCAGCGCACCGCATCCGAGAAGTGTCATAACCTCTTCATCCGACAGCTCATACGAACCGTAAATGTAGACGATTCCCGCAATACCCAATGCCGAAAACACCGCGACAAACACAGAGAACGGGCTTTTCTTTTTTACAGACGCTGTCTTATCTTCCTTCTCTTCCCACGGAGAGAATGCGTTTTCCTGCGCGTCATACATATCCGTCTGCACATATGTCTGCTTTGTCTTTTCGTTTTCAGAAAGCGTATTTCCGGGCAGCAGAAAAATGTCTCCCCTCTTCTCCCCGTGTCCCTCCGCTTCCTGCCCCGTCTGCCCTTCCTGTTCCTTTTCGTCTCCCAGAATCTGCAGCGCGTCCCACAGTGAAAAACCGCTGTCCTCCGCTCTCTCATAGATCTGATAGATACAGTCCGCCAGCCGCGCATCTTCATTATCCATATGCTCCAGCAGATAATCCATAAGCGCCTCATAGGGTCTTTCCTCCTCGTAATCCGGATAATAAAGTCCGATATATTTTTTCCGCGACAGATCATAAAAAATATACGCCGGCGAAAAGACCAGCCGCGTCTCATCCATAAAATAATCGCCTACCCGGCAATATATCTGATAAAGCTGCTCAAACAGCTCCCGAATCTGACGGTATGACATCTGCCTGTCACGATACAGACTTTCCATGGTCGTTCTGGAGCTGATATCATAATAAAAATAAGTCATGCCGTTCACATGCCGCATGGAACAGCGCAGAATACCTTCTATTTTATTGGATGCGAGCTGCCTGCACTGGTAGCTTTTCTCCGGCTGCCTGCTTTTACACGGTAAAATTATATAACTATGTTTATAATCCCTGAAAAATTTCACTTCAAGCATCTGTATCTCCTCCCATTTCATCTTTGTACGTTCAGTCTGAAAACATATTTCCCGTCCACCTGCATCTGCGTATCATCTTCGTCGGATTTATGATCTGCGCTTTGGCACGTGTGCGGATGCGCCAGCCCGCTTTTCCATACATGGTAAACAACTGCCGGATCGGCACCTTCACCTGGCACTCCCCAGTCACGCTCGTCGTATTCCCGCTTTTATCCACCGTCCCCTGCACCTTTCCCACACCGAAATACTTCCTGCCAAACTGTTTCTGCATATTTGCGCTTATGTAAGGCACCACCTGTCCTTCATCCTTCTGGATGCTTCCCCGGAAACAGATCGTATACGCATCCTGAAAAAGTACACATTTGTCATAGGAATAGAAAGACAGATAGATCAAAAGAACAAACACAAACATCGTCCACGTGATCAGAAAAGAAGCCTCCAGCGTCATATATCCCTTCACTGTCTTTTTCAAAAACATACTGCCACCCCCATTCCCAAAAGCAGAAACGGCAGAAATGGTATTTCCCGGTCCCGTTTTATCTTTCCGACCGCCAGCAGCACGATCGCCACCGCAGATTCCGCCATAAGTCCCACAAGGAGGATCAGAAAGCAGCGGAACGCGCCAACAAACAGACCTATCATCAAAAGCGCCCAGCCGTCACCGTACCCCACCTTTTCTCTCGTCAAAAAACCGAGCAGAAAAAAACCTGCGCCGGGTATCAGGGAAAGCGTCACCTCCATGAGATCTGTCTCTCCCATCACCCCGTTGATCCGAAGGCAGACCGCCGTCAATATGCCAAGCCACACGACGACTAACGGAACCCGCCTGCTGAAACCGTCAAACACGGCGCAGACCGCCAGAAACACAAACAGTACAATCTCTATCCACATTTGGAACACCTCCCTCTTGCGCCCACCTCCGACAGCGGCACGGTATAAATCGTCCTTTTCAGTCCCGGACAGTCCAGCCGCTTATGATAACTGCTGCCGTATTCCGTGATAAACACCTGTCCGCTGCCTCCGCCCGCGCCGCAGGAACCGCAGGGCGCATATTTTGCGCCGGATGCATTGCGCCTGTCGGACACGGATGATGTGGGCACTGTCTCTATCTTCGGATTTAAATACGTACAATTCCTGTCGAGATGATAAACCGATCCCGTTTTTGTGATATAAACCATAGGGTCTTCCTGCGTGCCGCCGCTCCCCGGTCCTGCCGCGTCATAGCCCGTCCATGCCCTGCCGTAATAACGCTGCGACAGGCGGAACCCGTCAAATCCCATCAGCCCTATAAAAGGCTTGACGCGGTAGGATATTTTCAAGTCAATCATATCCTCCGCTCCCATTAAGGAGGAACCGGCGAAAGACAATCCTCCCGCGCCGCCTTTCACACAGGAATGATCCAGATAGGATCTTCCCACATTTTCCACAATCTGCCCTCTGGCATACCCCTCCGTGACCACTACGCCGGAAAGCCCGTCCGGCAGAATATCTGCCACCGTGTTTTCGTAGACGTACCCCGCGAAAGCCAGTTTATTTCCCACCTGATGCATTGCCGCGTTGATCCGGCTCTGCGTCCCGATCATATTTACCGCAAAGAGAATGTTGAGCACCGCGAAGAGAAAAAACGGCAGCGCCAGAGCCGCCTCCAGTGTCATGGATCCTCTCTCACGGGAGAGGATAAAAGATGCCCCTTTTACCAGTCTAAATTCTGATCTGTGAATGTGACCACCTTGATGTGTCCCAAGATATGCCCGGAGAGAATGTGCTGTCGATTTAGTTAATTTTTTGTTGCTTCGCCGTAAAAAGGGCATCTTTTATCACCTCCCGTGTTAATAGAATCCATATCTTCTTGTCATTTCGTAGGAATAACCGAAGCGGCTCGTCACTTCCAGATGTGCCTGATACGTGTCAAAACAGCCATCCAGACGAAATCTCGCATTGCCGGGTGTCTGACGGATATCCATTTCCATGATATCCATGGCACGTTCTGTCCGGCTTTCCGCATTCTGCAAAAAGACCATGATCTGCAGGTACTCTTTGTAGCTCAGTCCGTTTCCCCCGGAATCCTCCGTGAGGCTTCCTTTTACATCCTTAAGGCAGCCTATTCCCGTTTTCCAGTCGGCAGCCGTTTTAAAAACAGGCACTCTGCCGCCGCCAAGCAAAGTTTTGACATCCTGCAGGCTCTCCACGTAAGCCCACGCAAAGAGGATGGTAAACTTTACCGGCTCCGCCAGTGCCGGCATAAGTATCACTGCCGTAAGCGCCGTAGCCAGAGCCTGCGCTTCCGCCATCTTGGCGCCGTCCGAGAGAAGGTACATCATATTTGCCGCCTCCCGCCAGAGCAGAAGCTTTTTTGCCACCTGCTCCAGATTCTGCCAGTCCGTGTCCTTGCCCGCCACGATATATTCCATCTGGTATTTCAGAAGCGACTTATCCATCTCCGCCCCGTAATAACCGCATTTTTCAAAGAGATACGCCTGAAAGACCAGTTCGTTTGGCGCACCGCCCGTCTCTACCGCCTCCGCGCACAGCCCTGTGCCCGTCATCCTCTTGGAACGGTGGGAAATGTAGTCCCCTAAATCCACTTTTACCGCGGAGACTGCGGATGGGTTTTCCAGCACAAGATTTAATACCCCGCTGCTTCTCGTAGCGTTGACAAAATCCGCCGGATTGTTAAGCGGCACCTCCTCCATCTCCCCATCCTCCGTCTCCTTTTCGGGCAGACCGATCGCATCAATTTCCGCCTCATACTGCCGCCGCCACCCGTCCACATCCTTTGTGTCGATTCCGAATCCCTGCAGCAGTCCCACATTGGCGCCAATCTTATCCAGAACGGCACCCAGCGGATAGTCGTTCATATAGTCGGTAACCTGCCGCTTCAGCACCGTCCCGTTTTCGTCCGAGGCCACGGAATACTCGGGAATCTCCACCGCACCCATATCCATTGCCAGAAAATCCCTGCCGCCAGTCAGACTGTTTCCCTCCGCCGGGCGACAGTTTTTCTGTGTGTAATTGTAAAGATGCGCCTCCGTGTTGGCGATTTCGGGATGGGAACCGCCGTAAGACGTATCCACGAACAAAAGATCATACTGCTTCAAAAGCTCCCTGTGATATTCAGCCAGAACGGAATTCATACCGATATCCGTCACACACTCAAATTTCATGCGGATGGCACTGATCCGTGCCCCTTCTATTACTGCGAATACAAGGGACAGGATCAATGTGAGGGATAAAGATAAAAATACCGTTATGTATCCCCGCCTCATTCCATTACCGTGTTGCTGTCTTTGGTAATCTTCTCAAAAACCTTCTCCACCAGCTCGCGAAGCTGTGTCTTGAAGATAATGACCAGACCGATCAGCACCACAATAATCAGAATGATTTCCACTGTGCCCATACCTTCCTCCTCCCGCAGGAAGTCCCCGAACCCTTTGAGCCGTCTGTCGTTTCTCTTTTTCAACATCTTGTTTTCCTCCTTTTTTGTCGTGTTGTTATGCGTAACTGCCGGCACAGAAACCACCATACGAAAAGCGCCGTGCAGATACATCTAATTTAAGGTAAATGAAAAGTAAGCCGGAATCATAATAATCACCATGACCACGCAGAGCATCATCATCATTGGCAGAAGCAGTTTCGTGCCCGCCTCCTCTCCCAGTTTTTTCGCCAGATTTTTCCGCTCTGTAAAGGCGTTATCCGCTTCCTGTCTCAGCACCCGCAGAAGGTCATTACTGCCCTTTCTGATATTCTGCGAGAGCAGCGCTGACAATTTCATATAAGCCTGCACCTGACACCTTTTTCCAAAGTTTGCGTAAGCCTCCGTCTCCGACCTGCCGCCCTGCAGTTCATTGCAGGTCATCAGGATTTCCTCGTAAACATATTTTTTTCTCTCTTCTTTCCGCTTTCTGTAATCCTCACCCATCTTTAAAAAGGCGTTTCTGATCGTCATGCCCGCACCCATGTAAAGCGCCAGCTTATTGACAATCTCGGGATAGTCCAGAAGCAGCTCCCTCTTTCTCGCCTCCAGTTTCTGATCCAGTTCCCTGCCCCTTGCCCAGTAAAGGACACCCGCCGCAAGGATTACCAGAATCAGGAAGTAGCCGCTGCTGTCCTCTATGATCTCACTCCAGATGACAGGCTCCGTGCCGATCTGTTCCGGCAGCGTCATAACTTCCCCGCTTCTGCTGGTCTCTTCCCGCTCCCGCAGAAGTTCTTCTATCCGCGCGCGCAGCGCCTCCTGCGGTGTATAAATAATCGGATTAACTTGCACGGGAATCTGCAGTTCCCGCAGCCAGTCCTCATAGCGGAACAACGCCGTCAAAGTAACGACCTCCCCGTCCGCAAGCTCCTCATTATGTACGGTCCCGTCCGTATTGACCAGAGAATACGCACCGCTCTCCCAACCGATCTGGAACGGGTATCCATCCAGCGCGGAAACCAGATGCAGATTCGTCCGCACATTTTCCAGCCCGGCATTCCCGTTAAGAATTGCCTCCGGAAGCAGCGCTGCCGCCTCCGCATAGCTTTTTTCCAGCTCCTCCTCTGTGAGTCTGCGCTCCTCCAGAAGATAGTCAAAAATTTCCTCCTGCACGCCCGCAATCTCCGCCTTCAGCCCTATCTCCACATCCCCCTCCCCACAGTCGTTCCGGGTCAGATACCCGCCGTCGGTCAGCCTCGCGGCGCTGTGGGCGCCAGACCATGCGGCGAGGCAGAAAACATCCCCCACAAACACCACCATGAGCAGAAGCGTATACAGCGAAAGATAATGCTCCCGGATCTGCTTTTCCGCCGCGATTCCCGGCTCCAGCGTTTTCAGCTTGTCCCCGAGCTGCCTTGCGTAAAGCGCCCGTTTCCACGCTCCTCTTCCCTTACTCGTTTTCTTCTGCCGCTCCTGCTGTTTTCGGAAAATATGTGCCGCTATTTTTTGAAACGGATTTCCGCTTTCTTTCAGAGACAGGAGAAACAGCGCCAGATAAACTGCTAAAATTGCGAAATATACATAAACCATTACATGCTCCTTTCCCCAAGTGCCCGCGCCGTCAGATTCATACCGCCATGAGCAGCTCAGACCTCAATTTCCACAATCCGCTTTGAGATCCGATAAGCCGCGCCATAAAAGAGCAGACACACTGTCATCACCGCCACGCCCACAAGATTGTGATAAAGTACATCAAAAAATCCCCGCGAGGTCGTTCCGATATAGAAAACAATCAGAAACGGCACCATATTCATAATTTTCTGCTCCATCTTCTTCGCGCTGATCATCAGCTGGATCTCCTTGTCCGTCTCGATCTTCTGCTCGATCACCCCGGCTGTCTTCTCCAGAATTTCCGTGAGATTGCCTCCGCTTCTTTTCGCGATCAGAAAAACGTCCGCGAACTGCATGATATCGGGCAGCCTGCTTCTGACACCCAGATCGTACAACAGCTTTTCCAGAATCACATTATTTTCCAGCCCCCGTATCATGTGCCGCGCCTCGAGGCAGATGGGACTGTCCGCGCCGTAAAGCAGTTCCACATCACGATAGGACTCCCTTAGGGCGTTCTCTATGGAATAACCGGCTTTGACATTGGCGCAGAGCGCCAGCACCAGATCTTTAAACTGTACACTCAGTTCCTGTCTGCGCTTTCTTGCCAGATCCTTTTTCTTCTCTTTCATAAAAAGAACAAACACAGGAAGAAGCAAGAAACAGGCAACCCATGACTGATAAAAGAAATATCCAGTCATTGCGACCACAAACACGCCCTCAAGTGCGGCAACGGCACCTTCCTTCCATGAAAAATGATACTCAGCATAATCCGGCAGTCTGTAACTTTTCGACATAGGAAAGTTCTCCCTCCTTTCGCAGCGTGCCGAGGATTTTCCCGCCGCCCGTCTCCCCTTCCTCCTTGAAGCGGTATAGCGGGCTTAAGACAATTTCCCCTTTTTCAAATCCGCACACCTCCACAATTTCCAGTACCTTTCTCGATTTATCCCGCAGTCTCCCCAGATGGACGATGATGTCAATCCCCGAGGCGATCTGCTGCCTGATCGCTTCTAACGGAATCTCAATGCCCATCAGAATCATATTTTCCAGACGGCTTAACATGTCCTGGGAGCTGTTGGCGTGTCCTGTGGACATGGAACCGTCGTGCCCCGTATTCAGACATTGCATCATGTCGAAGGCCTCCCCGCCGCGCACCTCACCCACGATTATCCTGTCCGGCCGCATTCTCAAACTAGTTTTAATCAAGTCCCTAATCGTGATTTCCCGGCATCCCTCCACGTTGGCATTCCTCGTCTCCATCCGCACAAGGTTCCGTATGTTTCTGATCTGCAGCTCCGCGCTGTCCTCTATCGTTATGATCCGCTCCTCCCCGGGAATATAGTTTGACAGTGCATTCAAAAACGTGGTTTTCCCGGAACCTGTTCCGCCGCTGATAAAAATATTGTATTTCGCCTGCACAAGCCTGCTTAACCACTCACACACCTCCTCCGTAATGGAACCGAAGGACACCAGATCCTCCATGGTGATGGGCTTGTCGGGGAAACGCCGGATTGTGACGATAGGACCGTTTAACGCCACCGGGTTCAAAACCACATTGACGCGGGCGCCGTTTTCCAGTCTTGCATCTACGATTGGCGACGCCTCATTGACCGTCCTGTTACAGTCGGAGACGATCTGCTGTATCACATTTTGCAGTTTCTCCACGCTGTCAAAACGAAGTTCACTTTCCGTCAGCCTGCCGTTTTGCTCGATAAATATTTTGTCTGGTCCATTGATCATAATCTCTGTAACCTGCGGATCATCCACCAGCTCCTGCAGCACATCCAGCTTGCGGACCGCATGGAAAAGCTCCCGTCTGAGCCTGCTGCGCGCCGATAATGACAAGGGCGTTTCCCTTCCTTCCCGGACAAGCATTTCGTCTATCAGCTCCCGGATCTCCTCATCGCTGCTCTCTCTGGAATAGTCGATGCTTTCCAACAGCTTTTCCTTTAAAATTCTCCTTCTCTCCTCCGCGTTATCCATAGATATCCTCTTTTATGATGGACCTTACATATCCCGCCAGTTCCCCGTGTGTCATCATATCCAGACTGTCCGGCAGTTCCTGAAAGACCGGGAAACGGCATTTTACAGTCTTTTCCGTTATTTCTTCCAATTCTCCCTGCTGCAGCATCCGTTCGTACTGTCTGAGCTTCGCCTGCGCAAAGGGATCTTCCCTTGTGATGGTATATATCTTCTGGCAGCTTTTCAGCAGATCAAACAGCCCGTCTATCCCGTCATCCAGATCCAGAATCATGTATTCGTACTCCCCGATCGCGGCTATGTCCCTGCACAGCGCCAGCCACTGTTCTCCCGGCACCTCCCTGATTCCAAGCGAATACTGCATGGGCGGTATGTAATCCAGCCCTCCCGCATTCTGGATGATCGTCGGCAGCCGCAGCGCCAGCTTTTCCCTTGCGCTCTGAAAGTAATACATAACATCCAGCATATCTGTCTGGTATTCCCGCCGCAAAAGTTCTCCCAGACCGGAATACATCTCAAAATTCAGATACATTGTTTTATGCTCCTTTGCCAGAAGCTGCCCGAGGGACAAAGCGAAGGATGTCTGCAGGCACCTTTTTACCGGGGAATAAATCCCTATCATCTTAACCGCCGTGTCCGTTGCCTCCGGACAGTCCTTCCATCCGCTGCCATCCGCTATGACGTTCAGTATCTCCTGTACCACTATTTCAGGACTCTGATACTTGTTGATACAGCGCATCTCCGCTCCTGCCGCGCCGCTGTTTTCCTGCGGAATGAGTGTCTGTGCCGGCTCTCCGCTCTCCCGCAGGATAAACATCTGCGCCACCTGTGCTCTGATATACTCTTCCTTGATCAGCCGCCACGCGCTCTCCGCGATGAGAAGGATCTCGATTTCCTCCCTGCCCGCAAATTTTTCCAGTTCCTCCACCGCCGTAAACAGATGCAGCGCATAGGGAAGCTTTATCTTTTCCAGAAGATACTCCGCCATGCGGAACGCATAGCCCTCCTCCATGTCGCAGATTGCCATAATTTTATGTGTCAAAATAATCCTCCTATCCTGCACACCGCACTGAGCAAAATTGGCACCGCAAAGTGAATTTTGTTTTTACAGTAGGTGTGATAATCCTGTTTTAAGTCTTCGCCGTAAATTCTCCAATGCCCTGTCCGCCAGACCTCGCGCAGATATGAGAAAAAATATCGGAATCTCTCCCTGCCGTTCTTTTCTACCGCAAGTTTGACCAATGAAAATCCCGCGCCGATCACAAAGGCACCCGCCAGTATGGGGAAAAAATCTCCCACCCTCTGAAAACTCCCGATCATAACAAATAGCTTTACGTCACCCGCACCGAGTGCGCCTATCATATACAGAGGATACATAAGCAGAAACGCCGGAAGCATAGATGCCAGAATATCCGATAATCCCCGGCCGGACAAAACGCCGCCCGCAATGCCGGTTATCATACCCAGAAGAATAAAGCCGTTCGGAATCCGATCCGTTTTTAGATCCGCCAAAGCGGAAAGCAGTAACAGGAGAAGCAAAACAGATTGACAATAAGTCAGTCCAATAAAACCACCTCCACATCATAAAATGAATCGTTAAAAGTTTACTCAACGAAATAATTGGAAGATCTTCCCGATGCCCTGAAGCGAGAAGTGTGTATTCCGCAGAATGGAATGACACATAGAATTTCTTGAGTTGTGACTTGAATTATAACACAATAAAAACGCTTGTCTATAGCTATATGCGAAAAAAACTAATTTTGTAAATTATTCACAAAATTTTGAAAAAATGAATACCGTAAAGTACCGCAATCCCCGGAAATCCAAGGATTCCGGATGTCAAAACCGTAAAGGGATTGATGCCCACCGCCACCTGCAGCTGCCTCGCCGCCAGCATATAATTGATCGCATAAATGCCCACCGTTCCCATCACCGCGCGCAGCACAAAATTGACCAGCCACTCTACCTTTCTGCCCATTGCGCCGATCGCCAGCACAATCAGACATACTGCCAGAATTGTAACCACTCCGCCTGCATTTCCCATAGTATTCTCCATTCCGGAGCGTTTTCGCGACGGGCTATGATCCGCACGGTTCGTCCCGGCAAAAACGCCTTTCCTGCCTGTCTCCCTACAGCATATGAACGAGCTGTACAGAATATTACATGAATATTTCTGGAAATTTTTACCTAAACTAATGTGAGAGGAATAACCAGAAAGGATGGTTCAATATGAGAGTTATTTTTAGGCAGAGTCCCTGCGTACCGGAAGAGAACGAAATTATCGTGGACAGGCAGAAGATGACACTGAGAGAGGAGCTGCTGCTGACAAGAAACGCGCTGGAAAACGCTTACGCCGGATTTGACAACGCGACGGACCCGGATCTGATCGACTGCTATATCTTTGAGCTGAACGCTGTTATGAAGCGGTATAAATACTTACTGCAAAAGGCAGCGGAAACTGATCCGCTGCCCGAAAAAGAACTCGCTGAGGCTTACCGCCCCTTGACCTTTTCATAAATAATCAGACACAGAATCCCCGGTTGGCGGCGGGATCCGCAGCGCTTTCCATCAGATCGTTTCTGCCGTAGGTAAGCCCCGCATAAACGGTCTGGGCATTGCCCATGACGGGACCTGTGACGTCCTGCCCCTCGATCTGCTTATAGGCTTTCAGAAGCTCATCCAGCACGGGGCGGACATGCGCCAGATTTTCCGCACTGTTGTGCAGCGCCGCCTGTGCCACCTCCCTGTTGATATAGAGGTAGAGCTGTAACAGCTGGTGCGCTATCTCATATTCCATGTGCAGGGAGTCCATAAGCTCACACATACAGCCTTGAATCCTGCGGACCGCATTCTTAAGCTCTGTCCTGTCGCCCGCGGCAAGCGCATCCTCCGCCTCGCCCACATAGAGCAGCGCCATCTCATACAGGATGGTGATAAGCTGTGTCTTGTTCGCCTGCGTAATCCGCAGGGTATATTCCTGTTTTAATTCCTTCGTCATATCGCGAATCTGCCTTTCAAAATATTTTTCTACTGGAGCAGCTGCAGCACCTGCGAAGGTCTCTCGTTCGCCTGCGCCAGCATGGATACCGCTGCCTGAGATATTACCTGCTCTGTCGTGTAAGCCGTCATTTCCTCCGCCATATCCACATCCATGATCCGGGCATAAGATGCCGTCATGTTCTCGTTGGTCACCGCCAGATTGTTGACCGTGTGATCCAGACGGTTCTGGTACGCACCGAGCCTGCTGCGCGCATCCGACACATAGAGAATCGCATTCTTAATCGTCTTGTTTGCCTCCGCGCACTCCTCCGATGTCTTCATCGTCATGTCTTCCATATTCATCCTGTTCAAGGAGATGGTAGGAATGCGGATTGCAAGCTGCTGTCCCTCGTTCGCGCCGGTCTGGGTATCCATGGCGCCGATGCCGGTAATGTCAATCTTCAGATTCTGTATAGCTCCTCCCATCAGTCCCCCATACGCGGTGCCATTCTCCTGCCCCGGCTGTGGATCTGTGTTAGGCACTGTCGTCTTAGGTCTATCGCATACATAGGTTAACCGAAATCCGGCAGCATTCCCAACGACAATTGTATCCGTACCATTCACATTATCGGGTGTAATACTCATAACTTCTGCATCCGCCGGAACACCTGTTATACCGGCATTCTGCAGCGCTTCGGCAAAGTTAGCCTTAACAGCATCCTCATTCACTTTCGGCACCCAGTTTGTTCCGTCGTCCTCAAAATCATACGGCACTTCAAAACCGGGATACATATTCTCTTTGGACAGCTGAAGGGTCATCTCAAAATCCAGAGGCCCCTTCAGCGTAATTTTCGACTTCCCTGTATCAGAAACCTCCACGCCCTGCGGAAATTCAGGACCAAGACTGATTGTGACCGCATCTTTGACAATATTCCCTTTCGCGTCATAAATGACGTTCAGCTGATTAATCGTATATTCTTTCGCCATCACCTCATCTGAATAGTAATCGACCCTAACCTTGTGATTATCGGTATATCCCCGCAGGTCAAAGGTGCCATCCAGAAGTGTCTGTCCGTTAAACTGCGTATCTGTAGAAATTCTGGTAATTTCAGCCTTGAGCTGCTTTACTTCCTGCTCCAGCGTCATGCGGTCGCCGGTGGTAAGCGTTCCCGTCTCACCTTTAACTGCCAGCTCGTTCATTCTCTGCAGCATCTCATGTACTTCCGTCAACGCGCCATCCGCCGTCTCAATGACGGAAATACCATTCTGGGAACTCTGCGTCGCCGTAGTGATACCCGTCATCTGCATATGCATTTTTGTGCCGATGGCATAGCCCGAAGGATTATCCTTTGACGTCGTTACTTTCAGCCCGGAAGAAAGCCGTTCCAGAGACTTGGACACTCTGCTGTCCGACGCATTTAATGCATTGCTCGCGCGCATTGCCGGCGCATTATAACTGATCTTCATAATTTATTTCCTCCATTCTGCTTCTTAAAATGCTTATGCCGTCAAGGTTGTGATAAACGCTTTCGCGATTTTGTAAAGGTCCGCCGTCTGCTGCCCTTCTCCGCCGTTTACCTCTTCCTCTGTGTAATCTTCGCCGCCAACCTCTCTGCCCTGCAGAATCACAAGACTGCCGGTTTCTCTGTCCTCACCCGAGGCTTTCAGCGCCGACTCCAATTCCTCCTGCCTGCCCTGCAGCCAGACCGTTCCCTCTCTGCTCTCACAGGCGATATAGCCAGACACGTTCTGTTCCCTAAGAGAGAATTTGGCTGTGATCCGCCCGAACTCTTCGGTCTGTACCGTGACGTTTACTTTCCCCGTCCCGGTTCCGTGCAGAACCTTCAGGTTGATTGCCGTCAGCTCGCCGTTGATCTCCACGGGAATCTGGTAATTTTCCTCCCGCGAAAGGTTTCCGGCAAGCGCAAGCTGCTTCTGGCAGCTCTGCAAGGTGCGCAGATCAAGGAAATCCTCCGGCGTCTCCATGGCCTCGTCCAGAACCGAGGAAAAGGTTTCCTGCATCTCCTCGTAAGCTTCCTGCGCGCTGTCTTTATCCGTCAGACTCTCTATCAGCGCCTCCGATTTCTGCTCTCCTTCCGGAGCGCCTGTGCTTTCCTCCAGATCACGCAGTTTCCGATACAGCGCGCCGGGTTTTCTCCGAAGCGCCGCAGCCGCCTCCATATTATTGGCTGTCACAGGCTGTCTGTATGCCACAAGCTCTCTCACCACAGCCTCTTCCACATTTTCAAGCCCACGATAGGACTGTATCTGCTCCTGCATATATGCCTGTTCCAGAGATGTATCCGCTGTCTGCTGCCGCAGCGCATCCGCGAACGCTTCCATGGTCGTCTCCGCAGTAAATTGCGTCTCTGCAAGCATTTCGGGCTCCAGCCCGTCCGCGATCTGCCCCGCGAGCATATGATAATAGCTCTCTGCCTGCTCCGAATCCTGCTGTCTCTGCCCGCTCTCCCGATCGCCGGGCTCTGCGCTCTCCTGTCCCAGCTCCGGGAATCCGCTCAAAATCTGATCGGTGATGGACTTGTTTTTCGCCACGGCGTCCACACCGTCAAAACCGTCGTCCACCTTATAATCCATTCCCTGTTTTCTGGTACTGCGCATCGCCGTCAGAAGATTACTGAAAGAAATCTCTGCCCCTTCCTTTAAGAGACTCCCGACCGCCGCGTCATCCGACTTTTCCAACTGCCGGAACATACGGTAAATCCCGATATAAGCCTCTCTCTCCTGCTCGCTGACCGCGTGGCTCTTTTCCAGTTTATATAAATATTTACTAAATTTTTCTTCTCTCGCCGCGTCATCTGCGCCGCTCTCGTCCAGATACTGATTCAGTTCCTCCATGGACATGGTCAGCGGATTCTTGCCGTCCCGGATCGCCTGTAAGGATGCCGCCGGGGTCATCCTGCGGATGGTCTGCTGCAGCTCCATGTCGTATTTCTTCACCGCATCCATATTTTCATCGGTGATATCCATACTGTTGTAGCCCAGAATCCGTACCGCCTTGCGGTTCTCCTCGCTGGTCTCCAGACCCATATCCTCCAGAATATCGTCCACATTGCGGAATGCCTTGCGGATGGAATCTCCCATATCCGCCCTTGGCGCGGTCATCAGCGTCTCATAGGACTCTCTCGCCGCCTCGTAAGCGTTCTTAAGCGCCGTACCGTTCCTATGCACACCGTCAAGCGTAAACGCTTCTGTGCCGTCTATGTACTGCACAAGCACCGCTGCCGGCAAATAAGGAATCTCCGAAACCTTTGTCTGTACTTCCTCGTAAAGCGACGCTTTCTCTGCCGCTGCCGCCACATCGGATTCCCCGAAAAGCTTCTGGTTCTGCTCCTGCTCCAGCTTCTTTAATGCCTCCACCAGCGCTTCCAGCTCTGTCGTATCTATGGAATAGCCGCGCGCCATCAACTGCCGGTTTGCCTCAATGGTCATCATCAGCCTGACTTCTTCCATCTGACGCCTCTGGGTAACCGCCGCCGGTACTTCCTGCGTCACCTCGCCCGCGTCTATTTTCTCCTGCGCCTTCGTCAGATTCCGCAGATTTACTTCCTTTTCCTCCGCCACCGTCAGATCGACCGCTTCATCGCTGATCTTTCCATAGCGCTCCGCATAATCAGCCGCCTGCTCCATACTGCTTCTGCCATCGGCAAGATTTGCCTCGCCGGGCTTTTTTCCGTCGGCAATCGCCGCCGCTGCCGCCGCCAGAACTTTTTCTCTGTCCCAAGGCTGCTTTGCCTGCCCGATCTCATGGAGCGTCTGCATGGTCTCCGCCGTCAGCGGTACGCCCACACCGATCAGCCACTGTGCCTTCTCCACATTTTCGTCAGTGACCTCAAGCCCAGCCTCTTCCAGCACGCGCTCAATCTGCGGACGGAGCTGCTCCCAGTTATAGTCCTCCGCCTTCTTCGCGTAATAGCCCGTGCCATCCGCGGCGTAATATCCGTGCGCCTGTCTCCTGCTGTCAGAAGCCGCGCTGTGGTCTGCCAGATAAAAATTGTCAATGGAAGGCTCCATCTGGTTTTCCACCATGTACTTTATCGCGCCTTCACCGATTTCACCCGTCTGCATGGCTCTCTCAAAGGCATCCTTCACCGCCCGCACATTTTCCTCGGTAAGCGGAATGTCATGCGCCTGAAACTGTCTGGCCAGCTCCTCCGCAAAGGCTGCGCTTCCCGTAATCTGACTCAGCGTTTCCGCATCCAGATCGTCTGTATAGCCTACAACCTCTGTGCCGCCTTTTACAAGCTCTGCCTTAATTTTGTCGACAATGGTGACAACTTCCTCAATTTCCATATCGCCGGGATGATATCCTTCCTGCTGTAAGCGGGAAAAATCTTCCCCGGACATAGTATTAGACATCACTGTCATAAAGTCTGTCTGCGTGGCAACGTCAATTGCCCCCGCATCCTGCATAACCTCTTCTGCGGTCTTTCCGTGACCTCCGTAAGCGTTGTTATCCATAACTGTGCCAGAAATGTCTAATGCGTAATCACCCGCACGCTCTGTCTTCGTCGTCCGGGTTTCCCGATATGAAGTTGTCGCCCTGTCTACATTTTGGTTTGCGTTACTGTGGTCAAACGTAATCTTCATATGTCTTCCTCATACAAAATGTAGTGTACTCTTTTCTATAATCATACAAAAATCATACAAAAAAGGGCGAATGATTTCTCATTCACCCTTTATTTCGGCATGGTTTGGCTTTTCCTTAACCTCTAGAACTATTTTGTCTGTTTTTTCACCGATATGGAAACCAGACCTTTTAAACAAAATCTACATGATATGTTTCCTCCGGTTACAGAATAACAAAAGGGAGCGATGATCCGGCGTAATTTTTGAAAGGAAAAATGCGGTAATTCGTTCCCAAAGACTTTTAACGTTTCCCCGTTTTCTTTTGTTCTGCTTTGCTATTGACACTAACGTTTCCCTCTGCTACACTTTATCTAATCATATTTGAGATTTCATCTTTTGCAGGAAACCATTCTGGTTTCGCTTTGACAATTTCCATGTATCAAACAGAATATGGTAATCTGCAAAGCTGAAGAATTTTCGATACATCGTGGAGGAAAACAAATAATGGCATTCACGCATATAGACTGTTTTAGCGGTCCCGGCGGAATCTGTACGGGATTACATGCCGCAGGATTTGACACAAAAGTAGCCATAGAATACATTAAAAGCTGCGTTGATACATATTCAGCCAATCACCCGTCGGTGCATGTTATCCACTCTGATATAAGAGATGTTACAGCAGAACAGATCCTGCCTTACATTCCCAAAGAGGGAATTGATCTGGTCACGTCAGGTATGCCCTGCGAAACTTTTTCTACTGCCGGAAATACCTCCCGCTCTTTTTATGATGACAGGCAGTTCCTTTTTCGCGAGGGAATCCGCATCGCCCGGATTGCCAATGCCAAAATGATCCTGTTTGAGAACGTACCCGCCATCACGACCAAAAAAGTGGAAAAAAATTCAAATGAGCTTATAGTAGACCTGTTAAAGGATGAGCTGAAAGAATCCGGTTACACAAATTATAAAGAGTTTGTCCTAAACGCCGTGGATTATGGAGTACCCCAAAAGAGAAACCGCTTTTTTATCCTTGCCACCAAAGACGGAAACCTGAAACTTTCTTCCCCAAAAGCTACCTGCGATAAACCCGTTACCGTAAAAGAAGCATTTTGCGGACTCCCAAATGTTGTACCAAACTCTGATACAGAAAATAAAATCTATTCACAGACACAGTCAGATTATGCAAATCGGATGCGGGATAATGCATTCTGGAAAATAGGTTGTGGGACAGTCAATGAACTTACTTACCATATGCCAATGAGACACCGAAGCTGCACATTGGAAAGATTCTCTTTGTTAAAACAGGGTGAAAGTTTAAAAGATTTATTTGAGCGCTATGTCGGGTCAGAGCGGGAAAAATTGCAGGAAAGACGGGTCCTGCCGAAAAAAATGTTTATCAAGCGCAATTACCGCCTGAAATCGGATGAGCCTTCCCCCACGGTAACGAGCCATTGTCTGGATGAATTTGTCCACCCCAAATATGACCGGGCACTGACTGTCCGGGAATGCGCCAGACTGCAGTCCTTTCCTGACGCTTATCATTTTTCCGGCGGCCCATATCTCGTCCCCCATATTGACCGCGAAGTGCAGGACAAGTATGAACAGATCGGCGATGCAGTCCCACCGCTTCTAGCGTATGCCTGGGGCACAGAACTGAACAAACTTTTAGCGGAGTACAATAATGAAAACTAATTCAGATTATTTTGCCTTTTGCAAAAGCACTTATACGAGAACTTGGAATGAAGCATATCTTATAGAATGTCAAGTGAAAAACTCCCAATCAGCAAAGCTGGCGGCTCAGAGAAAAGCAATAGATACAACGCTTGTCGAGTCTCTGCTGCATTATGCAGACATAGTTTCTGAAGATGAGATCTGGAAAAATATAGCCTTGGTCCACAAACTTAATGTGGCTAATTTATCAGATTTTCATATTTCAGAAGCCGAACAGGCAAGTGTCCTTGAACGTTGTCTTTCCGCCCACCAAAGCTGGATAAAATCAAGCGGACATTCTTTTGAACGCTATATCGCCAGTATTGACAATGACGAACTACAGAATAATGAAATCAGATTTATTTTGCAGTCCGATCTGACAAAAATGATTAAAGAAGGCTCATTGACCAATACTTCTGATGATATCAGAGGTCTTAATTCATGGGGAAAAGACTTTGACTTATATGCGATACAGGCGATACATGGAGATATCCACGTCTTTGGGTGTATTCAGTCCAAAACAAGTATACGTGACAGAGTCGGGCGCGACGTAAACTTTTCCAAAAATGCCATGGAGGGATTATTCTGGTCTGTTGCTGTTACATTAGACGGCTCTTTTCTGAATATGGATGAGTTTAAACATATGGTAAATGGCGGCGGATCCTATCCTGTCAATGGATGGCATGGTATGTATGCCATGGCGGGCATTTCAGAAAGTAATGGCAGAATATATAAAGTGAATGACACACTTGATTTATTTGTAACACATGCTGTCAGAGCCGCCAAACAGTTTATTGCCGACAGACGAATGCTGACCCCTTCCTGGTCCGCGGAAGGTCAGACTGCACTATAATCCGCTGTCTTGCCTTTTCCATATGTCAAGTCAATCCATTCCTAACGCAAACAATCTGCTCCAGCAGCTTTTCATATGACTGAATAAATACTCTGCATCATCATAAACATAATTGCGAAACCCGCCATCATTACTATTGTCAGTCGAATAGTCCAGAAAGTACTCCTTAATTTGTTCCCATATGGATGCATCGTTTCCATTGTTTTTCATATTCTCAAACAATATCTGCAAACCCTGCCGGTACGCTTTCTTTTCCTGTTCTGATTTTTCTATCATACTAAGCCTTACAGCATATTTATGCTCACTTGAATGCTGCGAATAGAAGCTCTCGTCAGAATGCATTCCCGCAATTGTCCTGCTAATGGCTTCCATAGGATTATCGTATTCAGAAAGCACCTCGTTATTATGCTGATAATACTTATCAATTAACTGATTAAAACCTTCCCTGTGTTCTTCCGGCAACAAACTGTCCGACAAGTATCGAAGCGCTGCTACAGACGATTCCAGTCCTGCTATCGCTTCGCTTTCCGACTGGAAAAACTTATATTTTTCTTTGACTGGACGAAATTCCATCTGCATTGTATATTGACATTGGCTTCGGCTCAGACAATCCATCCCATAAGTGATATGTGCCAGAGTATCTTCAAACTGATCCACCTCCTCATCAGTCATCCCTGTATAAAAACCATTATTGTACAGCATTTCACTAAATACCAGCCACTGGTTTATGGTATTTTCCCAGAAAGGATCATCGGGATTCTTATCCTTGGCATTTTCCTTTTTCTGAATCTCATTCTTAATAAAAAGGTCTGCCCCATCCTGCTTCATCTTCTGAAATCCTTCTTCACTGCAAAGAAAGTCCATACCCTCTTTAGAAATCGACACTTTCACTCCCTGATTCTGAAAAACCGATGAATGAAGAGCCTTTTCAACATATGCTGCAGCTTCCTCTGTTTTCTCTTTACTGATGGATATAGTTCTCTGTTCCAGCCCGTTTTTAATACGCTCCGCATATGCTCCCATAAAAATATTCATACCATTTATCTGCATCACGGTCTCCTTTTTTTCATAAAACTTGTATCTTCCCATCCACACAGATGATCTTTTTCAGTTTTTCACCCTCATTGCCGTCCACCATCTTCTGCCCGTTTAACGACTTAAAATACCGCCTTTTCTTAAAACGCTCTTCTCCTCCTCATGGTACTACGCGTCCGTACTCCTGTCAATGCAAAGTGACAATGAACACGAATCGAGTAGGAGGTAGGCGATTATTTCGCCTGCCGACCTCTCACACCACCGTGCATACCGTTTGGTACACAGCGGTTCAATCAACTTAACAAGCAACACTCTTGGTTGTGTAGTAGTCCAACATTGAGATTAATCCAAACTTCGTTGTTACTACGGCTAATGTGACCGCCTGTGAGACCTCCCCGGTTAAGGTGCGTGCTCTTTCCCTCTATGCGCCTGCCGCATTTACTCGTACTTCCAGCAACTTTTGGACTTCAGTGTCTTTTGCCACCTTATCCGCATTTCCGAGCCTTATATGCGGTTCCTGTCCGTTAGGCCAGAGGTTTGCCTACAGCTTCTTTCAGATTCCGTCTCACGGCGGACACCCTTGCTGTTCAGCCATGTGCTTCGTCGTTGCCTACGTACACTCGGGGCTTTCACCCGTCAGAGTGCGCCCATGCTGGGCAAACAAAAGCAGATAATAATCAAACATTATCACCTGCTTAAATAGCTATTCAATTATATGATTCTTCTATCAGTCAGAATCACGCTGTTCTCTCCTACTGGAGTCCAAACTTTTCTTGTTGTCCATACTTATTTTTTGTCAAGCTAAGATAAGTATCCATACTTTTCATCCAAAGTAATGTCAAATCATATCTTCCCAATTTTTTCATATCGCCTATACATTGTTCAAACATTGAGATAAAATTAGCTCTATCATTAAGCCCCAGCTCTCCAGAACTCAACGGCAACGACGTAAGTCCACCCTGTTTCTTTACTTTATAATGGCCTTCAAGTGCCCGCATCTCAACCACTGTAGCACAAGATGGATTAATTTTATTTATAAAAATCCTTTGTTCAAAATCATTTCCGTTTTCATCTACACCTTTTGCAATCACTACAGGTTCTTCATCTGTTGATTCATCAGCATACTTAATGTAAAACGATAATCCCGTTCCATTACACCCAGAATATAACATGTCTTCGGTTTTCAAGTATATCTTCGGTCCTCTGATTGTTTTAAAGTCTTTATTCCCCATGCAGTTTTTAGTATCATTGCTTTGTTGCCATTTACATGGAATAGATAAGTTGCTTATTGCCTTACCTATAAACATGATAGACCTCCTTTTATTCCTCTCCAGCATTATCGTTCCTGTCAAATTTCTCCTTCACCTCCTTCCACCTTTTGGGATCAAAGATGCATACCCAGCTGTTAATGCCATCTTTGTTCAGAAATGTAATGCTGTTTGGTCCGATCTGCATAATGCCCCCTGCGGTTCGCTTTGTCAGTCCTCTGACTTCAAAAGTTGCATGGAACCATGCCTCTTCATAGGAATGGACAAGGTTCGGATATTGGGACAGGTACTCTTTGGCAAGGGAATCCAGTTTTTCGCGGGCTTCTTTATCCATGATGATCTGTCCGCCGCTGCTCTCAAAACCGTTTGACGTTATGTACCGTATCCCTGTCTTCTGATCCTGCTGGACCGAGAAGTTTACGAGCGGCTTTTCGTATAATTCCGAAACATCCAGTGCTTCCTTCAGCCCCTGTTCCAGTTCCTCATCCACCACAACCATGTTAAAAAGTCCGCATCCCAGATCATTGATCAGAAATTTAAGTCCTGTCTTTTCATCTACCTGTACATCGTCTTTATTCAGTTTCCAGCGAAAGGCTTCATTACCGCCACGCTCTTTATCATAAATGCACAGATACCCGCCCGGCTTCCACGTAATGGAATATCTCTCTGTCTCAACCTCTTTGGTGGCACGTGTATCATACGTGTGCATATTCACCTGAAGTATTCTTCCATATACTCCGCAATCGGATATCTTATTCCTTTCTGCTCTGGTATAGGAGTCCAGACCTGCATTTGCCTTCCGTAACAGGGTATCTTCAAAACGTCCGCTTCCCACATTTTTTATGTTCTCCGACGGTTCTGGCTTATATGCTGATGAAGATATGCCATTTATCTGCATTAGATTCTCCTTCCATCTCTTCCTTACTTCCAATGCCGCTTTTGTGTCGCTGTATTTTCCGATTCTATAAGGAATACAACTCGGTACATTTAAAAATTTCATTTAAGAACCAGCGAAACAAAAAGTAATTGCATATCCTTTATTTCATATTTCACGCAAATTTCGGAGTATGATTACCAAACAGATCAATAAGTCCGCTTTTATAAACATACCATCCCGTCACATTGACCGCTTAGAAATATGCAGCAACTTATTGAGGAATACTTCATAAAACTCCCGTTCTTTCATAATTAACTGATGGTCTTCCCAGCTTCTTGCAGGCGATCCAGCAAGCGGATGATCCACATCATATATCCATTTGTTTACCGCATTGATTGCACTTTCCACAGTACTTCCCAAGAGATCATTTTCGTTAAATTCACCCCTGTACCATCTGACAAAACGGTCTATTCCCATTTGGGTCATGTGCGCATGCTTGCCGTCTTTACTTATATAAAGACCGTACACTGTAAAAAATGCACCTGTTTCTTCCTCCGCCTCCATCCATGCCTGCTTCACTTCATTCGGAGCATTAATACCGATCGAATCAAGAATGGCCGAGGTCTTTTTTTGCACTTCGCTGCTACCCATCGCTTCTGCTTTCATAGCTGCAACATCAGAAAAAGAGCGTTTTGCGCCACCCACTGACTTTCCCTCCTCATTCTTCAGCCCGTCTTTCGTTGCCAGCTTTTTTGTCTGTGAATTATAAATGTAGGTATTCCGGCTTCCTATTCCACAAATGCTCATGCAGTAATCCTCCTTCACCCCGTTATGACATATTTGCGACTGTATTATTTCCTTCTATAAGGAATACGAATCGGCAAGTTTAAAAGTTTCATTTTACTTCCAAAATCTGTCGGCAGAGGTGGTGCGCGTAGAGGATTTTGTATTGTAATGAGGGAGCTGGAAAAAACTGTCGGACCAATATGCTTTTTGCATCATAAGTCTAATTAAGATAATCAGCAATTGGCTTTATCTGATATGCTTCATTTATCAATTCATTAAAATCTACTATAGTAGTATTTTTTGTTGTAAACGCCTCTGTGTCTGTCTCATCCAGAATACAGATGCATATATCATTGCCATTAGAAAGAACGTTACGAAAGCTTTCATCTTGTGACAGCCCTAAATTGGTTTGATATAAAATATCAGTATCTACATCCAAAATATAAAAATCTTTGCCCCCTCTTAAAAAAAATCCATAATAATTATCCTGTGTATTTCTACCGTTATAGGCTATACGCAGATTATACAAATTAAGAACTGTTTTTACTTGATCATTTTCTATTTTTCCTATGGCACCATAATCCGTAAAATTTCTTACATATATATAATCGTTAAAACAATAAAATTGAATGATACCATTCTCGGAAACATCATTTCGCAATTCTGAATCAAAATACAATTTCCCAATTAAATCATAGTTCTTGTCATCATAAATTTCTATATAGATATCATCTTCTGCTTCAATTTGATTTACAATAACATAAATCCTTTCGTTGCTGCAGGCAAATGCTATGATCTGCTCACCTGTATTATTTGCAAACTCTTTTTTAATGCAAATATCCATTTTATTAGTAGTTTCATTATATTTTCTGATATAACTTGTTTCAATCGAATTATCTCTTATGGTACTTAACATATAAATGGCAGTATTCATCGTAGATACCACATCTATTGCAGAAGAATTATAATCATTAAATATCGTGTCAGACGTATTAGAATCAGCATTTATCATCAGAAGCTTATGTTCATTTGTATATAACGTTACAGGTAAAATAACAGAATCTTCAATAACCGCCGGCAACCCGCTTGAAATATAAAACCCATCTACACATATGACATCTGATAGGTTTTTCGATTCAATATCATAACAGCCAATTACAAATTCATCGTCGTCATTAAAATAATCATAAACAATCGTATCCTCCAGCAAAGCAATCGGCGAATAATTATTTATATTTTCTAGTCCGTTTTCTTCGTGTTCTGTATTTTCTAGCTTAGCGTATAATAGAAGTATTATTGCAAATGAAAAAACCAGTAGACTTCCAAATAAAATTTTACCTCTTTTACATCTTTTCATAATGATTTCTCATACCCGCACGATAGCCAGTAACGTTTACATTCGGGCACACACTACGCACGTATCGAAAATCACCCTGCGTTGTTTCCCCTTCCTTTTTTCATTATTTTCATCCTTTCCCTCTTAAAATCTGATCGTTTACAACCAGCCAAAATCGGCAGAACTACATTATAGTAATTCTGCCGATAATATACTGTATAAGCAAGCCCATGTCAAGTCAATCCATTCCTAACGCAAACAATCTGCTCCAGCAGCTTTTCATATGACTGAATAAATACTCTGCATCATCATAAACATAATTGCGAAACCCGCCATCATTACTATTGTCAGTCGAATAGTCCAGAAAGTACTCCTTAATTTGTTCCCATATGGATGCATCGTTTCCATTGTTTTTCATATTCTCAAACAATATCTGCAAACCCTGCCGGTACGCTTTCTTTTCCTGTTCTGATTTTTCTATCATACTAAGCCTTACAGCATATTTATGCTCACTTGAATGCTGCGAATAGAAGCTCTCGTCAGAATGCATTCCCGCAATTGTCCTGCTAATGGCTTCCATAGGATTATCGTATTCAGAAAGCACCTCGTTATTATGCTGATAATACTTATCAATTAACTGATTAAAACCTTCCCTGTGTTCTTCCGGCAACAAACTGTCCGACAAGTATCGAAGCGCTGCTACAGACGATTCCAGTCCTGCTATCGCTTCGCTTTCCGACTGGAAAAACTTATATTTTTCTTTGACTGGACGAAATTCCATCTGCATTGTATATTGACATTGGCTTCGGCTCAGACAATCCATCCCATAAGTGATATGTGCCAGAGTATCTTCAAACTGATCCACCTCCTCATCAGTCATCCCTGTATAAAAACCATTATTGTACAGCATTTCACTAAATACCAGCCACTGGTTTATGGTATTTTCCCAGAAAGGATCATCGGGATTCTTATCCTTGGCATTTTCCTTTTTCTGAATCTCATTCTTAATAAAAAGGTCTGCCCCATCCTGCTTCATCTTCTGAAATCCTTCTTCACTGCAAAGAAAGTCCATACCCTCTTTAGAAATCGACACTTTCACTCCCTGATTCTGAAAAACCGATGAATGAAGAGCCTTTTCAACATATGCTGCAGCTTCCTCTGTTTTCTCTTTACTGATGGATATAGTTCTCTGTTCCAGCCCGTTTTTAATACGCTCCGCATATGCTCCCATAAAAATATTCATACCATTTATCTGCATCACGGTCTCCTTTTTTAATTAAAAATTTCACATTTTAATAAAAATTTATTGTGGGTTGCGGTTCAGCGCCTCCTGCATAAAATAAATTTAATGTACTATAAAAATCAATAGGTCTTCCAGTATTTATATCATAAACCAAAATATGCTGATTGCCCCCTGCAAAATCTACAGAATCTAATTTTCTTGGCGTTTCTCTACCCGTTGTATCGACGGTTGTACTGTCATAAATATGATCCGGTGCTGACTGATAATAAGTATGCACATACGAAAATTCTGTGTCCTCATCGCAGTAAAGCAATACTACATAATTTGACGATGCATTCTTGGAAGAATATGATGCCAGTTTAGACATCCCTTTCACCGTTGCATTAAGAACCATATGCGTCCTTTGTTCATAACCGCTTCCCCAACTAACTTTGTCAGTTCGTTGCCAGTGAAGATAATTACCTGCTTTTGTGGAAGTATTATATATTAAATTTCCATTACTATATACATCCCCTGTTTCTGTTTTAAACATAAAAATACTCAAGTCACTGAATAAATAATATACTTCTGATATGTTTGCAGCCGGGTTCTGTGCATGGATATTTAAGGTATAATTCTGCCCATATGTACTGTTTTCAGAAAGAATGATAAGTGCATATTCACCGATCGGCAATCCATTAAGCTGGATCAAATCATCAGGTTTTCCGTAAATATTTGTAGGTGTAGCGTCTCCTGCTTCTTTATCCACAACAAATAGCCGAGCCACATAATTCGTATTACTTGACTTTAACTGCGCCAATAAAAATTTAGCGGAATCTGTTACAGAAAAGAAATATGCATCCATATTATTAGATTCTGTTAATGTTCCTGACGTGCTTGCGTTGGGATTATTCTCGAATAAATAAACTCCCCTGCTACTTAATTGCGATGATACATCTAATACATCCCCGGTCTCATCAATGCTATAAGATGTCGGTGCATCATCTATAATATTACTATCTACTGGTTCACTTTCACTGTATTCCGGAAAATCTAAATCCACAATGTCAATATCAGCCGCGAAAACAGGATCAGGTAAATCCGCTTCACTTGCAAAAACAGACAAGTGACTGTTCATAGCCACCATTACTGCCAATACACAAATAAATATTTTGAACCTTTTCAACATAATAATTCCTCCTTCATCATTAGATTTGCTGAAATCATAATAGTAAACACTTTTATTCTAGTTCGCATCCCCGCTGTCGGGAATCAAGAGCGAGGCATCTATCTTTAATGCCCTAAACAGATTCATCCAAAATTCCCATGATTCCTCTCCCGCATTGTCATTTCTGTCAAATCTCTCTTTCACCTCCTCCCATCTCTTTGGATCAAAAATACATACCCAGCTGTTAATGCCGTCTTTATTCAGAAATGAAATGCTGTTCGGGCTAATCTTCATAATACCTGTTACTTTTTTATAAATAAGTTCGTGGTCCTTTTGGGGAAAACTTCAACAGCTTATCAAGAAATACTCCATAAAATTCCCTTTCTTTTATGATTAGCTGCTGATTCTCCCTGCTTCCTCCGCCTCCATCCATGCCTGCTTCACTTCATTCGGAGCCCGAGAGCCAATCGAATCCAAAATAACCGAGGTATGTTTTGCATATCCTTATTTGCAAAAGCCCTATATGACATACCATTATTATTGTTAATCTGCATAACTCCTCCTTTTTTATTTTTTGTTTGCAAACTGTTAAAATCCCCAGAACTACATATATGTAGTTCTGGGGATAATATACTACAACCATAATCACATGTCAAGGTAAACATCACTCTTACTTTCCAACTTGCGAGTTGTAAAATTTAAATCAAGAAATTTTCTAAGACATAAAACAGGATATAG
>CAJUJK010000035.1 GCA_910586705.1 uncultured Lachnospiraceae bacterium | reverse complement strand
GTTTTTATTGTATCAAAAAAAGCCAGCTTTTGCTGACCTTTTTTGACAGTCTGAGCATTGAAAACTTAGTGTTTTCAATGCTTTCTGACGTTCCCTGCGGGAATCGAACCCACAACTGGGGCTTAGGAGGCTCCTGTTATATCCATTTAACTAAGGGAACAACTGCTATCTATTTATAAGAAAAACCTTACATCGGATAATTGATATATCCCTGCATCCAGATGACCCCCTTAAACCGGCGTCCAATCTGCGGTTCTCCATATAAATCCTCTTTATTAATACAGACATCAAACTCCAGATCGTTACAACAAAGGTGCAGCACGTAAATTTCCTCACGTGTAATCCTATTCCTCCGCAAAGAAATATCAAGGATTTCTCCCATTATCGAATACTGGTCACACTCCACACCGTAAGGCATAAAATAAGTGTCAACCAGACTGAATACGTCTTCCGTAAGAATCTTTTTTGAAATGGTGGAGTAGATATCCATATCCTCCAAGGTGAGACTTTCAATCGCATCCTCGTCTCCCTTGCGTGCCGCTGCAATCAGCTGGTTGCGGCTCATGGATTCCTTCTGTATTCTCCGCCTGTCGCTCTCATCTTTTCCAATCGGTAATAATATATTACCACTAATTGACAGTCCTGACAATGTTAAAGTTGTGCCAGTTACCGGTAACATATCTGTAGTATGCGCTTTCACATAAGGGACAATATTCTGCAGATAAAAAATCAGACTCACGCCCACTTTAATATCGTCGCATACCCCCGCGTAAGATTCCTTGTCCGCATGACGCTCCACGGACACATCCTCATAGGAACTGATGCCTGTGCCACGCAGATAAGGATAAAAATAATCATAGGTAAATTTTTCGTCCGCGTCAAACTCACCGCAGACAGCAATACCGATATCTTGTGCGAAATCCTCGCAAAACTCCGCGAGTATCGTTTCTTCACTATTAGAAGTATAGGAACGCTGCGTCGCGTTCATGATAATATCCGTGATCAGACGCTGTTCTTCCCGTCTGTCTGTCAGCCTGCTGAATCCAATCGCCCGCATAAATTTATGCAAAGATTTCACCTCCTTCTTCCTACACTTAAAAGTTTGTTCCTGCTTTAAAAAAGTTTATCGGATCTCCGTCATCCCGCCCATGTAGGGACGAAGCACTTCAGGAATGCGGACGGAACCATCCGCCTGCAAATTATTTTCCAGAAAAGCAATCAACATTCTCGGCGGCGCCACTACCGTATTATTAAGTGTATGCGCAAAATACTTGCCGTCAGCACCATTTACACGAATACGGAGTCTTCTCGCCTGCGCATCTCCCAGATTGGAACAGCTGCCCACTTCAAAATATTTTTTCTGTCTGGGTGACCATGCCTCCACATCATAGGACTTCACTTTCAGATCAGCCAGATCGCCGGAGCAACACTCGATCGTTCTCACCGGGATGTCCATGGAACGGAATAAATCCACGGTATTCTGCCACAACTTCTCAAACCACATGGGAGACTCTTCGGGCTTACATACCACGATCATTTCCTGCTTTTCAAACTGATGGATACGGTAAACGCCCCGCTCCTCGATGCCGTGCGCCCCCTTCTCCTTACGGAAACAGGGAGAATAACTGGTAAGCGTATGGGGAAGCTCCTCTTCCGGGATAATGGTGTCAATAAATTTACCGATCATGGAATGCTCCGATGTACCGATCAGATATAAATCCTCTCCCTCGATCTTATACATCATGGCATCCATTTCCGCAAAACTCATAACGCCATCCACCACCGCGCTTCTGATCATAAAAGGCGGCACGCAGTAAGTAAAGCCTCTGCCGATCATAAAATCCCTCGCATAAGCGATAACAGCGGAGTGAAGTCTGGCAATATCACCCATCAGGTAATAAAATCCGTTACCGGCGACACGCCCTGCCGCATCCATGTCAATACCGTGGAAACGCTCCATAATCTCTGTATGATAAGGAATCTCAAAATCCGGGACAACCGGGTCTCCGTATTTCTGTATTTCCACATTTTCCGTATCGTCCTTACCAATGGGAACAGAAGGGTCGATGATATTCGGAATGGTCATCATATCCTTCTTTATTTTTTCACGCAGATCGGTTTCCTTTGCCTCCAGCTCGGAAAGTCTCGCCGCACCTGCTGCCACCTCGGCTTTCTTCGCCTCTGCCTCCTCTTTCTTTCCCTGTGCCATCAGTGCACCGATTTCTTTGGATATCTTATTCCGCTTCGCGCGGATATCGTCTGCTTCCTGCTGCGCCGCCCTGACCTCGGCGTCCAGTGCGATGACTTCATCCACCAACGGAAGTTTCTGTTCCTGAAATTTTTTTCCGATATTTTCTTTTACTGCCTCGGGATTTTCCCTCAAAAACTTAATGTCAATCATAATATGCCGTCCTTTCCTAACTGTTTCATACCTTAGCAGTTACTCCATCACTTCATCTATATAAAGATCATTATATTCCGCCAGATCTTTCACCACGTCCACCGCCATCCCGTTTCTGTCTTTCGTGATACGGATGACAGGGCGGTCGGGATACTGCTTGTTCTGATATAAAACGATCCCTGCTTCCCCCTCGCTCGTCTTTACGACAGTGCCCGCAGGATATACAGCAGTAAACTCCAAAAATATATCGACAATTTTCCCGTCAAATTTTATACCTTTATTATTTCTCAGATATCTTATCGCTTCATAAACTTTCGTTCTCTCACACCCGATGCCGCAGATCATTTCATCAAAGGCATCACAGATCTGAATGATACGGCATTCCTGTGGAATATCCGTCGTTTTTAAGGGATAACCAGAGCCGTCCAGACGCTCATGGTGATATAATATCATATTTTTGCTGACTTCGGATATCCAATTTTCGTCACGAAGCGCTGAATATCCATAAACTGGATGTTTCTTATATTCCACAGACTCTAACTCTGTCAGTTCCTCTATATTTTTGTTTTCATAGGGAACCTGCAGATAACGGAGCCCCAGATCATGCAACAGACAGCTGACACCTATATCATGTACCATTTCCTTGGGCAGTCCCATTTTAAGTGCCACAATGGTGGCAAGCCCGCACAAATTAATCGAATGCTCATAAATATCAGAGCTTCTCTCTTTAATGTCATAGATTTTTTCTACGACCTCTTCTTCCTGCAATATATTTACAATAATCGTATCCGCCGTCTGGCACAGCTCCATCAGATTTTCATTATGGCTGTAAGTATGTTTCTCCAGAATATTTTTTACTTTTGATCTAAAACTTTCTTCTACTTCCTCCTTGAGGATAACCACTTCTTTTGTATCCGGCGCACTCTCTTTGACATATACTTCCCGGACATTCAGTTCTTTCAGTTTTCTGATATATTCCGGTTTTAAGAGTGTGCCCGCCGAAAGCAAAATTTTATACTCCAGCGTCATGGCATCCTTTGCCAGAATTTCCGTACCCTTCAAGTCGTCTACTTTGCACAGTCTCATTTTTCCCCCGATTCTAACCTTTTCGGTTATACTAGGCTACAAATCCATAGCCATGTCAAGAGCCTTTTTCTCCTCGTCGCCAAGTGAAATATCACATAATCCGTTTTTGATTTCCTTTGTATAGGAATAGCAGCCTTCCGCGCTGTGAACGGAATTGATGATAAATCCGTTGTCGTTTTCATCCAGCAACGCAAGAGAAAAACTGAGCTGCCCGCCCATCTGGTTGAAAGCATCGTATTTTACAATACCCATTTTCTGGAATGTGCCTCCCAGCTTTCTGTAAAGATTTTCAATATCTTTTCTGTTCTTCTCCATGGACGCCTTGATCAGTTTATTATCCTCATAAAGCCCCATGATATCTTTTTCCAGACTTTTGGCATTTTTACCGCCCATGAATTTTTTGTATTTCTTTGATAGTCTGCCCAGATTTACGCAAAGCACAATCACAAGTATCAGCAGCAAAAGAATCGCCACAAACGTACCGATAAACAGATACGTCAAATCCATATTTCCGAGTCCCATCTCAGTCAGTAAATTGTAATTCATTTATCCTTAACCTTTCCGTATCTGACAATCTCAATTATCGTTTGTGTGTAAGAACAGTCACCGCTTATCTGCCGGTCAGCAGATCCGTAATTTTTTCCAGATCGTCGTGCGTATAAAACTCGATTTCAAGTTTTCCCGCACCGTCCCCTCTGGACGCTATCGAAACTTTCGTTCCCAGAGACTGTTTCAGTTTTTCCTCCAGATCCTGATAAACCGCTTCAAGAGCCTTATCCGTAACAGGTTCCTTCTTCACCTTCTCCGGCTTATTCAAGTTTTTGACAAGTTTCTCCACATCCCGGACACTCAGTTTTTCATCAAAAACTTTCTGTGCAATCGTATACTGCTGTTCCGCGTCATCAATGGATATCAGTGCCCGGGCATGTCCGGTTGTAATCATATCGTCAATAATCATCTGCTGCACTTCATCACACAGCTTCAAAAGACGCATGGAGTTGGTGACTGCCGTCCTGCTCTTGGAAACTCTCTCCGCCACTTCATCCTGTTTCAGATTAAACTCCGTCAGAAGTCTTTTATATGCCTGCGCCTCCTCGATCGGATTCAGGTCCTCTCTCTGGATATTCTCGATCAGAGATATTTCTACAATTTCCTGTTCGGTATAATTGCGGACAATCACCGGCACTTCCTTTAAGCCTGCCAGCTTCGCAGCGCGCCAGCGGCGTTCTCCGGCAATAATCTCATAATATGTTTTTCTGTCCTGCACAATCAGAGGCTCTACAATCCCATACTGCTTAATGGAATCGGCAAGCTCCTGCAGAGCGTCCTCGTCAAAATTTTTTCTGGGCTGCTCCCTGTTGGGCTCCACCTTTGTAATTTTGACATAAGTGCCCTGTGCGTTGTCCTCAGTTTTGACTGTCTCCTCTGTGGGTTCTGCTTTCGGCACAGAAGCCGGTATCAGAGAATCCAGTCCTTTTCCTAAACCCCTCGCTGCTTTCGCCATATCTTTTTCTCCATATATATCTTTTTACAGTTTGCTTTTAACGCAGTACAACACTCATGCCTTCGCGGAGATGACTTCATCTGCCAGTAGCATGTATGCCTCGGCGCCTGCAGATTTCGGATCATACATATTAATAGGCATTCCGTAACTCGGCGCTTCCGCCAGTCTGATATTTCTCGGTATCAATGTTTTATATACATTCTGCTTTAAATGACTTTTTACATTCTCTACCACCTGCATGGAAAGGTTTGTCCGGGAATCATACATTGTAAAAACGACACCTTCCATATCAAGCTCTGGATTCAGTCTTTCTTTGACAAGATTAACTGTATGTATCAGCTGGCTCAATCCTTCCAGCGCATAATACTCACACTGGATCGGAACCAGCACACTGTCCGCTGTGGTCATGGCATTGATCGTCAGAAGATTCAAAGAAGGAGGACAGTCGATCATAATAAAATCAAACTTATCTTTCACCCAGTCGATTTCATTCTTCAGAATAAATTCCTTTTTATCGACACCGATCAGTTCAATCTCCGTAGCCGCCAGATTCACATTGGACGGTATGATCGAAACACCGGGGATCACATCCTTCAAAATACATTCGTTGATGGAACACTCACTCAGAAACAACTCGTAAATCGTATTTTCCAGATCGTTCTTCTCTACACCAAATCCGCTGGTTGTATTTCCCTGTGGGTCTGTATCAATTACCAGAACTTTTTTCCCCTTAGCCGCCAACGCTGCTGACAAATTGATGGCTGTTGTCGTCTTGCCGACGCCGCCCTTTTGGTTTGCAATCGCAATTATTCTTCCCATTTACTTACCTTATTCCTTTATCTTTCATGTTTTAGTGTCCGTTTACGATTATATCACTAATCCACGTGATAATCCATATATATTTTTTTACAGTTTTATAGCATTTTTGTGAATAGATATGGTTAAATCTCTTACAACTTTTCAATCTCTTCCGGATATTTCATCCCCCATGAAGCGCGGAGTTCATCCATAACACGCATCATCTTTAAAGTCTCTGCATGAGGCATGGACGGACACTCTGATTTTCCTTCCTCAATACAGGAAATCGTTTCTAAGATTTCATACTCGTAACCGCTGATCTGTTCCGGCACTTTTATTTCGCGAACCAGATTTGCCTCTGTATCGTATATTTTGATCGCCTCGGGATTATTGATATTCTCCACGATCATACATCCTTTTGAACCATAAAATACCCCTTGGCTGTCAGACTTACCATGAATCCCGGAATTTAAAACCGCCATTCTCCCATCATCATAGAGGAGAAGCATACCATTTTCTCCATCTACCCCGGCGTCCGTCATCTGTGCAGCAGAATGTATTTCCTTTACGCCATCTCCAAAATGCATATAGGCGAAATTCAGAGGATAGATTCCTACATCCAGAAGTGCACCGCCGGCAAGCTCCGGTTTCACAATTCTCTCCTTTTCCAGAAGAGGATAATTCAAATTGGCAGTCATTTTTCTCACATCTCCAACTACCTTTTCAGCGAGGAGATCATCAATTATTTTTCTGGAAGGCATATATCTTGTCCAGATCGCTTCCGTCAAGAGAAGATTTTTTTCTTTTGCCATGCGCAAAACTTCAGCTGCCTGTTTCTCATTCACTGTAAAACTCTTTTCACAGAGTACATGCTTTCCGGCATTCAGACACATCTTGATATGCTGATAGTGATGGGAGTGCGGTGTCGCGATATAAATGAGTTTCACTTCCTGATCTGCCAGCATATCTTCATAGGATCCAAAAGCATGTTGGAAACCATGATCTTTTACAAAAACTTCTGCTTTCTCCAGATTTCTGGATGCCACTCCGTAACATTCCACCTCCGGCATCTTGTTCATTGTCTCCGCCAATGTAGCAGCAATCCTACCTGCACCCAATATTCCAACTTTCATAAATCGTCCCATCCTTTCCTATTTTTAATTTAAATTTTAAAACTCTATTTTATAGATGTTTCACGCTACTAAATTCTATTTTATTGAATGTTTCACGAGTATCATCACAATATCTTGGGCTGATTTGTTTCACGTGAAACATTATCTTGTGTCAACACTCCACTTTCTTCCAAATGTTTCACGTGAAACATATAACTAGTGTACTGTATCATTCACATTTCACCAAATAACTTGCTTGAATTTTCATCTGCCGTGTTGTCGTCGGTCAACGATGCCACCGCATCGACTCCCTCTTCCGCCTTGCAGAATGAAAATTCATTCTGCGTCATTTAGCTGAAAATGAATGATACAGCACACTAATACAATTTTATGATATTATTCTTGATCGCAAACACAGCCGCCTGCGTCCTATCAGAAACATCTATCTTTTTAAATATATTTGAAATATGATTTTTTACCGTTCTCTCACTTATATTCAAATTCATGGCTATTTCTTTATTAAACATTCCGTTTGCTACCTGCACAAGAACTTCCAATTCCCTATTCGTCAACAAAGATATTTTATCCTTATCTGTATCTCTATTTAATAACTGGCTGTTCAAAGCCGGAATCAGTGAAGGCTGTATATAATTTTCTCCATCTCGCACAGCTCTGATTGCTTTCTTCAATTCTGATGATTCCGCATCTTTCAATATATATCCGTCTACACCAATATCAACTGCCTTCATCAGATAATCCATTTCATTATGTACTGTTAATATCAATACCTTAATCTCTGACTGATCCGCTTTCATCTGTTTCAGAACTTCTATTCCATTTTTCTCCGGCATATTGATATCAAGAAGTAAAACTTCCGGATTGCTCTCATTCAATTTTTCAAGACATTCTACACCGTTAGATGCTTCACCTACAATTTCAATACTGCCGTCAAATTCCAGTAACTGCTTTAATCCCTCCCTGATTAAGCTGTGATCGTCCGCTATCATTACCTTTATTCTTTCCATTTCTTGCACTCCGTTTCTCTATCTTATATCTTAATTATTACTTTTTTTTGGAATTTCAATAAATATGGACGTCCCCTCCTTCGTATCCATTTCTATTTTTCCATTTAATAAAAAGACTCTCTCCTTCACAACAGTTAAACCAAAATGTCTGTCCTTTTTTCCAACCTCTCTCTGGTCAAAACCAACTCCATTATCCCGAATCTTGATCTGGAAAACATCATCCTTCTCTTTCAAGGAAACCTCTATTTTGTTTCCCCCGGAATGTTGAACAGCATTAGAAACACATTCCTGAATGATGCGATATATCATAATCAGTGAAATTTCTTTTTCCTGATCTGGCAGACTGTTATCTATTTCATCAATATCCGTTATAATTTCAAAACGTCCATCTTGATTTATTAGAGCAAAAAGATTTAAAAGAGTTTGCCGCAGACCCAGATCATCAAAAGTCATCGGTCTGAGATCATAAATTCTGTTTCTGATATCATCAATTACTTTGCGTAACCCTGCTTCAATTGTGGCAAGTTCCAACTTTGCCTTCACCAGATCCTTGTCAATGTAGAGAGAACTCAGCTCAACCTTGTGAACCAGATGGGTCAGATTCTGAAGGGAACTGTCATGGAGATCTCTTGCGATTCTCTGTCGCTCCTTCTCCTGCACATCCAAAACGGAAAAATGTTTCATGTGAAACTCTGGCATATTTTCCGCTATATCATTCATATTATCCATCATTTTCCTCACACACTATATTATATTCCTTACAAGTATTTTTCAAAAAAACCAACACATACCCATTTTTCAATATAACTTACAATTACATAAATTTTCCTTTTGGTTATTATATACTAAAATCTGATGCAAGAAAAGAATATTTATAGAAATGAAGTGAAAAAAATGGTATAATTTACGCATAAATTAAAACCCGGAAGGAAAACAATAATATGTATAAAAAACTTACCACGACAGCTATATTTGCAGGAACTTCCATTGCTGCCATCCATGGAATTAACAGAGTACATACATCCCTATGCACAGTCAAGGATCTTCTCAGCAATTCAGAAAATTATTTTTATGAATGGCGTTTCGGTAAAATCAGATACCAGAAAAAGGGTAACGGTACTCCCCTTCTTCTGATCCACGATCTGACGGTCGGCAGTTCCAACTATGAATATCACAGACTGATTAATAATCTGACAGAAAAGCATGAAATATATTCTCTTGATCTATTGGGATATGGCATGTCCGATAAACCTGCAATGACTTATACCAATAATCTGTACGAACAGCTCGTCGCAGATTTTATCAAAAATGTGATCGGACGGAAAACATCTGTCGTCGTAACAGGAGAATCCGTTCCCTTTGTTATCATGGCATGTCATAATTATCCTGACATATTCAATAAGATCGTTTGTATCAATCCGCAAAACCTTTATTTACAAAACCAGATTCCTTCCAAACAGACACGCCTGTTTAAACTGTTGATTGAATCGCCTGTAATCGGAACCTTTATTTATCACCTGCTTTCCAACCGAACCGGCATAGAAAAAACATTTTATCAGACCTATTTCTATAACCCCGGGGAAGTCAGGGAAAAATATATTTATAATTATCTGGAAGCCGCCCATCTTGGCGGATATAATTCCAAATACGCATTTGCAAGTTATGCGGGAAAATATATGAACATGAATATTCTCAATGAACTAAAGGAAATCAATAACAGTATCCTGATGATCGGCGGAGAAAAAGAAAAGGAAATAAAAACTGTGATTGAAAATTACAAATACTATAACGCCTCTATTGAAGATACTTATATTCCAGACACAAGGCACCTTCCCCAGATGGAGGCGCCCGATGAAATGCTGGAACAATTGCGCACGTTCCTATAAAAATCGAGTGTGCTGATACTCGATTTAGAGAATGCTCCCCATTTTCCTTCCATGATTTGCGCTATTGCATTTTTGTTACTATCGGCTTCTTACCTGCCGTCCCTGCTTTCCGAGGATACTGTTTCGGAGTGGGGCGGTTTTTTTCTATGACAACCAAATTTCTACAAATGTCAGAGGATGGAAGCATAAACTCTTTCTGTTCTGCCAGCTTTCCTCCCAAAACCGATATTGCATATTCCGCCTCCTCAATCTCAGTCCTGCTTCCCTCCGATTCTATATTAATTTTATCTGATTTATAAGAAATAAACTTTCCTCCTACTTTTACATAAGGAATACAATACTCAGACAAAACAGACAAGTTTGCCACCGCTCTTGAAACGCATAGATCAAATGTTTCCCTCAACTGTCCCGGCTTCGCAAAATCTTCCGCTCTTCCATGGACCGCCTCTGTATTTTGAATACCAAGTCGCTCTATTACCTCCTGCAAAAATCCCACTCTCTTATTCAAAGAATCTAAGAGCGTCAGCTTCAGATCAGGAAAGGCAATCTTAAGCGGTATGCCCGGAAATCCCGCTCCCGTTCCCACATCAATCACAGAAAAACTTCCACTCAGATCACAGACTTTCACCAGAGAAAGACTGTCAACAAAATGCTTTTTCATCACCTCATCAAATTCCGTGATCGCCGTCAGATTCATCACCTTATTTTTTTCAACCAGCATCTCGTAATATGTCAGAAACTGACCAAGCTGCAGATCTGATAAAGTAATATGTAATTCTTCCAGATCATTTTTAAATTGTAATAATCTATCCATTCTCAAACTTCACCAATTATCTTTCTCTTTTATCAACTAACTTTCGTTACAGTTTTTTCATTTTTTATAATTTTCCAGATACACCAACAGCACAGAAATATCCGCAGGAGAAACCCCGGATATCCGGGATGCCTGTCCGACGGAAACAGGCTTATAGGCAATCAGCTTCTGTCTCGCCTCCAGCCGCAGACTTCCCACATCATTATAATCAAGATCAGCAGGAATCTTTTTCTTTTCCATCTTCTTATAATGTTCTACCTGTTTTAACTGTCTCTCAATATACCCCTCATACTTAATCTCAATCTCCACCTGTTCCACCACATCCACGGGAAGAGATATTCTTTCGGGATCTATAGCCGCAATCATTTCGTAAGTCAGTTCCGGGCGGCAGATCAGTTCCGCCAGCGTAACGCCTGTTTTTAATGGAGCGCTCTCATGTGCCGTCAGAAATTCCTGTATATGTTTAGAAGCCCCGACAATGGTATTTTTTAACCGGGTCACTTCTTTGTCAATCTGCTCTTTCTTATGCAATGTTGCCAGATACAGCTCTTCTGGGACAAGTCCGACCTCATAACCAATCTGACGTAAACGAAGATCCGCATTGTCCTGTCGAAGCAAAAGACGGTACTCTGCTCTGGAAGTCATCATACGGTAAGGTTCAAAATTATCCTTTGTCACCAGATCGTCAATTAGTACGCCGATATAAGCCTGAGAACGATCCAGAACAATCTGTTCTCTTCCTCTTAGAAAAAGGGATACGTTGATACCAGCGATCAGACCTTGTGCCGCCGCCTCCTCATAACCGCTGCTGCCGTTAAACTGTCCCCCGCTGAAAAGCCCGCTGATATTCTTAAACTCCAAAGTAGGGTAAAGCTGTTTCGGATCAATACAGTCATACTCTATGGCATAGGCATTCCTCACTATCTTGCAATGCTCCAGTCCGGGTACCGTGCGATACATGGAAAGCTGCACATCCTCGGGAAGTGAAGAGGACATACCGCTCACATACATTTCATTGGTATGAAGCCCCTCGGGTTCAATAAAAACCTGATGCCTGTCCTTATCCGAAAACTTAACTACCTTATCTTCTATGGAAGGACAGTACCTTGGTCCCGTCCCTTCTATCACGCCCGCATAGATAGGAGACCTGTCAAGATTTGCCCTGATGACATCATGGGTCTGTTCATTTGTATAAGTCAGATAACAGGATATCTGGTCAATCTGTACTTCATCCGGGTCCGTAGAAAAAGAAAAAGGTATCACCATGTCGTCTCCAAACTGTTCTTCCATTTTATCAAAATCAAGAGAACGTCTGTCCATTCTTGCCGGTGTGCCTGTCTTAAAACGGCGTATCTCAATACCCAGCTTTAAAAGAGAATCCGTCAGATGGTTCGCCGCCTGCAGACCGTTCGGTCCTGTGTAAGTAATCGCCTCCCCACAGAGACATCTCGCTTTCAGATAAGTGCCGGTACACAGGATAACCGCCTTACACGTATAGACAGTTCCTGTAAAAGTTTTCAATCCTACTATTTTCCGATTCGCCAGACCAGAAGAAGATTCCCCGTTTTCTTCCACCAGAAGTTCACAGACTTCCGCCTGCTTAATTGTCAGATGCTCCTGATTTTCCAGAACTTTACGCATGGCGCGGGAATATTCCGCCTTATCCGCCTGCGCCCTAAGAGAATGCACCGCCGGACCTTTCGACCTGTTCAACATTTTAGACTGGATAAATGTCTTATCAATATTCTTTCCCATCTCTCCTCCAAGCGCGTCGATCTCCCTCACCAGATGCCCTTTGGAAGTTCCTCCTATATTCGGATTACATGGCATGAGAGCAATACTGTCCACACTCACCGTAAAAATTACTGTCTCAAACCCAAGCCGGGCACAGGCAAGCGCCGCCTCACATCCCGCATGTCCCGCACCGACAACACACACATCTACTTTTTCTCTCAACTCATTCATACAAAATTCAACTCCTTATCAGATCGAATCGATCACTTCCCCATACAAAATTTTGAAAATATCTCATTCACCAGATCATCCTCCACTTCTTCTCCGATAATCCTCCCGAGAGAAGAGTAAGCATTCATCAAATCAATGGAATAAAAATCTTCCGGCATAATATTCTCCAGACTGACCTGTACCTGCTTCATACTTTCAAGCGCTTCCAGAAGCGCTTCCTTATGACGGGAACTCGTGATACAAACTTCATCATCATAAGATATCTGCCCATGAAAAAACATCTTCTTAATCAGATCCACAAGCAGATCCAGTCCGTCATTTTTTCTGGCAGAAATTCTGATCATACAAATATTTTCATCTTCCTGCTTTTCTTCCCCTGCCTCTAAAACCTCATATACGCTGCAATCTTCTCCACAGACATTTGCAAACAGGGCATCAACAGAAGATTTGTCAACCACCTCATCCAGATCCGATTTATTTAAAAGAATAATCGTTTTCTTACCTTTTATCAGACGGACAATATCTGCATCATTTTCATCCAGAGGAAGAGAAGAATCCATCACATATAAAATCAAATCCGCATCCTCAGAAATAGTCTTAGCTTTTTCTACGCCTATTTTTTCTACCACATCTTCCGTATTTCTGATACCAGCCGTGTCAATCATATTTAAAGTAAAATCTCCCAGATTAACCGTTTCCTCAAGCGTATCTCTCGTCGTCCCCGCAATATCTGTAACAATGGCACGGTCCTGTCCCACAAGTAAATTCAAAAGAGAAGATTTTCCTACATTGGGCTTACCGACAATCACTGTGCAGATGCCTTCTTTCAACATCTTTCCGTCATCCGCGGAATCTAAAAGTTTATTTAATTCTTTCATAAGGTAAGAAATCTGGTCAGATAATTTTTCCGTATATCCGTCCAGACTGATATGTTCCGGGTCATCCAGAGCCGATTCAATAAAAGCGATCTCGTATAAAATTTTTTCCCGGAGTTCTTTTATTTTATCAAAGACAGCACCACGAAGCTGCTTTATGGAAGATCTGAGGGCAAACTGGTTTTTTGCATGAATCATATCCATAACAGCTTCCGCCCTTGAAAGGTCCATTCTTCCATTTAAAAAAGCGCGCTTTGTAAATTCTCCCGGCTCCGCCAGTCTGGCTCCCGCTTCAATCACTGTCATAAGAATTTTTTTCATCATCAACGCGCCGCCATGACAGTTGATCTCTACTGTGTCTTCTGTTGTGTAACTGTGAGGCGCTTTCATTACGGAAACCATCACCTCATCTATCAGATTTCCACTCTCTTCTACAATAAAACCATAATGAATCGTATGAGACTGGTAACTGGAAAGAACATTCTCATTTTTTTTATTGCGGTATATTTTATGGACAACGGGAATCGCTTCTTCACCGCTCACACGAATAATGCCTATTCCCGAATCAGACAAAGCGGTAGCGATCGCAGCAATCGTATCTGTTTTCATACTTTTCTCCAACTAATTAACAAAATATCTACAGTTATTCAATTTTACTACATACTTCACAAAAAATCCACTATGACAAAAACCGGCAGGTTTTTTGCCCGCCGGTTCTCATATCATCTCACTTCTTTTTATTCGCTGTCCTTATTGTCGTAGCTTTTTTCATAATTCTTCTCATATCTTTTTTCGCTTCTCTCATACTTCTTCAGAACCACAACCACATGACGGAAAGGTTCGTCCCCTTCGCTGTAAGTCGTCACATACTTATCGTTCTGGAGAGCGGAATGGATGATTCTTCTCTCATAAGGATTCATAGGCTCTAAAGAGACAGGTCTCTTGGTTCTCTTCACCTTGTAAGAAATGTTCTTTGCAAGATTTTCCAGCGTCTCTTTCCTTCTCTTACGGTAGTTTTCCGTATCAACCTTAACCCTGATGTAATTTTCTGTATCCTTATTTACCACAAGGGATACGAGATACTGCAAGGAATCCAGAGTCTGTCCTCTCTTTCCGATCAGAATGCCCATTTCATCCCCGGAAAGTTCGATATCCATAGAACTTTCTTCCTCGTTATAGGCAACGTCCGCAACTACGGTAAGATCCATCGCCGCAAAGACATCTCTAAGGAAATCCTTCGCTTTATCCTCCACGGAAGATTTCACTCTCACTTTAATCACAGCAGGTCTTGCACCGATACCGAGCAACCCTGTTTTTCCTTCATCAACCACATCATATTCCAGTTTGTCACTGGTCACGGTAAATTTCTGACATGCTTCTGTAATTGCATCGTCAACAGTTTTTGCGGATATTTCAATATAGTCCATTTTTTTACCTCCTGTTTTATTTATTTTTCTTTTCGTTATATTCTTTTACCATATTTGCCTTAGCCATCATACTGCCCGGCTTCGCATTTTTACTGTAATACTCTGTTGATTTTCTGACAAGTTCTTCCTTTTCTTCCTGAGTCATCTTGGAGGATACGGAAGCCTTCGATGCCATACCCGCATTTTTTGTATTCATGCTGGCATAAGCAGCCATCTTCTCTGCCTTCTGCCCGGCTTTTTCCATTTTCTTCTTGGCTTTATCCTCATTTTTCCTAATGACTTCATCCAGATCCATCTTATCAATATGTTTATTAATGAGAATCTGCTGGATACTTCTCACCACCGCACCGGCTACCCAGTAAAGTCCCATACCTGCAGGCAGAGTATAACAGAAAACCGCTGACATGACAGGCATAATCATATTCATCGTTTTCATGGACTGCATCATGGTATTCTGCTGCTCATTATCTGAATTTGTTTCCTGCTGGGGCATAAGCTTGACATTAATCCACTGAGTTACCGCTGCCAAAACAGGGATGGCAAACGCGGCAATCATCATCGCAACGGAACCTGCCGCCCTCGCTTCGTGGAATGTAAAGTAAGGAGAGTTCGACATGCTCAACCCCAAAAAGTTATTGTACTGGTCAAGAAGGGACAGTGTCTGGTCAATATCTGCAGAAAGACTGGAAAAATGCTCTTTTAAGCTCGCCCACTCCGCGCTGGATGCTGTATTCAGCACATCAATAAAAGTGTTCTGCACGTAAGAGGTAACGCCACCCAAAAAATTCTCATTTTCAAACTGCTTCTCGTACATACCGGCATTTCTGAAAGTCTGTAAAAATTCCACACTTCCCTGCTCATTGATCAGCTTATCTACCAGCGGAAAAAAGGCATCTTTCACCTTTCCGACATAGGCAGGTATATTTCCGATTACACGATAAAGCGCCAGTAATATAGGCATCTGGATCAAAAGCTGTATACAGCTGCCGGAAGGAGACACACCATATTTTGCATATACTGCCTGCGTCTCCATATTCATAGCCATCATGGAATCATTATCTTTTTTGTTCTTATACTTTTTCTGAATCGCCTGCAACTCGGGATTCATTTTTACCTGCAACTTTGAAAACTTCTGCTGTTTGATGGTGAGAGGCATCAGTAACAGATAAATAACGATCGTGAACAATATAATAGCAAGTCCGATATTTGGAATGCCTATTTTATCTATTACAAAAAAGATACCTTCCATAATATAACCCAGCAGTTTCGCCACAGGCCCTAAAATGACGCCCGTATTCTGGGTCAACAAAATATCTGACAAAATGACTTACCTCCTTACAAAGAATTGTCTCTTCCTTATTATTAAGGAACAGGATCATAACCACCTTTTGAAAAAGGATTACATCTGCATATTCTCCAGAAAGCAAGAAGCCCTCCTTTGAGAGCGCCATACTTTTCGACAGCCTCCAGCCCATATTCAGAACAGGTAGGAATATAAGGACATTTCGTGCTCTTCATCGGAGAAATATATTTTCTATAGAATTTGATAAAACAGATCATAACTTTTTTCATCATAAATTCTAACTCTCTTCATCATAAAAATATACTTTCAAAATATGATGAAGTTTTGAAAGATGTAACAGTGCGCTTTCGATTTCGGAAAAACCAACCGATGCCGCACTTTTTCTCGCAACGACTACTATATCTAAACCACTATTAAATATATTTTCGTGTAGCCGGTAACTCTCTCTCACCAGTCTGGCAAAGCGGTGTCTCACTACGCTGTTTCCCACTTTCTTACTGGCGGAAATTCCCAGTCTGTTTATGTCTTTGTTGTTTTCCAATACATACATTACCAGATACCTGTCTGCATAACTTTTACCGTTTTCATAAACATTCCGAAAATCTTTATTTTTTTTCAAGGATTCAGAAAATACCATTTTTCTGCCTTTCCGGGTAATTAGAAAAATAGACCACATAAATGCGGTCTATGCTGATAATCTCTTTCTTCCCTTTGCGCGTCTTGCAGCTAAGACTTTTCTTCCGCCTTTTGTGCTCATTCTCTTGCGGAAACCGTGAACCTTAGCTCTATGCCTTTTTTTAGGCTGAAACGTCATTTTCATCCCATTGCACCTCCTTCTCTAAACCTTACCGATTTTATAAGGTAAACCTAATGTTATCAATTTTTGGAAAACAACATGTTGATTATATATAATAAATAGGAAAACGTCAAGTAAAACTGCGGATATTTTTAAATTTCCTGCACTTGTTTTTATTATGCGACTTAACATAATTAATCCACAATATGTTGATAAGTATGTGGATAACTTTTACTGTCATTGTTGAAAAACAGTTCAGAAGCATATTTTATCAATGTGAAAATTGTTTACATTCCGATTGATAATTATTCACATATCACTTTTTTCATCATAGAATATGTCAACCTTCATCCAAAATATCCACTTATACACAAATACCCATTTTTCACGTGGATAACTTATCATTTGAATTTTTCTGATGTTTGTATTATTATATATAGTAGGGTAATTTTGATGTGGCATAAATTTGTTGGAAACAGAAATATGCTTTATTTTATATCTTAAGACAATGAGGTTATTGATGTTATGGATTCTATCAAAGAAAAATGGGATGAAATCAAAGAGACAATCAGAAAAGAATATGAGCTGACTGATGTTTCCTATGACACATGGATTAAACCTCTCAGTTTTTATGATGTAAAAGATAATGTAGTTATCATTATGATACCTTCAGATCAGTCTCATGCCCTCAACTATATTTCTTCCAAATATAAAAACTTTTTTAAGGTCATTGTTTCAGAAATGATGAACCACATGTATGATATTTCTTTCGTACTGGAAAAAGAGGCTATGGAGAAAGAAAAAAAGACAGAATCCGCAGCCAAAATTTCCAATCATGTGAACTATGAAAATGCAAATCTGAATCCAAAATATAAATTTGATACATTTGTTGTGGGAAGTAATAACAAACTGGCACATTCCGCGGCACTTGCCGCAGCGGAATCCCCGGGAGAAGTTTACAATCCTCTCTATATATATGGAGGAGCCGGTCTTGGAAAAACACACCTGATGCACTCCATCGGACATTTTATTCTGGAGAGAAATCCCGGAATAAAAGTTTTGTATGTCACTTCAGAAAACTTTACCAACGAAGTGATAAGCTGTATCAGAAGCGGTGATGCCATTAAAATGAACAAGATGCGGGAAAAGTACAGAACAGTGGATATTCTAATGATCGATGATATCCAGTTTATTATCGGCAAAGAAAGTACACAGGAAGAATTTTTCCATACGTTTAACACGCTCCACTCTGCGGGTAAACAGATCATTTTATCCTCAGACAAGCCGCCGAAAGATATGGAGACACTGGAAGAAAGACTGCGCTCCCGGTTTGAATGGGGACTGATCGCGGATATACAGCCACCGGACTATGAAACGAGAATGGCAATCTTACAAAAAAATGCGGAAAACTATAATAAGGAAATAGATGATGCAGTTCTATCCTATATTGCAGACAATGTAAAATCCAATATCAGGGAACTGGAAGGCGCCTTAAATAAAATCATGGCGTTCTCTAAGTTAAACAAAGTGGATATCAATCTGGACCATGCGGAAGAAGCGCTGAAAGACGTGATCTATCCAAATAAAAAGAAAGAAATTACAGCTTCCTTTATTATAGAAGTAGTCGCAGAGCACTTTGGCATTAACCCTGAAGATATCGCTTCTAAAAAAAGAACCGCGGAACTTGTACAGCCGAGACAGATTGTCATGTATTTTTGCAGGGAACTGACAGCCAACTCCTTACAAAACATAGCAAAAGCAATCGGAAAAAAAGATCACACTACGGTTCTGCATGGAATAAAAACGATTACAAAAGAAATGGAAAACAATGAAGAATTAAAAAATAAGGTAGATATCATCAGAAAAAAAATAGTACCTTAATCTTTATACACATTGTTTTCTACATCCAGTGTGAATCAGATGTAAATGACTGTGTTAATACATTCATGTCATTTATATCAGGAAAAAAACGATGTTGATAACTTGCTGTTTGTTATCATGTTATCCTTATTTATCAACGGAGGAAAACACATTACAAAAAGCTTTAAAATAATGGGAAAGATAAGGTTATTCACATATCTACATCCGTTATTATGATTACTATGAAATAATTATTTATTTATTAACCTAAGGAAACGCCTCAACTCACCCACAAGCAGGAAAGGAAGTTATTCACAGATGAAAATTGTATGTACAAAATCTAATTTACTGACCGGCGTACAGACAGTATCAAAAGCTGTCCCCAATAAAACAACTATGTCCATTCTGGAATGTATTCTGGTAGATACTACAGACGGAGTGATCAAGCTGACAGCAAATGATATGGAACTCGGTATTGAGACTGTGATTGAAGGAGAAATTTCAGAGAAGGGTATGATTGCCCTTGACGCGAAGATTTTTCTTGAGATTGTGAGGAAACTTCCCGACAACGATATCACCATCGAGACGGATCCTTCCTTCAAAACGACCATCACCTGCGAAAAAGCGAAATTTAATATTATAGGAAAATCGGGAGAAGATTTCTCCTATCTTCCTGAAATTGAGAAAAATGATTCTGTGGTGATCTCCCAGTTTACTTTAAAGGAAGTGATCAGACAGACCATTTTCTCCATAGCGGACAATGAAAACAATAAACTGATGACAGGTGAGCTGTTTGAGATTTCTGATGATATGCTGAAGGTGGTTTCACTGGATGGTCATCGTATTTCCATCAGAAAGATAGCGCTCAAAAATTCTTATGGCAATAAAAAAGTAGTGGTTCCTGGAAAGACACTGAGTGAAGTGAGTAAGATTTTGTCCGGGGACATGGATAAAGACGTCAGTATTTTCTTTACGGACAAACATATTTTGTTTGAGTTTAACGATACGGTGGTTGTGTCGAGACTGATCGAAGGAGAGTATTTTAAGATAGACCAGATGCTTTCCAGTGATTATGAGACAAAGATCAAGATGAATAAGAGGGAACTTCTTGACTGTATCGACAGGGCGACTCTTCTCGTGAAGGAAGGGGATAAAAAACCTGTTATTATTGATGTGAAGGATACTTCCATGCAGCTTAAGATGAATTCTACGGTGGGAAGCATGGATGAAGATATTGATATTGACAAAGAAGGAAAGGATCTGAAGATAGGCTTTAACCCTAAGTTTCTGATTGATGCGCTGCGCGTGATTGAGGATGAGGAAATTCTGATTTATTTGGTAAATCCGAAGGCGCCTTGTTTTATCAAAGATGAGAGCGAAAGTTACATTTATATGATTCTTCCGGTGAATTTTATAAACGTCGAATAACAATGTGAGAAGTATTGTATAGGATGGAAAAATATGGAAACAATAAAAATCAAGGATGATTTTATCAAGCTTGGGCAGGCTTTGAAGTTGGCGGGTCTGGTGGAATCCGGCGTGGACGCGAAAATGGAAATACAGGAAGGGTTTGTAAAGGTAAACGGTAAAGTGGAAGTACAGCGCGGTAAAAAAATACGTATCGGTGATGTAATTGAGTATGACGGACAACAAATTAAGGTAGTGGACGAATGATTATTAAATCGTTGGAATTAGCGGATTTTAGAAATTACGATTCTTTACATATTGATTTCAGTAAGGGAACAAATATTTTATATGGCGATAACGCACAGGGAAAGACAAATATTTTAGAAGCCATCTTTTTATCCGCTACTACCAAATCCCATAAGGGAAGCAAAGATAAAGATATTGTTAATTTTGCAAAAGAGGAAGCGCATATCAGAACCTATCTTGAAAAAGATGAAGTCGAGATAAGGGTAGATATGCATCTGCGCAAAAGTAAGACGAAGGGAATCGCGATCGACGGGCAAAAGATAAAAAAGGCGGCGGAACTTCTCGGATTGTTAAATGTCGTATTTTTTTCGCCCGAAGATCTTTCTATTATTAAAAACGGTCCTTCGGAGAGAAGAAGATTTGTGGATATGGAACTGTGTCAGCTCGACTCGTTTTATATTTACAATCTGAATCATTACAACAAAATAGTGAACCAGAGGAACAAACTGCTGAAGGATATGTATTTTAATCCGTCTTTAAAGGAGACTTTGAATATATGGGATTCCCAGCTTGTTTCTTTTGGAAGCAAAATCATAGAGAGAAGAAAGCTTTTTGTGGAACAGTTAAATGAAATTATTTTTCATATACACAGAAAACTGTCCGGGGATAAAGAAGAACTTGTTATAAAATATGAACCTGACGTTCAGATTGAGGATTATGAAAGATCCCTTTCAGCCTGTCAGGACAGGGACGTCAAGTTAAAGCAGACAACCGTGGGACCACACAGGGATGATTTTTCCTTTATGGTGGGAGATATCGATATCAGAAGATTTGGATCTCAGGGACAGCAGAGAACGGCGGCGCTTTCTTTAAAGTTGTCTGAGATAGAACTTGTAAAAAAATTGACAAAAGATAATCCTGTTCTGCTGCTTGACGATGTGTTGTCAGAGCTTGACAGCAACAGACAAAATTATCTGCTCAGTACGATAGGCGATATCCAGACGATTATTACCTGTACAGGTCTGGATGAGTTTGTAAATAACCGGTTTGAGATTGACAAGGTTTTTAGGATAGAAAACGGAAGTATTGTGGAGTAATTTTGTCATAAAGGGTTTTGTGTTTTAAAACGGAGGGAAAAATGGCAGATCATATTGAAGAAGTGAATAACAGTGAATATGGTGCGGACCAGATACAGATACTGGAAGGTCTGGAAGCAGTCAGAAAAAGACCCGGCATGTATATCGGCAGTACCTCCCTGAGAGGGCTTCATCATCTTGTCTATGAAATTGTTGACAATTCTGTGGATGAAGCGCTTGCTGGTTTCTGTACGGAAATTCATGTGACCATCAATCAGGATAATTCCGTTACCGTAGAAGATGACGGTCGTGGCATCCCGGTGGGAATCAACCACAAAGCGGGTATTCCTGCTGTGGAGGTGGTGTTTACAGTTCTTCATGCAGGCGGCAAATTCGGCGGCGGTGGATACAAAGTGTCCGGCGGCCTGCACGGCGTGGGCGCTTCTGTGGTAAATGCGCTCTCAGACTGGCTGGAAGTGGATATCTGTCATGAAGGTAAAATATATCATCAGCGTTATGAGAGGGGACATGCCTGCAATAAGCTGAAAATAATCGGGGACTGCCCTTCTGAAAAGACAGGTACCAGAGTACAGTTCAAGCCTGACGGTACCATTTTTGAGGATACGGTATTTGAATACGATACGTTGAAAACAAGACTCCGCGAGACAGCTTTTCTGACAAAAGGACTGAAAATTGTCTTAAAAGATGACAGAGGCGGACAGGAGCAGGAAAAAACATTTCATTATGAGGGCGGTATCAAGGAATTTGTTACATATCTGAACAGAAGTAAGGAATTTTTGTATGAGCAGATCATGTATTTTGAGGGAATGAAGAACGGCGTTTATGTGGAAGTGGCGCTGCAGCACAACGATTCCTACAATGAGAGCGTTTATACCTTCGTAAACAATATTAATACCCCGGAGGGCGGCACGCATCTGGTCGGTTTTAGAAACGCCCTTACAAAAACCTTTAATGACTATGCCAGAAATAATAAACTGTTGAAGGACAGTGAACCAAATCTTTCCGGTGAGGATATAAGGGAAGGTCTGACAGCGATTATCAGCGTTAAGATCGAGGATCCCCAGTTTGAGGGACAGACGAAACAGAAACTTGGAAATTCTGAGGCGAGAGGCGCGGTAGATAATATCGTAAGCGAGCAGCTCACTTACTTTTTGGAACAGAATCCTTCTGTGGCAAAGATTATATGCGAGAAGTCCATTCTGGCGCAGAGGGCGAGAGAGGCGGCAAGGAAGGCAAGAGATCTGACCCGCCGCAAGACAGCTCTGGAGGGGACGTCCCTTCCCGGAAAACTGGCGGATTGTTCCGATAAAGACCCGAAAAACTGTGAAATTTATATCGTTGAGGGAGATTCTGCGGGAGGCTCCGCAAAAACGGCGAGAAGCCGTGCGACGCAGGCGATCCTTCCCCTGCGCGGCAAAATTTTGAATGTGGAAAAGGCGCGTCTTGATAAGATATATGCCAATGCGGAAATCAAGGCGATGATAACAGCTTTCGGCACGGGAATCCATGAGGATTTCGATATTTCCAAACTGCGTTATGACAAGATTATCATTATGACGGATGCGGATGTGGACGGCGCCCACATCGCAACTTTGATGCTGACATTTATCTACCGTTTTATGCCGGAACTGATCAAACAGGGTCATGTGTATCTGGCAAAACCTCCTCTGTATAAGCTGGAGAAGAACAGACAGGTGTGGTATGCCTACAGTGATGATGAACTGGATGCCATCTTAGCTGAAGTCGGGCGTGACCAGAACAATAAAATCCAGCGTTACAAAGGTCTGGGCGAGATGGATGCGGACCAGCTCTGGGAGACGACGATGGACCCCGAAAGAAGAATTCTTCTTCGCGTGAATTTCAATGAGGAGGAGGAGTCTGAGGTAGATCTTACCTTCAACACGCTGATGGGAGACAAAGTGGAACCCCGCAGAATTTTCATTGAAGAAAATGCGAAGTTTGTGAAGAATTTAGATATTTAATTCAGAAAGGCATATATGATGGATGATAAAATTTTTGATAAGATAGAGGACGTCGATCTTAAGAAAAAGATGGAAGATTCTTATATCGATTATGCCATGAGCGTTATTGCCGCCCGTGCGCTGCCGGATGTGAGAGATGGTCTGAAGCCTGTACAGCGCCGCGTCCTTTATTCCATGATCGAATTGAATAACGGGCCGGATAAGCCTCACAGGAAGAGCGCCCGTATCGTCGGTGATACCATGGGTAAATATCATCCTCACGGTGACAGTTCCATATACGGAGCGCTGGTAAATATGGCGCAGGACTGGTCCACCAGATATCCGCTTGTGGACGGACATGGAAATTTCGGTTCCATGGACGGCGACGGCGCGGCGGCGATGCGTTACACGGAAGCGCGCCTCAGCAAAATTTCTATGGAGCTTCTGGCGGATATCAATAAAAATACCGTGGATTTTGTGCCGAACTTTGACGATACGGAAAAAGAACCCGTAGTTCTGCCGAGCCGTTATCCGAATCTTCTGGTAAACGGTACGACAGGTATTGCGGTCGGTATGGCTACTAATATTCCACCTCACAATTTGCGTGAGGTGACGAATGCTGTTGTCAAAATTATTGATAATCAGGTAAATGAGAGCAGACAGACGGATCTGGATGAACTGCTGCAGGTTGTCAAAGCGCCCGATTTTCCCACCGGCGGCATTATTTTAGGAACAAAAGGCGCGGAGGAAGCGTACCGCACGGGACGCGGCAAAGTGAGAGTCCGCGCGGTCACGGAAATCGAGACGATGGACAACGGAAAGAGCCGTATTATCGTGACGGAACTTCCCTATATGGTAAATAAGGCGAATCTGATCTTAAAGATCGCCGATCTGGTAAAGCTGAAAAAAATCGACGGTATCACAGACCTGCGCGACGAGACAAACCGCGAAGGTATGAGAATTGTGATCGAGCTGAGAAAGGACGCCAATGCAAATGTGATCCTGAACCAGCTTTATAAGCATACGCAGCTGCAGGATTCCTTCGGTGTTATCATGCTTGCTCTGGTGAATAACGAGCCGAAGGTGATGAACCTTCTGGATATGCTCACCTACTATCTGAATCACCAGAAAGATGTGGTGACGAGAAGGACGAAATATGATTTGGATAAGGCTGAGGAGAGGGATCATATTTTGCAGGGTCTGCTCATCGCTCTGGATCATATAGACGAAGTGATACAGATTATAAGAAGCAGTCAGACGACACAGATTGCAAAAGAGAGATTAATTGAAAGATTCGCGCTTTCAGAAGTACAGGCACAGGCGATTGTGGATATGCGTCTGCGTGCGCTGACAGGACTGGAAAGAGAAAAACTTGAGAATGAACATAAAGAGCTTCTTAAAAAGATATCGGAGTTAAAGGCAATTCTGGCGGATGAAAAACTGCTTCTCGGCGTGATCAGAGAGGAAATGCTTATTACCGCTGAGAAGTACGGTGATGACAGAAGAAGTAAAATCGGATTTGACGTTTATGATATCAATATGGAGGATCTGATTCCGAGAGATAATACCGTCATTGCCATGACCAGCCTCGGCTATATCAAGCGCATGACGGTAGACAATTTCAAGTCCCAGAACAGAGGCGGCAAGGGCATCAAGGGAATGCAGACCATTGAGGAGGATTATATTGAGGACCTTCTTATGACGACAACCCACCATTACCTCATGTTCTTTACGAACTACGGCAGGGTGTACCGTCTGAAGGCTTATGAGATTCCCGAGGCGAGCCGTACCGCGAGAGGTATTGCGATTGTCAATATTTTGCAGTTGAATCCGGGTGAAAAAATTTCAGCTATGATCCCGATCAAAGATTACGAAGAGAACAAAAATCTCTTTATGGTGACAAAACGCGGCATTGTGAAAAAAACTTCCATCATGGAATTTTCCAATGTTAGGAAAAACGGTTTAGCAGCGATCAATCTGCGGGATGATGACGAACTGATTGAGGTAAAAACGACTTCCAGCGAGACAGATATTTTCCTTGTCACGAAACATGGCATGTGTATCCGCTTTAAGGAAACGGACGTAAGACCTACCGGCAGGTCTTCCATGGGTGTGATTGGCATGAATCTGTCTGACAGGGATGAAATTGTAGGTATGCAGTTAGACCATCAGGGAGATTCCCTTTTGATTGTGTCGGAAAACGGCATGGGTAAGCGGACGTATCTGGAAGAGTTTACCGTGCAGAAGCGCGGCGGTAAGGGCTTAAAGTGCTATAAAATCACAGAAAAGACGGGCAATGTGGTCGGTGTGAAAGCCGTCAATGACGATCACGAGATTATGATGATTACCACGGAAGGTATTATTATACAGCTCCGTATGGAAGATATTTCAACCTTAGGTAGAATCACTTCCGGCGTAAAGATGATCAATCTGGATGATAACGTGAAAGTGGCGAAAATTGCCAAAGTCCGCGAAAAGATCAGCAACGGTGAGGAAGAGTTTGAGAATATCGACGACGCCATGGAGGAGATACCCGAGGAGGAGAAGTATAATCTTCCAGAGGATTATGATGATGGGAAAGAATTGAATCTTCCGAAAGAAGAGGAAGAGGACGAATAAGAAACTTAGGAGAATGCCTTAAAAACAGGCATTCTCTGCATTTATGAGGAAAAATATGAGTGATTATAAAATAGCTGTCATAGGCGATATTCACAGTAATTATGTGGGACTTGAGAGGTGTATTGAACATGCCTTGAAACAGAACCCGGACGAGTTTTTGTTTCTCGGGGACTATATCAGCGACTGTCCCTATCCGCAGAAAACAATGAAGATTGTCTATGAGATGGATCGCGATTATAAGTGCCGTTTTATCCGGGGAAACCGGGAAGATTATATGCTGAACCACAGGAATAATCCGGGGGAGAGGTGGACATATTCTTCCGCCAGCGGCAGTCTGCTTTACACTTATGAGAATCTGACAGAACGTGATTTTCAGTTTTTTGAAAGCCTTGACATGCAAGGTTATTATGAGAGAGAGGGATATCAGCCTTTTCGGTACTGCCACGGGTCTTTTGCGCGCTCCAATGAAATACTGGAACCAGACGGTGAGAATACCATCCAGCTTATGAAAAGTCTGGATGTGGATTTGCTGGTGTCCGGGCATGTGCATTTTCAGGAAGAGAAAGTGTATGACGGCAAAAAAATACTGCATCCCGGCGCTGTGGGTGTTTCATGGTACTTTGACGGAAAAACACAGAATATGATGCTGCATGGGACAAAAGCAGGATGGGAGGCGGAATTTTTTCAACTGGATTATGATGTGGAAAGACTTGTGAAGGATTTTGAACTTTCCGGGTTAAATGAGAAGGCACCGGCATGGTCGAAAATTACGATACACACGCTCCGAACAGGCGACGATCATAATCTGGCATGTCTGACGCGTGCAAGAGAATTGTGCGAAAAGGCGGAAGGAGTTGTAGTCTGGCCGGATATTTCCGAGAAATACTGGCAGCAGGCGTTGCAGGAATTTGGGATTGCGTATTAGATTTAGAAAAATAAATAAAGATAAAAAAGGTTCCTGCATCGAAAAGCGGGAACCTTTTTATGCACACTTCTTAGTTTTCTTCCTCATTATTACGGTTGATAACCATAGATACGATGCCGCAGGCAATGCCGAAAATGGGATAGACCACCCATGCACTGTGCCACAAATTTCCGAGAAAACCGCATCCGAGAAAGATCATGGTTGCAACCATCATAATGCTGCCGCAGATGATACCGATTTTTTTACCGTTTTTGTAGGTCTGCGAATTGTGGTCATGCATCAGATTGTATTGTTCAATATTGTATTTGCTGTCCTGCGTGCCTGCGTAGGTAAACAATATGACGGCTATGGTTACAAGGAACATAAACAGGGCGCCGCTCAACATGTCAAGATCAATTCTGTCCCGTATGATGTTATCGGGAGAGATGACAGCAACAATTGTAGTTGCTAAAATCATGCCGAAAATAATAAGAACAACCCCGGTTGTGATAAATTGAATCAGTTTTTTGTGAAACGCTTCTTTTTCTTCATCCGAATAAAAGTTTTCTATGTATGGATATTTTTTTTCAAAGTAACTTCTCTGTAAGCCGGAGACGATGAAAATCGCTACGGCCGCTATTACGAAGAAAAGAAATATAATGCTGGAAAGCTCTTCCATATCAATACCATGTACTTCAGAAATAAACGTATCTAAGAGCAGCATAAGAGTAACTCCGCCTAAAATCAGTCCCACGCCTGTTGTGATTCTTCTGCTGAACTGATTCATAAACAGGTCGTAGTTACATTTGTCTTCCACATACTTCGTACTGATATCTTTCTGTACCAGATCATCCAGACTGCAGTTAAAAAGACTGGCAAGCTGCAAAAGTTTATCCATTTCCGGGTAGGTCGTATCCGACTCCCATTTAGAGACGGATTGTCTTGATACTTCTAAAGATTCTGCCAGTTGTTCCTGTGTGATGTTGTCCCGTTTTCTTAAAAATTGTAAATTTTGTCCTAAGCTCATAATGTAATCTCCTGTTCTTTTTTCCGCGAGCAATGAGCCAAGCGGATGTGTGAACACATTCATTTGGCGAATGCCGCGAGAGTTTAATACCCTGCAGCTTGCTGCGGGGTATTTGACTTGTGCCGGCTATGGTCATATTGTAGGATAGCGGGGATGTAAAGACCATCAATTTTATGTTGCTTTTAAATATTTTCATGTAAAGTTGCGGTTGCATCCCCGTAAATACGGCGTTTTTGACAATAGCGGAACAAAATAGAAGATTCGACACTGAATCGTTATAATCAGACAATTTTCTCAAAATCTTCGATACCGTGTTTGCACCATGGACAGATAAAATCGGGCGGAAGTTCTTCTCCTTCATAGACATAGCCGCAGACGATGCAGCGCCATCCCTTTGCGGCGGATGCTTCCGGCTTCGGTTTTACAAATTCATGGTAGTAGGAATAGGTCATTGCCTTTTCGTCAGAAATGACATCACAGTCGTTTACCGAGCAGATAAAGAGCATATGGGTTCCCAGATCCACCGTATTGGTCACTTTACAGTCGATAAAAGCTGTGGTGTGCTCTTTGAGGTAAGGAAGTTCCTGCCCTGTCATTGCAAAAGGATAGTCTACGAATTTATCGGTCTCGCGTCCGCTCTGGAAACCGAAATGTTTGAAAAGGGAAAAGGGCGCTGTCTCGGAGAGCACGGAAAGAGAAACCATATTCGATTTCTGTATGATCTCGCAGGTCAGATTCTCTTTGTTGACTGCAACTGCAATCTGCAGGGGGCTGCTTGTCACCTGCATCACCGTGTTTACGATACAGCCGTTCATTTTTGCGTCAAACTTGGATGCCGCCACATAAAGACCGTAGGATAATTGAAATAAAGCATTGGTATTCATAATGATCTCCTTTACGTTTCCATCTATTTTTATTATGTGAAAAAGCAGATGTATTATTCGTTTTGACTGCCTTTTCCGCATTTATTTTATTATAGATATGCCTTATTTATTTGTAAAGAGTTGGTTGTATAATGAAAAAATAAATTGTAAAATATTGTATTTAAACGTATAATGACAGTATGTTCAAAAAGACGGGTCAGCTATAAGCGGAGAGGAGAACAAGTTTTGGAAATTCAATTTCAGTCACGTTGGTTTGAGAAATGTATCAGGGATTATCTGGGGATTGAAGATAGAAAAATGACGACAGAAGATGTCAGCGTTATCAAGTATTTGTATGTGAGTACAACTGACGGTTATTTTTTAGGATTTGGCAAAGGCGATCTGCCTGCAAATTTTGAGTTTTCAGATGCGGGAGATGAGTGGTTCTGCCGTTGTCTGTCAGATACGGGAAAATATCGTACAGTAGAAGAGTTTATAGATATAAGGGAATGGGAAGATAGTAAAGAACTTCAAATTAAAAGTGAACTTTTAGATGAAGAATGTGAAGATGAAGACGCATCAGATATGCAGGATTTTGAGAACAGCGTCAAAATTTATGAGCCTGAAGAAAATGATTTTGACGGGCTTGTGAGGAGTGAAATGACGTATGACTATGGAATACTTTATCCCGAAGACTTTGCACATCTGAAAAATCTGGAAGTCGTGCGTCTTATGTCCTGTGAGACAGAGATTCATAGTCTGGCATTTTTAGAATCGTTGTCTAAAATACGTGTTTTGGAAGTGGGACAGGTAAGTTTACATACGCTTGAAGGTTTAGATAAAATGATCGGGCTTGAAAAGCTTTGTATATGGGCAAATTAAGTTCCTATTATTAAAAATATATCTGGCTTTAATACAGAAAAGCAGAGATTCGGAAGAGTCCCTGCTTTTTTTCTGCCCGATGGAATGGTCATAATCCCGGTATATTGCAAATATAATGAAAATAAGGGCGCATATTTCACCGAATTTGCAAATCCGAAAAAAAGAGGATAAAATAGGAGATATTGTAATATGAAAAACGAAAACAATATTCCAAAAGCGATAGAGGAAAGACGAGAGAAGGATATGAAATTCGAGAGTGCGGAACAAAAGAGACATTATATGTTGGAAGAACCGGTGGAAAAACTGGTATGCAGGTTGGCGATGCCTACCATATTAAGTATGCTTGTCACTTCGTTTTATAATATGGCGGACACTTTTTTTGTGGGAAAACTTGATACCCAGTCCACAGCAGCAGTGGGAATTGTCTTTTCCCTGATGGCGATCATTCAGGCGATCGGGTTTTTGTTCGGGCACGGTTCCGGCAATTTTATTTCCCGGAAACTGGGTGCGGGTGATATTGAAGAGGCGGAGAAGATGTCCGCGGTCGGCTTTTTTACTTCCTTTTTGGCAGGCGTGGCAATTATGGTGGGATGTATGTTTTTTATCGAACCGCTCTCCTATCTGCTCGGTTCTACGGAGACGATCCAGCCGTATACAGTGGCTTATCTGCGGATCATTCTGATCGGTGCGCCTGCCATGACGGCGTCTTTGGTGTTAAATAACCAGATGCGTTTTCAAGGAAGCGCTTTTTATGCTATGATCGGTATCGTGTCGGGCGCGGTGATCAATATTGTGCTGGATCCGGTTCTGATTTTCTGGTGCGGCATGGGTGTTGCCGGGGCGGCGCTTGCCACGACCGTAAGTCAGTATTTAAGTTTCTTTTTCTTATTGATTATGATAAGACGTGGCGGAAATATTCAGATCCGTTTCCAGAATTTTAAGCCGAGCCTGCATTTTTTTGTCGAAGTGATCCGGGGCGGGATTCCCTCTTTGTTCCGGCAGGGGTTAGCCAGTGTTGCTACAATTTGTCTGAACCATGCGGCTGGCGTGTACGGCGACGCGGCTATCGCGGGCATGTCTATTGTGTCGCGTATTATGATGTTTGCCAATTCCGCGCTGATCGGTTTCGGACAGGGCTTTCAGCCTGTGTGCGGTTTCAATTACGGGGCGAAACGATATGAGCGGGTGTTAAAAGCGTTTGGCTTCTGTGTGAAGGTGGCTTTTGTCTGTCTTCTGGGAATGGCGGTTGTGGTATATATCTTTGCGCCCCAGCTTGTGACCATTTTCAGAAAAGATGACTCGGACGTTATCATGGTAGGAACGGCGGCGCTGCGGTATTCGGTGATTGCTTTTCCGTTAGCTGCGTGGATTATCATGTGTAATATGATGTTGCAGTCCATCGGCAAGGGATTGAAAGCGTCTATTGTTGCTTCCGCCAGACAGGGTATTTTCTTCCTGCCTCTCATTGCGATTCTGCCGCATTTTTTCGGGCTTGCGGGTGTGGAGGCATGTCAGGCGGTGTCGGATTTCTGCGCGCTTACGGTGTCGATTCCGCTCGGGGTGAGTGTGATCAGGGAAATGAAGCGGGAGGAGAGGGAAGAAAACGATAGTAATTTAGTGATGTAGTGCGGTGGAGAGAAAATGGAGAATACTATTATGCTAAAATATAGAGTTTTATATGCAGAGGAAATTTGTCGGGAGTTGTTCAAGGATTTTGTCCGACATCAAATTGTTACAAAAGGCTGGCGCAAGGAAAATGGCAAGTGGATAATCAAAGATGTTCCTTTTGTTGATGATTGGACGGAAAAAGATTATCAAATTTTAATTTCCTGCCTAAAAAATACAATCATTTCTAACGGCTTTGTTTATGCTGCTTTTTATGATGGAAAACTGAAAGGCTTTGTTTCAGTGGAACCAGAAATATTTGGTGGTGAACAAGGATATTGTGACTTGTCCAGTATCCATGTATCAGAGGATATGAGAAATAAGGGGATCGGCAGAACACTTTTTCTTGCGGCAAAGGAATGGGCTAAACAAAAAGGTGCTAAAAAGCTCTACATATCTGCGCACTCAGCCGTGGAGAGTCAAGCCTTTTATAAATCGATGGGTTGTGTTGAGGCAGAAGTTTACAATCAAAAACATGTTGAAGATGAACCGTATGATTGTCAATTAGAATGTAGTCTTTAGGCGGCGCCAGAATATGTTTTTAAAATAGCTGAAAAGGAAAGGATTATTCTTGCCATTGACGAATATCCTTATGCGGCTCCTCATGGTTTCCTACAGTGATATTATAAAGTTGTTAGGGTGATGTTTCATATTATAAAATGGGAAGAATGGAGGGAAAAAGTATGAGAAGAAAAATGCAGGCATTATTTCAAAACGGAGACAAGGACACTTTTGCCCATGCAGAATAGCGGGCATATAGAATTCTGCATGGGCGGCTAAAACTATATGTTCTGCTGTTTCTGCACTTTATTTATGCAAAGGTCGTCAACCCCGCAGCAAGCTGCAAGGTTGATTCGTAAATAAGGAGCGGTGAAAATGAAATATATAAATGCAGCAGAAATATTGCCGGATCAATTATTGAAGGAGCTTCAAACATATATTGATGGTGAGGTACTCTATATTCCGAAGGCGTCAGACAAGAGGGAATGGGGAACTGCCAACGGTTCGCGCCTGTTTTATCAGAAGCGGAATGAGGAAATAAAAAGGCTTTATAAAGCCGGGTATTCTCTGGATATATTAGTGGAACGCTACCATCTGGCATATAGCACGATCAAGAAAATAGTATACGGATAATTGCAGGACGCTTGCCCGAAAGGCAGGCGTCTTTTGCGGTGATTTTATTTATAGTCATTCTCATCCCTGCCAGTATTGTTTTCTATCTGTTACAATGAAAAATACAAGGAAAGCGGGAAATGGGAAAGAAAAATGGAGCCGCTTTGTACGATACCCGAATATCGCCATAAAGGTCTGGCGGCAGCGGCACTTTCTGTGCATTATCGAAAAATGAAGGAGCTGGGGGCTGCGTGTATGACTGGCGGAGGAAACGAGTTTTACCGCAAAATCGGATACAATCGCAAAAATCAGACATACGGCTGGAAAAAGTAAGAGAAGGGGGAATAAATGAATGATAAATTTGGAAGAAAGAAACAGGAAGATCATAGACGCTGTGATCAGTAAAGCAAATGCTGTGTGTCCGGGATCCCTTGCCTTGATCGGAATAAACGGCTCTTTTATGACCGGTGATTATTATGAAAAGTCAGATCTGGATCTATTGATTCTGATCAATGATGACAGGGGTTGGCAGCTTGGATGCAGCATGATACAGGACGACCTGAAGGTCGGACATGATATTTATTGTACCAGATGGGAAGATTTACAGTATGATGCCAATTATGAACATCCCAATATTTCCAAACTGATGGATTCGGAAATTGTGTACTGTGCGGATGAGAAATATAAAGAAAGATTGCTTGCATTGCGGCAAAAAGCAAAGGATATTCTAAAGGCGCCTTTCTCCGGGGAAGATTATGAGAAGGCAGAAAAAGGGTTAAGAGAGGCGGAACATTGTTATGTGATGGCAATGCTTTCTGACGAGAGTTCCAGAGTGTCAGAATGGGCGGGCGGTGTCGTTTATTATGTCGAAAATGCGATAGCGATGTTAAATAAGGAATATTTTCATTATGGTGTAAAGCGTGTGTATGAAGAACTGGGCGCAATGAAGAAAAGACCAGAAAAACTTTGCGATATGATAGAGCATGTGGTATCGGCGGTTTCTTCCACGTCTGTAAAAGAGCATGTAACCATACTGATGAAGGAAACAGCAGCCGTGTTTCATCAGGTAAAGGAGAAAATTTCCGCAGAGAAGAAACCTGTAGCTGCAGATACAATCGGCGGCACTTACGAGGAAATGTATTCAAACTGGCGAAATAAGATGTATCTGGCTGCTTCCACAGGAAACAGGCATCTTGCGTTTATGAGTTTAATCAGCGCAAATGTAATGTTTGCTGAGATCAGCAGTCAGGTGGAGATAGATGAATATGATGTCTTGGGCTGCTATAATCCAGAGGATTTACAGCAGACGGCGCACGCGTATGATCATATTCTGCATACATATCTGCGTGAATATAAAAAAGGCAGTATATCAGAGAGGCGGTATTCGGATATTGATGCGTTTGTAACGGATTATCTGATGAAGCGGCAGTAAGTATGGGTATTAGCTGAATTTTAGCTGTGTTTTGAAGAAAGCTGTTTATATAAGTGACGGTGCTATAAAATTTAGGATAAAATAAAGTATACTTTATTTTATCCTAAATTTCTGGAATGGCGAGTTTTCTACTTCACATATTTCCCCGCCCGGTACAGTGAAAAATTGAAATCCCGGATTCCCATACTTCCTGTATGATCCTCCATCTCGCGATAATAGATTTTCATCCAGTAGAGATCATTATGATAATCGGGGTAAATAAAGTGTCCGTCCTCATCGACAGACGTTTTTTCCAGCATATCCTCCACGCTTACCAGATAAGGATTTACGGACGGGTCTAAAATCGCAGGCGCGGCATCCGCCGAAAGTCTGCTAAGATAATCGTAGTCAGCGCCGTTTTCCAGATTATAGCGGGCAATCAGATAATCCGGGTGCGAGAAGGACAGAGCAATATAACATACGCCTACAACCGCCAGCCCATATAGAAATAACGGAAACCGTCTATAGAAAATGAACACGGTAACGCCAGCCATCAGAAGAAAGATGACGGCGAGAGCCCACAGGACAAACAGTCTTAAAAAGGTAAGAGCATAACTGTCAATGTACATAATCATCCGCAGGGCGCTGGAAAAAATCATAATAAAGGTACAGCCGCAGATTATAGCCAGTATTGCCCGTAAAGGTTTGCTTTCCCGAAACAGGTAAAGGCAGATCAGCACGAGCAGCAGATTGATGACACAGACAGTGAGAAGCTGGAAAAATCCTTCTCTGGCGTATCTTGCGTAAGTGTAATTTTCCGGCAGTTTCATGTTGCCGATAAACAGGTAAAGGATCTGTACCATGCTGAAAACCAGATAAAGAATGCTGAGCAGGGAAGTAAATACAATGGCGATGACAGGATCAAATCCAGCCTTTTCCTCTGTTTTTTCTTTGATATCCTTTCTGCAGAGCGCCGCCAGCAGGGCATAGGAAGAGAAAAAAACCACTGTTATCACGACAAGAATCTTGATGACTTCCAATATGTTCAAAGTGTCTATCAAGCGAAACAGCATGTTTTCAAAAACGGCGTCCGCGCCGACTAACAACAAAGTCATACAGAACAACAGGGGAATAGCAATAAAAATTCCTATGAGCGCGGGAAGAAAATAACTCTTTTTCCCGGGGCTTTCCTGCTTTTGGGCATCAAAATAAGAAACCATGTCGCTAAAAGGGCTGATCAGACAGCAGAAGAAGGAACCAATTGTCTGAAAAACAGCGGTAAAGTAACGTGGAAAATTCCATGCTTTGTCATTGTATATTGTATGCAGCATAAGAATCAGAGAAAGAAGCAAAATGCCGCATTTGTTCATAAAAAGGATAGGCAGGGAAGCGGTCAGACAGTTAGAAATGCCTAACAATGTGATTCCCGCGATGTAAAATACGCCGTCTTTTTTGAAGGGAACCCCTAACTTTTTCATAGAGAAGAAGAAACAGCAAAGGGTTCCGATGACGAAAAAAGGGTAGGTGATCCCCGACGTGTTTTTGTAGAGGCAGAAAGCGTAAAATGCCGAGTAGATCAGGCATCCGATACCAAAGGACGGGAACTGCCGTCTCATGCTGCGGGTATATTCTGTCTCTGAATTTTCTGTGATTCTTTCTGCGGGTTGTAAGTAAGCTGTAGGTTCCATGAATTCCTCCTTTTCCTGCACGGTTGTGCAAAGTTGATTGTTGTTATATCTGAAAATCCGGCTTTTTAAATTGTATTCATGTAAGTGATTTTGCTTATACAAAGCTCTGAACGGTGATATAACAAAGTTCTATGTTCCATTCATATCGGGGCTGTCTTCTTCTGCGGAAGTTTCCTCGTCCTCCACATACTGCAGCAGGTCGCCGGGCTGGCAGTTTAAAGCCTTGCAGATTTCGTTTAAGGTGGAGAGACGGATTGCTTTCGCCTTATTATTTTTTAGGATGGACAGATTCGCGAGGGTAATGTCGATTTCGCCGGCGAGTTCGGTCAGCCCTTTTTTGCGCATTGCCATCATTACGTCCAGATTTATGATAATCGCCATGATATTCTCTCTTTCTTTCTGTGTTATGGACTTGAAAGTCCGTGCTGCCGCACTCTCTGTCTGATTTCGTCAAACGCTTTCCCGTTAAATGGCGCAGGAAAAAACTAGATCGTCAGATCGTTTTCTTCCTTGTAGGTGATGGCTTTGTCAAAAACACCCGCCAGAACCTTGCTGAACAGTCCGGCAATCACAAAGACCAGAATCACGATAAATACCGCAGGAGTCAGATAGAGAAAAAGGCGGCATGCCGTAATTACTGCAATGAAAAAGCTGTAAATACTCATTTTCTCAAGGCTTACCACGTTCTCCCGGATAAAACAGTCGTCATCCAGCACGGAGCGGAACATTTTCCGAAGCTGCTGCAGGATCAGTACCGCAAAAATGCCGGAGAGAAAGAACAGCAGACAGAGGGAATAATAGTTTTCTTCAAAGTAACTGTTGAATCTGCCGTAAAACTTAATACTCAGGGGAAGTGTGGCGATCACGACAATTCCCGCATAGAACATGGTATCCAACAAAAATTTGGTAAACAAGGTAAGTCGATTTTTCATCTCAGTCGATCCTCGTATAATAAGTTTGTAAGCAAGAAAAACAGCTTACAGACTTATTCTTT
>CAJUJK010000034.1 GCA_910586705.1 uncultured Lachnospiraceae bacterium | reverse complement strand
AATAATTACATTATACCAAATATAGGCGGCGAGATCTACTTTTTCAGCGGCCTCGTTATTCCGCGTGGGCGGTTGACAATCTGGATATCCCTAAGGTATGGTATTTAACGGTAGCGCTGTCTGCGGTGTTTCTGATTTTTAATGTGCTGGCTGTGCCGCATTCTTACAGCACGCTTTACGCCGGGCGGATGTATTCTTTGTTTCTGTTGTTTGAGTGCGGCGCGCTGTCCGTGCTTATTCTTATTTATCTGCTTTTTTATCGGTGTGCCAGACTGATCATGGAACATGCCAGACTGAAGGAGCACACCCAGCTCCTTGAGATGCAGATGCATCAGTACCGCACCTTGCAGGATTACATGCAGCAGACCAAAAGACTGCGCCATGATTTCCGTCACCACCTGCGGCTGCTGTCCTCCCTTGCAGGAAAGGGTGATCTGGAGGGAATCCGGTCACATCTGGCAGAATACGAAATCCGGATGACGGAAAACGTGCCGGTAAACTACTGCGCCAACGGTTCGCTGAACGCCCTGCTTGCCTATTATCATGGAATGGCTGTGCAGGAGAGCATTCGCACGGACATGAACATCAACCTGCCGGAGCCGCTGACCATCTCAGAACTGGATCTGGCTTCCCTGCTCGGGAATCTGATGGAAAATGCCATCGCGGGATGCAGAACCTTGCCGGAGAAAGACAGATATGTTTGCCTGACGGCGGAAGTGCGCCATCAGAACAGTTTGTATGTGGTTGTTACCAACAGCTTTGACGGGATCGTCCGAAAAGGGCAGGACGGGTATCGTTCCACAAAGCATAGCGGAAAGGGGACGGGGCTCGCTTCTGTTGCCGCCATCGCGGAAAAGTACCATGGGTCGGCGGACTTTTCCAACAGTGGCAGGGAGTTTTTTGCGGATGTGGCTATGAAAATCTGAGAAATGATTGTAGAATATACTCTATAACGAAAACAGACTGACAGGAAATGATAGGGAGAAAGAAGGAACGATATGGATAAGAAAACAAAACAGAATTTGCTGATCGTGATTGTGGGAGTGGGATTATTCGCGGCTTTGATGAATCTTCACGCGGTAATCCTCTTTCTGGAAAAGGGCATAGGGATCATCCTGCCGATTATCGTCGGCGGTATACTGGCGTTGTTTATCAACGTGCCTATGATGGGCATCGAGAAACGGCTCCGAAAGCTGCTGCAGAAAAGGAAAAAACAGCCCTCCGACAAGTTTTACCGTCTCGTCTCGTTCCTGCTCACTTTTGTCTGTGTGGCGCTGGTGCTTACGCTCGTGTTTACCCTCCTCATACCGGAGCTTGTAAATTCCGCGAAGGGACTTTATCTGCAAATAGAAGCGCGCCTGCCGGAGTGGATCGCATGGCTGGAGAGTCTGGACCCGGAGGCGGCATGGCTGGAGGAAATGCTTGCGGATATCAATCTGGATAAGATTATGCAGAATATCGGAGTTGGTGCCAATTTCTTTCTGGAGAGTGTGGTGAGCACGGTATCCTCCGCCGCGAGTATTATGATAACGGCGGCTTTCGGGCTGATTATCAGTATTTATCTGGCGCTTGGAAAAGAGCAGATAGGGGGACACGCCAGAAAGCTGTTATATGCCTATCTGAAGCCTGCATGGGCGGAAAATGTCCTTCATGTCAGCCGGACATTTGGCAGGTGTTTTGCCAATTTCCTGTCGGGTCAGTGCGCGGAAGCGGTAATACTCGGGATACTGATGTTTGTCGCGTTCACGATCTTTAAACTGCCCTATGGAAGTCTGGTCGGCGTGCTGACGGCAGTCTGCGCGATTATCCCTTATGTCGGGGCTTTTTTGTCCGGCGCGGTCAGCGTGGTTCTGGCGTTTCTGATCAGTCCTGCGCTGGCGGTCCGCTGTCTGATCGTCTATCTGGTGGTCCAGTTTGTGGAAAACCAGTTTATCTATCCGAGGGTTGTGGGGGGCTCGGTGGGACTTCCGCCGTTATACACGCTTGTTGCGGCAATGATCGGCGGAAAACTTTTCGGGATTATGGGAATTATATTCTTTATTCCGATTATGGCGGTGGTGATTGAACTGGTGAAGGAGGATGCGGGGAAGCGTCTGAGCAGGAAGGGGAATCCTGCCGTATAAAATCTGATACATCATATGAATATGGCAACAGGGTTATCGGTGATTATATTTGACACAGAATCAAATATGGTCACCGATATTTTTATCTAATTTGGTAAAATAGAGAAAAAGAATCTAAGATTTGGCTAAACAAGATTATGGCGGGAATGTGAGAAGAGCTGCTGTCTGATGCTGTGACAGGGAGGTTCAGATGAAATATGTAAATGCAAATGAGGTTCTGCCAGAGGAACTGCTTGCCATGATACAAGAGCATTATGACGGCGGTTATCTGTATATACCGAAGCACAATGAGCGCAGGGCAACCGGGCAGACTGCCTATAAGAAGGAGCTGGCGAAACGCGATCAGCGTATTTTTTTGATGCACCTTGAGGGCAGGACGAAGGGACAGCTTGGAAATATCTTTCACTTGTCAAAGTCAAGTGTCAGAAGAATTATCGCAAAAGAAAAGGCGGGGTATCGGAATATGAAAGGAATCATAGAGGAAATTCTGCCCGTGTGGGGCATGGAGGGTGGACAGGTCGTGCAAATATACCCTTCCGCATGGGAGATCGACGGCTCTTATGTGATCAAGAGATACGAGGACAAAGAGCAGATGGAGAGAAACGGTAAGATAGCGACGCTGTTGTCCGCGTGCGGGATTCCGGTTGCGGAGACTGTTTGCGCCAAAAACGGGGAAAGTTATGCCGTGCACAAAGACGCATATTTCCTCCTGTCCAAAAAACTGCGGGGAAGCAATCTTTCCGACAGGAAAGACCTGACAGTTGCCCATAAAATGGGAAGCGCGATTGCAAGACTGCACGACGCTTTTTTGCAATGTGAAAAGAAAATGGCATTTTGGGATAACAGCCTGTTAAAAGAGATACAGGGTTGGGTTCTGGAAACGTTTGACCGTAACGGGTGGCAGATTCTTGACAGGGAAGCGTATGACAAGGCGGCAGAGGCGCTGGAGGCTGTCTATTACGAGCTGCCCAAACAGCTCATTCACAGGGATGTCCATTTCGGGAATTTTTTGTTCTGTGAGGGAGAATTGTCCGGCTATATTGACTTTGATCTGAGCCAGAGAAATATCAGAATCTTTGATGTCTGCTATTTTTTGACGGGGCTGTTGTCGGAGGAGACGGACGACGTCTTTACGCGGGAGGAGTGGCTTGCCAGTGTGAAAGCGGTGATAGCCGGTTATGAAAGCGTCAATCCTCTTTCCGAGAAAGAAAAGTCGGCGGTTCCCTGTGTGATGGCATGTATCGAGATGTTATGCGCGGCGTATTTTATCCGTGTGAAAGATACAAAGTGCGCAGCGGACGCCTGTCAAGTACGCCGAATGATACAAGACTGTGAGAGGGATATTTTGGCATCGGCAGGGGTGTTGTAGGAAACTGTGGATTCATCCGTGTTTCCATAAAGGTACGATATGATAACTGATACGATCAATGGAATAAGCCTGCATCTGCATACTGAAAAATCCCTGTTTTCTCCAAAACACATTGACAAAGGGACACTGGCAATGCTTTCAAATGTGGACTTGCAGGGCGGGCAGAAAATACTGGATCTGGGATGCGGGTATGGCGTGATCGGCATCTACGCGGCACACTTTGCGGGCGCAGAGAATGTGACGATGGCTGACGTCAATTCCGTTGCCGTCGCCTTTGCAAAGAAGAATGCCGCTTATAACGGTATGCAGGACATTTCTGTCTTTCAAAGCGATGGCTTTTCCCATGTCACGGAGCGGGACTTTGATCTGATTCTCTCCAATCCTCCTTATCACGCGGATTTTGGCGTGCCGAAAAGATTCATAGAAGAGGGATTTCATCATCTGAAGGCTGGCGGCAGAATGGTTATGGTCACCAAAAGGTATGCGTGGTACAAAAATAAGTTGCAGTCTGTGTTCGGCGGGGTTAAAGTGGTAGAAGAGGGCGGGTATTATATTTTTATCTCGCAGAAAAGGGAAGTGCGCAGGATGCGGAAGGAAAGGAAATCAGAACTTTCCAGAAAACTGCGGAGAAAGTACAGATGAACAGAAAAGAGGAAGGGATATGGAATTGGATGTTAAGGCATTTTGGAATGCGGTTCTGCAACAGGATGCAGATGCGATTCGCGAATATTTTCATTCGGATGCGTGGGTGAACTGGCATAACACGAACGAACATTTCACTGTAGAGGAATTTATTCGGGCGAACTGCGAGTATCCCGGCGAGTGGGATGGGGAGATAGAACAGATTTTTACTGCTGATACGCATATCATTACCGCCACCCATGTGTACAGCAAGGATAAACAGATGTCGTTTCATGTGACTTCCTTTATTCATGTTGTGGAGGGGAAAATAGCCTCTGTGGAAGAGTATTGGGGTGATGACGGGGAGGCGCCTCAGTGGCGGCTGGATAAAAAAATTGGAAGTAAGATTAGCAAAGGAGGTCACATGGTTTATTCCGATTGCTCCGTGTGATACAGCAGATGCGGTGGCGCGGTTATGTACGGCTTATGAGCAGGCAATTGCGAGCGAGAAAGTGGATTCTCTTTTTTGTGTATCCATCCTTTTAATGATGGAAATGTAACACAGAGGCACTTGCAGAAAGCGGCGCAAACAGCGGTAAACTGCTTTGTATATAAAATTGAATAACGTATATGCCAAAGGACATTTCATCTTTTTTGGTGGATGTCCTTTTCTTTGAATGTTTCTGTTTTTACACAAAATATTCGTTATGACTCCCATTTCGTGTAAATTTGAAATAACTGTTTTTGTTTTTGCTCAAAACAGTTGTAAATACTGCCATTTTGCTCTACAATAAAAACAAGGCGGTGATAAAATGGATTTATATAAAGAACTTGCGGCTATGCGCTGTTTTACGCGGGATGGACTTGCCAAGCGGCTCGGCTCGGCTAGCGCGGCAGCCTGGCAGATACGAAAGTTTTTAGAAAAGGGGTATATTGAGCGGGTTCGCCGTGATTTGTATGTGGTTATGAGTTTGGAAACCGATCAGCCGATTCCAAACCGTTTCCAGATTGCCTCTAGTGTGGCGGAGGATGCCTACGTTTCCCATCATAGTGCTTTTGAGTATTATGGCTATGCAAATCAGGTGTTTTATGAGGTGTATGTAGCAACAGGAAAACGGGTACGGCCCTTTTCTTATGACGGGATTGATTATTGCCCTGTGAGGCATAGGGGAATAGAAGGTGTTGTGGAAATGGGAAATGGCGTTCGTGTGACTTCCTTAGAACGGACAGTAATTGACAGCATTGCGGATTTTGAAAAAATTGGCGGACTTGAAGAGCTGCTGCGCTGTATGCTGCTCATTCCATCTCTTTCATCGGATCATCTGCTTTCTTCTCTGGATTTATATCATTGCGGAAAACTTTATCAAAAAACCGGATATATCCTTGAAATGTTTCAAGGGGATTTTGGGCTGTCGGATTTCTTTTTTGATGAATGTGAGAAACACTTGCCGGACAGCAAAACATATTTCAGTATCCAAAAGGATGGATTTGTGTTTCATAAGCGGTGGCGGCTTTTTGCGCCGGAAAATTTAAGGGTGCTGATTGATAAGGGGGTAAATGACTATGATGCAATATGACCGGATTACACTTGGACGGCAGGCAAAGGGACTTGGGTTTGCACGTGATACTTTAGAAAAAGTATGCCGGCTCGCGGATGTTTTGGCTTTCATGGAAAAAGACCCGCTGTTGTCAGACAGCCTTGCGCTCAAAGGCGGAACAGCGATCAACCTTACGATTTTTGACTTGCCCCGGCTTTCGGTTGATATAGACCTTGATTTTTCAAAAGAGGTTGAACGTGAGGCTATGCTGGAGGAAAGAAAAAAGATTACAGAACATATCCAGAAATACATGGCTGCGGCAGGTTATCAGCTTAACGCAAAATCAAAACAGTATCATGCGTTGGACTCTTTTGTTTATGAATATGTGAATGCCGGAGGAATGAAGGATAATATGGTAAAAAATATACAAAAGAAAAAGTCGGGGGCAGAAAAAGGAATGAGGTGGCAGAACTGAAACGGATTGCGATATGTGACGATGAAATAGGTACCTGCTCTGATTTGGAAAAAATGATCTTGGATTTTGCGGACTGCCGTGGTTTGCGGATTGAAACGGAAGTTTTTTATTCTGGAGAGACGCTTTATCATTCGATTGAAGAACAGTGTCTGTATGATCTTATTTTTCTGGACATCCAGCTTTTGGAGATGGATGGTGTTCAGGTCGGCAGGCAGATTCGGGAACATCTTGGCAACGATAAGATCAGCATTGTTTATATTTCCTCCAAAGAAACCTATGCCATGAGTCTGTTTAAGATACGTCCTTTGGACTTCCTGATCAAGCCGCTTGCCAAAGAGAATGTGGACGCTGCATTGGAGCAGTTCATAAGGCTTAGTGAAGCCAATAAAAATGAATTCTATTATCGTATAGGGAAGTCGGTCTGCAGGCTGTATTTGGACGAAATACGCTACTTTGCCTGCAATGGCAGGAAAGTTGAAATATATAGCAGCTTGGGACAGAAGGAATTTTATGGTGCCATGCAGGAGGTATGGGGGCAGGTGGCAGGAAAAGGGTTCTGGATCATCCATAAGTCCTATATCGTAAACACAGCGTTTGTTTCGATTTATCATTATGATTCAGTTCAGATGACAGATGGTACGCGTCTGCCGATCAGTCAGAAGTACCGAAAAACAATGAAAGAGAACTTAGCAGAAAGATATCAAAGGGGATGAGTCAAATGTCTGCCATGAAAAGCTTTGTTGTTATACTGGCGGCAGTCCGCATCTGTCTCTATATGCGCTGTTTTTTTACCTGCATTGGGAAGTATAGGGTTTCTAAGAAAATTGTAATAGCTGTCTTTGCGGTATTGTGGATATTTGAGGGGTTTCTTGTGGGCATTTCCCATATCAAGCAGGGAATCACCCTGATGGATCTGTTCTTTTTACTGGTGGAAATTCCGTTTTTGTCCGCGATGTCTTTTTGTTATCAAGGCAAAGCAACCAGACGGCTGCTGATGGCAGTTATCCTCCCAACAGTATACTGGATTGGTAAATGGAACATTGAATCTGTCTTGTTTGTGGCAGTTACTGACAGTCGCCAGTATTTGATTGCCACATCCATTTCCGTCAGTCTGTTTTTTGTTTTTGGGTTAATTTTGGAAAAGGCAGGGAAATCCCGGCAGGAACGGGAGCGTGAGCTGTTGGAACAGGAGGTTCGTATCTATGAGAACCAGTTTGCTATTATAAGGCAGTCACAGCATAATATCCGCGCCTTGAAGCATGATATGAAGCATCACATAAAAATGCTCACGGATATGGTATCAGAAGGTGAAAATGAAGCAGCGCTTAAGTACCTTGTGTCTATGGGGGCGTTTATGGAAAACAGTGAGGAACACGTCGTCACTGGAAACGAAAAGATTGACAGCATCCTAAATTATATGATTTCAAAGGCAAAAGGTTCAAGTATTGATATCTCTTGGAAAATCCAGATTCCGGAGCATCTGGATATCCCTGTTTTTGATATCAATGTGATTCTGAGTAACCTGTTTGAAAATGCCCTGAATGCCTTGGCAGATGTGATAGAACCGACATTCCACATCATGATGAAATATGACCGGGGCATCCTCTGTATCAGCACACAAAATAATTGTTCCGGGAAAAAACGGACATTCGGGGCTTCTGAGGGGCATGGGTTTGGGCTGAAAAACATCCGAAGGATTGCAGAAAAGTATCATGGAAGCCTGACGGTAACAGAGCGGGATGGGGATTTCCAGATCAGTGTCCTCCTGTTTTTGGAAGATGCAGAATGAATTTCTTTATATATGACATAAAGTGAGTGGGGAGTCCGGCAGAATATTCCGGACTTCTCATTTTTTACCCGCAAACGTTTAATTTTTGCAAGGCGCCGCCATAGAAGAAACGATCTGTTATGCTGAAAACATAAATAGTGCTTTGAAAGGAGTAGTGTTTATGGAGGCGCGGAAAAAACGGTATTGTTTGATTGACGGCATCAGGGGCTTTGCAGTTGTTAACATGGTGGTATTTCACTTTTTGTATGATGTATTTATTGTATATGGGAGGAACCCGCTTTGGTATGGACTTCCTGCAATCCACATCTGGCAGCAGATGATATGCCAGACCTTTATTTTTATTTCTGGATTTGTATGGAAGTGGGGGATGGAGGGAAATCTGTGGCGTGGTCTGCGGTTCAATATGTATGGTTTTATTATTTCGTTTGTTACCCTTATTGTTATACCGTCGGAAACCATTTGGTTCGGGATATTAAATTTTATGGGATGTGCAGTCCTGCTGATGTTCCCGCTCCGAAGGGCGGTAAAAAAAGTATCTCCGATGTGGGGATTGGGAATCTGTTTTGTGCTGTTTATTCTCTGCAAGCGGATACAGTATGGCTATATTGGGATTGGGGGAGGTATGCAGGTCTCGGCAGCATTTTATTCTATAAAGATTCTGACACCGCTTGGCTTCCCTTTTCCGGGATTTCGGTCAAGCGACTATTTCCCTCTGATTCCATGGATGTTTCTGTATCTGTGCGGGTATTTTTCCAATGAAATATTTAGGGAGAATGACACATGGAAAACAATCGCCCGGCATAAGGTTCCGATTTTATCCGCTATCGGGAGCAGGACGATTTGGATTTATCTGCTCCACCAGCCGGTGAGTATGCTGGTCTGCAGTCTGGTATTTGGTTAATGGAGGATGGTCATGGACACAGTACATCAGGCTGCCCATGGCGCGGCATTTTTCTTTTATACCATTTTATTTCCAGTTATGGTATGATAGTTCAATACTGGCATGAATACATTTTTGATCATAAGCAAAAGGAGGAAAACACGATGAAAGTTCTCATGATCAACGGAAGTCCGCGTGTGGGAGGCAACACATCCATCGCCTTAAAAGAGATGGAGCAGATTTTTGCGGCGGAGGGCGTGGAGGCGGAAACGATCCAGATCGGAAACAAGGATATCCGTGGCTGCATCGCCTGCGGGACATGTGCGGACAAAGGGAAATGTGTGTTTGACGACATGGTGAATGAGACGGCGTCGAAATTTGAGGCGTGCGACGGGCTGGTGATCGCGTCGCCGGTTTACTATGCGTCCGCAAACGGCACGCTGATTTCCTTTTTAGACAGGTTGTTTTACAGCACGCCTTTTGACAAGAGCATGAAGGTAGGGGCGAGCGTGGTGGTGGCAAGGCGGGGAGGCATGTCGGCGACCTTTGACGAGATGAACAAGTATTTTACGATCTGCGGTATGCCGGTGGCGTCCAGCCAGTACTGGAACAGCGTCCACGGCAGGGTGCAGGGCGAGGCTGCGCAGGATGCGGAGGGGCTGCAGACGATGCGCGCGCTTGCCAGGAATATGACTTTCCTGATGAAGAGCATTGCGCTCGGGAAGGAAACTTACGGTCTGCCGGAGAAGGAGCCTGTGCAGAGAACGAATTTCATCCGTTAACCTTTGGCAGTACATATTTTTCGGAGTAGAAGGCATACTGATCTTTGTAATAAGGGCTTTCCTTCTTCATTACGGAAAGGGAATGGTGCAGATTCATGCTGTTTTCCGCAGCGTCCAGGATGCAGATGGCGATGTTGGAACAGTGGTCTGCCGCCCTTTCCAGATTGGTGAGAAGGTCCAGCCAGATGAAGCCAGTCTCGATGGAGCAGATCCCTTTTTTCAGACGCCTTACATGGGCGTTTCGCATGTGGGTTTTCAAATCGTCGATGACCTGTTCCAGCGGTTCTATATTTCGTGACAGTTCCAGATCGTTTTGTACAAAGGCGCTACAGGAGAGCGTCATAATTTCTGATACGGCGCTGCAGAGCACGTCCAGTTCTTTTAAGGCTTCGGGGGTGAACTGCAGTTTTTTGTCCTTTAATTCTTCCGCGGATTTTAAAATATTGATACTATGGTCGGAAATCCGCTCCAGATCGCCGATCACTTTTAACATCATGGAGACGCTGCCGCTGTCGGCGTCGCTCATCTGATAGCTACTCAGTTTCACAAGGTAGGTTCCCAGCATATCTTCATAGTGATCGCACTTTTCTTCCGCTTCCTGCACTTCCTTTGCGGTCTGCCTGTCATAGCGGGTCAGCAGTTTCATCCCGTTTTTCAAAGACGTGGTGGAGATTTCCGCCATTTCCCGCACCAGCGTATAGCATCTGTCCAGCGCGATATGGGGCGCGGCGAGGAGTCTTTCGTCCAGTATGGAGGCGGTTTCCTTCACTTCGGCGTCGGGGACGAGCTTCACCGCCAGCTTTTCCAGAAGGGCGGAGGTGGGAAGTAGTATGAGGGTGCACAAAATGTTAAAGGCGGAGTGGGTGAGCGCGATACCAAACAGGGATGCGGATTCATCCAGAAACGCGGGCTTTACAAACAGGGACACGGGGAGAAAGACGAGGAGCAGGATCAGTGTTCCAAGAATATTAAAGGACAGATGGACGACTGCCGCCCGTCTGGCATTCTTCGTCGTGCCGAAGGAGGAGAGGAGGGCAGTTGCGCAGGTGCCGATATTCTGTCCCATGATGATGGGCATGGCGGCGCCGTAGGAGACCTGTCCCGTGGAGGCGAGCGCCTGCAGGATGCCGACGGAGGCGGAGCTGGACTGTATCACCGCCGTGAGCACGGCACCCACGATGATACCGAGGACGGGATTTTTAAACAGGATAAACATCTGCTGGAATGCGGGCACGTCGGCAAGCCCCGATACCGCGGAGGACATGGCGTCCATGCCGAACATCAGGGTGGCAAAACCTAAGAGGATGGTGCCGGAATCCTTTTTCTTGCTTGTCTTTCCAAACATAAAAAGAAGGATGCCTGCCGTTGCCAGAATGGGCGTGAAGGAGGTGGGCTTGAGCATCTTGACAAAAAGGTTGTCGCTGGAAATGCCGCTTAAGCTTAAAAGCCATGCGGTGACGGTGGTGCCCACGTTTGCCCCCATGATCACGTTGATTGCCTGTTTTAAAGTCATCACGCCGGAGTTGACAAAACCTACCACCATCACGGTTGCGGCGGAAGAACTCTGGATCACGGCGGTGACGACCAGACCCGTCAGAAAGCCGGCAGTTTTATTCTGGGTCAGTCTGGCGAGCAGCAGCTTCAGACTCCCCTCCGCGCGCCGTTCCAACGCTTCGCTCATCACGCTCATGCCGAACAGAAACAGGCTTAAGCCGCCGGCAAGTGCCAAAATATCAAAAATATCCATAACCGTTGTATCCCCCGCTTTCAGTAACTCAAGGATAGTTTGCACATTCTTCTGTACTTTAAACAGAAGATGAAGGGAATTGGCTGGAATCTATATTTACTTGTTTTTCTCTGGGACATGGCTGGCAGGACTGTGATGACAACGGAATCGGTGTCTGTCACATAAACGCGGAGCCTGATGAAATTGCCAGTTTGGATATTTGTTTTAGCAGAGCAGGTCAGACTTGTTTCAGAGCCACCGCTTTTTTGATTGCCTCGAAGCTTTCCTCGCTTAAGTCGTGTTCCATCCGGCAGGCGTCCTCCAGCGCGGTCTTTTGGCTTACGCCGATGCTGACCAGCCAGTCGGAGAGGATGGTGTGGCGCTCCAGCACGTTTTCGGCGCGTTCCCGTCCGCTTTCGGTGAGCGTGATAAAGCCGTTTTCGGACATGGTGATATAAGCCTTCTCGCGCAGGTTTTTCATCGCCACGCTGACGCTTGGCTTGGAGAAGTTCATTTCGTTTGCGATATCTATGGAGCGGACCTGTCCCAGCTTTTTCTGCAGCATGAGGATGGTCTCCAGATAATCTTCCTGTGATTCGTCCGCACGGTGTCTGATATAACTCATAGGTTTCCTCCAATGTCCCAAAGGGGTCAGTGTAAGCCTTGCCGGTCTCTCGTTTCAGATACTGTCATCATACCATTTTCCGTGGGCAAAGACAACAAAAACAGGGGCGCTTTTGCGACATGCAGCTGCGGGTTGAAATGATCCGTGATGGAAATATTTTGGAAAAGGGGATTGACAAAGAAGGAGGGTTATATTAAACTAACTTTTGGTTAGCCAATACTAACACAAAAAGGAAGTGAGATGGAAGAACTATGATAGGAGCGGTTCGGAAGGGAGGCATTTATGAATCTGATTGATGCGAGAGTCGGAGAAGAGTACATTGTGAAGGATATCGAGGCGCAGGACGAGGAACTGAGATCTTTTCTCTTTTCGCTGGGCTGTTACAGCGGGGAACCGATTACGGTGATCTCCCATATCAGGGGCGGCTGTGTTGTTTCGATCAAGGATGCCAGATACAATATGGATACTGACTTGGCGGAAGCGATTTCCATATAGTCGGCAGGTTTGCCGCAGGCGCTTCGATCGCAGGCGTCTGCGCCGGACGTTGTAGATCTGCTTTGCGCAGTCCGGCGGGTGGTCGTTCATGGCAGGGGGAGCGACAAATTTTTTTGTTCAATAGTTAGTTAAAACTAACAGCGTGCCTGCAGGAGGAATCTGTGCTGCATAGGAGATTCTGCCCGCGCTTTGGCATTGCATGTTACAAAATCATAAAAAGGGAATAAGGAGGATCGATGAAATGAGAATTGCACTGACGGGAAATCCCAACAGCGGAAAAACCACGATGTACAACGCCCTCACTGGCAGGAATGAAAAGGTGGGAAACTGGGCGGGCGTCACCGTGGAAAAGAAGGAAAGCCGGATCAAGCGGGTTTACTACGACGGGACGGAGGAACTGGTCGCGGTAGATTTGCCGGGGGCGTATTCCATGTCGCCCTTCACATCGGAGGAGAATATCACCAGCACCTATGTGAAGAGCGAGAACCCGGACGCGATCATCAATATCGTGGACGCTACTAATCTGAGCAGAAGCCTGTTTTTTACGACCCAGCTTCTGGAGCTTGGCATTCCGGTGGTGGTCGCTCTGAATAAAAGCGATGTCAACGTGAAGAAGGACACGCAAATTGACGCGGCGCTTTTGTCTGAGAAGCTTGGATGTCCCGTATTGCAGACGGTTTCCACGGCTTCCGGGCATAATGGTCTGAAAGCCGTGGTGGAGAAGGCTGTCACGGTAAAGGGTATGGTACAAAAGGCGCCTTACCGGCAGGGTGAAATTGATCTGCATGACAAGGCCGCGGTGGAGAGTGCAGACAGAAAGCGGTTCGAGTTTGTGAAGGGGATCGTGGATAGCGTGGAGAAACGCAAGGTTTTGACGAAGGAAAAGAATGGACAGGATCGGATTGACGCTGCGCTCACAAGCCCTTGGCTTGGCATACCGATTTTCGCGGTGGTCATGTTTCTGGTATTCTATATTTCCCAATCCACCCTCGGCACGTGGATTGCCGACTGGCTGGTGGGCTGGATTGAAACCTTTCAGGGGGTTGTGGCAGGGCTTGTGGAGGATGCCAACCCTTTCTTACAGTCCCTGCTGGTGGACGGCATCATCGGCGGGGTGGGGGCGGTGGTCGGTTTCCTGCCGCTTGTGATGGTGATGTACTTCCTGATCGCGCTTCTGGAAGACTGTGGCTATATGGCGCGCGCCACGGTGGTGCTCGACCCGGTCTTTAAGCGGGTGGGGCTTTCCGGCAAGTCTGTGATCCCCATGGTGATCGGTACGGGGTGCGCCATTCCGGGCATTATGGCGTGCCGCACCATCAGAAACGAGAGGGAACGCCGCGCCACGGCGATGCTCACGCCCTTTATGCCCTGTGGCGCAAAACTGCCGGTGATCGCACTTTTTGTGGGCGCGTTTTTCCCGGAGACGCCATGGGTCGGCGTGTTGATGTATTTTGCGGGTATCGCGCTGATTTTATTGGGAGCGCTGTTAGTAAATGCGGTGACGGGATATAAATTCAGAAAATCCTTTTTCATCATTGAGCTGCCGGAGTATAAGCTGCCGAGTCTGAAACGGGCGGTCATTTCCATGCTGGGGCGCGGCAAGGCATATATCATCAAGGCGGGAACTATCATTCTCGTATGTAATACGGTGGTGCAGATCATGCAGTCCTTTGACTGGCGGCTGCAGGTGGTGGAAGAGGGAATGGAGCACACTTCCATTCTGGCGTCTATCGCTTCCCCCATTGCCGTTCTTCTCGTGCCGGTTGTCGGTTTTGCGGCGTGGCAGCTTGCGGCGGCTGCGGTCACCGGCTTTATCGCCAAGGAAAATGTGGTCGGCACGCTGGCGGTCTGCTATGGGCTTAGCGCGTTTATCGACACGGAGGAACTGGCGCTTGTGGGAGACGGCAATGTGGTGGCGCAGGCGATGGCGCTCACGAAAGCGGCGGCGCTTGCTTACCTGATGTTTAACCTGTTTACGCCGCCCTGCTTTGCGGCGCTCGGCGCGATGAACGCGGAGATGCAGAGCAGAAAATGGCTGTGGGCGGGCATCGGTCTGCAGATGGGAATGGGATTCACGGTGGCTTTTTTCGTGTACCAGACTGGCACGCTGTTTACTGCGGGAAGCGTTGGAAACGGTTTTGTCCCGGGACTGCTTGCGGTGCTTGCCATGGCGGCTGTGGTCGTATGGCTGGTGCGGCGGACGAACAGACAGTTTGCGATGGAATATGGGATGAAGAAGGCGGCGTAAGATTACGGCGTGTGGACTCGGAATGTCATCGGATATGAACGATGCAAGCGAAATAAAAATGGGAAAAGGAGAAAAGGATGACGAATTTAATTACGGCAGGGGTGCTGTTTGTGGTGATAGGCGTGGCGGGCATCTATCTCGTCAAGGCAAAGAAGAGGGGGCAGAAATGTATCGGCTGTCCTGCCTGCGGGCATTGCGGTACTGACCACGGGAATTGCCGGCACATTTTATAAAATTAACTATATATTTTCGGATACCGAAGGATTAGAATAGAAGCATAGCGGACGATGGGAAACGGATGCGCGGCGCATATGGTGGAGAAAACAAAAGTGTATCTGCCGGATGTAGAAAGACATGAGAAATATATGGAGGTTTACAGTCGTTACCGCAGGGTGTATGATGCGGTTAGGGGGTTGTTGGAATGAGTGCGCAGTGGCACGCCCGCCGAAAACAACGCAGTAACTATGAAGACGAAGGCTGGATAGTTATGAGGAAATGGGGGCATATGGATAAAAGAATTCTTTTTATAGGCGGTTCGCCATGTAGTGGAAAGAGCACTGTCGCAGAACGGATTGCAAAGAAATATGGCGCCTTCTATTTCAAGGTGGATGACTTTCTGGAGCAGTTTATGGAAAGGGCGGCACAGACGGGATATCCCGCCTGCAAAAAGTGTATGGAAATGACGCCGGATGAGACATGGATGAGGGAGCCGTCCATCCAGTGTGAGGAGGAGTTTCTGGTCTATGGTGAAATAGCAGCGTTTGTGTTTGAACGGCTGGAAGAGACGGACGCTGATTTGATTGTCACCGAAGGAGCGGCGTACACGCCTCGGGTTATGGGACAGCATGGCGCAGATGACTATATTTCGATTGTTCCCACCCCGGCGTTTCATATTTCGCATTATAGGGAACGGGAATGGGTGCCCTACATCCTGCGGGACTGCACCGATCGGGAAGCGGCTTTTGACAACTGGATGCAAAGGGATATCCTGTTTGCCGAAAAGGTAAAAGCAGAATGCGAAAACAGAAAAATCCCCTGCCTTGTCAACGACGGTACGAGGACGGAGGATGAACTGTTTGCCACGGTTGAAAAATTGTTTGCGCTGACCGGCTTTTGAACACAGATGTTGGCAGGAAGGATGATCGTATGAGATACCAGAACGAATGGCTTCTTCTGGAAGCGGATGATATGGTTGACGAGATAGAGCACCGCCAGCCGACGGAAGAATTTCTGTTTTATGAGGCGGTGATGAGCGGCGACGTGGAGGCGGTCAGAAAAAACTGCGAGCAGGAGCGCTTTATGGATGATGAGGGCGTGGGGGTGCTGTCGCAGGACCCGGTCACAAACCTGAAATATCATTTTGTGATCACCACGGCGATGGTCACGCGGCTCTGCAGACAGCGGGGAATGGAACTGGAACAGGCTTTTCGGATGAGCGATTTCTATATCCAGAGTCTGGACCGCATTCATACCCTGCAGGAGATACGGCATCTGCATGACGAGATGGTACTGGACTACACGGAGAAGATGCGCAGGATCTGTCGCAGCGACACAGGCTCCCGCCATATCAATGTGTGTAAGGAATATATTTACGCGCATATCAAAGAGAGAATCACCATTGAAGAAATTGCGGAGCAGCTTGGCGTGTCCGCCAGCTATCTTTCCCGTCTGTTTAAAAAGGAGATGGGAGATTCGGTCAGCGCCTACATTCGCGCGCAGAAGATCGAGATGGCGAAAAACATGCTCCGCTACAGTGATTACACGCTGGCTGACATTGCAAACCGCCTTTCCTTCTCGACGCAGAGCCACTTCATCCAGCAGTTCCGGGAGCAGACCGGGATGACACCGAAAAAATACAGGGATACGAACCATATGGCGCAGTGGAATATAAGCGAAACGGGTGGCGGGGGCGAAACGGACGGCAGCTGACGCCGTATCATGCACAGGATGGAAAAAAGAGACATGGCAGCCTTTACTGGCTGCCGCGTCTCTTTTTTAGAGGTGCTTACAAGGTGAGTAAAATTTCATTCTGCGATTCCAGCATCCCGGCGGGAATGTAGTTGTCGGTTAACGCCTTGCCGTTCAAAAGGAGCTTTTCACAGCCCGTCTCGTGCCCGTTCGGGTTTTCCACAAGGATGTGAAGTTGCTTTCCGCGGAACTCTTTGTCGATTTCAAGGCGTTTCCACTCCCGGGGAATGGCGGGCGCAAGCCGTATGCCGCGTAAATCCGGGCGCAGACCGAGGATTCCTTCCACGCAGCCGACCATGACGGTGGATGCCGTGCCTGTCAGCCAGTGGACATGGGATCTGCCGTGATGAACGCTTGCCCGTCCTTCGGTAAACTGCCCGTAGCAGTAAGGTTCAATGCGGCGGATTTCGGCAATGTCATTCTGGGCGGCGGGTGCGTTTTCCATAAAGTAAGTGAACGCGCGGTCTCCATGACCAAGCAGGGCTTCCGCCAGAATCAGCCAGCCCTGTGACTGGGAGAAAATGCCGGCGTTTTCTTTGGTGCCTTGATTGTAGATCACAGCCAGTGCGCCGTCGAAGGCGTGGGCGTGGTAGGGCGGGTCGATCAGGAGGGCGCCGTATCTGGTATTCAGCTTTTCATAGACATTTGCCATGACCAGATCCGCCTGTCCGGCGTCCGCAAGCCCGCTGATGACGGAAAAGCTCTGGGGATTGAGCCAGAGACTTGCTTCCGGGTCCGAGGCTGCGCCAATACGCTTTCCATCCTCCGTAAAGCCCCGGATGAAACGGTCGCTGTCCCAGCACAGCCCTTGTATTTTTTTCTTCATTTCCGACTGCCGTTCGTCCAGATAGTCCACATATTCTCTGTCACCTTTAAATTCTGCAAAATTCCTTAAGATTGTCATGGCATAGTAAAACTGCAGCGCTACAAAGGAGGATTCCCCGTCAGCGCCAAGCCGCAGACAGTCGTTCCAGTCGGCGTAAAGCCCGGCGGGCATCCCGTGGGGACCGAGGTGGTCAAAGGAGAACTGCACGGCGCGTTTCAGATGTTCGTAAACGCTTGCCGTATCCTTGTCAGCAAAGGGAATGACTTCGTCGAGGAATGCGGTATTCCCGGTCTCCGCGATATATTTGCAGACGGTCGGGAAAAGCCACAGCGCGTCGTCGGCGCGGTATGCCGGATGCCCGGTTTCTTCACGGTAGGAGGCATCGTCGGGGGTGTCTTCATGTCCCGGATTGTGGGTGAATTTCACCAGAGGCAGACCGCCGCCGCAGCTTACCTGCGCGGAGAGCATAAAGCGGATTTTTTCCACAGCCATTTCCGGCACCAGATGGATGATGCCCTGAATATCCTGCACGGTGTCCCGGTATCCGTAGCCGTTGCGCAGACCGCAGTAGATGAAGGAAGCCGCGCGGGACCAGATAAAGGTCATAAAGCAGTTGTAGGCGTTCCATGTGTTGACCATGGTATTAAATTCCGGGCTTGGTGTGTTGACGTGCAGCCGGGAAAGCCTTTCATGCCAGCTCTGTTTCAGTTCCTCGATTTCTTTTGCGAGCGCGTCGTCGGGACGGACGTACCGGCTGATGATGGCGGCAGCCTCGTCGGAAGGTTTCATGCCGAGCAGGAAAGTGATTGTTCTGCTTTCACCGGGAGCCAGTTTAACCGAGCAGGAAAGTGCGCCGCAGGCATTTTCGTTGTAGCTTGTAACATTCCCCAGATCACCGCACAGGACGCCCTGTGGATTGCCGTAACCGTGATAGTTTCCGAGAAACTGTGCCTTGTCGCCGCAGTAGGAGGAAACCTTTTCTCCTGCAAGTGCGAAAAAGCGGGTTACCGTACATTTTCCGTCAACCAGTTTTCCGGCAGGCTGTTTATCCAGATTGTCGTGAATCTGATGCATGATTCGGTTTTCCTCAAACAACGTTCTGGTGATGAACAGGGAATACTGCAGGTTCACTTGATCTTGTTCATAGTTGTTGTGGTTTGTAAATTCAGCGTAACCTGTCAGAGTAAGATGTCTCGGGCGGTCCGAGCGGTTGGTTACTGTGAGGGTCCACACTTCATGGGTTTTCCCGAGGGGGACGTAGTATACCGCCTCGGAGGAAATGTCGTCATACAGAGTGGTCATTTTCGTGTAGCCCAGACCGTGCCGGCACTCGTTCTCATACTTGTCCAGATCCTTGCCGACCGGCTGCCATGAGGCGGACCAATAATCCTTTGAATCGTTGTCGCGGATGTAAAGATACCGTCCGGGTTGGTCGAACTGGTTGAAGACATAGCGCAGAATTCTTCCGTTGGCTCCCGATTTGGCAAAGCTGTAACCGCCTGCGTTATTGGAAATGATCGCGCCGTATTCGGGCGAACCCAGATAATTGACCCAAGGGGCGGGGGTGTCGGGCCTTTCGATCACATATTCACGGTTTGCGTTGTCAAAATATCCATATCTCATTTCATGTATTCCTTTCTGATCAGTTTATATTTATCCGGGTCTGCGAAGCGAATCCCACGCTCGGGCGCACTGGCGCTCAAGCGGTTGCTATGCAGGAAAATGCACAGCATTCTTTGAATCGCCGCTGCCGGGTAATAGTTTTTTATATAAGTTTCACGGTAATCTGGTGCGTACCCTCCGGCAGGCTGTCAAGCAGCTCCCGGGAGAGAAGGGCGGAGGCGTTGTTCTTCACGGGAAGGGCGGCGCCGTCGCAGAGGGCGGATTCCATGGCATAGTCGCCAAAATCTTTCCCCGATTCGTTCTGGCAGACAACGGTAAAAGTCTTTCCGGCAAAAGGAACGGTGATGGACACCTTGCCCTGCCCGTCAAATTGTCCGGCAAGCAGTTTCGGGGTTATCAGTAGTGCGCCGTTATCGCCGTGTACGCCGAACACTTCCGTGATCATGGTCATCATAAACCAGCTTGCCGCGCCGGTCAGATAGTGGTACATGCCCCGTCCGTCCGCCCGGAAATATTCGGGGATGCCCGGATAAATCCGGCTGGTATCAAAGTTGAGGGCATTGTCCGCAAGGGTTTTTAACGCTTTCCAGCCCTCCTTTACAAAGCCTCTGCGGTAGAGGGCGTTTGCGTACATGACCGTCATGTGGGAGAAAACGGCGCCATTTTCCTTTTCCCCGTAGGCGAAGCCGAACATTCTGCCCATATCAAATTTCAGTTCCTTAAAATTCGTGTTCAGCCGGTAGCCGCCGATTTCTTTTTTATAGAGGTAATGGTCTGCGGCTTTCACCATTCTGGGTATCTGGTCGTCCTTGGCGACACCGCCCATCATGGCAAAGACCTGCCCTGTCAGCATCATGCGCACCTGATCGCCGAAGAAACCTTCCACAGCCCTGCCGTGGTTATCGTAATAGCTGTTAAACCATCCCTCTTCGCCGGTTCCTTCAATCCATTCCTGAGAACGGATATGGGATGTCAGCCAGTCCGCCTTTTTCGTCAGATTTTCAGCCAGAGCGGAGAGATAGAATGTCCTGCGGACGCCGGTGACCGTGTGGCGGCAGCGTGTGCTGTAGTCTTCTAAAATCTGATGCTTTTTGTCAATGTCGTCATAGACTGCCGGATCATCCGTAAGCAGGATGGAGATTTCCTCCAGAAGCGCTGCTTGGTGATTGCCGGTGGCGCTGTCTAAAAGCAGGAGGAGCGAAGCCAGATCCCGCAGGTTTCCGGCGTAGGCGCATGTAAACGCCACGCTCTCACCTTTTTCCGCCGCCATATCAAGCGCATCGTTCCAGTCCGCGCCGCGCAGCCGGTAGATATTGTGATCCCCCACCTCGTAGAAAGCGGCGAGCTGCTCAATCAGCAGGTGCTCTAAAATGCTGCCGGTGTAGATTTCATTTTTGTCCGTGAGCTGTCTGTTACCGCTGTCAGCCGACCAGAGCGTGTCCATGCCGGTTCCGCGCATGGACTGTGCATCCTTGAAATAGGGCACTTCTTTAAACAAGATGTCGAGATCCCCGGTCTGGTCAATGTACAGTTTTGTAGTCATAAGAGGCCAGAGGGCATGATCCATCCAGACGCGGGCGATGCCGTTTCGGTCCGCGATAAAATTTCCGCTTCCGTCCCCGATGATGGTGGCGTTGGTGCCGTCGATCCGGACGCCGCCGTAGTTTGCCTCGATCATTTTTCCGACGTCCTGCGGCTCCATTAGGAGCAACGACAGGCAGTCCTGCCACAGATCGCGCCAGCCCCTGCCGCCTCTGCCATAATCGTGGTGGGGCAAGAAGGAGCAGCCGAACAGTCGGCGCAGGAAAGGCTGGAAACATACCCATTTCATAAAGCGGTCAAAATCTTTGTCCCCTGTCTTTAAGCCGACGGACACCTTATCCTGCCAGTGCGCTTTTGTCTGCGCCAGCGCGTCCGCCACCTTTTTTTCCGTGTTGTATTTCTGACAGATTTCCTCTATGCGGCTTTCCTCATTTTCTACGCCAAACAGGATTATATAAGCTGCCTTATCACCGGGAAGGAGGGTTAGGTTTGGGAAACAGAACGCACCCATGGCTTCCCGTCCCCCGGAAGTGGAAGAGGCAGGAATGCCGGGGCGTTTTTCACAGACGGCGCGGGGATGGGTGAAAGTGCCGCCCTCGCCGATATATTCTTCCACGGTGGGGAAAAACCCTTCCGGGCCCTGCCCCTTTGCGGTAAAACCGCAGACATAGTAGGTTTTATGGTTGATGCGGTGCCCCTTCTCATCAAAGGACATGGTGGGACGGACAAGGACGCCGTTTTCCGTTGTTTTGATGCGGTGCAGCATGGAGGTCACGTTGCGGTGATCCCGGATATTGTCCGCGCTTCTCCCGTAAATGGGGATGGCGGCGTACGGCGTCAGGGAGAGCTCTTCGTAGGACAAGTTCCTGACGGTCACATACATAATTTCCACATTGTCGTCTTTCGGCACAAAGGTCGTGACAGACGTTTCCAATAGAGGGTAAGACTTGGAAACCCGCTTTACGGTATGCCACATAAAGCCTGCGCTTAACTCGCTTTCATCCTGTGAGGGGGAGAAACGGTCGTTCTCCTGTCTGGCGGAAACGCCGGTGGCGGAATAAACGTCCGAGTCATATGTCACAAAGAAGAAGTTGCGGGTGGAACGGTTATTATGTAGATTCTCGGAACTGACAGGTTCCAATAGGAAGGTTTCCTGATCGGTTTTGGCATCGCCGCCAAGATTCGGTGTGACGCTGCTTTTTAATCCGGCTTCCGAGGCGAGGGGAAAATACAGATAGTTTGTGTTTTCCGGCTGCTTCATGGTAAAACTTCCGTGTTCATCAATAAAGGTAATAGGTTTCAATTCTGGGCGCTCCTTTCCGGGTCTGGTTTATTTTATTAAGGTAAACTTGAATGATAAAATTATAGAAAAAACAGCGGGAAAAGAAAATCAGAAATTTGAGAAAAATATCAGAATTATGACATTAAAAACAGGCGGTTATTTTATACAAAAGTACAGTGAATACAGTTTTTGCATATGTGTCACGAATCTGATATTTTGTTAAGAATCGTAATATAATATCTTTTTTCAAACGGTATACTCGGGGTGTATTCAAAAAGGTGTGGCAGATGCATTATAGGAAGCAGCTCCACGCGCAAACCAAAGGAGGATATCAAATGAAGAGAAGATTAATCAGTGTTTTACTGGCTGCAACTGTTGTTGCGGGCACGCTGGCAGGCTGCGGCGGCGGTTCCGATGCGGGCAGCGCAGACCAGGGTACGGCCCCCCCCCCGGCAGCTTCCAATGGAGGCAGCGAGGACGCGGGAAGTGACGCAGCTACGGCGGGCGGTGAGGAAGGAAAGGTTATCAACATCTACAGCTTTAACGACGAGCTTCGCACACGCATCACAGCCGTTTATCCGGCGATCGAGCATACATCCGACGACGGCACCGTGTCTACCTTAAATGACGGCACAGAGATCCACTGGATCATCAACCCCAATCAGGACGGCGTGTATCAGGACAAACTGGACGAGGCGCTTTTGAATCAGGCAGACGCGGCTGCTGACGATAAGGTTGACCTTTTTGCGGCTGAGCTGGATTACATCGTTAAGTACACGGATGCGGATATAGACGTAGCGATGCCCCTTGCCGATCTGGGAATCAACCCGGATTCGGATCTGTCGGACCAGTTCGCGTTCACAAAGACAGTGGCGTCCGACGCGAACGGCGTGCAGAGAGCGTCCACATGGCAGGTATGTCCCGGTGTTCTGGTATACCGCCGCGATATCGCAAAAGATGTTTTCGGAACCGATGATCCGGTTGAAATCGGGAAGAAGACGGCGGACTGGGCGACCATGAAGACAACTGCGGAAGAACTTAAGGCAAAGGGCTACTACGCATTCAGTTCTTATGCGGACACCTTCCGTACATACGGCAACAATATTGCGGGTCCATGGGGTGAAGCAGGCTCCACGACAATCAAGGTTGACCAGAAAGTTCTCGACTGGGTCAATGATTCCAAGGAGTGGATGGACGCAGGCTATTTTGATCCCACAGTAACAGGACAGTGGACCTCTGACTGGTTCACAGCAATGAGCTCCAGCGCAAAGGTATTTGCATTCCTCTTCCCAGCATGGGGCATCGACACGCAGATGGTTCCCAACTGGGACGGTGAGGAAGGCGTCTGGGCGGCTACCAACGCTCCCCTGCCGTACAACTGGGGCGGCACTTATCTTGTGGCAGCGACGGGAACGGACAATCCGGGGCATGTAAAGGATATCATCATGGCACTGACGGGCAGTCAGGATAACCTGACTAAGGTTGCGAAAGAGTACACTGAATTCACGAACGCGCAGTCCGTTATGGACGCGGCGGCAAGCAATGACGAGTTTAACTCCGCTTTCCTTGGCAGTCAGAACCCGTATGGCTATTTTGCAGATAGTCTCTCCAGCATCAAGATGGCGCCGCTGTCCGCCTATGATCAGGGCTGTGTGGAGCTGATTCAGAATGCGTTTGACGATTATTTGCAGGGACAGATTGATTACGACACAGCGAAAGCCAATTTTGAGACAGCGATCATGGAGCGTTATCCTGAGATTACAGAAATCCAGTGGCCGTAATTTTTCAAATGAGTAAGAATGCGGTGTACCAGTTACGCCGCATTCTCAATGTAGGAAAGGTGTGTTGTTCGTGCAGAAAAAACGCAAATTAGTAAATTACGCGAAATGGGGATATATTTTCATTCTTCCTTTTTTTGCAAGCTTTTTTATTTTTTCGTTCATACCACTGGTAGACACCATCCGATACAGTTTTTATGAATATTTTCGCTCAGGAATCAAAGAAATCGGTCCCAACTTTATCGGGATGAAAAATTATGCGAGTCTGCTCCAGTCCGATATGCTGAAATATGCAGGAAATACTTTAATTTTGTGGGTAATCGGTTTTATTCCGCAGATCGTGATCGCGCTGACGCTCGCTTCATGGTTTGTGGATGTGCGGATGAAGATCCGCTGCCAGCAGTTTTTCAAGGTAGTCATTTATCTGCCAAACCTGATCATGGCAAGTGCGTTTGCAATGCTGTTTTTTACCTTGTTTTCAAAGACGGGACCGGTCAATTCTATATTGATGTCGCTTGGCGTGATAAGCGAGGTCATTGATTTTATGCGCACCGCACTGGGTGTAAGGTCCTTGATCGGGACGATGAATTTCCTAATGTGGTTTGGCAATACGACGATTATGCTGATGGCGGCGATCATGGGCATCAGTCCTGATATTTTTGAGGCGTCGGAAATAGACGGCTGCAACAGTGTGCAGAGATTCTTCCGCATCACGCTTCCCCTGATCCGTCCGATTCTTGCCTATACATTGATTACATCCATCATAGGCGGTCTGCAGATGTTTGATGTGCCTCAGATTCTGACGAACGGGCAGGGAAATCCCGACCGCACATCAATGACGCTGATTATGTTCTTAAACAGCCATCTGAGGAGCAAGAATTACGGCATGGCGGGTGCGCTTTCGGTTTATCTGTTCATCGTCAGTGGTATTTTATGCTTTATCGTATACAAAATGACAAATGACAATGACCCGGACGGTTCCAAGGCGGCTGCCAGAGCAAACAAAAAGAGGGGAGGGCGATAGAGTATGACTTCAAAATCATTAACCGTCTGCGCACGGTTTTCGCACATGTGCTGTTGATCATTTTATCCTTTTTATGCCTGTTTTTCTTCTACATACTGATTATAAACGCGACGCATTCCCATGCGGAATTGCAGAGAGGCTTTTATGCGCTGCCCGGAACCAGCTTTTTGAAGAATTTCAACAGTGTTGCAAATAACGGGGAATTTCCCATGATGCGGGGCGTTTTAAACAGCCTGATTGTCTCCGGCTCCTGCGCGGCGATCTGCACTTATTTTTCTGCGTTGACTGCATACGGGATCTACGCTTACGATTTCAAGCTCAAGAAGGTGGCGTTTACCTTTATTATGATGATTCTTGTCATGCCCACGCAGGTTACCGCAATGGGGTTCCTGCGTCTGATTACAAAGATGGGCATGTACGATTCCCTACTTCCGCTGATCATTCCGTCGATCGCGTCGCCTGCCGTATTCTATTTTATGTACAGCTATCTGGAATCCTCGCTTCCGCTTTCGCTGGTAGAAGCGGCAAGGATTGACGGTTCGTGGGAATTTCGGACCTTTAACCAGATTGTTCTTCCCATTATGAAACCGGCAATGGCGGTACAAGCGATCTTTACCTTTGTGGGTTCATGGAACAATTACTTCGTTCCGGCGTTGGTGATACAGTCAAAGGATAAGATGACCGTGCCAATCCTGATTGCGCTCCTTCGAGGTGCCGATTATATGAACCGTGATATGGGAAAAATATACATGATGATTCTGCCGGCAATCGTGCCGATCATCCTTGTGTATCTGCTTTTATCTAAGTATATTATCGCGGGCGTGACGCTCGGCGGTGTGAAAGGATAGTTTTGTGTAACGGGTTACTATAAAGGCATGTCAGAAATTTAAGCAAAAGCCTCTTGTGTATGGGAGGCTTTTGCTATATATTTGTTATCATAACAGGAAATTCTTCGTTTCATCGCAATACCCCACCTTATTTTAACTAGAGGAACAGACAAATGAAAAAAGAGAAACGCTGGTTGCTTTTATCAATTTTCATTCTGGCACTGTCTTGCGATCTGCCCGATACGGTTGCTACAGCTGAGTCTGAGCCAGAATCGGTGTCGGAATCATCTCTGGAGGAGGCGCCTAAGCCGGAATCGGTGTCGGGCTCTTCTCTGGATGTGGAGCCGGACGGCATATCTTCCGCGGCGGAGAGGACTGTCAATTACCGGCTTATGGTCGGCATTGTGGTATTAGCCGCGGCAGCCGGAGCGGTCTGTTTTTTGGTATCCAGAGGGACGAAGAGATAACTTTCTTTATATATTTTTGCCGGGAAAGTAAACGTCAGGTAACAAATGTTGCCTAACGCTTTTTTTGTGCAAATAATATTATAAAATGGGAAAAAGGCAGGGGAGGAAAGTATGATGGAAGAGACAGTGCATTTGGACATTTTCAGGGTCAATGAGGAGAAGGCGAACAAGTACACGGCGTTTTGCACTTTCATTGCGGCGGTCGTAGCCGTGCTGATGTGGCTGCTTAATCTGTGTGGCTTTTTTATCGTGGACCAGAATCTGATGAACATTGCCATGCCCGGCGGCGTGGCGCTGTTTCTGCTGCCATCCCTGTTGGTCAGGGTGTGGAAGGGGGACACGCGGCTGCTGAAGTATGTCATTATGTGCTGCTTCATGATCGGGATTGCCATATTGAATTCCGCACTGACGATCCAGCTTGTACTGGCGTGGTCCTGTCCCGTGGTTCTGTCCTGCCATTATTATTCTCCGAAACTGGCGCATTTTACTTTGGCGGGCGCACTGTTTTGTATGTTGTGCGCCACGTATATCGGTCTGTACTGCGGCGTGTGGGATGCCAATATGATGCGGTCGGTGGATTTGCCGGGGGACGCCGCGTTCCGGGCGGAGTTTATCAGGGAGGCGACGGCGGCGGGAGACAATCTCTTGCTGCGTGTTTTTAACTTTTATTATATTCCCCGCGCCGCGATCGTGATCGTGGTGTATCTGATCAGCGTTACCCTTTCAAAGCGGACACATGGGCTATTGAAGAAGCAGGAGGAGGACAACAGGGAAAAAGAGCGGATCGGTGCGGAGCTGAATGTGGCGACACAGATACAGGTCTCCATGCTGCCCTGTGTTTTTCCGGCATTCCCGGAATATAAGGAGTTTGATATTTACGCGTCCATGGATCCGGCAAAGGAGGTGGGTGGAGACTTCTACGATTTCTTCCTCGTGGATGAGGATCATCTGGCGATCGTTATGGCGGATGTGTCCGGCAAAGGCGTGCCGGCGGCACTGTTTATGATGATTACCAAAACGCTGATTAAGAATGAGGCGCAGTCGGGGCTTTCTGCGGGAGCGACGTTAGAGACAGTGAACAACCAGCTTCTGGAAAATAATGAGGCGGGAATGTTTGTCACTGTATGGCTGGGCATTTACGAGATATCTACCTGCCGGCTGACCGCCGCGAACGCGGGGCATGAATACCCTGTCATCAGGCGCGCCGGTGGTGTATTTGAACTTTTGAAAGACAAGCACGGTTTCGTGATGGCGGGTATGGAGGGTGCCAAGTACCGGGAGTACGAACTGGAACTGCAGGCGGGGGATATCCTGTTTTTGTATACGGATGGCGTGGCGGAGGCAACCAACACAGAAGAACAGCTTTACGGGACAGAGCGGATGGTGGATGCGCTGAACAGTGTGGAAAACGCTGCGCCCAGAGAACTGCTTCTTGCGGTCCGGGCGGATATTGACCGGTTTGTGGGGGATGCGGAACAGTTTGACGATATCACGATGCTGGCGTTGCAGATCAGAGGATAAAGAGAACAAAAAGAAACGGCGCCGGAATTAGAGAAGGCGTTAAATGATTCTCTGGAAGGTATCACGGAACTGATACTTGAATGAGGCGGACGGAAAGCTCTCCATGCGGTTTGTGTGGGGCGGCATACAGTATCATCCGCTGGAGGAGGGTTTATGTTACAGATTGTAGAAGCGGATGTAAATGAGAACTGCAGAACGCTGCGGCACGGTTCGCAGGTATTTCACAACGCCCTGCGGGCGGTATTGAAGGGGGAAAGCCGGTTTCATGTGAGAAACGACGTGGGTCAGGATTATGATCTGGTCTATTTTCACAACAACGACGCGGCGGAAAAATCATAATAGATGGGATTGGGAGACAGCTTTGGATGAATCATGGAAAAATAGATGAGCTGTTTCGGGATTTTGCCCGCGCAGAGGAGAACAACCGGCAAAATCTCCGAAAGATTCTTCTGGATAACTGTAATACGGAATACGGGCGGAAGATGGCGTTTATGCAGATCGAAGACGAGTGGGCGTATCGGGAGCGGGTGCCGCTGACGGTATATGAGGACTACGACGGGCTGTGCGAACCGATGCGTTATACCGCTTATCCGGTTTCGTACCGGCTTGCCACATCCGGGAGTACCGGCGTGCAAAAGGTGTTCGCGCTGACAGAGGAGGCGCTGGAACGTTACGGTTCTTATATAGGTGAGATGGCTTATCATCATTACGGCGGCAGGCGGGGACCACATCTGCACACCAGCGTTTTTCGTCTGGAAAAGCAGGGAGATAATCTGCTGTCCGCGGTCTATCACGGCTTTCTGCGGGACAAAGGGCTTTTTGACCCGTCCGCCTATGTGGGTGGAGAGCGGTTGTTGTTTGCGCAGGATATCACGGATGTTTTTTATGTAAAGACATGGCTTTTGCTGTGCTGCCCGGATCTTGTTTCGGTTCAGTCCATTTTCCTGTATGACGTGCTCCTAATTATGCAGTATCTGGAGACAAACTGGCAGTCCGTGCTTTCGGATATGAAGACGCGGCGGGTTTATGGGAGCCGGAAAGGGGAGACAGCATGGACGCGGCAGGGGAACGAAGGGCAGCCGGATGCATGTCTGGATATAAAGATAAGGGAACAACTTCTCGCCTGTCTGCCTGAGGAAACCGTGCTGGCGCAGGTGGAACGCATATTGGAAGAGGGATTCGATACGCCGGTTTTGCCGCGGCTGTTTAAGGGGCTGCGTTTTATCAGCGGCATCGGCGGAAACAGCATGGAATTTCAGACAGAAGCGCTCAGCCGTTACAGCGGCGATGTGCCGGTCTGCTACTTTGCTTATGCCTCCTCCGAGTGCATGATGGGCGTCGCTCCTTATCCGGGGCGGGCAGAGTATGCGCTTTTGCCCGATAGCGCCTATTATGAATTTCTGGCGGAAGACGGGACATGGACACAGATGTCCGGACTTCTTCCCGGTATCTGCTACGAACCTGTCATAACCACTTTCAGCGGTCTGTACCGCTATCGCACGGGGGATTTGATCCGTATGTGCAGATACGAGGGGCAGACGCCTGTCTTTGAGGTGGTGGGCAGGAAACAGACCATGAATATAGCGGGGGAAAAGCTGGGCGAACAGATGATGCAGGCGGCAATTGCCGGATGGGCAAAACGTCTGAGGATCACCATGCCGGACTTCGCGGTGGGAGCCGGGAGGACGGTTCCGGGAAGGTATCTGGTATTTGTGGAGACAGCGGAAAACCAGACCGGGGAGACGGAAGATGCCGCTTCGGAATTAGACGGCATATTACAGGAAATGTCCGGGGATTACCGGGATATCAGAATGCTGGGGATGCTGCGGGAAGTAAAGGTCATATTCTGTCGTCCGGGATGTATTGCAGAGGCGACAGCGGGAGAAGGGCACCGCAAGCACCATACATTTTTAAAGAAGGAGCAGACGGAAAAATTGTTACATATGCTCCCACAGGACTGGAAAATGACGAAACAATGTGAGATGAAAACATGAGGAGAGAAAACAGTAAGTTTATCAGCAGTCTCTATTTTCGTGGGCTTTTTCCGAATGTGATCGCCGTGCTTGGCGGTACGGTCAATGTGTTCTTTGACGGCATCTTTATCGGCAGGAAGCTGGGGGATGCAGGACTGGAAAGTGTAAACCAGTGTCTGCCGGTGTACCTGCTTCTGTGTACGGTCGGTTCGCTGTACGCCTCCGGGGCGTCTTTTCTGTCGGCGCACGCCATCGGAGAAAATGATGTGGAGGAAGGGAAGCGGATTTTTCAGGGCGTGCTGCTTGACGCGCTGCTCGTGGGCGGAGGTTTCTGCCTGCTCGGATTTGTTTTTGCAGGACCGCTGGCAAAACTTCTGGGGACAGCGGTTTCCATCCCCTATGTGTATCTTTATCTGCGGATTACGATGATCGGCGGGATCGCCAAGATTATGCTGTATATTCCTTATTTTTACCTGCGGCTGGAAGGCAGGGACAAACAGTGTATGACAGCCATGCTGACCATGACGGTTTTAAATATTGTGTTGGATTATATCCTCCTGTTCCCTCTGGATTTCGGCATCGGGGGTGCGGCGTGGGCAAGCGTGACTGCGACAGTGGTGGCGGCAGGGATGAGTTTTTTCTTTCTCCTGTCGGGAAACGGCACTTTCCGGCTGGGGTTTCAGAAACTTCATATGTCAGACCGGGCGGCAGTTTTTCGCTTTGGAAGTCCGATGGCGGTGAACAATATGCTGTCCTCCGCACGGATTTTTGTGGTGAACCTGATTTTGGGATCCATGGGAATCGGCGGGCTGGTATCGGTCTTTGCGATCGCCAATAACCTGAATGAATTTTCCATCTGCATTCAGAACGGTGTGCCGCAGACAGGGGCGGCGATGGCTGGCATTTTTTACGGGGAAAAGGATTCTAAGAGCGTCAGGGCGGTAGTCAATATAGAGCTCCTTTCTGGTATGGCGCTTTCCTTTCTGTCTGGTGCGGTTCTCTTCCTGTTTCCGGCACAGATCGGGCGCCTGTTTGGCAGCAGCGCGGATTGCGGTTTTGCGGTCAGATGCCTTGCGGTAAGTCTTGTGTTTTCCACAATGAACAGTGTGATGTCCTACAGCTATAACGCGGTGGGACAGCTTGCGGCGGCGAACATGGTTACGGTCAGCCGGGGATTTGCGGCAACTGCGGTATTTGCCCTGTTGTTCCGGGGACTGGGGGAGCGCATCTGGCTGTTTTATCCTTGCGCGGAGATCAGCACCTTCCTTCTGCTTACGGCGTGCAGTTTCCTGTTTGCAAAAAAGAAGTGTCTGACGCCCTTTTATCTGCTGGATGATACGCTGGAAAGAAGCGGAAACGCCACCTCCTTTGCGGTAGCCTGCAATGACGTGGATATCTGTGAAGCGAGCGAGAAGATTCGCTATTTTTGTGAAGATAATCACTTTACGGATAAAGAAACGATGACGATCAGTCTGGCGCTGGAGGAACTTCTGACGATCATTACGCATGAGTCCTGTCCGCCGGACGGATTTATGGATGTGCGTGTGCTCGCATGGGATGAAAAGCGTATTATAAGAATACGAAGCGGCGGCAGGCGCTATAACCCGGTCGAGGCGCAGGACGGCAGTCTTATGTACATAGGCGTGAAAATGATATGCGCACTGGCGGAGCGGACGGAGTATCTGAGCGCGCTCGGCGTCAATACGCTGATTATATATATTTGAGAACGGCAGATATTGCGGCATTCCCCGGAACGGGTTTACTCGTCCGTGGATTTTGAGATTCCGCGAAGCAGAATTACGGAGGTTGGTATGAAAAAGAGATCGAGGCTTGCCATAAAGATGGCTTTTGGGATTGTTCTGCTGGGGGTGTTGATCTGTGCAGTCAGTTCCCTGATCGGCTACCACCAGTATAAGGCTACCATCGAAAAACAGTATAATGACACGGCGTATCAATGTGCGGAGGTGGCGCTTTCCTATCTGGGCATGGATGAACTGCAGGAGTATGCGCAGGCTGTCAACGATTTCCATAACGGCCAGATGACACAGGAAGAGCTTGACAGCTACCGGGAAAGGGAGGCATATCAGCAGACACAGATGCGCATAGAGACGCTTAGAAAGGCAATGGGAGCCAATGATGTGTTTCTCTTCGTGCTGGACAGACAGGAATTGATGTCTTACGCAGGTACACGGGAGGGATGGGAACCCTTGTATTATATTTTCGACAGTTATACGGTGCCGGAATACTCCTATACGCTGGGGGACAGCGGCAGCTTTAACCCCGACTATATACAGGAACTTTATGACATTGCCGTCACAGGAAAACGCTCGGAGAGTTATTTTTTCTCCGACGGTGATTACGGGTATAATACGGCGGCGATCGAGCCGGTCACGGATGAGAACGGAGAGGTGTTTGCGCTGGCGGCGGTGGAGATTCCGATGGTAACCTTACAGGTATCGCTCAGACAGTATCTGGTGTATGCGGTGCTTGTGACGGTGGCGCTGATCGTTCTGTTTATTCTGGCGTATGTGATGTATCTGTACCGCTATGTGGTGCGCCCTATCAATCAGATCGCGCAGGGGACGGGCGCCTTTGTGGAGAACAACAATCATATGTCCGAACTGCTTGCGCAGATTAAGACCAACGATGAGATCCAGTATCTTGCAGAGAGTTTTATGAAGATGGAGAGGGATATAGAGACGTATATCAATAACCTCACAAAAATTACGGCGGAGAAGGAGCGTATCGGCGCGGAACTGGATGTGGCGACCAATATCCAGAAATCCATGCTGCCGTGTATTTTTCCGGCTTTCCCGGAGCGGGAGGAGATCGATATTTACGCGACCATGGATCCGGCGAAGGAAGTGGGCGGGGATTTTTACGATTTCTTTATGGTGGATGAAAGGCATCTGGCAATCGTGATGGCGGACGTGTCCGGCAAGGGTGTGCCGGCGGCGCTGTTTATGGTCATCGGCAAGACGCTGATCAAGGATCATACCCAGACGGACAAAGATCTGGGAGAGGTCTTTTCCGAGGTTAACGACCTTTTGTGTGAGTCCAACAGCGAGGGACTGTTTATCACGGCGTTCGAGGGCGTGCTTGATCTGGTGACCGGGGAATTTCGGTATGTCAATGCGGGACACGAGATTCCGTTTATCTGCAAAGAGGACGGTGTTTATGCGCCCTATAAGATCAAGGCGGGATTTGTGCTCGCAGGCATGGAGGGCATGAAATATAAGTGCGGCAGTATGGCGCTTTCGCCCGGAGATAAGATTTTCCAGTATACGGACGGTGTGACCGAGGCAACGAACAGCGCGCAGGAGCTCTACGGTATGGAGCGGCTGGAACGTGTCCTGTCAGACAATGCATCGCTGTCTCCCGCGGCGCTTCTGCCGAGGGTGAAGGAGGACATCGACGCCTTTGTGGGGGAGGCGCCACAGTTTGACGACATCACAATGCTCTGTCTGGAGTACAGGAAGCGGATGGAGGAGGGAAGCAGATGAGCGGGCAATTATTTCGGAAATCCAGCATAGAGCGGATTTCGTCGCCGGAACAGTTAAACGAATATGTGCGCGTGTCAAGTCCGGGTGTGTGGATGGTGCTTACTGCGGTGATCGTCCTTCTTGCCGGCGTGTGCTTCTGGGGCGTTTTCGGGCATCTGGATACAAGAATTGTCAGCGCCGGGACAAGCGAGGCGGGCGTGCTTACCTGTTATGTCAGGGAAGGCGATATCGACGCGGTGAGGCAGGCGGCGGATGCGGGGATGGAGCTTGTCGTGTCCGGGCAGTCCTTTTCGATCTTTGAGATCAAGACAGAGCCTGTGGCGGTTTCGGGAGATACGGATTCCTATCTGCTGTATCTGGGCGGTTTTCAGACCGGGGAGTGGGTGTATGAGGTGAAGGCGATGACCACGCTTACGGACGGCATTTACGAGGTTTCCATGTTAACAGAGCGTGTTTCGCCTATGTCCTTTTTGCTGAATGGAGAGTAAGACGATGAAAAAACCTGTGGAAAACGGCGTGGCGAAAGTGCCGGTGGTCATGCAGATGGAGGCGCTTGAGTGTGGGGCGGCGTCACTGACCATGATTCTTGCCTATTATGGAAAATGGATTCCTCTGGAGCAGGTGCGCGCGGACTGCGGCGTATCAAGGGATGGCTCCAACGCGAAAAATGTGCTGCGGGCGGCGAGAAGCTACGGGCTTACGGCGCAGGGATACCGCTATGAGCCGGAAGATCTGAAGCAGAACGGAACGTTTCCATGTATCATCCACTGGAATTTTAATCATTTCGTGGTGTTAAACGGTTTTAAGAAAAATAAAGTGTATCTGAATGATCCCGCCAAGGGAAACTATGCGGTTTCCATGGCAGAATTTGACGAAGCGTTTACGGGGATCTGTCTGATGTTTGAGCCGTCGGAAAACTTTGTGCCGGACGGATCCAAAAAGAGTATGCTCTCCTTTGCTGGAAAGCGGTTAAAAGGCGCGGGGAGCGCGGTTGCGTTTGTGGTGCTGACCACGCTGATCACATCTTTGCTTGGCATTATCAATACGGCTTTTTCCAGAATATTCATGGACAGGCTTTTAACGGGGAAAAACCCCGAATGGGTGACGCCGTTTCTGTTTGCGCTCGGCGGAATCGGCATCCAGCAGAGAAAGATGATGAACGCCGTTGTGGCACAGGAGCTGGTGAACACGCTGGCGCCGCTTTTGTTAAACACGGTTATGATGGTGTTTTATTTTATCGTTATGATCCGTTACAGCGTCATTCTGGCGTTGGTCAGCCTTGGTTCCATTGTGATCAATCTGCTGGTGTCTGATATCATCTCAAAAAAGCGGGTCAATATTACCCGCGTACAGATGCGCGACGCAGGAAAGCTTGCGGGCGCTACGGCTTCCGGAATCGAGATGATCGAGACAATCAAGGCGAGCGGCGCGGAGAATGGATACTTTGAAAAGTGGGCGGGCTATCAGGCGGGGATGAATGCTCATGTACGGTAAAGAAGCAAGCAACCGAGAACAAGAGATAGACCGCCAGTACCACACTATTCCGAACCAAAGACCAAAAGACAAGCACCGTGGAAATGTGTATAACTTGCTATTCCGTCATGGAAAAGTCCGTTCACAGAACATGGAAAAGCTAAAGTGCAGCTTTCCCACATTCTGCAAACAGACTTTCCCACAACTCCATAAGACAGCAAGTTATGCACATTACGCACAGTGCCGACTACTACGGAATCCCCCTTATTCTTTATCATATAAAACCAATTTTTATATATTGACATTTGGATAAGACTGTAGTAGTCTATATAGTGAGGACTACTACAGTCTTATTTGAAAGGAGTGTATATTACATGGAAAGAGAAACTATAAAACTTTTTGATTCCGAACTAAAAGTTATGGACATTCTTTGGAAAGAGGGGAATGTACCGGCAAAGCATGTTGCAGACGTTCTTACAAAAGAATTGGGTTGGAATAAAAATACTACCTATACGCTTATTAAGCGTTGTATAAAAAAGGGGGCTATTGAACGTTCTGAACCTAATTTCATGTGTCATGCGCTTATTCCCAAAGAAGAAGTACAGGAAGCTGAAACGAATGAACTGATTAACAAAATTTATGATGGTTCTGCGGACAAGTTATTTGCCGCACTTTTGAGTAGGAAGAAACTTTCTGTTGAAGAAATTGAAAAGCTGAAAAAAATTGTTGCTGATTTGGAATGAGGTGATAAGTATGACTTTGCTGGAAGTGAGTTTTTTCGGGGCTGTTTTTATTATAGCGGTTGTGATAATTCGGGCAATAGCAATAAATAGTCTGCCTAAAAAAACGTTTCTTGTTTTGTGGGAAATGGTGCTTTTGAGATTGGTTATTCCGTTTACTATTCCGTCTGCGTTTAGTATATATACGCTTATTAACAACACTATATCTACGCCCACATTTTTTGAAGCAGAAACAAACAATGTTGCTTCTGCTGTATCACGGGAATATTTTGTAGTGATACAAGGTATAGAACAGCCAGTGACAAATATCCCGTTTGTTTCTGTTCGGTTTGTTGTTTGGTGTATTGGAATGATACTTTTTGCCGGATTTTTCATAGTATCTTATTTACGTTGCCGGATTGAGTTTCGGACAGCTTTACCAGTCAATAATGCCTATGTAGAACAATGGATAAAAGAGCGTCCTCTAAAACGGCGAATTTCGATTAAGCAATCTGATAGAATTTCCACACCGTTGACGTATGGTGTTTTACATCCTGTTATTTTAATGCCAAAGCAAACGGATTGGAAGAATATAAACCAGTTACGATATATTTTCTCACATGAATATGTGCATATTTATCGTTTTGATACCATTACAAAGCTGATTGCTACATATGCCCTTTGTATTCATTGGTTCAATCCTTTGGTTTGGGTAATGTACATTCTTTTTAACCGCGATATTGAGCTGGCATGTGATGAAAGCGTAATAAGACAATTTGGCGATAAATCTAAGTCTGCCTATTCGTTAATGCTTATCAGTATGGAAGCAAAGAAAAGTGGTCTTTCACCACTTTGTAATAATTTCAGTAAAAATGCTATTGAGGAAAGGATTACCGCAATTATGAACACGAAACGAACGACAATTATTACTCTTTTATCTGCCTGCCTTATTGTACTTGTTACCGTTAGTTTGTTTGCTACGTCTGCAATAGCTTCAACTGATAGCAAGACGAGTGATACGCTTACTATCAATGACCCAAAAACAAACACAAGTGATATTATTGCAGATGTAAAAGGCTCTACGATGATTATTCATGAAAGCGCAGACATTCTCCATTACGAAGATGGCGCACCTTATATTCACGATATACTTACAAACAATACCGACAGTACCATTGTAGAAACCCAATATTGTATGTTGGCTTATAACGAAAACGGTTTGCCACTAAAGCTATATTGGAATTTCCTTGACAGCAGTGCGGAAAGCAGCTTTGAAAATATTGTTCGGACAAAGACAAACATTTTACCCAATCAGACCGAAGAATACCGCGGCGGCTGGTCACTATATGACGGTGAAATCATGGAGGATTTTCCGAAAGTTGGGAATGGTGAAGCGAATCAGGTTGCATATTCATTGTTTTGCTTAAAGCAGGTTGTTTTTGAAGATGGCACAATTTGGAATAACTCCAACTATGAAAACTGGTTTAAGACGTATGCGGGAAAAGAAATAGCTATAGATGAGTTACAAAATTATTATCCATATGAATACGAGATAGAATCGGACTGAAAACAGTAACCGTAAACCATGCACCACCCTATGTGGGAGGAGGCCGCTGAAAAACATACCGTTTTTCAGATTTAAATTTCAAATACACAAAA
>CAJUJK010000033.1 GCA_910586705.1 uncultured Lachnospiraceae bacterium | reverse complement strand
AGCACCAGCAGGTCATCCTTCACGTTGAACCATGCGTCATATTCCGAAAGCTCCGGCTGCAGGTACGCATAGAAGTAATGCGGGTCCAAGTCTATGCTGCCCTCGTTAAAGGTCTGGTATGTGGTTATGTATCCGGGAACTTCCCCGGTAATCTTCCCGGCATATTGCCTTGCAATCTGCCGTTTTAATGCTCCGACAACACCCTCGCAGTCCAAGACGTACCTCGCGCCCACTGTATCATTCTTCTGCCCGTGCAGGCTGACTTCCACAACCCCGTCCTTTTCCGTGCAGGAAAGAGCCGCCACGCCGTCCCTGACCTCTGCGCCGCTCTCCTTTGCTTTTTCCGCGAGCCACCCGTCAAAATGGCTACGCCATACATTAAGCCCCTCCTGCTCGAAGCGGTATTCCTTCCCTGCGTCATTTTTGAATACCATGCCCCTGTTATCTGTCGGGGTACACATGGCGGACTCCGGCACGGCCTCCCCGAAATACTTCTTTACAAGCTCCATTGATTTCTTTATCAGTACGCCCGAACAGGACTTGTATCTGGGCATCCTGAACTTCTCCACCAGAAGAACCTTATAGCCTTTTTCCGCTAAAGCCTTGGCAGCTGTGCATCCCGCAGGCCCCGCTCCGACCACTATCACATCATACATCCGTATATCTTCCTTTCCGCTGCTTCCTATTACTTCGGCAGAATACCGTTGCCGCTAAAGTATATAAGTTTTCTGAATTATACCATTAAATTTTTTCTGTTTTTCATCCGATGACACGAAATGTCTATTTTTCGGGAATGAAAAGCAAAAATCCTAAAGTTGAATGCCTAAACAATTAAACGTGCCACCAGCCCGTGGAATTATCTTTCTACCTATGGTTTAATCCAGATTATCACTACGAAATTTGGGAGAAATAATTATGGAATTTACAAATCTGCTTGATGCGAAAACCGCCGTGAACTGAGGGAATGGCTCATAAATAACCATGATAAGGAAAAGGAATGCTGCCGGAGGATGGAACGTCTGGGACTGATGTCCGATGCCGGGAGAGCCGCACTTCCCGATATGTCCCCAAAGGGATGCTAATGGAAGATTGATAGAATGAGGGCCCTACGAACATAATGTTTGCTATGAGCGCTTTGTACCTTTCCGTCTCATCTTTTATATCTTCGTCTCCTCTCTCTGTTGTTCCCCGATTCCATCAGTCCACCGTAACGCCGGGGATTTCTGCCCTTCCTTGTCAGGCTGTGGCTTATTTTCGATATTTCTTTGTAATATCTAAAATAAACTGGTACGCAAATTCAATTCCATTACAAGTCAGACTCTCACACATATGTGGCGGATCGTTTTCTGAAAATCCCGTAGGGCGTAGTTCAAAACACCTTAATGAACCAAAAGTTTTTTCAAAAGCAGCCGCAAAGTTATAGCAGGCAGATACAATTTCATCTTCTGTTTCCCCCATCACATGAAGATAAATCCCTATAAACATAAGTGCTCCTTCAACCAAGCCGCACTGTGCCCGGTAGCCGCCGGCACCATGCAATCCAACCGCCGACCAGATTGTCTGCTGCGCAACATCCGTTTCAAATAATTCGCTCAGACAGATGAGTGTTGTCCGTGCACAATTGATATCCTCATTCCAGTACAGTTCATGTACCCGTCTCTTTATCTGTTCTTTCATAAATATATCCTCTCACTGTGGCTTATTGGAGATATGCTGTCCACAGGATTATCTCCCACTATGCCTTTGCATCAAAACTGTTTTGCAATGAACCATTAGACGAACTGATCTGCATTATTTCACCTGCCTCTTGTAAATTTATTATTCAGTCTTTGTAGAACTTACAAAACTTTCTTAAACTGATACTTATACATATCGGCATACATCCCGCCGGATGACCGGGGTGTCAGCCGCCCATCCAGCGCGCCCATATTTACCGCAAACCCGCTGTCCACAACAGAAAACTCACCGTCTCTGAACTGGAACTGCGACGTAAAATCGGGAATCCCCAGATCACCGCTTATACGGATATTCCCTATGATATTTCTCAGCGCATCCCTTATCTGTTCTGTTTTGACATTGTTCTTTGTATGGTTGATCAAGTGATCCGCCTTTTTCGGCAGCCCGCCGATCTTTCCGTCCGGCATCATATAAAGATTTTCCAGAGAAATATCCGCTCCCGTGACGCCTTTCAGATAGCGCCGCACCTCTTGTAGATCCGTTGCATACCGGTATGCGTTATAGGGCAGATCCTCCACGCTGTCCGCGATCCCTGTGTAATACTGGTACATCCTGTCGCCATACTCTTTTTCCACCAGTTTCTGCACCTGTTGCCGGACAGCTTCATCCGCTATCCCGTCCACGGTCACCGTTCCATCGCTCCCGATCCGTACCTGCATCCCCTCCAGATCCTCACGGGAAATGCCCATGCCTTCCAGATCTTTTACGAACGCATCCGAAAAATCGTTCTTCAGCTCCGCTTTCTGCTTTGCCTTTTCCACGTCTTTCAGATTGGCAAAGATCTTCACATACTCCCGTTCCGCCTCGCTTAAATCCTTGCCCTCCGCCAGATCCTGCATCAGTTCTTCCACTGTGCGCTCCCCTCTGTACTGCTTTTCCTCCGCCAGACTCTCGTACTGCTTCCTGTGAAGTTTCTCCAACTCTTTCCTATAATTTTCTTCCGTCTCCTTTAAGACCGCATTATATTTATCAAGGTATTCCCGCCAGTTTTCATCCTTCCGGCTGTATGCGCTTTGAAGGTTTCTGTATGCTTCCCTGACGGCATCCGTCTTTTCATGCTCTGTGTTTTCGCAGACATGGAAACTGATCCGATAAAAATCATCCGGGGACACTTCTTCCCCGTTTCCGTTTTCCACCTTGAGGCAGTATTTTCTGGTATGGATGTCCCAGTTCGGAACAGTCAGTTTTTTCCGTCCCTCACCGTCCCACTCTGCTTTCCCCACCTGATTGCCGTATTCATCATATAGGGTAAGGTCATAGTCGCAGCCTTCCGGCATATCTATGTAAGCCTCGACGCCAAAGTAATTGCGCTGGAAGTTCGGAAATGGGATGGTGAAGTTATAGAAATCCACATCCTCTTTGTCGCTGAGGCTTCCTTTCAGGCTGCTGGTTTCATCCTTGATCAGAAAATTCAGATCAAGAAACGCACTCCCCTTCTCCATATCATAAACCTCATAGGTGGTATGTGGTCTGCGGAACGTATTGTTACTGCCGATCGTATAGGTATCCTCCCGCAGTTCCATGTCCTTACGCAGTTTCCCATCAAAAAATGCCTCTGTTTCTTTTGCCGACATGAAAAATATCGGTTTGTTCCTAAAAGCCGCTCCCCATGTGGAACCTGCATCATTTACTGAATTAATTTCCACCGCTAAAATCCCTCCCTTTTTTCAATCATCATTTGCCTTTGCAAAAAGTAAGGATATCATTGATCCACTTCCCATATCTTAAATACCCATCCCAATTTCCAAGCGTTTTCATGTCATTCATAAGCGCATATCCCATTGCAATGTAATCGGCTTTTTCGTGGTAAGAAACGCTGCCCGCCTTATCCTTCAAGATCGCCATAGTCATAAAATTACTTGCCGACCCATCTCCTGTGTGCGCGTTTAACGCAAGCATTTCCGTGTAAGAGCAGCTATTCGGGTTTACTTTGCTCACATCCACTGTCTGCTCATATTCTTTTCCGTTTATGTCAGTGCCTTTTACAAGATAAACCGGATTGTCCTCTGAATAATCATCCGACCGGTATATGTATGCACTCTCACCTGTCTTTACGTCATGGATCGCAAATAATGCGTCCGGGGCGATATGCACCACATTTTTTGCTCCCTGCACCGCCTCCGCAAAATTTCCTGTGCCTGCCGCCTTTGCGCTGCTGTTTTTCTGGCATACAGGTTCACCCGCAACAGCCCACGGATTTGCCGTGTAATTACTGTAATTGTTAGCGATCTCCATTGCCATAAATATCATCCCCCTTCAAAAAACCTTTTTCATCCATCACAAACAGCATTTTTTATCGTTTCTGTCATCTCCACTCTCCAACTAACTTATCGGAAAAATCAAGGGGACTCCTGACATCTGTTTCGTGAATGGTTCATCTGGCTACGTGAATCGCAGATTTTTTATATCAGCGCGAGGACTCTCGGATTTCCCCATGCAGCTGCCATGCCATAAAAATGGTAATCACAGCCGAAAACACATCCGCAATCGGCTGCGCATAAAGGATTCCATTGATACCACAGACTTTGGGAAGCAGCAAAATGGCAGGCACAAAGCAGATGCCCTGCCGGCAGGCTCCAAGAAAAAAGCCTTTTGTTCCCTTACCAAGCGCAAGGAACAGCGAGGAATATACCGTGTAAAATCCAAACAAAAAGAAGGACAGCCCGTTTGCAAAAAGGGCTTTGCTGCCCACAGCGATCATCCCGCTATTTCCATTTGCAAACTGCGATACGATCTGTGTGGAAAACAGAGCCATCAGCAGTCCAACCACAATACAGAAAGCAGATGGCCACAAAACGGAAGTTCTGACTGCTTCCCGCAGACGGTCAAATTTCTTCGCCCCATAGCTGAATCCCGCAATTGGCTGGAACCCCTTCAAAAAACCAAATACAACCAGAGTGCCCATAGAAGTGATTCTTGTAACCGCTCCCATCCCGGCGATCACCGCATCGCCATATCCGTTTGCCTCCCGGTTGGTCAGCGCGATAGAAAGACTGGTGAGAAGCTGGAATGTCAAAGTCGGAATACCAATCTTCAAGATTTCCGCATATATCTGCATGGTCGGTCTAAATTCCTGAAAGCGGAAAGTAAATGCGCTTTTCTTTTGCAGTACATAAATGAGATAAACAAGCGTAGAGACTGCCTGTGAAATAGCGGTGGCAATCGCCGCGCCTGCAACGCCCATATCCAATACATAGATAAACACCGGATCCAGACCAATATTCAATACTGCCCCCAAAAGCAGGGCTGTCATAGTCGTCTTAGCCGCACCTTCACTTGCCACGATATTATTCATTGTCACATTGCACACATTAAAAATACAGGAAATGACATAAATTCTGCCATAAGTGAGGGCATATGGCATAATGGTGTCCGTGGCTCCGAGCACCGCTAAGATTGGTCTGAGAAAGACTGCGGCAAAGACGATCAGGACCCCGCCGACCATCACGCTGCTGTACAATGCTGTGCTCGCCGCCCTGTTTGCCGTATCCCTGTCGCCCTGCCCTAATAATCTCGAAAGATAAGATGCCACGCCGTTGCCAAACATCAGACCTAACCCCACGACCACCTGTCCTAACGGGAACACGATGGAAATCGCACCCATGGGGCTTTCGCCCAGACCTCCCACAAAATAAGCATCCACCAGATTATAGAGGGCATTGATCAGCATACCTATCATAATCGGAACACCAAGAGCCATGAGTGCCTTTGGGATTGGCGCACTCCCTAACAATTCCATTTTACTATTCTTTCCTTTCATTTCGGTTACTCCTCCTTTTAAATGTATTTTATTCTACTATATTTTATAGTATATAACAGCAATTGAAATACTACTATAAAATATAGTGGTTGTCAAGTGAGAATCTGACCACTCCCCATTCTTGACAAAAACTATAAATTCAAATAGTATAAATTACATTGCAAAGGTTACTATCCATCAAAGAAAGGCAGGAAGCTATGGCTGCGATTGATCTGATTGTATTAGGAATGTTAAAAAAAGAACCTATGGGCGCCTATGACATGCAAAAATTGGTAGAATACCGCAATATTTCCAAGTGGGTAAAGATCAGCACCCCCTCCATCTACAAAAAAGCGATACAGTTAGAGGAAAGGGGCTTTATCAAGGGCAGCACCGTCAAGGAAGGAAAAATGCCCGAAAAAGTCATTTACTCCCTTACCGATGCGGGGGAGAAAGAATTTGAACGGCTTATGTCAGAGATTGCCTCCAATCCCATCCATATCTTTCTGGACTTTAATGCCGTGATCGTAAATTTAGATAGTCTGCCTTTTGAAACACAAAAAGTATGTGTGGCAGACATTGAAAATAATGTTAAAAAACTCAAAGCATACTTGGCAGAAAACCTCCATGAAAAGGAAAGCAACCCGGAGATTCCCGAAACAGGGAAGGCTGTCTTACGCCAGCAGTTTGTCTTGGTGGAAGCGATTGAAAAATGGATTGCCGATCTGAAAGACAGCCTTTAACTATCCTTTTTATTTTCCCTTGTTCTCTCTTTCCAAAATCATGTCATCAATGGCGTTCCCCGGCGGAACTATCGGCATGACATTGGCTTCTCTTTCTATGATAAATTCAATTACTGTCGGCGTTTTTGTGTTCTGCTTCGCACGGTTCAGAGCCTTTTTTATCTCTTCCGCCTTAGTGACACGGATACCTTTCGCGCCATAGCTTTCCGCCAGTGCGATAAAATCCGGGGTGTATTCCGGGCAGCGGTGACCGGGCTTGTTACAGCCTGTCTTGCAGCTTCTCCGATAGCGCATACAGGTGCTCGAATACCGCCTGCCGTAAAACATTTCCTGCCACTGGCGCACATTCCCTAAATATCCGTTGTTCAGTATGCAGATAATGATTGGCAGTTCATAGACAACCGCCGTCGCCATCTCCTGCACATTCATCTGCATCCCGCCATCGCCGGATATGACGATGACGTCTCTGTGCGGATTGCCAAGTTTTGCCCCGATTGCGGCGGGAAAACCATATCCCATTGTACCCAGACCGCCCGACGTCAGCATTTGCGTGTCCCCTTCCATTTCAAGAAATTGTGTTGCCCACAACTGGTTCTGACCCACGTCCGCAGCGACGATAGCATCTTTGAACATTTCATTGATGGATTGTATGATCTTCTGTGGTGTCAGACCGGCTTCTCCCATCGTAATCGGATATTCCTTTTTCCACCATTCTATTTTATTTTTCCACTCGGAGATGCTGAGCGGTTCTGCCTTTTCAAGCAATGCGCATATCGCCTTTTTCGCGTCGGCTGCCACGGAAATATCCGCCTCAATATTGCGGGAAATAGACGCTGCGTCCACATCGATATGGATAATCTTTGCATTTACCGCAAATTTTTCCACCTTTCCCGTAATGCGGTCATTGAAACGTGTGCCTATCGCAAAGAGGACATCGCAGTTACTGATCGCGGCATTGGCGGCATAGCTGCCGTGTATGCCTATATTGCCCACATACAAACGGCTGGTTGTGGGAATCGCCCCTTTTCCCATGATCGTCGTAATAACAGGTACGCCTGTCAGTTCCGCAAGCTGTGTCATTTCTTCCTTTGCACGGGCAATCTTCACGCCGCCGCCTATCAGAAAAACAGGTTTCTGCGCCTGATTCAAAATGTCCAGCGCCTTATGTAACTGTCCCATATGTACGGAAGGATCGGGCTTACACTCTCTGCCCGTCATTTCCCTCGGGTAGCAGTCGCTGCCGTAAGCCCGCTGGATATCCTTGGGCAGATCAACAACCACAACTCCCGGTTTTCCTGTCTTTGCGATATCAAACGCCTTTTTGATTGTCTCCGCCAGCTCTTCCCTCTCCCGCACCGTTACGGCATATTTGCAGATGCTTCCTGTGATCCCCACAATATCCACTTCCTGAAAGGCATCATGCCCGATCAGCTGAGTCGTCACCTGTCCCGTAAAGCATACGAGCGGAACGCTGTCATAATTCGCAGTAGCGATGCCTGTCACAAGATTCGTGGCACCCGGTCCGCTTGTCACAAGGCAGACACCAACTCTACCCGTAGAACGCGCGTAACCGTCCGCCGCATGGACCAGACCCTGCTCATGGCGCGGCAGGATCACGTCTATTTTCTCTTCTCCATAAAGCGCGTCAAACAAATCGATCACCTGTCCTCCCGGATAAGCGAACAGCGTGTCAACCCCTTCTTCTTTCAGCGCTTTCACAAATAAATCTGCTCCCGTAATCTGTTCCATATTTTCTTTCACCCTCCATGCGTGTACTTGCTTGCCTAAATTTTATTTTTATAGGAAACGACTTCTGTCGTTTCCTGTTGTATTACCCTCCGACTCAATTTTACTGGTAGATTCCTTTTACAAACATCTGTACACTTTCATTGATGTATTGATCTTTTTCAATAGCCGTAAGCTCTTTTCCGAAGGATGCCTGCAGAAATGTGTACCCGAATGTCGCGGAAAAAACAGTCAGTGCCAGCGTCTCAAAGTCTTTTTTCGGTATCTTCCCCATCTCGCACATTTTGTTTAAGTAATCGGTAAACGTCGTCAAAAACGCCTGCGGTACTTTCATAATGAGTTGTCTGGTCTCCTCATAGAGCTGCGGCGCCCGCAGCCCGATTGACAAATTGACGAAATCCGGCGTCATCCGATCAATATATGCCCTCATAAACATTTCCAGATCCGCCTGCAAATCCCACGCTGCCTTTTCAAAGACCTTCGGTACGACACCTGCCCGCCAGCCCGCCTGATTAGCCCCCTGCAAAACAATGTCCTTTTTGCTGGCAAACTTGCGGAACAGGGTACACTCATTGACACCGGCTGCCTTCGCAATCTCCTTCGTGGTCGTTGCCACATATCCTTTATCCCGGACTAATGCCATCGCCGCGTCTATGATTTTCTGGCTTGTTTCATCCAAATCCGCTTCCTCCTTCATGCAAGTACATGCTTTCATATTAGCAGATAAGATATGGCAAGTCAATGTGTTTTTTTCGTTATTTATTAACGCCGATTCCCGGCTCTGCCCGACAGGCTTCTCCGCCATTTAGAAATGGACAGATAAAGCGCAAACCAGCCGACACCATGCGCCACAAGAATAGCCAAATCCTTCGCAATCACCATCTCCCCGCAGGCAGCCAGACTCATAATCCCTTCAAAGGCCGCACAGGACGGCACCAGATAGCAGATCACCGCCGCCAGACCGCCCGCCCCTGCCAGATACGATACCAGCGGCACCGCCATAAATACGATCATAATGATCTTAATATACACAACCCCTACCATAAGACTTTCAGAAAATTTGCCCACAAACAGACCTACCAGCGCCGCTACAAAGGCGGAGAGAACAATGAGCGTCATCATAAGAAATGCGCGCCTTACAGACAATCGGAAATAACAGCAGGCTGTCAGTGCCGCCGACAGACATCCGCCAATGAAACCGACAAAGATTTTCTGCATCACATACCCGCCCTGTGTCATCGGCAGTATCTGATTGACCAGCTCCACGCCGTTTTCCTTTTCCGCGATCATGTTCATGGCGTTAAAGGTACATCCCATGAACATGGCGACAATCAAGGTTATGGCAATAAATATGTTTTGGAATCCGTCCATCAGATCCGGGCGCCCTAAAACAGTGACTTTAAACTGTTTGGCGCTTTCTCTCCCCTCGTATAATGCCGGAAGTGTGTCAGCTGTCTGACGGAATATTTCCAGTTCATCGCCGGATACCACTGTCCGTATGTTTTCACCGTCAGCCCTTACGCCGATCATGTAGGTAGAAGGTTCGTTGACTGCGGCGGCTAGTTCTTCCGGCGTTTCATACGGGGTCACGGAACCGTACCTCTCCAGCCACGAAACGGTCCGGGCGGACAGGTCATTTTCCAACACGCCAAAATGAAACTCCGTCACAGAAGAAAGATCGATCCCGCCGATCATGCGCAGGACAACCGCGGCCACGATTGGCAGAAGAAACGACATGATGCAGAATTTGTCTTTCCACACACTTTTTAACTGATAAAATAAACCTCTCACGGTCAGCCCTCCTTTTTCATTTCCCTGTGAAACGCCGCCCGGACAATCAGAAACAAAGCGGCAATCCCGCAGACGGAACAAATATAGTAAACAGGATTTGCGGCTGGCGTCCCGAAGCAGGCATTTTTAAGCCCCATATACACGTGATAAAAGGGATGCCAGTTGATCCACGCCATTTTTACCGAAGTATTTGCTGACAAAAATACAGGCGCAGCAACAAAAATGGCAATTACCAGATAGGCAAGGGAAAACTGCCGGAAATCCTTCAGCATCATCGTGCACCCGAAGCCCGTAAGCGACATGATCAATGACAGTATCGCTGTCTGCGTCAATACGGCTGGCAAAATGACGACGGCATCTGGAAATCCTATATTTAGTACAACCATCAATGCCGCAAACACCAGATCAGACAACAAAAACAGGAGGATTTTAGATACGATAAACAAACTCTTTGGACATGGCAGGACTGCGTGGACACGGATAACCCCCATCTGCTTTTCCTTGAACAGCACCGAGGCAATGCCCAGAAAACCGACCGCAATGATTTCTATAAACAACAGTTCACAGCACATTTCCTTTCGCTGTTTTAACTCCGGCGTATTGCTGCCCACCACCTGCGCTTTGTAATCCTTTTGCCATTGAAGAAGCGACAGCGCATAATCCGCCCTGTGGTTGTCCGTTTTTTCGCTTCCAAAGTAGAAAAAAATTTCCGGCACGCCGGAGCTGGCATCTATTCCTACGCCGTTTGTATCCCCGGAAAGTGCGGCGTCCAATTCTTCCTGCGACGCCACCGGGCAGGCCAGATCGGACGTTTCGCCCTGCGTCCCCTGCGGGTCATACAGATATACATGGTAAAGCTCGGCATGCATATAATGAATGTAGCCAAAGTGAATAAACAGCGTATAAAGAACTAACGACCCCAGAGCGACGAGAAAGAATTTCCCGGATATCAGCATTTGAAAGTCCTTTTTTAGCAGAGAGTAAATCATAAAAGCCCCCTTCCCGTATACTGGATAAACATATCTTCCAAAGTCGGCTCCTCCGAATGAATACTGATGATTTCATCGTGCGGGAAGGAAATACCAGCTTGAAGCTCCGAGGCTTCGATTGTTTTTTCTTCCCGTCTGCCTTGATATTGGTAAACAATCTTGATACAGTGATTACTGTTCTGCTCTTTCAGCCTGTTCGGCGTGTCCAGTGCAACAATTGTTCCATCACTGATAAAAGCCACCCTGTCGCACAGCAGATCTGCATCCAGCATATTATGTGTGGTTAAAAATACGGTGGTGCCTTTCTTTCTCTCTTCTTCTATGATATTGCGGAACAAAACAGCGCCGGACGGGTCTAGCCCGCTGGTCGGCTCATCCAGAAATAAAAGTCTTGGGCTGCTGACCAGCGCCCTTGCCATGCTGACGCGCTGCCGCATTCCTTTGGAGTATGAGGAAACGGGCTTTTTCAGATAATCCGTCTTAAACTCCAGTTTTTCTAAAATTTCCCCGATGTCCCTGCACTGGTTTGCCGGATAAAATGAAGCAAAGTATTTCAGATTGTCGATGACGCTCAAATTCGCGTACAGATAGGGAAATTCAAACAAAACGCCTATCTTCCCGAAAAAATCCTTCGTATGTACCGTGGAAATATCCTGCCCGAACACCGACACATAACCGCCGTGTCCTTTTAAAATGCCGGTGAGGATTTTCTGTGTCGTGGATTTCCCCGATCCGTTCGGACCGAGAAATCCGAAGATTTCTCCGTCTCCCACCGTAAAATTCAGACCGTGCAGCGCCTGCTTATCTTTCCCATAAGAAAACGTCAGATTTTTGACTTCGATCATTCGTCCGCACCCCATTTCCCGCCTTGGCTTTCTTTTCTTTCCTGCTGACGCCCGCTCCACCATTTCATAAATCGAATCTTGAAGGGAATAGAGATTACCAGCAATGCCACGATGAGCAGCCACCAATACCACTCGACGCCTAAAAACATAAAAACACCTCCCTGTAAGTCGTTTTAAATAAAATAGACCCGGGAGGTGAAATTAAGGTGTGTTCTCTGTGAAATTAGAGTGAGAAATGAATTCAAAATCTGCCATTACTATATTCATATGATACAACGGGAATAGAGAAGAAAAACCGAACGCCGTCCGATCCGTTTTCCGCGCCGTATGTTAAATTCTGCATGGACAAAATCTGTGCGGCAATCGCAAGCCCCAGCCCGGAACCGCTGTATTTCGCGTCTTTATCGCGGTAAAACTTTTCCCAGATTTTTGGAAGCTTATCCTGCGGTATCAAAGCCCCCTGATTATAGATGGAAAAATGGAGCATATTTCCCTGTTCGATTAATGACATTCGCAACATGCCTTTGGGGGATACATTCTTTTTCGCATTGACTAGGAAATTGTTTAAGACCTGCTCCATGCGCTGTTTATCTGCAAAAACAAAGACCTTGTGGTCCGGGAGTTCATACTGCAGCGCAAAATCGGTTTCCGGCATATCGATCAGCAACCGACCTGCGACCGTTTCCACCAGTTCTACGAAATCAAATCGTTCCGGCGCCAATGACACAGCCCCGTTTTCCAGAGCGGACAACTCCAGCAACGTCTCGATCAGCGCACTCATTCTTTCTGTTTCCGAAATGATGATCCCCGCATATTTCTGCCTCTTTTCCTCGTCCGTTTCATCCTGTATGCCCTCCGCATAGGCGCGGATCACCCCTATCGGCGTTTTCATTTCATGGGAAAGGCGGTCCGTCAATTCTTTTCTTTCCCCCAACAGTTTTCTTTCCCGCCGCACATCGTTTTCAAGCCGGGCATTTGCGTTCTCCAGTTTCCCAAGCGTATCCTGCAAGTTTTCGGACATTTTGTTGAGATTGTCCGCGAGCGCCCCGAACTCGTCCTTCGATGTTACGCTACACGGCGCGGAAAAGTCCAGCCTTGCCGCCCTGTACGCCATCTCGCAGATGTTGTCAATCGGGTCTGAAATAAACCGTCCAAGCAGATAATCTATGATCAAAATCAGTAAGATAACAAAGACGACCCACAGCAAAAAAGAGAGATCCTGATCCAGCGGCAGTCTTGTTGAAACCAGATAGGAAAGCAGCAGAGCGATACCCGCAATCTTCGAGACCATGATTATTTTTTTCCGTACCGTGCGGAGTGAAAATTGTTCTTTCATGTTTCCCTCATTTCAAACGTCACATATTTTCGGTTGCATCAAATACTCTTTTTGAGAATCTAATCAACCTATCACCTCAAATTTATACCCGGACCGAATTAACGTTACAATGGCTTTCCCTTCACTTCCAAGCTTTTGCCGTAACGTCTTGATATGCGTGTCCACCGTCCGCGTGTTTCCCTCAAAATCATATCCCCAGATTCGGTTCAGCAGCTGTTCCCGCGAGAATACCTGTCCGGGATTGGACAAAAAAAAGTACAGCAGCTCATACTCTTTGTGTGTCAGCGCAATTTCCGTACCGTCTACGAACACTTTATGCGCCGCAGGGCTGATCGCTATTTTCCCGGCGCTGAGTATATTTCCAAACGTGTCGCCAATCATGCTATTTCGCGTGTCGCCAAGTGTATTTCCCGGCGCGTCACCGGCTGTATCCGCAAACTTTACAGAGGTGCGGCGCAGCAGGGCGTTTGCCTTTGCAAGCAGTATTTTCGGGCTGAAGGGTTTCGTCATGTAATCATCTGCCCCGTATCCATAGCCCTTCAGTTTATCGTCTTCGTCGCTTTTCGCAGTCAGCATAATGATTGGCAGACTGCTCATTTCCCTTGCTGCTTTACATACGGAAAAGCCGTCGAGATGCGGCATCATAATGTCCAGCACCATCAGATCCATCGGATTGTTTTTTAACAGCATCAAAGCGTCCACGCCGTCGTCTGCGGTAAAACAGGTATGTCCGCCTCTGTGCATATATTCGCATATGATGTTCTGCATATTCTTTTCGTCTTCCACAATTAGAATGTTCGCCATGAGATCAATCCCTCCCCGTTTTTACCTGCCCCTTTCCCCCTGCTGCAACATCACCGTAACCCTGAACACCTCTCCCTGTGCCTTCACATCCATAGATCCGAGGTAGCGCTCCGCCACGTCCCGCACGTTTTTAAGCCCGATCCCATGCTCCGGCAGGATGCCGGGTCGCCCGTCCTGCTTCGTCGTTGCCGGAAAACTTTCCCCTTCTCTCCATTCCAGTTTTCCGTCGAAATTGTTCTCAACTTCGATCAGCAGGAAATGGCTCTTCCTTTTCAAGGTAAGGCTGATATGGCGCTTTTTCTGTTCCAGCTTTTCACATGCCTCTATGGCATTGTCCAAGAGATTATTCAGTATGATCCCAAGGTCAAAGGCGGAGACCGTATCCGTCTCCCGGTATTCAAATTTTACCCTGCATATAATTCCGGCGTCTGCCGCCCGCCGGTATTTATCGTTGATGATGACGTCCGTCACGGCATTTCCCGTGCTGAATTTATAGTCCAGCTCCTGTATGGTCGAGTCCAGCTTTTCAATATACGTCTCCACTTCTCCATACTTTTCACCCGCCACAAGCCCTTTGATGTTAGCCATGTGATTCTTCATTTCATGTCTCACCTTGCGGATGCTGCCATAGAAATGCTCCGCTTCTTCGAGCCTCCTCTTCAAGGCTTTCGTCTGCTGTTCCTCCACAAAATGCTTTTCTCTCTCATCCTGCAGTTCCTTGTATTTCCGAAAAATATAGACCGCGGATATCTCCCCTGCACAGAGCAGAACCGCGATCATAGGTATCCGCCATACCATCTCTCTTTTCTGGGTAAACAGGCAGAATATCTCCTGCTCCATCGGCACCATCAAAAGATCAGTGACCATCCATACCAGCATACTGCCGACCACATTGAGGACGGACAGGAAAACGGTATCCTGCCAGTTCATGGACAGCGGACTCTTTATCATTTTTTTCAAAATCCAAGCCGCAAAAATAAACGCAAGCGTATAAATCAGCAGAAGACAGCCCTGCCCGATCAGCAGTTTCCGATACAGCTGAAACATGTAGGCGGCATCCTGAATATCCAGACTTTCCAGCATTTCATCCATTATAAACTGATAAATACTGCTTGCAACCAGAAAACTCATCCCGTGGAAATTGTAAAACAACAGCATCGTAAATACGGCTTTTTCCAGACACCCCCTGCATCTGATATGACAGTAGGTCAATACGACTGCCGCCGACACCACATACCTTCCCCAGCCCGGAACATGCGGGCACAGGCGCATAGACACATTGACCGCCGCGAGAATCCCCGCAAACATCACTTCCCTTTTTCCTCTTTCCAGTCTGAAAAAAATATCCCATATCACCAAAAAGAGAATCGTCTGTAAAAATGCAAGATACAGATCGCAGAAACCGCTGAATGCTTCATATCCCGCCCGGCTCATCTGCCATCCTCCGCAAGGTATGCCAGATATGCCTTCACAAAATCCTGATACTTATACTTGGAGATCAGAAGGCTGCTTCCGTTTTTCATCTGCACTTCCGTCCGGCTGTATCTTTCCACATATTTCATGTTTACAAGATACCCTCTGTGGGTGCGGAAGAAACCTTCCTGCAGTTCGCGCTCCATGCCGCCGATCTTTCCATAGCACTCTATTTTTTCATCCCGCATGGCTATTATGATTTTCCTGTTGTTGCTCTCAATATAATAAATATCCTCTATCGGAATATTTCTTGTGATGTTGCCGTCCCTGACCAATATTTTATGCGGCTCCGCGTTCTTTTTCCCCTCCAGATGGCGGCACTCCCGCAAAGCCTGCGCGAACACATCCGCAAACTCCTTTTCGTCTATGGGCTTTATCAGATACTGAAACGCATTGACGGAAAAAGCCTTTGCCATATACTCCGGATGGCCTGTCACAAAGATCAGCAAAGGCAGACTTCCCCACAAAGGTTCCTCCCTCTCTTCTTTCCAGTCTCTGATCTGTTCCGCCGTTTCCATTCCGTCCGCGCCCTCCATGGCTATATCAAGAAAAAGAATATCTATCTGTTCCCTGTCCTCCTGCCGCCAGAACCGCAGCAGTTCCCCGCCGGAAGAAAACTCCTTGATCCGACAGTCCTTTGTCTGCTCTTCTATCAGTTTCTTTATCAGACAACGTACATTTTCTTCATCATCACAAACCGCTATATTCAATCTGTCCCACTCCATGTTTTCGTTTTATGACCGTTAACCCTTATTATTCCCTCGTCCATATATGTTATCGGCATAAATCGACAAATAGGTAGAAGTAATGTTGTATCTGGACACAAGGCGGTAGCGATTGGATATTGCCCGGGACGGGTTGCCCCCCTGCAAGAGACAGGAATTTACAGATAGTGATATCTGTCCTTATTCCGATAAAGAAAAGCAAACGAGATCAGACCGAATGTGCGCAGAAAGGATAATATCGCGGAACGTTTCCCGTCAGACAGCACTTTTTCACAGAAGGATTCGTATTTCAGTCAGAAACCGCTGTTTCCGGCTGAAATATTATGATTATAGCAGGAATCTGCCCTCCGCTTTTCATGTATCTTGCGGTTTTAATATATCATATATCAAACATCAATTTTTACTGTCTGTTCGATATAATCCGCACTTCCTGCCGCCCCTTCTTGTACGTCACGTCCCGGTACTCCGAATGCAGCACCTCCCGCACGCCGTTTATTATAATCACGCATCCCACGTTGGAGGTACCGCTTACCACGATCTTCCCGTCCGCCGAACGTCTGTTGATATCAATCAACTGTTCCCGTTTCGCGGTGACCTCCTTCAGTTTCAACTGGTAGTTAATCTTCCTGCGCATCTGTTCCGCTTTCTGCTGGTTGATCTCGGGTGTGGCGGGCTGCGATTTCAACTGGTAGGAAATGCGGTCGAGAGCGTTCTCCGCGTCTTTCATATTCGCCTCATACTCGTCCGTCAGGCGGTCGATCTCCCCCATCTTTTCCTTAAATTCACAGTCAAGCCCGATCACAAGCTGGGTCGTAACCCCGGCGCGGTTTCCAATGGAAGCGGCTGTAATCTGCTCCACCGCCGTCACGCTGCCGCCGATGATCGTGCCCCGGTTTCCGGCTATTACCACACTCTGCCCCGATTCCACCTCACAGTTTAAGATGGCGCCCGTATTTACCTCATTGCCGGCATAGACCTGCGTCTGCTCCAGAAAGCGCGCCATCACATTGCGCCCCGCGCGGATAACGCCGTTTCCCGAACCCTGCATACCGTTTTTCAAAATCACGTCTTTTCCCGCATAGAGATGCGCCGTCTCCACATGCCCGTTTACGGTAATCGATCCGGTTGTTTTCAATGTCACACCGGCAAACACATTGCCCTGCACCAGCACGTCCCCGTGAAAATCCACATCCCCCGTGGCGGCGTCCAGATTGCCGTCTATCGCATAGATCGGCGTAACCGTCAGACACCTTCCCTCCAGCGTCACATTCCCCTCCGTGGAAGCGTAATACTGGAAGCCCTTTTCATCCATCTCGCAGCGTTTGCACTGGAGCGGCGGCAGATCCTTTCCCTCATATGCCTCCATGATGTTTCCCTGCACATCCCTGCCAACCACCGCAGGAAGGACTGCATGATAGGTGACAAGGAGCTGCCCCTTGGTCACCAGTTCCATTTTTCCCAACACATTGTAATCTACAGAACCATCCGGCAGAATAATCGGCTTCGTCTCCGGCTCGGGATTAAAATGGTACTCAAAATAACCGTCCCTGCCATCCTTCTTCGCCACCCCCTGCGCCACGAAAACTTCCTCGTAATTTAAGTTCCCCTGCGCCAGTTCTTCCAGCGCTTTTTCTTTGATGCCGTAGACAATTTCATTTTCCTTCAGCAGTCCGAGAAGCTCTTTCATGGAAAAGCGGCGGTACAGCGTGAGAAACGCCTCCATGCGCGTCTCGCTGATGCGCAGAAGATAATCCGGCCCGTTAATTAGGATCGGATTCCCGCGGAACATTTTCTCCCGGGAATGGGCGGACTCTTCCCCGCCTTCCTGCGATCTGCGCTTCGTGCCCCTCGCTCTGGAGACGGTTCTATCTTCCGGCGAAAGAAACATGGTCTTTTCCGTTTCGTCCCTCTTTTGCGCCATCTTTTCCAGCTCCGCAAAAGGCACTCCCTCGTAACTTTTCTGTTCCTTCTTCTTTTTCTTTCCCGTCTGCCTCAAAAATCCCATATCCCGCTTCACTCCCGCCGCAAGTTTCCGACATTTCCGACTGTGTATCACACAGTCCGCATTCCTAAAAATTGTAGCACAAAGTACGGGAAAGTGCAATTCTGCCGGCTCTTCACATCGTCATGTCTATGCTGCAGTCCGCCGTCTATTTTTCCTCCTCCAGAATCACGGAAACAAACTTCGCCATCAGTGGAATATAGGTCGCCACAAAGACAGCCGCCGCCACACATCCCGCCTGTTTCCTGTTCTTTTCCGGGATTTTTATACCGGCAAAAATCCCCATAGAAAAGAGACAGAACTTAAGCATGGCGATATCTCTCCAATCGCTCTTCTCCAAATACCTATCCGCATAGCAAAACAGTTTCTTCATTCCTGCGTTCTCCTTTCCCGTTGTCCTATGCCGTTATTATACCATCTATGCGGAATAAGAAAAAGCATCCGATCAGTACCCATACCTTTTCCTGTATTTAAGGAACATAACCGCCGACAATGCGAGCGCCATCAGTTCCGCCGCAGGCGTTGCCAGCCAGATCCCGTTTACCCCAAGAATCAAAGGCAGTACGATCATGGTAATCAGCATGAACACAAAGGATCTCGAGAATGCGAGCACCGCCGATACCACGCCGTTTGACAGGGCAGTAAACATGCCGTTGGCAAAAATATTAAATCCGATAAATAAAAGCGCGATGGTACAGATCCGATTTCCCGTCACCGCCAAGTCGTACACCGGATTATCCAGGCGTGCAAACACGGACACCAGCGGTTTTGTCAGCAGGAAGGATGCCGCCACCGTCACAAGGGAAATCTCCGCGATCACCCTCATGCTGACCGCAACCAGCTTTTTCAGTTTCCCGTGGTTCTGCTCTCCATAGTAATAGCTGATCATAGGCGCCACGCCGTAGGAATAGCCGGTGTACAGAGAACTTGCAAACATCAGCACGTACATAATGATCGTGACCGCCGCCACGCCGTCCTCACCCACATAATGCAGCATTGTCCAGTTAAACATCATGGTGATGATGCCAGTGACAAGGGCAGTCGCCATCTCCGAGCAGCCGTTTGTCGCCGCGCTTGCAAGGACTTTAACCCGAAATGCGGGTTTCTTGAAGTGCAGCAGGCTCTTTTTCCTGCTAAAAACAAACAGCCCCACAATCGCCGTCACGGAATAGCCAAGCCCTGTCGCGATTGCCGCCCCACTAATTCCCATGTCAAATCCGGCAATAAACACATAGTCGAGCGCCATATTCAGAACACCGCCCGTCACGGAACAGATCAAGGAAAGGGTTGCCTTCTCGCTGGCAATCATGTACAGTGTGAAATTGTTCATCAGAAGAATCGGCACCGTAAACACGAGATAGCGGCTTAAATATTCCACACAGTACCCTTCCACATCGGCGGAAAGGTTCATCCCCGCAAAAATGCGGTCCATCGCCAGATATCCCACGGCGCACATGACAATCCCCACAATGACATTCACTATGATTAAAAAAGTAAAATCCTCCTTAGCCTCGTCAGCCTTCTGCTCCCCCATCTTTTTCATAATGACCGCGCTGCCGCCGGTTGCCAGCATGGTGGAGATCGCCGTCACAAGCTGGATGATGGGCGCGGTCAGATTGATCGCCGAGAGCGCGTTGGTGCCGATCAGATTTGACACAAACAGGCCGTCCACCATCGTGTAGAAGGACATAAACACAGTCATGGCAATGGTAGGCACGGCAAATTTCAGAATATTTTTCAATGTTACCGGCTTTTCATATACATTTTTGTTTTCCATCCGTTTTTCTCCTTTTATTCCCTTTTCCCAGTCGCTCTTATGCGATACTGTCCGCAATCGCCCGGAAAAATTCCACGTGTTTCAACTCATAACCCTTTTCCATGAAATCCGGGTCGGCGCCTGTTTTCACGATGATCACCCTGTTGGACGGATTGACGTAAATCCGGGGTATGCTGAAACGTATGCGCCAGATTTTTATCCTTGAAGCTGTTCAGCGATTGGTACAATGTTTTTATCTTTTTCCCGAAAGAAATCCCCACCACTCCGACTGCCGCAGCCGCACCGACCACAATCACACTTGTTTTTTTCATCTTATTTCCTCCTTGATCTATTCTTGATATCCCCATCATAAACCATACAGTAACTGTACGGTCAATACAAAAAATAAAAAACGGCACCTTTTTGAAAAAACTTCAAAAAAGATGCCGTTTTTTTACCTTTCCACCAAAAACAACCTTGCCATCACCGGCTTTTCAAAGGTAACCGTCAGTACCTTTTCTTCCACCGAAAAGCTGACCGGCTCCTTTTCAGGATAAAGGCAGGAAACATGGATTTCGTCCTTTACAAAGGGTAGACTGCCAAGGGGAATGGACAGCGTCGTCTCCGAGCAGACCGTGCCCGCCCGCAAACGCCTGTCATTGTTCTTGCCCTCCATCTGCCGTTTCCAGACTGCCAGATACGCCTTATCTTCCGTCTGCAGACCGCCGCACGCCCACAGGTCTTCATTGTCCGTCACGTCAAGCGGATAAAAGGGCACCGCCGCTTTGATATCCGCACGCAGCTTCTTATAACAGGCAATGCCCTCCTTCACCAGTTCCATGCGCTCTGCGGAAAGCTCCGCCAGATGCCCGCTCTGGTGTACCCGGACAAGCAGGGCGTTTATCATATTGTAGATCACTTCCTCCTTATCTCCCGCCCGCTGCGGATAGGACCAGACCGCCGCCTGTTCCGGTGTCACCCCGACACCCGCGTTCGCCGCAATGGTGGCATAGTTGCGATAATCCTCCTGATCGGAAGTAGACTGGATGCTGTAACGGGAAAGCAGCGCGTAGTCTATCCGTAGCCCCCCGCTGGAACAGTTCTCGATCACCAGATCCGGGTACCTCACAAACACATCGTCCAGCCATGCGAGGTAAGCCTTTTCGTGCAGAAACATCCCCTGTCCCACGCTCTCTGCGCCAAGCTCCGTGCCGATCCCCGGCTCGATATTGTAGTCCATTTTGATATAGCCCACGCCGTACTCGTTCACCACCCGGTCAATGACCTCGTTGACATGGGAAATCACTGCAGGATTCCTAAAATCAAGCTGGTACCTGCTCCTGTCAAACACCCGCCTGCCGTGACGCACAAAAAACCAGTCGTCCGGCGCATTCTTCGCCTTCTCACAGTTGATCCCCATGACCTCAAGTTCCAGCCAGACACCGGGCACCATCCCCTTGCTGCGGATATAATCCGTCACTTCCTTAATGCCGTTCGGGAACCGCTCCCTGCACTCCTGCCATTCGCCCACGCTGTCCCACCATTCGCCGGGCGCATACCACCCCGCGTCAATCACGTAGTATTCACAGCCGCATTCCGCCGCTGCATCAATGAGCGGCAGTTCTCTCTCTGTGGTGGGATCGCCAAACAGGCAGTTCATATAGTCGTTAAAGATCACCGGCAGATTTTCGTCGTCCTTGTTAGGCCTGCGGATCAGACGGCGGTACTTCGTCAGTTCCGCGACCGCTTTCTCAAAGCTGTCATCCGTCACGCCCACAGCCACCGGCACGGATGTAAAAGCCTCGCCCGGCGAAAGGTTCTTGAACCAGTGGGACTGCACCTCTGTCGGCCCACTGACGCACAGATAAAAATGGGTATTCTGGTCGCCGATCTCATAATGCCACGAGCCGTTGTGCTCGATCTGCCAGAACAGGCTCGTATGTGCCTGCATGTTCTCGATATAGCCCAAGGGTAAATATTTCTTGGAGGACCAGTTGCCGGTATTGGTCACCTCGAACACCTGCGACGTGCGCTGGTATACCCCTGGCTGCGTCTGTGCCAGCCCCACGTCCCCGAATGTGTATTCCTTAATGCTCATCTCCTTCTGCCAGCCGTTGTAGGGAACCCGCAGCTTCATCTTGGCATCGGAGTTCTGATCCCCTTCCTTCTCAATACCCGTATAGCAGAACGAGGACAGGTATTCCAGACACTGTGTCTCCTCTCCCACATTCGTCACCTTGCTCCACATGCGGACGACGGAGGTTCCGTTGTAAAACTGCATCACCGTCTCCACACGGACGTGCGTCACTTCCTTATCCTCCTGCGTGATGACAAGCCTGCGCCCGCTCGCGCCCACGCTGTCCTCCATGCCTACATAAGTCAGCAGATGCCCCGGCGCCGTCACGATATGCTTATTTCCGTGTTTTTCGTAAGGGCGGTTATATCCGGATAAGCTGACCTGCACAAGCTGGAACGCCTCGTCGATGAACTGCTCCCTTCTCACCTGATCCTCGGCTTTGCAGTCCGGTCCCACTTTGCACAAATCATCTTCACAAAATTCATTCTTGGAAAAGTGAAGGAGTTTCAACTGATTCTTCTTTGTAATGCCAAACACAATATGGATACCGTTTTCCTGTATTCTGATGTATTCCATTTTCCCTCCATAAGCCAGACACTGACCCTCAAACCAAAGTTGACAGTTTCTTTCAACCTCGCACCCATTTCAGAACAGTCCACCGCAATACACCGTACTTATGCTTTTGCGGTGACACACTTCTCCCTCAATACCCCTTACAGACGTCCACCCACTGTACGGGAAGCGCATATTTTTCTAATTCCGAAATCGTCAGCTCAATCGCGCTGTTGGAGCTGCCGCAGGCGGGAAATACTGTCTCAAACCGTTTCAGCGACTCGTCGAGATACACTGTGACACCCTCGTTTACCGCGAACGGACACACGCCTCCTATGGCATGTCCCACCAGCGTCTCCGCCTCCTCCGGGGAGAGCATTTTCGCCTTCGTGTGAAACTGCTCCTTATACTTGTGATTGTCAATCTTCACGTCACCCGCTGCCACGATCAGCATCGCGTGACCGTCCACCATAAATGACAGCGTTTTCGCGATCCTTGCAGGCTCACAGGAAAGTGCCTGTGCCGCCAGCTCTACCGTAGCGCTGGACACGTCAAATTCCTTAACCTTCTCTTCCATTCCGTATTGTCTGAAATAAGTTTTTACTCTGTCAATCGCCATGTTTTCCTCCGTTTCCCAAAAATGCCCTAAAATAAAACGCCGCCGGGAAATACCTGTTCCTGCCAACGCCCATTATAGCTCACGGCAAAACCGCCATATGCTCCACCAGCACTTTCTTCGCCTCCGCCACAACGCTGCTGTCCGTCATAAAAATACTGTACTCGTCCATGACGGGAAGTCCCATGGGCACATCCTCCTTGCGATAAAGCATTCCGCTGTCCAGCACCTTTTTTGCCGACAAATGGTAACTTGTAATGTCCGTCTGTTCGCAAAACTGCCTTATCACATCGGGGGTCACACCCGCGCCCGCCATAATGCGTGGCATTCCCGCCTCCTTCTGCATCCCGCTCAGTTCTTTCAAAAGCGGCATTCCCATCAGACATTCCTTCTTCTGCCCGGATGTCAGTATCGTGTCAATGCCCAATTCTCCAGCCTTTCTATATGTCTCGACCGGATCTGCGCACACGTCAAAGGCACGGTGCAGCGTCACCTTCATATCGCCCGCCTCCGCAATCAGTTCCCGCATCTGCGCCATGTGAAGACTGCCGTCCGCATCCAGACAGCCGATCACCACGCCCTCAGCGCCCGCCTCCCGAAAAAGCGCCACCTCTCTTTTCAAAATCTGAAACTCATAGTCGGTGTACAGAAAATCTCCGAACCGCGGTCTAAGCAGCACACGCACAGGCAGGTCACAGCAGGCGCTCACCTGTTCAAAGAGCGCCAGTCCCGGCGAGATACCGCCTATTACAAGCGCAGCGCAAAGCTCCAGACGGTCCGCCCCGCCCTCCGCCGCCGCAAGGGCGGATTCCACACTGTCCACACAGCATTCCAGTACATATTTCACCATAAGCCATACCCTCCATGTCACAGTTCTGCTGTGACTCAAATCAACTATTTTCTCCGAAAATTCCGACATACTCACATTATAAAATGTTTGCCACTTCTCCGCAACGTATATTTACAGGCTGATCGTGCAGCCACTATTACCCAAGCCCCTTCAATTCCCTGCGGTAAGCCGCCATCTCCTCCTCTCTCACCGTTTCCATGATATACCGCAGTTCGCTCACCACCCTTTCCCTCTCCTTCGGCAGATAGGCCGTGACCGGGTAAAAGTTGGAGACCGAGTTGGCAAGCAGATGCGTCCTAATGTGCAAGTTTCGGATAAATATCTGTAATTCCTCCAAACGCTCCTTTTCCCCCGCCGGTATGAACGTTCCCGCCCGTGCCATCCGATACAGCTCCGTACCCGGGAAGAGCGTCAGAGAATCCACAGAAACGAAATACGGATTGAGCTGACTGAAAAGCGACGCGCTGTTCACCGCATTGCACCGTCCCCTGCCCTTCCCCGCAAGCCCCGTCATGTAGACAAAATAATACTCGATCCCCGCCTCGTCCAGTTTCCGGCACTGTTCCAAAATATCGGCGGCTGTATAGCCTTTTCCCGCAAGCGCGAGCGTCTCATCGTCCCCGCTCTCCGTCCCGATGCTCAGCCCGTTGATCCCCATGGCACGCAGTTTCCTAAGCTGCCACACCTCCTTGCCCATGATGTCCCTTATGCTGGCAAACATGGCAATGCTCTGACATTTGATCAGATAATCCCGCACCGTCAGCGCCCGGAGTTTCAGATTTTCATAGCTCATGGCAAAAGGGTTCGCCCCGGTAAAGAAAAGGCGTCTGGCATAGGGCTGGTAACGCTTGATCTCCGCCAGATCCTCCTCAAACTCCTCCATCGGCGACATGCGGAAGCACTCGCTTTGATATAAATTGCAAAACCGGCACTTTCTGTAAGTACAGCCCGCCGTCGCCTGAATGATCACAGAATGCGCCTCGTAGGGCGGTCTCCACGTCCTTCCCGTAAAATGCATACACGTCCCTCCCCGATTCCGCTCTGCGGAATATCAAATCACTCTGACTTCACAGATGATGGACACTTTTGCGGTAACGTCGCAGCTCGTCCTCGCCCACATTCTCAATCACTCCATCCAGAAAAGACAGCAGCTTTTCCCTGTCCTCTGGCAGTTCTCCCCACATCTGATACGCGTTGGACGCTCCCATCGCCGCAAAAATCGTTGGAATTTTAAGTTCAGCTATAAGTGTCCTGACCTCCCGGTATTTCTCCGTCTCACTCTCCTCCCGCCAGTTTCCCTGCCGCATCTCCCCGTACAGTCTGGAATCCGGGTAGAGCGTCAGCATATTTGCGCCCACAATGCCCGGGTGCAGGCTGTTGCAGACAGCGGCGGTAAGTCTGGCGCCTTCCTCCCCGCGCCCTGCGCCGGATATACCCGTCAGATAGAAGAAGTTGTAACGGATACCCGCCCGGTCCAGCCGCCCGCACTGTTCCAGAATATCCGCCGTGAGATAACCTTTGTCCATAAACGCAAGCGCCTCGTCGTCCGCCGTCTCCATACCGATTGTCAGCCCGTCATAACCCGCCTTATGCAAAGCGGCAAGTTCCTCGTCCGATTTTAAGGTAACGTCCGTCACTCTGGCGAAGCTGCCTATGGAAGACGCCTCCGGGAAATAGTTATGTATCAGCCCTGCAATCTCCATAAGCCTTTCATATGTCAGCACAAAGGGATTGGCTCCCGTCAGAAAGACCCGTTTTACACGGCATTTAGGGAAACGGCTGTACCTCTGCCGCGCCTCCTCCAGATCTGCTTCCATATCCTCTATCGGCGACATTCTGAATGAAAAGGACAGATCGTTATAAAGGGTGCAAAACTTGCATCTGTGATGGGTACAGCCCGCCGTCGCCTCCAAAAGCAGGGAAGACGCCTCATAGGGCGGTCTCCATATGGTTCCTGTGTAGTGCATGGTTCATTCCTCCTTTTTCCCTTTCGCAGAATTTCAGATCTGATATCTGGCAATGCCGTTCTTTTTACAGATGCCTAAAATTCTGTTACGATTACTGTACTTCTGCTTTTTCAAGGATTCAAGTACGGACTTTTTATGGAGATAGTACCTATTTTGATCCTATGTATTCTTTGTGACAGTGTCTTGTTTTTTCTCTATGGGTTGTTTACAATGAAATGAAACCTCCTGCAAGAATCGCCGGAGAAGAAAGGAATTTGCTGAGAATATGGCTGAGAATAAATTTAGCGGCAAAGAAACGCTTGCCCGCTGTGTCCCCATGGGCAGACTGCAGTCCGTGATCGGCGGCAAGTGGAAAATTCTGATTTTATGGTATGTCTCTTTTTATAAAGTACAGCGGTTCGGGGAATTGCTGCGCCGTCTTGACGGGATCACACAGTCCACGCTGACTAAGCAGCTTCGCGAGTTGGAGAGCGACGGCTTCCTCCACAGAGAAGTTTACAGCGAAATCCCGCCCCGGGTGGAATACAGCCTGACCGCACTTGGGGAAAGTTTTATCCCTGTGCTACAGACGATGATGGAATGGAGTGAGAGGTGTCTGTGCCCGGATTATCGGAGTCCGTATAAATTTTAAATATGTCTGCGGCGCTATTTGTGCAGCCATATGTTTTGTTGTCTCGAGAAAATACTTAGTTACATAATCTTTTCAAATGTACCATGATTAATTACTACCCCCTCCACTCCCACACCTCATACCCCTGATGCCTCGCTGACTCATACACTGGTTTCATATTTTTCTCCAAAATCCCATAAAACTCGGTCTCGGAATTGCCTCTCCGATACAATTCCTGATTCGCCCAGATCGAGTGCAGGTTATCCCGGTAACATGCCTCATACAATTTTCCGATTCCTGCCACCTCGTATACCATCTCATACATCATATACTGGTTTCTGGCAAAGCGCCTGAAAAAACCGTCCCAATCCGGCAGTTTGTTACTCTTAGAGGAATTTAAAGCAGAATCCATCGGCATCAGATTCCAGAGTTCATCATTCATCACAAAAGACCACGGAATAAAATGATCCACATCATAGTTATCCCTGTCGATCTCTTTATCCGTAAATACATCCGCCACCTTTCTCTGCCCCAGAATCCCGTCCCATAGTTTCCTCACATGCGAAAGCTTTCTCATTTTCTCGTCAAGTATTTCCAGCTTATAAATCAGCCCCGGCACTTCCGGATTATTATTCTGTAACCACTTCACTTTTTCGCACTGAATCCATCCCAGAATTGTCACCGCATTATCCTGAATCATCGGAATCCACTCTGTGCCAAATATCACCTTTCGGCTTAGCCCGCTCTCATTTCCGAACGTGTACGGCAACAAAATTTCCGTCTCATTCAGCTTATTGTAATAAGCCATCATCCTGCCCGCACTACTGTCCAGACTGATTTTCTCACCCGTTTTGTTTGCAAAACCTGACAAAGCCTTGTACGGCACATTGAGCGTCAAGGACTGTTTTTCCGGGTGAAGCTGTCTATCAAACTGTCTGATAGCATTCTTAATTTCCACTTTTGAGGCATTCGCCGGCAGTTCGCTCAACCCTTTCAGTTTGGTTACTGCCTTTTCCAGATTATCCCTGACTCCTCCAGCGCCCCAGATGCCGCTCAGATGAATATGAAATTCTACAACCGAATACCATGCATTGGCAATCATCTCGTCTATGATTTCATCATACGAGGCTTCTTTCCTGCCCTCCAGTATAAGCTGTACAATCGCTTCCAGCCAGTAAAACTTGTAACAGTACGACGGATCTTTCATCATCCGCGAAAAGCCTTTGATATCCAGTTTATTGTAATAATGTGTATCAATGGTCAACTGCATCATTCATTCCCGTCCCAAAATATCTTTTGTGCAAAACCGCCGCGTGCTTTCCTCTTTTCATCCCTCGCAGCCATCAGTTCTTCCACGGAATGCCCCCGCGCCTCACAGATGGCAAAAAGCACTTCCAGCACGTCCGCCATCTCCTCAAGAGACTTGTCCGCCTGATACTCCGCCACTTCCTCATCCAATTTCCTGTCAAGCGCCACAAGATACTCTTCCTGCCCCAGAATCCTTGTGATGGGTTTTTTCCCTGCGGCTGCTATAATCTGCGGAATTTTATCGCGCACTAATTTACCATGGCTCATGTATTTTACCGTCCCGTTCCCTCTATTTTTTTCGGTCGTCATTTAACTTCTCCCTCACACACATCAACGCAAATCCCAGCAGATTTTGTCCCTGCCACTCATTCAAGTCAAACCGTCTTTCATCCTTCATAGAAAGACCAATCCCCCATATTTTATCCTGAACTGCACATTCCGCCAACATATGATTTTTCGTTGCCAGAAGTTTTTGTTTCAATTCTTCATTTTGTTGAAACTTTTCCAATAACCCCTCATAAACAACTATCTGCCGCATTCCATTCCATACCGCATCTACATAGTTTTTTACAGAGCGTCCCAAGCCCTTAATTTTTCCAACATTAGATGTTTTTAATATTTCTTCCGCAGTATCTGTATCCCGAAAAAGAACTGCTTTCTGGTACATCATATACTGCTCCATAGAAGAAAACCTAATGTCCCCCACACAAAAATCCGCAAAAAACCAGTTACTCAGATATCCGTTTATCTCCTCCGGATTATGAAAACATATTACCTTCATCATGCCTGCAGTCTCCTTTCTCTCTCCCTCTAACTGTAAAAATTCATCTTAGCAGCCCCCATTTCCCGCCCAACAAACTGCTCTGCAAACTATATAATTTTTCTGATCTCATCATATCTCCACCGATTTTCGCCCGGCCATCCTTCAATCTCTTCCACGACCTTATCCTTCTCATAAAAGATAATCTCCCGAAAGCTTATTCGCGAAAAAAGAGACCGCCACCTGTGCGGTCCCTTCCCATATCTGTGTTATTCCGATGCCAGTGTAAACTGATCCACCAGCTCCTTCAGGCATGTCGCCTCTGCGGAAAGCTCCTCGCTCGCCGCCGCGCTCTCCTCTGCGGTAGCGCTGTTGTTCTGTACCACAATCGAAATCTGGTTGATGCCCTCAGACACCTGCTCCACCGACTCGGACTGTTCGCCTGATACCGTGGCAATGTTGTCTATCGCCTCCACCACCGCCTGAATGCTGTTCACAACGCCAAGCAAAACATCCGCCGTATTCCGGGCAATTTCCGTGCCGATATGTACTGCCTCCGTGGAGTTTTCGATCAGTTCCGAAGTATTCTGCGCCGCCTGTGCGGATTTTCCGGCAAGATTACGAACTTCCTCCGCCACAACGGCAAATCCTTTTCCTGCGGCTCCGGCTCTAGCCGCCTCCACCGCCGCGTTCAGTGCCAGAATATTCGTCTGGAACGCGATATCGTCTATGGTCTTTAAGATCTTTTCAATCTCCTCGGAGCTTGTCTGGATCCTTTCCATCGCCTCTACCAGACTCTGCATCTTCTGGTTACACAGAAGCACTTCCTCGCCGGTCTGATGCGTCTGGCTTCTAACCTCCAGCGCGCCGCTCGCCGTATGTTTCACCTGATCGGAAATGACGCTGATGCGCGCAGCCAGTTCCTCCACAGAACTCGCCTGCTCCGTTGTGCCCTGACTGAGCATCTGTGCGCTCGCCGACAGCTGGTCGCTGGCGTCAGACACCTCCCCTGCGGAATGGTTGACCTGACGCATAGCGCCGCTCAGCTCTTTTCTCATATTCCGCATGGAAAGCAGAATGTTCTGGAAACTGCCTACATACACTTCCTCGTGCTCCGTGCGGACATCCAGATTCTGATTTGCCATCTCGTTTAAAAGATAACTGATATCGTTGATCACAATACTCAACCCTGCCACAAGAGATTCCGTCGATGTGGCAAGCACACCTGTCTCGTCCCTGTTCTTAATTTGGGGCATCGGCGTTTCCAGGTCTCCCTCCACCAGCAGCTTCATCCGATTGACGCACGCTTTCATGGGACTGCCGATATTGCGTGCCAAAGCCAGAGCGATCACAACAGAAAGCAGTATGGAAATCGCAATCACTGTAAGATTTACAACAATGGCATCACGCGTGGAAGCCAGATAATTGACCTGCGGGGCCGTTACAGCAATGCTCCAGCCGTCCGTATCCGGCACAGGCGCATATGCCGCAAACATCGGATGCCCTTCGCTCATATAGGATCCAAATCCGTTTTTCCCCTGACGCATTTCACTGTGGATCGCCGCCAGTTCCTGCAGCGACGGATCACTCTGCGCCTCCGCCTCAATATTCTGGACCGTGATCGTCTCAAGCGTAATATCCGCGATCGTATCGCCGGTCTTATTAATCATGTACGCCCGGCTGTTCTCACCGATCTGGATGGCTGTCACAATATCATTTAAAAACGTCTCCTGCGGCACAAAATAGACCACGCCCACAATGGATGCACCGTAAGCTTCCTCTGCATAAAGGGGCGCCGCTACCATAATGGACAACTGACCCGTAATCTTGCTGATTAACGGCTCCGACACATAAATATTTCCCTGCATCGCCTGACGCACATACTCGCGGTCAGAATAATCTTTGCCATCAAAGATACTGATGCCGTCCGCACCGATGATATTTCCCCGCTGGAAACCGTGCATGGCGACACGCTCATCCATGATCGCCTGCTTTTCCTCCACCGGCACATCCGCTTCCGCAAGCTGCGGAATATGCCCAACTTCCTTGACCACATTTTTGTAGGACGCCAGCTCCTGCTGGGCACGTCCCGCCGCCAGAACCGCGGTTTCGCTCATCATCTGCTCCACAGTCGTTATGGTGCTGTTGTAATTGAGCGCAATACTGGAAGTGCCGGATGCCACCAGCCCTACCAGAACAGTTAAAATGAGACACAAGCTGATTTTTGTACGTATGCTTTTCATTTCACTAACCCCCTCGTTCCCATTATAAAAATTTCTGTTCGGGGTTGTCAAGACTGTTCTGTTTTTTGTGGCATTATGATACGGTTTATCATCTCAATCTCGATTCCTTAACGAAACCGCTGCCTTCTCTTTACAAAATCCACGCCATCGTCACAAATGGCTATCCGCGTATTTCCTTAAGCGCCCCTTCCAATCTCTTCATTGCCTCTTTCAGAATACTTCTCGGACATGCCACATTGATCCGCTGGAAGCCCTTTCCGCCCTCCCCGAACATTGTGCCGCCGTCCAGCCACAGCTTTGCCTTGTTCACGATCAGATCTTCCAGTTCGGTTTCCGATAACCCGGTTTCGGAAAAATCAAGCCAGACCAGATAGGTTCCCTCATGCTCCGTCATCCTCACGCCGGACAGATTTTGTTCCACATAGTTTTTTACATAGGCAACGTTGTCCCGCACATACGCGTGCATTGCCAAATACCATTCCTCTCCCTTGCTGTAAGCCGTCTCGCAGGCGATCAGCCCCATCACGCCAAGCTGGCTGATCCCCGCCGCGTCAAGCTGCTTTCTGAAGCGTTGCCGCAAATCCCGGCTGGGAATGAAAATATTCGATAGCACCATAGTCGCCAGATTAAAAGTTTTGCTGGGAGACGTACAGACGATACAGTGGTCCTCGTACTCCTTTTTCAGCCCCGCAAACACCTGATGCTTTCCCCGAAACACAAAATCCTCATGGATCTCGTCACTGACCACAATCACGTTATGTTTCATGCAGAGATCGCCCAGCCGGATCAGTTCTTCCTTCGTCCACACTCTCCCCACCGGATTGTGCGGATTGCAAAGAAGAAACAACTTCACCTTATTCTGCACAATCTTCTGTTCAAAATCCACAAAATCCATATGATAACGGTTATCCTCACCCCGGTACAGCGTGTTGCTGACCACGCGGCGCCCATTGTCCTCGATCACTTCCGCAAAAGGATAATACACAGGGAGCTGGATCAGCACCGCATCGCCCGGCTCCGTGTACGCTTTCACCGCCATGGCAAGCGCCGTCACCACGCCCGGCGTTTTCACAAGCCATTCTTCCTGCGGCTGCCAGCCGTGCCGCCTGAGCATCCAGTCGCGCACGGTCTCAAAATAAGGCGTCTTTACCTCGCTGTAACCGAAAACACCTTCCCTCACCCGCTCGGCAAGCGCATCCTCTATGTAGGAGGACGTCTTAAAATCCATGTCCGCTACCCACATCGGCAGTATGTCCTCCGACATCCCCCTTTCTGCCGCAAAATCATATTTTAGCGACCGTGTATTTCGTCTCTCTATCACCCTGTCAAAATCAAGATTTCTCTCCGCCATCTTTCGTTCCTTTCTCTGTGTCAGAATTCAGTTCACAAAAAACCCGCTCCAACTCTGCCAGCAAATCCCGCTTGTCCTCAATCCCCACCGACATCCGCAAAGTGCTCTCCGTAATCCCGTTCTTCTCCCGGACATCTTTCGGCACATCGGCATGGGTCTGGGTCGCCGGATAGGTAATCAGCGTTTCCACCCCGCCAAGACTCTCCGCATACTGGATCAGCCTTACCTTTCCCAAAACAGCCAGCGCCGCCTCCTTGCTCGCCAGCCGGAAGGTCAGCATCGCACCAAATCCTCTTGCCTGTCTCTTCATCAGCGCATGGCCCGGGTGCTCTGGAAGCCCCGGATAAATCACATCCGTGACTATTTTCTGTCCCTTCAGCCACTCTGCGATCGCCATTGCATTTTCCTGCGCTCTCTCCATGCGGACGCCCAGCGTCTTGATTCCTCGTAAGATAAGCCAGCTGTCGAAAGGCGCCAGAACAGCCCCTGTCGTCTTATAAAAAAAGCGCAGGCGTTCACTGATCTCCGCCTGGTTCGTCACGAGAAAACCTGCCAGCGCATCGTTATGACCGCCTAAATACTTCGTGCCGCTGTGAACCACAAGATCCGCGCCCAGATCAAGCGGATTTTGAAAGTAGGGAGACAAAAACGTATTGTCCACAATCAACAGCAATCCATGCCGCTTCGCTGCCGCCGCCATCTTCGCAATATCCGTCACATGCATCATCGGATTGGTGGGAGTCTCTATGTAGACCGCTTTCGTGTTTTCGCGAATCCTGCTCTCTATCTCCTCACAGCAGCAGTCAATGCTTGTAAAGCTGATGCCATTCTTCTTTGAAATCTGCTCAAACAGACGGATGCTCCCACCGTACAAATCCGCGTCCACAATCAAGTGATCTCCCGGTGAAAACAGCTCCATCATCAGCGCAATCGCTGCCATCCCGGAGGATAATGCCAGCGCGTCCGTCCCATTTTCCATTGAAGCCACCACTTTCTCAAGCTGCTCCCTTGTTGGATTCTGTACCCTGCTGTAATCGTAGCCTGTGCTTTGTCCCACCCCCGGATGCGCAAACGTCGCCGTCTGGTAAATCGGATAGCTGACCGCGCCGTAATGGTTTTTCCCGTCCTCTTCGTCCAAATGAATACATCTTGTCCCGATTTCTCTTGCCATCGCTTTTCCTCCGTCTTTCCCTTTACACGAAAACAGTATAACAGAAAGAACCGGGATAAACAATACATATTTTTCCTATCAGTTATATATACTTTTGTTCTCGCCTTATTTTGATGAGCGGCAACCATCCTGACACAATTCGTTGCGGAAATGTAACCTTTCGTTGGTAGCACGCAACCAGCGTTCTTTCCTAAAATGAATCTGTGCGGAATGCAAATACAGAAAACACAAAGGAGGCTTATCCCCATGCAAAACACAAAATCAACCGTTGAAACCAAGACCGTCTACAAGCCAGTCGCGTTCCTGTCTGGAACCTTTCTTATCACATGGCTCTGTGCCGGGCTTATGACATTTACCGACTACAACGCCGATCCGGTTCTCTTCACTGTTCTGGATTTTCTGGAGAACGCTTCACCCTTAATCTGTGCCCTTTTCTTACTGAAAAAGTCTCTTTCTCCCTTACCCGCCCTGAAACATTTCCTTTTCGGCAAAACCGGGCATCTCTCTTTCTATCTCATTGTCCTATGTCTTTTTGCGGCGCAGTTTTTCAATTTCTATTGTTTCCGCCTGCCGGAATCTGGCTGCACTGTCCCGGTTTTCCTCTCCGTCTTTGCGGGACAGTTACTCCTCGGCGGCGGACTGGAGGAAGCGGGCTGGCGCGGTTACCTGCTGCCCTGTTTTCTAAAAAAATGGCACATTCTGACCGCCTCCGCCGCCGTCAGTCTGATCTGGGTGCTGTGGCATCTGCCTTATTTTCTGTTGCCGGGTAGTCTGCAGTCGGGACAAAATCCCTTTTCTTATACGCTGATCGGTGTCGTGACCGGCTTTATCCTTACCGCCATCTATCTGTTGACAAAGAGCGCTCTCCTGTGTATGCTTTTCCACAGCTGGCAGAATACAATCGTAATGACTATCCCTGCAGATAACGGGAATCCATGGTTTATGCTGACCTTTTTGCTGCTAGGCGCGGTTTCCGTCCTGCTCTGTATCCTTTTACAGCATACAGCCATGTGACATAAAAGGAGTAGAAAACCCATGAAAGATAATAGCCAATTGAGCGAACGCCTGCGGCAGCTGCGGAAAAATGCCGGTCTGTCTCAAGAACAGCTCGCGGAGACATTACATATTTCCAGACAAGCCGTCTCTAAATGGGAGAGCGGTGTTTCAAACCCGGACATCCAGAACATCGTCCAGCTCGGAAAGCTTTACGGAATCAGCACCGATTCCATCCTGCTGGGAGAATCCTCCGCCCCGGAAACCGCCCCTATCATGCCGCCAGCTTCTGTCACCGCGCCGTCAACAGAAAGAAAACCGTCTGTGCGAAACAGATTCCCGATAAACGGCTTTCTCTGGGCTGTGCTTGGCACGGTGATTGTGCTTGTGCTCTATCTGGTGACGAATATGTTTTGATTCTGTATGCTTTTTACTGATTCTTTTCAAACGCCAGTCCGATCATCCGGTCCGTCTGATCCGCCATAAACAGCGGATTGTTCCTGCTCCAGTATCGGGAAACCACTTCAAACTGTGTGCGCAAGGTCTGGCAGAGTGGGTTGAAAAAGGCATCGGGAATCCTCTCAATAGCATCCACACGTTCCACATACCCGGCAAGATTTTCGTCGCCGTTGGCAAGCAGAAACTCCGTGAAGGTCATTGATACTCACCCCGCAAACGCGCAGTAAGGCCCCACCGCAATATCCGTCACCACGCCATCCTCCGCGGAAAACCAGATGCTGATATTGCCGAAGCCCTCCCCGGTGATAAGGCAGTTCTCCGCCTCCGCGTAGGGGGACGCATAAAACCCGTAAGCCTGCAATTTCTCCCATGCGCCGTCCACGCTGATGCCCGGATAAATGCCAAAGATCGTCACATCCTCAATCTTTTCCCCCTTATACCCGATATGCCCCGCGTTGAGCGCCTCGAAGGTAAACAGCTCTTTCCCGTCCTTCGATCCCACCGTCCACTCCTCGAAATCCGGGTCGGGATGTTCCATTGCCACTCCATACTTTTCGGAAAGAAACGTCTGCGCTGCGTCGAGAAAATGGGCTTCCTCCAAAATCAACAGCCCCAGATCCGCCGACGTATCCGACCGCTCTCTTCCCGCTTTCTCCGCTAACATCTTTAAATACGTGGGCGTAAAATCCGCAAAGGACTCATATTGCATGGGATCGTACACGGGTGAAATCTCCTCCGCGCCCTCCATAAATCCATTAAGCCATTCGTCCACCTCCGCCTGATTAATTCGGAAGCCCTCATAACCAGACTGATAATCGGAATATTCCTCTCCTGCCTTTACAATTTCGTACACGGTTCCGTCACCGTCCACATCCCGCTCCGTCGGAAAATCCCATTCTTCTCCGATGTCATCCCACGCCCTCAGCGAGCCGATTTCCACATAAAAATTTTTCTCCGGATCATACTGGTAAAACGTGCAGGGCCAGAACTCAGCGGGCGGCACCTGATTGTGCGACCATCCCGCCTTGATGACGCCGTTATCGTAATAGGTGAGCATAGGATACGCACAAAATTCATTTTTCAATTCCCCGGTTTCCGGGTTGTAATCGTATACCGCCTCAAGACTGCCTGCCGTAGTTGTCGTCGTCCATCTGACTAACAGCTCCTCCCTGCCGTCCTGATCCACATCCGCCACCGCAAAGCAGTTCTTCGCCATCTCTTCCGCGTCAAGCGTATCATCCGCAGAAGTCCCGACACCCAGTTCCATATCGGGAAGCCGCCATGCCGCCATGACCTGTGACAGAATGCCGCTGTAGTAGTGTCTGATCTGCGCCTGCTGAAGTTTCTCCGGCGTCTCGATGAGAGCTGTGTTTTCCCCAGCCTCCGTGTTCGTGTTTCCATCCTGCTGCCCACCGTCTGCCGCAGACTCTGCAGTCTGTATACGCTCCCCTGCACCGTCACCCGCGCCGCAGGCTGTCAAAAACATCACGCCCGCGCAAGCGAAAATTCCTGCCGCAGCCCGTCCGCTTCTCCACAGTTTCTTTTTCATAACAGCACACATCCCCTTCTTTCCCATCCCCAGACCGCTTCCGTCTCTATTATTCATTCTTCTGTTTTCACTGTCCACTGACATTTCCCCATTTTACTTCTTCACACTTGATTTCTCTGATTCCCGGCTTTCGCTTTCCTTACCCGCCGCAGTTTCCCCGGTTTAATTCCTCCACCACGCTCTCCGGCTTCACCGTCATTTCCACCCATGCCGGGATAAACCCGCTCTTCACCGCATTCCTCACCGAGCGGATGTTGGACCATGCCGAGCAGTAAAAAGGGACCATGCCCCTCTCCAGAATCTTCACGGCAAGACCGCTCGTCAGCGCAGCAGCCACGCCCTGCCGCCGATACGCCGGCAGCACGTCCACCCCGATCTGCCACATGGTTTCACAGTCCGCGGAACATCCCGCCAGCCCTATCAGTTCTTTGCCGTCGTAGGCGCCGATCCCCAAAACGTCCAGTTCCTTCCTGTCCTCACAGAGCGCGTTGCCCCACTCTGGCTTATATAATTCCCGGAAATCTGCCTGTTCCAAGACCCGCAGTTCATAGCCGCACGGCAGAGCGCGCAGTTTTTCCACATCGGGCAGATAATACTCCGCCATGAAACAGACCTTCTGTCCAAACAGCTGCATCCGTTCATTCAGCCAGTGGAGATTTGGCGTCTCAAAACAGTGGTAAAACTCAAATTTCCCAAGATATGCCTCCACAATCTCCCGGTATTCCTCCCGCACGGATGCCACAATATTATTTCCGTAGGAAACCAGATTGCAGGCGATCGGCTCCTTATAGTATTTCCGCGCCATCGGTCCCACGCCGGATCTGACGATCACCGGGTGCGCACATAAAAAGTCCTCCGCATTGCAGTTGATGTCCAGAGCGGACTGTTCCATTGCAATTTGGAGGAGTTCCTTGTTTGTCATTCTATTTACCCCCGAATCTTCAACCCCTTCAGATACCCCTTCTGCTCCGGCGTAATCCGATAGCTCTCCACCGCTTTCCGGATCGCCTTATTGTGCGTCCAGGTCTCCAGCCTCTTTTCCTCTATATAAGGCAGAACCGCTTCATACTGCTTCGCCAGCGCCGTGGCAAAATACCACGCAATCATCATATTGACATAGTATTCCTCTGATCGGATTTCCGAAACCATCTGCGGATATGCCAGATCAAAATCCTCGTCCAGAAAATGCCCCATCAGCATCCCGACACCAAACCGCACCGTATAGGTCTGGCCGGAAGCAATCCACTCCCTGATGTAAGGCATCAGCTCCTGCCGGTGCTTTTTAAACACTTTCGGGGACATCTGGTCGCAGGTCGCCCAGTTATCCACATAGGGCAGAAACGCGGTAAGTTCCTCCATGCACTGTGCAAAATCTTTCCTCTCCGCTATGATAAAAGCGTGAAGCTGGTTTTCCTCAAAATACTTGTGGGAAAGCGCTTCCAGAAATGCAGGGATGTCCTCCCGCCTCGCAAACTGCTTCGCCATCTTCCGAAGCGCGGGCGTGCGCACGCCGATCACGGTTTCTTTGTCGATCGTCGGTATCAGCTTCGCTTGAAAATCCCGGTAAGCGATATCCTTTTCTGCATACAGCATTTCTCTGATCTCATCAATGATCATCTCTTCTCCCCTCATGCGCGATCCCCCAGCAGTTCTTCCAGTCTCCGCTTCGCCCTCCTCGCCGGAATGTAAAACCCGCCTCTTGCGAGAAGCTGCCCGACAAGAATAAAACCGGCGGCAGACGCGATCCCCTTCCACCCGTCCAAATGACCCACAATCAGATTGAGAAAGCAGACCGCAAAATACAGCCCCGTCAAGCCGAACCAGACAACGCAAAAGAAAACCGCATCCCACGGCAGCCGCATATGTATATCTACTGCCGTCCCGCTTCCATGTGCCCTGATATGCCCCACAATAACCGGATGAAAAGAATTACGAACCCCGAACGGCTGCCCCGGCATCACCTCAAACTCCGATTCCCAGACTTCTCCGAGAAAATCCGTCCCGTCAGGTGAAAAGTGTATCAGTCCGTCCCGAACTGCCGTTGCTTCCTCCATGATGTGGAAAACCTCCTCCGGCGTCTTCCCCGTACGGATTGTGAATTTCATATACGGTAAAACAGGTATCATTCTTCCCTCGTCAAGAGACTGTTCATCTCGTCCACCATCTGATTGATGGTATTGATCTGCGTAGCCATTTCCGCGATATCACTCACGTTACTCTCCACCATGCCGTCGATCGTCTGGAACTGGGTGTTCTCGTTACTGATATCATCCGCAATCTCCTTGTTGATGGATACGGTATTCTGGATCACCATCGCCTGTTTATGATGCGCCTCTCCCATGGCGCTCACCGCATCCGCCGCAACGCCGAGCAGCCGCGTCATATCCTGTATGCCCGCATAAACATGGGTGAAATACTCGTTCTGCTTCTCCAGCTTCTTGGAATTGTCATTGACATACAAAGTAATCTCTTTCACATTGTCCTGCACTGTCTGAATGACCTTTTCCACCTCTTCCAGAGAATCCTGCGTGCTGTTCGCCAGATTGCCGACCTCCTGCGCTACCACGGCAAACCCTTTCCCCGCCTCTCCCGCTCTCGCCGCCTCAATGGAAGCGTTCAGTGCGAGCAGATTCGTGGAGGAAGAAATATCACTGATCAGATTCAGCGTCATGCCGATCTGCTCCACCGCCGCCGACAGCTTCTGCGCCACATCCGTCGTGGCAACCATGGATCGGGAAACGTCCCCGTTGATCTCCTTCAGCTGCGCGAGACGTTCCTCATTCTCCCTCGTTTTATCCAGCAGATCCGTGGAAGTCTGTTCCACCTTCTCCACATTATCCGCCACAACGTTCTTCCACTCGTCCAGCTCGTTCAGATTTTTCATACTCTCTCTCGTCTTGCCGTCCAGCCTGTTACTGCTCTGTAGTAACTGCTCACTGGTAGCTGAAAGTTCCTCCACGGAAGCGCTCTCGTTTTCCGATATCTGAGAGAGCGCCTGACCTGCGCTCAAAAGGCTTTCCGAGAGGGACTGCACGGAGCCAAGCACATTTCTCACCTTTTCATTGTTGCGCTCCATCTCGTCCTTTTTCGCGTTAACAAGGAAACGGTTGATCAGATATGTCAACAGCACCGTAGTGGGGAGAGACAGGCTCAAGCAAACGCCTCTGTCAGCTATGTTCGTAATAAACATCTCGCCCTGCGCCGGCAAAAGAACCGTCCCTTTTACAAACCATGCAATCACCAGAGAGACCACAATCTCTGCCGACGTCACCGCAACCAGCTTATAGTCAAGGAAAAATGTGGTCAGCACCACAAAGAAAAAGGCAAAGCCCCAGAAATCCCCTGCCGGAACCATATACTGGATAAAGTTCCACTGGATCAGCAAGATCACAGCCGCGAAAATCTTTCCGGCTTTCAGACTGGATGCTTTCACCACACCGTCCTCAAACCCGGTTTTTATGAAATAGATGCCTATCCCCAGATAAATCAGACAGGTCACGTCAAAAATAAGTAACGCCGTCCATGAGACAGGCGGTATCCAGCCCATCAGCTTCATAAACGTGTACATAATGCCCGCACACTGACACGCTCCCGGTATCAGCAGCAAAACCAGTACATACACCTTGTTGATGTACTCATCAAGTGCAGTCAGACTTCTCTTTTCCTTCCCTTCCATAACCCTTATTCCTCCTGTTTTAAAAATGTTCCGCGCATTCCCCCAAACACGCATTTTCTATTCATAAACCGCCTCAACTTTGTCAAGACGGTCTGATAGATTTTGGCATTTTTTACAGCACAAAAAAGCCAGATTATGTTATATCCGAGTATAACATAACCTCAGCCCTTCTTCCACCACTATTTTTAATCCATAATCTTACTTATCACTTTACCGAATTGCGATTCTGCCCTGCGGTTCGGCGTACTCCCTGCCGATCACGCCACCGAGCTCATTTGCGATATAAGTCTCCAGAATCATATAATCCGCAAGCCCTTCGTCAACCGTCAGCGGCTTGTCCATAAACATGTTCAGACCGTCCCCGCCTCTTTTGATCAGATAATTCTGTGATGCCACCGTATTGGTCTGCCGGGGATCAAGCGGCTCATAGCTGCCGTCCTCTTTCCGCACCATAACATCCTTCACCCGGCGCACATCCCCACAGGAGACAAACATCTCATTTTCATCCGTCTCCACCGTGGATGCAACCGTCGTATCAACTGTAAATGTAATGCCGGACACTTGTAAGAATCCGCCGTTCTCACCCACCGCGTTTCCGCCGTCTCCATATTCCGCCTGCACCGCCCGGTTTGCCATCTCCAGCGCGTCAAGAATATCCTGTCCTCTGACTTCTGCCACACACAGCGTATTTCCGAAAGGATGTACACCGATCAGATCCCCGCAGGTAATCTCTCCTGCCGGAAGGTCTGCCCGGATGCCGCCGCCTCCGTAAAAATCATAGACAAACTGTCCCGTCTCATCACAGAAAAAACAGGCGTGGAGCTTGTGATATTTTCCGGCGTACAGACGCCAATAAAAGCCACATCCGTATCCCCGTATGACACAATCTGATAAGGCTTCACCCCGGAGAGCGCATTTTCCCCGTTCCCAGAGTAGCGGATATTGCAGCCCAGATACTGCGCCGTTGCCGTCCCGATAAGCGCACTGAGCCGTTCCATCCCATAATCAAACTCGTGATTCCCCAAAACAGCCAGATCATAGCCTGTCCGATTCATTATCTGCACCGGATATTCCCCTTTTGATACCAGATCGATCGCGTCTCCCTGTATGGCGTCCCCGCAGTCCACAAGCGTCACATAGGGCGTCTTTTCCTCCATCTGCTTTTTATAAGCGGCAAGCCCTGCGCAGCCGGTATTTTCATCTACGGCACAGTGCACATCGCCTGTGTAAAGGACGACGATATCCTCCGACCTTTCACTCTTCGCGCTGCAGCCGCACAGAGCAAGCGCCGCCGCGATTAAAAACGCTCCTGCAATGTCTCTTTTGTACTTTCACACTGTCATATTCCTCTGGCGCAAACCTGTGTTACGCCCTTATGCCACCGCGATTTTAAATGTGCTTCCTAATTTTCAGAATATTCTGCCCGTCATTGTACTCATAAGAAATCTCATCCATCGTCTTTTTGACCATATAGATGCCAAGCCCGCCGATCTCCCTCTCCTCCGCGGAAAGGGTGATATCCGGGTCGTCCTTTTTCAGCGGATCATAAGGCACACCGTTGTCTATGAAAGTAATCACCACGGAAAGCGGCTCCTCCACCACTTCCACCCGGACCGTCGCCGGACCGACCTCCGGGTTATAAGCATAGTGCGCAATATTCCCAAACAGCTCGTCGATGGCAATATCAATCTGCATCTGCGCCTTCATAGGACACTCCAGCATTTCCAGCTGCTCGTCCACAAAAACCGTCACTTTCTCGATATTCTCGACTGCCGCGTCAATCGTCAACTCTCTCATCCGATTCCCTCCTCCACACACTTCATCTCTCTACGTCTCCAGCAGTCTGCGCAGTTCCCGTAACGCTTTCCCGTGAATCAGTTTCGCATAACTGTAAGAAATATGCATCATCTTTGCTGTCAGTTTCAGCGTATGCCCGCTGTAAAAATGCAGAACAATCAGATCCCGCTCCCTCTTATCGAGCTGTGAAAGCGCATCTGCCAGCCTTGAGAGCATTTCCTCTCCCAAAATCTGTTCCTCGATTCCCGGATCATCTGCCGATACTTCCGTCAGTTCCCCAAACTGCTTTGCGGTCCGGTAATAATCGATCACCGCCGAGAGCCGCTCGTCATTCGCAAACCGCTGATAATCAAACAGTGTATGTAATATCCGTTCCATATTTATCTGCTCCTCGCCGCAATTGTCACAGCCATCACCGTCGCTTCCCACCTGTTTCGTTATGGTTCCACATCATGCCGCCGCTCACATCCTCCAGCGCCTCATCACCTACGGGTACCCCCCCAATGCGAGGCCGCTGAAAAAGTAGATCTCGCCGCCTATATTTGGTATAATGTAATTATT
>CAJUJK010000032.1 GCA_910586705.1 uncultured Lachnospiraceae bacterium | reverse complement strand
TTTAATCTGCGGTAAAGCTGCAGTAGATGGGTACTTTATTTCGCCGCGGTACAGCAGGACGTCCGGACAGAAGAATGGAGGGTAAAAGATGAGCTTTGAGGAGTTTACAGAGAATGTAGTAAAAGAGATCCGTGTAAAGATGGGAGACGCATTTCAGATCGGAAAACGTGAAGTGACAAAAAATAATAACGTGAAGCTGACAGGGATCGCGGTCATGAAAGAAGGAGCAGATATCGGGCCGTATATATATCTGGATGAGTTTTACCGGGAATATGAATCCGGCGGGATGAAATCTGATGAGATCGTGGATGAGGTCTGCAGGCGAATCCTGAAACAGGGTGAGGATACGCCGGATGTCGATCTGTCAGGATTCCGCAACTGGGAAACTGTCCAGGGGGATATTTATCCGAAGCTTGTTAATGCGGAGCAGAATAAGGGACTGCTGGAAAAGATACCGCACAGGGACTTTCTGGATCTGGCGGTGGTCTATTATGCCGTTGCCAGAGACCATACGAAGGAGGAAAGCGGGACGATCCTCATCCATAACGGGCATATGGAGATATGGGGGCAGGAAGAGGAAGATCTCTATCAGACAGCACTGATGAACATGCGCGCTGATGGGGAGGCTGATCTTATCACGATCGAAAGGATTGTAGAACACATACTGGGCATTCCCTTCCAGGAGAAAGACAGTAATGCTTCAAAGGATAAGGATATGTACATCCTGACGAACCGCCGCAGACGGTTTGGGGCAGCGGAGATCCTTGATAAGAAAACCCTGCGGATGATCGCGGATAAAGTAGGGGACGGCTTTATTGTACTCCCCAGTTCCATACATGAGACTATCATACTGCCTCCAAAGGATGTGAAAAAGTATGACGGACTGGCAAAAATGGTGCGGGAGGTCAATGATACGCAGGTCGATAGGGAAGAACGGTTATCCTATCATGTGTATGTGTACAGCAGGGATGAGGAGACGCTGAGGATCGTTGCGTGATAGTGGATGACTGCGGTTGTGGCATGAAACAGAAATATAGGCAGTACAATATAAAACGCTTTAATCAGCGCGAAGGAATCTCATTGTAAGGATGGCTGTTTTGTGCTACCATAAACACATGAACAAGTCTGCGGATAAAGAAAGGATGGCTGTAACATGACTCTGATGAAAGAAAAGGCGGTTGAAATGATACGGCGTATGCCGGAAGACAATATGACGTATGTGATCAATATCCTGCAGAATCTGGAAGCGATGTCCATAGACAGGGATGAAGATAAAAAAAGAGCACAGAATGCGCTTACAGAAATCCTGAGTATGGAAAAGAGGCTGCCGGATGACTTTGACCCTGAAAAGGAACTTGAGGAAGCGAGGAAAGAAAAGTATGAAAATCCTGGTTGATACAAATATCATACTGGATGTTCTTCTCAAGAGGGAGCCTCACAATAAAGCAGCCCAGATCATAATGACAAAGTGTGCGGAGCGGAAGATCACGGGTTATCTGGCGGCACACAGCATCCCAAATATATTTTATGTGCTGCGCAAAGACTATTCACAGGAAGAACGGCGTAGATTTATAAGGAACCTCTGTGAGATATTTCGGATATCAGACTTGAACACAGAAAAGATCATTTCAGCCATTGATAACGAGCAGTTTTTGGATTTTGAGGACTGTCTGCAGGAGGAATGTGCAGTAGCGGAAACGGTGGATTACATTGTGACACGGAATCTGGCGGACTTTAAGCGGTCGAGGGTTAAAGTGATCGGGCCGGATGAATTTGTGAAATTGTTATGAGGCGTGGTTAAGGAGTAAATGATATAAACAGGGCATGAGGAGCAGGAAATCTTATCAGTGATAGGAGAGCCTGCTCTTTTTATGTCTGCGTTAAACGGAAGCGGTTATAAAGGCCAGCAGGAGGGTAGCGGCTAAAATGAATGTTTCAAAACTTTTTCCAGAATCATCTTCCCGTATTTCATACGTTATTGGGACATTATTATATATAGGAAGGAACACGTTATGAGGAATTATGTATTTGGATATGCGCGTGTGAGTACCGAAGCCCGGAATCTGGACGGGCAGCTTGATGCCCTTAGAAAATATGGCGTTGATCAGATCTACAATGTGAAGATGACAGGAACGAAAAAAGACCGCTCAAAGTTAGCCAAACTGATCGACAGGATGACTGAGGGGGATGTTGTGGTGACCGAATCCTTGTCACGCCTTGGAAGAAGTACAAAAGATCTGATCGAACTGGCAGGCGTTAAGAAGTCTGCTCTTTACAGGAATCAGAAGAGGAGTACAAATGAGAAGAGGTGAACAGAATGAAGAAAAATGGACTATTGGAGATAATCGCTGCAAATAGAACAGGGGATTCGCTTGATGAGATAATGGCGAAGGACAAAGACTATCAGGATGCGCTGACGCAGCAGCAGATTGCTTTTGACAGGCTGGACGAGTTGGGACTAACAAAGGAGCAGAAAGGTGCGATTGATCAGGCAATAACGGCAAACAATCATTTCGGTGCAGTATATGGCGCGGTGGCGTATCGCTTTGGGATGGAGGACGGGATCAGGGTTCGGATGGAGATGGAAGAAATTATGCGCATGACGTAGTAATGATATGTGATTGTGATGCTCTTATTGAGTTATTCATTGATTTGTTGCATCAGATATTGGCGCGTGAGCGTTGGCAGGGGTGGTATGGTGGCATGGATACCATCCATACCGCCTGATACCACGACTAAATTATATAGATATAATATGGAATTGAAATCTGGAACATGCCAGAAAATAAGAGTGATTGTGAATAGCATAAGTAAATCAATGGTTTGTTTTACGCATTGACTATATGAATCTGGGGAGGAGACAGTTAATGACAATCATGAATGAATTGGATTCCACCTGCGGGATATCTGATGAGGAATTAACGATGAGATTCAAGGAATCAATAAGAATAGATAATGAAGTGAGAAAAATGAAAGGCCTGTCCATTGCAGGATACGATTATGAGACAAAAAAGGCGTAACTTGAATATTCGGACGGGAGGCGTGAGTATGTTGGCGAATGATGCGGTAAGGCTCCCGAAGGTCATTGTATTTACTGGACCAAACGGAAGCGGCAGTAAAGGCGCTGGGTGGGCATGATGTTCCAGAAGAAAAAATCAGTATTGGAGTAATGATGATATAGAAAGATTGAGCGGGATTATAGATTATGTAAATTAAATCCCCTATTTTATTTACTGTCAGCGAGACTGTGAAAAGAAGCGTTAGTTTGAAAATATGTTGATATGAATCACTTTATTGGTTAGAAGTTCGTTTACCCAATGATTCTAATTTGAGGGATGGATATCAACATATTTTCAAACTAACGTTTTTTCGTTTATCTTTATACGGAACGCAAGTATAAAGGGAGAAATTGCTTCATACATTCTGGAGGAGAGAATTTTTCTCTCCGTGGAAGTGGGAAGATCCTCTATGATAATGAATTAGCGGAAGGCTTATGCAGAAGCTTTCCGCTTTGTTCTATATATAATAGGAAAAGAATTGTATGTCAAGAACACAACCTGTTTTTTGTGGTCGTTATTAAATTTTTAATAATATACTTCTGGCATTACGAAGATAAAATTCTGGAGGGTTTATTCCGTTTGATCCATAGACTCAAATAGCATATATTTACAGGCTTTGTCATATATAGTGGCGAGCTGTTGACGATAATCATACACTGTTTTTACAAAATTCTTCGCCCATCTTGGGTTCTCATCTCTATGGCGAGGAATAAAGACTGACGGATTGCTAGAGGATGGGATCATGTTTTTACCCAAATATGTAGTGTAATCGTCTAGTGTTTGTGAAAAGTTTTGAATCATCTGAAGCATTTTACCAATGGAATTTTGACCAAAAGGCACCCAAATATTATCACGAATATAGTCAAGAAAATTTTCGCAGTTTTCTAAACATTCATCATTCATTTGATTTGTCGGATCAGTTTCTTCTATAAATTTTCTCATAGCATAATTTTCAAGAGCTTCATTAAACAGAATAAATTCCTCCCTAAATAATAAGACAAGGGTTTCTGTAGGGGAAATCCATTGACAGTCTTCAATATAAGGAGAAATTTTTTCGTTGATGAAATCTTCTGTAATGAATTTAATACAGTCACTTCCAATTTTATTATTAATGCCGCTATAAAGCGTATAGAGAAGAATTCTGCTGAGAAATTCAGAAAATACAAATTCTTTTTCTGTAAGTAATTGGTTTGGGTCTGCAGAAAAGTATTTTTTTAAGTATTCTTCTTTTAAAGTTTTATTTCTCGATTCATTTTGAATGATATAAAGTAATGATAATATCAATGTAGCTATTTTGCTTTCATCAATAAATGGAATGATATTATTTTTCATGCATTCTTTGACAGAATCTATTGACGGGACATCATTAAAATAGCCTGAATCCAATCTAAAGTTGATTTGGCATTTTTTTAATTTGTTACTTGCAGTTCTATCTCTGGTATAGCGACTAATCGGGTCAACTATTTTGACTACTTCTGCAATAAATCTTTCTTGCGTGATATTATATTTGTAAAGATCCAGTAGCGTTATAAATGTGCCAAAACATAATCTCAGATTCATATTCTTGAAAAATCTCCTTAACTAATGTATTTTAAAAAGTTCCAATATGCTATATATAAGAATTTTATAAAGATTAAGTCATTTTTTAGCGCATGTTAGTTTGTAAAAAATTATATACAATCTTGTATTGAACGGCAATAGTTTCAGAACAATATTTCGGTATAGTTTTGAAGTTTTGCGAGCAACAAGAAAGCAACTGAAGATTTAAACAAATTGTTTTATAGTGGAGGTATCCAATAAACCGAGCTTGGATGGATGGAGTTATTTTATGTTCCTTTAAAATTTTATATGGTGAAAAAGGATGGTGATGACTTATCGGAAAGAAAAAAAGAAGTATGTTAAATGAATTTGCAGCTCCTTTTGTCGATGGTATGTTAACGATTGACAAACCAACTATTCGTCTTGGCAAAAATATTCCCGAAAGTATGATTCTTGATATTAAAGAGTCTGGTCTTTGCATGGGACTTGAACAAAAGTACGGCAAAGGCTACTACGTTGGAAAAAAATCAGAGGATGACGGCAACGCGTTGGTTGTAGGAATTAACGGCAGCGGGAAGAGCCATGTTTTAGCAAAATCGATGATTGAAACATGGCGTGAGCCATTTATAGCTTTGGATTTCAAAGGAGAACTGTCGCGTCACTATAGACGGCTGTTACATGAAGGTAGAGTAGATCGAAAATATATTATTTTTGATCCCTTTGATGGAGATGCACCTTATGACCCCTTCGCCATACTAAAAAGGGATAAACTGCACTTTGTGCAAAATGTGCGTGAGATTGCACACACAATTATTCCGAAGCCACTCGAGGATTCGAACAGCTACTGGATTAATATGGCCCGAGATTTTCTGTCAGCTGTGATTATATATTGTTTTTTGAGTGGATTGGATTTTATTGAGACCACCATAATTGCTGTTAGCACTTCGGTTCCTGAATTGTGTCATATGATTAGGAAATCAGAATATCCGTTCGTAAAGATGTTTATAAGTGACGTTGCTGGATTGAAAAGTGAACATCAATCCATGATTGGTACTGACATAAAGCAACACCTTATGGTCTTTGCCACAGATCAATACATACAGGATGCTTTAAGTCATGATCAAATACTAAAGACCTTTTCGTGGGAGGATATTATTACAGCAGACGATGCACCAAATGTTTTCCTACGATTGAACCAAGATCGTTTAGAGCAATGGGGCGGCATGATACGACTGATGCTCACCCAACTAATCCGTACATTAGAAAGGCGACCAGACATGCAAAGCCCACAAGGTCGTAAAACCAACCCGATTTTAGTGTTGTTGGACGAATTTCCACTATTGGGGAAGATGGATGTCATTACTAATGCACTGACAACGCTACGTTCCAAGAAGGTAACCTTTTGTCTGATGGTGCAGAGCATAGCACAGATGGATGCAGTTTACGGACAGGATATACGGAAAATCATAGTTGACAACTGCCAATATAAAGCAATGTTAAATATCACCGAGCCGGACAGCCAAGAATATTTCAGTAGATTGATTGGCACTGTTCCGATTGGAAGAAGAAGTATTTCTCAGAACTATGATCCAACTACGGAGCATAGTACTTGGGGGCGGCAGATTCAAGAATTTCGTGAGCCGCAGATTCTTCCACACGAATTTGCGACCAACAAGGATATCTTGCTGCACACGCCATATGGGTTGTTAAGTACAATCAAGCTCCCTGTGTCAGAAACCCATTTACATGTTTATCATCACGAAAAAATAATACGGAAGTATTTGGAGGAAAGAAGATGACTGTTGAAGAGAGAACCGCTATAGTGCAAAGAAAGGTAGAGCAGATCGAACGCCAACAGCTTTTGCGAGAGAACCGTTGCAAGGAAGCGGAATCTAAAAATGAACTACGGCGAAAAATTATCATCGGGGAAATGTTTATCAAACATTTCCCCATAGCATCGCAATTCACTCCAGGAAAATCATCCGATGAAAATAATCAGATTTTCAAATCATTGGATGACTACATGGAGGCGTTGGCAGAGTGTCAGCGGCTTTATCAGAAAATGGAAGATGTATTGATGCGACAACAGTAAATTCAATTTGCTACGCTATGCGCACTTACATACCTGGTGCGCATAGCACATAGCGGCAAGATAGGAGGATGATTGATATGGAAGTAATCTCACTTCACATTGACATTATCAGTAGACGAACTGGCAGATCGGCAATACAAATGGCTGCATACTGTTCGCGTGATAAACTATATAGCGATTATACAGGAAAGTCTTACGATTACACTGACCGCCAGGATCTGGTTTATCATGAGATCATACTGCCGGACTATGCGCCGGACACTTTTCGCAATTCGGAAGTTTTATGGAACAGTGTTGAAAAAATTGAAAAGTCCAAGAACGCACGGTTGGCGCGAACAGTAATCATTGCGTTGCCGAAAGAACTTAGTCATAGTTCCCATATCCAAATGGTACGTCAGTATGCGCAGGAATTTTTTGTACAGCAAGGTATGTGTGCTGACATATCCATTCATGATAAAGGCGATGGCAATCCACATGCCCATATACTGTTAACAACCCGTTCTCTGGATCGTGATGGGAAATGGATGTGTAAACAGCGAAAAAATTATCTTTTGGATAAAAATGGTAACCGGGTTCGTGATTCTGTTACCCGGCAATACAAGTTGGGGAGGAGCATTAAAACAACTGATTGGGATGAGCCGGAGCGCGTTGAGGAATGGCGAAAAGGATGGGCAAGAGTATGTCAGTCATGGTTTGAACGGTGTGGCATTTCCAAGGAAATTACGCACATAAGCTATGCAAGGCAGGGACTTGACCGCGAACCGACAATACATCTTGGAGCTAGAGTAAAGGCTCTTGAGGATCGCGGTCTGTTGACTGACCGTAGTAAAAAGAATCGAGATATTAAAATGCGCAACCATGAACGTGACCGTCTTATTTTCAGAGAACATATGGAAAAAGACCGTGAACGCGGATGGGAGCGCGACAGATAAATATAAAATTTATGAGTTTATTATTAATATTAGAAAGGAACTCTGTTTTACTATTCTAAATTTACGGGGAAAGGGGGTAATCGTATGCAGTCTAATGTTAATCTGCGGCAGTTGCAAGCATTGTTGCAATGTGATACGCTGGATATGTGCAACGTGCTTGATGTGATCATGGCAAGTAAAAGAGCAAAAATAAAGAATCTTCATACATACGCGATTACCCCCGCTAATTCTCATAATAAATACTGGACTACTTATTTCAAACCTGAGAATAAGGCCAGACTACTGATTCGCGGGAAAAGTGAGGAAGAATTATTAGACAAACTCGTAAAATTGTATGAGGAAACGGAGAACCTTGACAACTTAACATTCAATCGGTTATTTGACGAATGGCTGGAGTACAAAAAGGCAATAACCAATAGTGCTAACACCATAAAGAGGCATAGGCAGCACTATGCAAAATATTTTGAGCCTTCAAAGTTACATTCTATGAAAGTATCGCATATTGACACATTTGTATTGGAAATGGAGTGTAATCGCATTGTGAAAGAGTTCAACCTGACCCGTAAAGCATGGGTAAATGCCAAGACTATACTGAATGGTATGTTTGAGTACGCAAAACGTAAAAAATATATCATTGATAATCCGTTATCTGATATGAAGATAACTGTACGGTACAAGCAGACAGTGAAGAAAGCGGGAAATACCCAGACATATAATACGGATGAGTTGGAGGCATTGAACAAATATCTTGACATGAAGTATGAGGAAACAAACGACAGTGTCTATATCGCTGTCCGCCTTAACTTCTTTCTCGGACTGAGAATAGGTGAACTGGCGGCTTTAAAGCCGGAAGATATTATGGGTAATCAGATTCATGTAGTCAGGGAAGAGGTGCGTGATCAGGAAACCAACCAGACTTATGTTGTGGAGCATACGAAGACCAACCGCGACAGATTTGTGGCCTTAGTACCACAGGCTAAAAAATTATTGGAAAAGCTGGATATGGATGGAGCCTATTTGTTTGAACGGGATGGAGAACGTCTGAGAGCCAGGCAGATAGAGTATGTCCTGGAAAAATATGCACAGTGCCAGGGGATTGAACCGAAAAGAAGTCATAAAATACGAAAAACTTATGCTTCAAGGCTCAACGCATACGGTGTACCTATAGATGCGATCCGGGAACAGTTAGGCCATTCAGAGCTGTCCACTACCTTGTCATACATATATAACCCATTGACGGAAGATGCGACATATTCAATGATTTCCGATGCTTTAGATGGAAAAAGAATATTGTGATTCAAGTGTGATTCAAAATGATTCAAAAATCACAGAGAACAAAAAGGCGGAAACGCTGTAAATATCAACGTTTCCGCTTCATTAAAAAGAGCGCGAGACGGGACTCGAACCCGCGGCCTCGACCTTGGCAAGGTCGCGCTCCACCAACTGAGCCACTCGCGCTTGTTGTCCGTTTGTATCGCTCGGACATTTATTAATATACTATAGGACTTTGGGTTTGTCAACAAAAAAATTAATTTTTTTAAAAAGATTTGACAAATGAGAAAAATGGTGTATTATGTTGGTGTAAACAAAGAGTTGAAGAGAAAAAGGGAGGAAAAGAAAATGAAAGTAATGAACATCGATAACCCTGAAAAGTTTTTTGAGGTAGTAAACCAGTGCAAAGGCACAGTGGAGTTAGTGACAAAAGAGGGAGACAGACTGAACTTAAAGTCTCAGCTGACCAAGTATGTGGCGCTCACAAAGCTTTTTGCCGACAATGCGATTCCGGAGATGGAGCTTGTTGCGCATGATCCCGAGGATGTGAACCGTCTGCTTGATTACATGGTAAATTCTAAATAAGAAGATGCATAACGAACTGACGAAACAGGATATCCGCAAGATGGAGGAAGAGATCGAGTATCGCAAGCTGGTTGTGCGTCCCGCGGCGCTGGAGGATGTAAAGACGGCACGGGCGCATGGCGATCTGAGCGAGAACTTTGAGTATCATGCGGCGAAAAAAGTGAAAAACCAGAATGAGAGCCGCATCCGCTATCTGGAACGGATGATAAAAACTGCCGTGATTGTGTCCGATGAATCCGCGGAGGACGAGGTCGGCATGAATAACACGGTGGAGGTCTTTATCGAGGAGGATAACCTCACAGAGAAATATAAGCTGGTGACGACGGTGCGCGGCAATACCTTAGAGGGACTGATCAGCACGGAGTCGCCGCTTGGAAAGGCGTTACTCGGGCACAAGGTGGGCGATCGCGTCTATGTGGAACTGCCCGGGGGAGGCGGCTACTATGTGGTGGTAAAATCCATCGAAAATACAATTGATGATGGAACGGATCAGTTGAGGAGCTTCTAGTATGGAGGCTCCTTTTCGTATGCAAGCATTCATTTTGCTTTTATATATTTCTGGCTCCGCTCATAAGCAGACTCGAAATGCTGCGCATTTCTCGTTCGCGTTGCTCGTTATAAGCAAATAGAAGCAAAATCGTATGCAAGCATCCGTTTTGCTTCTATTTACTTCTAACTCTGCTTATTCGCGCATATCTTAAAAAAGAAGTGACAAGCCTTTTTAGGGGTACAGGTATGGGCGGTTATGGACAGGGCTTAGAAATGACGGGAGGACAGGCGTATGTATGAGAACAGAAGCGTATCGGAGACGATCCGGGGATTGCAGGCAGACGCGGAGAGGGGGCTGAATGCGGCAAAAGTTGCGGAGCGCAGGGCGAAGTACGGACCGAACCGTTTAAAGGATCAGGAAAAGAAGAGTCTTGCAGGAAGGATTGCGGCGCAGCTGAACGATCCCTTGATATTGATTCTGATGGTGGCAATGGCGATTTCCATGATGTTACATGAATTTGGAGACGCCATTATTATTGTGGCGGTGGTTGCGCTCAATGCGGCGGTGGGCATCATTCAGGAGGGAAAAGCGGGGCGTGCGGTGGAGGCTCTGAAGCAGATTTCGGAACCGAGGACGACGGTCCTCAGGGACGGCGCGCATCACAATATACCGGCGCAGGAGCTTGTGCCCGGCGATATCGTAGTCCTGGAAGCGGGCAACAGGGTGCCGGCTGATCTGCGGCTAATAGAAAGTATCGGACTTTTTGCGGAAGAGTCTACCCTCACAGGAGAGTCTGTGCCGGTCGAGAAAGAGGCGGCGTTCGTGGAGGAGGGGGAAGCGGACACAAGTAGCAGAAATATGGTCTATATGTCAACTTATGTGGCGAAGGGGCGGGGCTTAGGCGTGGTGACGGCGACGGGCATGGACACAAAGGTCGGTCACATCGCGGACATGCTGCACGGACACAAGGAAAAGCTGACGCCGCTGCAGGTACGGCTTGGAGAGCTGGGAAAGGTGTTGAGCGCTCTTGCGGTAGGAATCTGTGTGCTACTCTTTATTGTAGCTTTGCTGCAAAAGCGTGATGTGGGGGATATGCTTTTAACTTCCGTTTCTCTGGCGGTGGCTGCCGTGCCGGAAGGGTTGCCGGCAATCGTGACGATTGTGCTGGCGCTGAGCGTGTCCCGGATGGTGAAGGCAAAGACGATTGTGAGAAGGCTTTCGGCGGTGGAGACGCTGGGTGCGGTGGAAGTGGTCTGCTCGGACAAGACGGGGACGCTGACGCAGAACAGGATGACGGTGACGGAGTGTTATCTGGACGGAAAACTTACGGAGAAAGCAGGACTGAAAGAACTGTTCGGGGCGGCGGATACGGGCGGAGCGGCGCTTTCCTGCGCGGCGCACTTCCTTCTGGGGTGTGTGCTGTGCAATGACGCCGAGACCGGGGAGGAGGGCATGGGGGATCCTACGGAACTGGCGCTTCTCCATATGGCGCAGGACTGCGACGCCAAGGTGGAACGGCTCAGGGAGAAGTATCCGCGCATCAATGAGATCGGATTCGACTCCGGGCGCAAAATGATGACTACGCTGCACAGGATGCCAGACGGGCAGACGGCTTATACAAAGGGCGCGGCGGAACGGATTCTGGAAAACTGCGGGCATTGTTTCAAGGGAGGCAGTATAGCGGAACTTACGGTGACGGAGCGGGAGAGGCTGCTTGGCGTACAGAAACGTCTGATGGGAGAGGGACGGCGTGTGCTGGCGCTGGCGATGGAGCCGGAAGGCGGCATGAAAGAGCGGGGCATGGTGTTCCTCGGCTTTGTCAGTATGCAGGACCCGGTAAGACCAGAGGCATTGGCGGCGGTGCGGGGTTTTGCGCAGGCGGGAGTTTCCACGGTGATGATCACGGGAGACCACCCGGACACGGCGTTTTCCATTGCAAGACAGCTCGGGATTGCAAGTCATGCGGAGGAGTGTATCACGGGCAGGGAACTGGACCATCTGAAAGACCAGACTTTTTTGCAGAGACTGCCGCAGCTCAGGGTCTTTGCGCGGGTGACGCCGGAGCATAAGGTGCGGATCGTGGAAGGGTATAGAAGTTTACATAAAACAGTGGCAATGACCGGGGACGGGGTCAATGACGCCCCTTCTCTGCAGGCGGCGGATATCGGAATCGCCATGGGGCAGGGGGGAACCGACGTGGCAAGAGGCGCGGCGGACTTTGTGCTGATGGACGACAACGTTGCCACCATTCATACGGCAATCCGGGAGGGGCGGGGCATCTATGAGAACATACGGAAATCGGTGTTGTTTCTCCTCTCTTCCAATCTGGGAGAAATACTGACCATGCTCTTGACGATTGTGGCAGGGCTGCCGGTGCCGCTTACGGCAGGATTTATTCTCTGGATTAATCTGATCACGGACTCTCTGCCCGCACTGGCGCTGGGGGTGGATGACAATGACACGGAAAGTCTGATGAAGGAACCGCCGAGACGAAGCGACGAGTCGCTGTTTGCGAGAGGGGGACTTATGTGCGTGATCTGTTATGGACTGGTAATCGGCGGGATCAGTCTGGCGGCGTTTTTGAAAGTTCCCTACGACCGCATTGTGATGGAAGGACTGCCTGTGAGTTTACATAACATACTGGAAGGGCTGAAAATTTCAGCCGTGCTGGCAAAAGCGCAGACCCATGCTTTCACAGTGCTCGGCATTAGCCAGCTTTTCCACGCTATCGGTATGCGGGATGTGAACCGCTCTGTATTTCGGATGGATCACAGAAGCAATCCCCAGATGCTGCTTGCGCTTGCGGTAGGCATTGCGCTGCAGGCTGCGGTGACGGAGATTCCTTTTCTCGTCACGCTCTTTGGCACCGTGCGGCTGAGCATGGAGGAGTGGATCCGGCTGATGGCGCTTTCTGTCACGCCGCTGCTGGTGCATGAAATGCTGGTGCTGGCGGGGATGGCAGGTATTCCCGTAAAGCATCCGTCGTGCCAGTGCGCGGAGAGCCGGGAGTAACGTACATAGGCCGAAACGCCGGCACAGATTTAAGCCGGCGTGCGGAAAGCGGGAAAAAGCAGGCGCAGACGGGAGAGCCGGACCGGGTTAAACCAGTGTGCGGAAGGCAAGCAGCAGCAGACAGAGCCCGGAGAGCCATGACAGATCGATGCGCAGTACCCGGGAGAGAAGCCGCCCGGAGAGACAGCCTGTGACAAAGAGGAGAAAATTGAAAAGAGTGGCGCAGAAAAACAGCGTCAGCCGGGGAATGTCGGCAGCAGGGAAAGCCATTCCCACGAGAACGCTGTCAAGGGAGAGCGCCAGACTTAGAAGCAGCGCCTCCTTTGCGCTTAAAACCTGAATATCTGTGCGGTTTGCCTCTTCCGGAGAAAGATAGACCGTAAAGATAATGTTGATCTGTTTGATCTGACAGCCCCAGTTTCCCATGAGACTGGGGTGTTTTTTGGCGATGCTGCGGATCAGGCTTTCAAAGAGCTTTGCAATGCCGATGGCGGCAAGCATAAAAAAGGAGAGAAAGGGAAGTACGCCGGGCGGAAGCAGGGAGCCGACGATCTCGCCGATTCTGCCGGCGGCGGTGATAAAAAGCGCCGGGACACATGCCAATATGAGAAAGGAGAGGGCTTTGATGTGCACCCTGCCGGTGCCATAGGAGAATCCGGCAGTCAGGGAATCCAGAGACACGGCAACCAGAAAGAGCAGCAGGGAGGAAATCGAAAAGGACATGGGAGTCACCTCATCACAAGTTTATTATATTGTATGGGAACCGTGTGGGATGTTGAAGGAAAGAATCTGGTAACAGGGAAGCCGGAGAATGAGCTGTTTGAGAATCTGAAAAAGATATCCCCGAAATGATTTACGCTTTCGGAAAAAAATGTTATTATGTAAGAGGTGCAATAGAAAAACAGGCGACGCGAAGCAGGGGGGAAAACTGTATGGAACTTATGTTTATCGGGGCAGACCATGAGGTGACAGGGAGCTGCCATTATCTTCGTGTAGGCGATAAGAATATTCTGGTGGACTACGGCATGGAGCAGGGTGCCAACGTATTTGAGAACTGCGACCTGCCTGTGGAGGAAGCGCTCATAGACTATGTGTTCCTGACCCACGCGCATGTGGATCATTCGGGGCTTTTGCCGCTTTTGTACGCAAGAGGGTTCCGGGGGCAGATTTTTGCGACGGCGCCCACCTGCGATCTGTGCAGCATTATGCTTCGCGACTGCGCGCATATCCAGATGCAGGAGGCGGAGTGGAAAAACCGCAAGGCGAAGAGAAGCGCGGAGAATGCGCTGGTGGAGCCTCTTTATACGATGGAGGACGCGGACGGGGCGATCAGGCGTCTCATCCCCTGCGACTATGACAGTGAAGTGACGGTAAATGAAAATATAAAGATCCGCTTTACGGATATCGGGCATCTGCTCGGCTCATCCAGTATAGAAGTCTGGGCGACGGAAGGGAATGTGACGAGGAAGCTGGTGTTTTCCGGCGATATCGGAAACAGTGAACAGCCCCTCATCAAAGACCCGAAAAACACGGCGGAAGCGGATTATGTGGTGATGGAGTCCACCTACGGCGACAGACTGCACTCCACGGAAAAAGTGGACTATGTGGGAGAGCTTACGAAGATTCTGCAGACCACCTTTGACAGGGGCGGCAATGTGGTGATTCCTTCCTTTGCGGTGGGCAGGACACAGGAAATGCTCTACTTCCTGCGGCAGATTAAGGATGAGCGGCGGGTAAAAGGTCACGAGAACTTCCCGGTTTATGTGGACAGCCCGCTGGCGGTGGAGGCTACCGGGATTTTCCATAAAAATGAGGTAAGGTGTTTTGACGAAGAGGCGATGGCTCTGGTCAGAAAAGGAATCAATCCGATCACGTTCCCGGGACTTCGTCTTGCCATCACAAGCGAAGAATCCAAGGCGATCAACTTCGAGCATACGCCGAAGGTTATCATATCCGCTTCCGGCATGTGCGAGGCGGGACGTATCAGACATCATCTGAAACATAATCTCTGGCGCCCGGAGTGCACGATTCTGTTCGTGGGCTATCAGGCGGTGGGGACACTCGGCAGAATGCTTGTGGAGGGCGTGAAGGAGGTTAAACTGTTCGGCGAGCCGATCGAGATCCGCGCCGATATCGAGAAGCTGGTCGGCATGAGCGGCCATGCGGACAAGAACGGGCTTTTACAGTGGGTGGACGGTTTCGAGAAAAAGCCGGATAAAGTTTTTGTGGTACACGGTGAGGACAGCGTATGTAAACTCTTCACGGAGTGCCTGAAGGTGGAGCACGGACTGGACGCCTATGCGCCTTACAGCGGTACCCGCTATGATCTGATCAGCGGAGAATTTATCCACGAGGCGGGGCCTGTGGCGATCAAGAAGAAAGTGCGAGGCATTTCCGATGTCTTTGCAAGGCTTTTGGCAAGCGGGCAGAGGCTTATCGCCGTTATACATAAGAACGAGGGAGGCGCAAACAAGGATCTGGCGCGGTTCGCGGATCAGATCAACTCCTTGTGTGATAAATGGGATCGGGCGTGATGCGCGGGTTTGCGAGTCAGAGAAGAAATGGTTTACATAATGTGTAAGATTGGAGAATGACAATTGAGTCTGGCAGACCACATTTTCATAAATATGTGTAAGGATATTTTGGAGAACGGAACGAGCACGGAGGGGGAGAAGGTGAGACCCCACTGGGCGGACGGGGAGAGCGCGTATACCGTGAAGAAATTCGGGGTGGTGAACCGCTACGATCTGTCGGAGGAGTTCCCGATTATGACGCTCCGCAGGACGGCTCTTAAGAGTGCCACGGACGAGATGCTGTGGATCTGGCAGCAGAAGTCCAACAATATCAACGACTTGCACAGCCATATCTGGGACGAGTGGGCGGATGCGGACGGCAGCATCGGCAAGGCTTACGGGTATCAGATGGGCGTGAAACATCAGTATAAAGAAGGCATGATGGATCAGGTGGACCGGGTGATTTACGACTTGAAAAACAACCCGTTCAGCCGCCGGATTATGACAAACCTCTATGTGCATCAGGACCTGCACGAGATGAACCTTTACCCGTGCGCGTACAGCATGACTTTTAATGTGACACAGAAGAAGGGGCAGGAGAAGCTGACGCTCAATGCGGTTTTAAACCAGCGCTCGCAGGATGTGCTGACGGCGAACAACTGGAATGTGGTGCAGTACGCGGTGCTTGTGCATATGCTGGCGCAGGTGTGCGGCATGGAGGCGGGCGAACTTGTCCATGTGATCGCGGACGCACACATTTATGACAGGCATATTCCTATCATAAAGGAACTGATCGAAAGACCCGTTTACGACGCGCCGAAATTCTGGCTGAATCCCGAGGTCACGGATTTCTACCAGTTTACGAGGGACGACGTGAAGGTGGAAAACTACGTGACGGGTCCGCAGATTACAGATATTCCGGTCGCCATCTGACAGCCGCACAAGGGAGTAGGGAATAAATGGTAGGAAAGTATAAAGTAATTACATTATGTGGCAGCACGAGATTTAAGGAAGACTTTTTAGAACAACAAAAATTACTCACTTTGCAGGGATATATTGTTATTTCTGTCGGGTTATTTGGACATTCCGAAGATGATGAAGCCTGGACAGAAGGAACAAAAGAAATGCTTGATGACATGCATAAGAGAAAGATTGATATGGCGGATGAGATTTATGTAATTAATAAAAATGGTTATATAGGAGAATCGACTTTGTCAGAAATAAAATACGCGAAATCTAAAGAAATGCCAATTACATATATGGAATGTCCATGAATTAAAAAAGGAGGCATAATGTATGAACGCAATCGTAGCCGTTGACAACAACTGGGCAATCGGCTGTAAGAACAGGCTGCTCGTGAGGATTCCGGCGGACCATAAAAATTTCAGGCAGGAGACTACGGGCAAGGTGGTGGTGCTCGGGAGAAAGACGCTTGAGACATTTCCGCAGGGGATGCCGCTGCCGAACAGGACAAACATCATCCTCTCCACGAACCCGGAATATAAGGTGAAGGACGCCGTGGTGGTGCATAATAAGGAAGAACTGGACGCGGAGCTTAAGAAATATCCGACGGAGGATGTGTATATTATCGGCGGGGAGAGCGTTTACCGAATGATGCTTTCGGAGTGCGACGTGGTGCATGTGACGAAGATTGACCACGACTATGAGGCGGACGCTTATTTCCCGGACCTTGACAAGGACGAGGCGTGGGAGATCACAGCGGAGAGTGAGGAGCAGACATACTTTGATCTGCCGTATTACTTTGTGAAATACGAGAAAAGAAAGCACTAATCAGCGGGGGAGTCTGTTAAGGGCAGACGAGAAGGCAGCAGGAATTGATATAAAGGAAGGGTACGCAGGTATGGGTCAGGAGACAAAGAAAACGACGGCGAGGAAAGGGACGGAGCTTTCACAGGCGAAAGAGGCGCTGCAGCAGAAGAATGTGGAACTGGAGACTGCCAAGAGTGCGGTGGAGAAGGCGGAGAAGGCAAGAGATATCTTTTTGGCGAATATGTCACACGAATTGAGGACGCCGATCAACACGATTCTGGGGCTGAACGAGCTGATTCTGAGGGAAAGTCAGGAGGAGGCGGTCAAGGAGTACGCGAGAGACATCAGGCAGGCGGGCAATATTCTGCTTGCGCTGGTGAGCGATATTCTGGATTTCTCCAAGCTTGAGGCGGATAAGATGGATCTGACGGAAGGTATCTATGACGTCAGTTCCCTTCTGAACGATCTGATCAACAGTATTTCGGTGCAGCTGCGCCGCAAAAAGCTGGATCTGGTTCTGGACATTGCGCAGGATATTCCCTATAAGCTGTTTGGGGATGAGATACATATCCGGCAGATTATCGGAAATCTTTTGTCAAATGCGGTGCGTTATACGGAGAAGGGCAGGATTACGCTGCATGTGAGCTGGAAGGAGCTGCCGAAAGATTCCGTGGAAATGTATGTGATTGTAAAGGATACGGGAAGCGGCATCAAGGATGAAGATATTCCGAAACTCTTTCGTGCGTTTCAGAGGATGGATTCCGCAACCCGCAGCAAAGAGGACAGGACAGGGCTGGGGCTTGCCATCACGAAGCGTCTGATCGAGATGATGGGCGGTAAGCTGGATGTACAGAGTGTATACGGCAAGGGTTCCGCCTTTTCTTTCAGGATAGTACAGAAGATAGTGGACAGGGAGCCGCTCGGCGATTTTGAAAAACAGTATAAGGACAGTCTGCGCAGTATTGAGGATTACCATGAAAAATTCATTGCGCCCATGGGAAGAATCCTGATTGTGGACGACAATGCCATGAATCTGGCGGTGGCACAGGGGCTTCTGAAAGGTACGAGACTGCAGATTGACGTGGCGGCGAGCGGTGAGGAATGTCTGGAGCTGATTAAGAGAAAGACGTACCATCTGATCTGCATGGACCATATGATGCCTGTGATGGACGGCGTGCAGACGCTCCATGCCATCCGCGCGCTGGAGGGAAATCCGTCCAGAGACATCCCGGTCATCGCCTTGACGGCAAACGCGGTGGCGGGTGCCAGGGAACTGTATCTGAAAGAGGGATTTCAGGATTATCTGACAAAGCCCATAGACGCGGATAAGTTTGAAAATATGCTGATCGAGTATCTGCCGAGCAACGTTGTCTATCTGACCAACAACAGGAATATCAGCAACGAGTACGAGCAGACGCAGGAAGATGGAGACGGCGAGTTTGACATCAGGGAGAGCCAGCTTTATCTGATGGGCTTTAATCTGAGAAACGGTCTCAGGTATATGGGCGGGGACAAGGCGCTTTACGGCAAGGTCCTGCGCGACTTCCATTCCATTTTGCAGGAGAAGGAGACGGCGCTTAAGGACTTTCTGCAGAAAGGAGATATGCCCGGCTATACGATTATCGTGCACTCTCTGAAGGGAAATGCGAGAAACGTGGGTGCGGACGATCTGGCGGACGAAGCCTTTGAACTGGAAAAAATGGCGAAGGCGGGACAGCTTGAGGATGTGACGGTGCGTTCCCCGATTCTGTTCGGCATGATGAACACCATGAGAAACAGCCTGCGGGTGTATCTGGAGACGGAGGACGCGGGCGAGAAAACCGGGCAGCAGGAGCCGGAGGAGAGCGTGGGAAGCATCACGGAGGACGAGTGGGTCAGGGCGCTGCATGAGCTGGCGGCGAGACTGGACGATTTCGACGGGGAGAGCGCGGCGATTAAACTCAGGGAGCTGAAACGCTATGACAGACCCGAGACGGACAAGAAGATGCTGCGGCTCTGCGAGAAAGCGATCAAGGATTACGCTTACGATATTGCCCTTGAGGTGGTCAACGCGGTGCTGTGACAGAGAAGCCGGAGGCTGAACTGTTATGAGATGCTTGACTTTTGAGGACAAAGGTATATTATATAAAAATAAATATAGTAATTGTTCCGCGAAGCATTTTGCACACGGAACGGTTGCAAAACGACAGAGGAATGACTGAGGGAGAGGAGTTGGCTATTATGGAAAAAAAGAATCTGGACTGGGCGAATATCGGTTTCGGCTATCACGAGACGGACAAACGCTTCGTGGCGAATTACCAAAACGGCGCATGGGATGACGGCGCGCTTGTGGATGACGCCAACATTGTGATGAACGAGTGCGCGGGCGTCCTGCAGTATGCGCAGACCTGTTTCGAGGGAATGAAAGCTTACACAACCGAGGACGGGCGTATCGTGACTTTCCGTCCCGACTTAAACGCGCAGCGCATGGAAGATTCCTGCAAGCGGCTGGAGATGCCGGTATTTCCGCAGGATCGTTTCATAAAGGCTGTGACGGATGTGGTGGTTGCGAACGAGGCTTATGTGCCGCCCTACGGTTCCGGCGCAACCCTCTATATCAGACCTTATATGTTCGGTATCTCTCCGGTAATCGGCGTGAAGCCCGCGGATGAGTACCAGTTCAGAGTGTTTACCACGCCTGTGGGTCCTTATTTTAAGGGCGGCGTAAAGCCGATCACGATCAAGGTGAGCGATTTTGACCGCGCCGCGCCGCATGGAACGGGACATATCAAGGCGGGCTTGAACTATGCGATGAGCCTTCATGCCATTGTGACGGCGCACGAGGAGGGCTACGACGAGAATATGTATCTGGATGCGGGCAGCAGGACGTATGTGGAGGAGACCGGCGGCGCGAACTTCCTGTTCGTGACAAAGGACAATAAGGTGATTACGCCGAAGTCCGACAGCATTCTTCCCTCTATCACCAGACGCTCGCTGATGACGGTGGCGAAGGACTATCTGGGACTTGAGGTGGAGGAGCGTCCGATCGCGCTGGAGGAAGTGAAGGATTTCGCAGAGTGCGGCCTTTGCGGCACGGCGGCGGTTATTTCCCCGGTAGGAAAGATCGTGGATCACGGAAAAGAGATTGCGTTCCCCAGCGGTATGAGCGAGATGGGACCTGTCACGAAAAAGCTGTATGATACGCTGACGGGAATCCAGATGGGCAGGATTGACGCGCCCGAGGGATGGATTCACGTAATTAAGTAGGCTGTCAGAAGCAGGGCGGCATTTGCGGTGAATGGATAGCGGTAATAAACGGTCAGATAGCTGCCGGCGGTAAATGATTTTACGGAACGTATGGGATAAAAGGGAAAGGGATTAGGTTGGGATGCTGGTGCATACAATTTAATCCTTTTTCAAATCGCGGGAAGCAAGAAGCGAAGCCTGTCTGGCAGATGCTTCGGAATGGTTGGAATGGAGAGCAAGATGAATGACACGGCGATCAGGGAGCGGTATCCCTACTTATATGAAACCCATCTGCACACTTCGGAGTCCAGTGCCTGTGCGAGAAGCACCGGGGCGGAGATGGTGCGGGCGTGTAAAGAGTACGGATATACCGGCATTTTTGTGACGGATCACAACTGGGGCGGAAACACCTGCGTGGACAGGAGCCTTTCATGGGATGCGTGGGTGGACCGGTTCTGTCTCGGATATGAACACGCGAAGGCGGAAGGGGATAAAATCGGGCTGGACGTCTTTTTCGGATACGAGGCAGGGTATGACGCCACAGAATTTCTGTTGTATGGGATTGATAAGGCGTGGATGAAGGCACACCCGGAACTTCGGTCTGTATCCGTGGAAGAGCAGTACGAACTGGTGCATGAGGCGGGCGGATTGGTGATGCACGCCCATCCTTACAGGGAGGAGGCTTATATTCCTGAAGTGCGCCTTATGCCGGACTGGGTGGACGGCGTGGAGGGGATCAACGCCGCGCACCACTGGTATTCCGGGACAATGAGGGATAAGACCGTTTTTGATAAGAGGGCTGTCGCCTACGCGAAGGCGCACGCTTTTCCCTTAAGCGCGGGATCGGATATTCACTCCACGAATCTGTTCGGGGGCGGCATGGCGTTTCGCAGGAGGCTGCGGTCGGCGGCGGATTACGTGCAGGCGGTTCTGGGCGGCGAGGATTACGTGCTGACGGATGGGAAAGTGTGGTATGATAAGAAGGGAAACATTATTTCGATAGATTGAGATTGTGCAAACCGTATCATAATTTAGTGTTGAGAAATATAATGGAATTACTTTAATGGTCGTAGGTGTAGCAGCGAAGCGGGAGGATTAATGGGGAAAAAAAGGTGTAAAAAAAGGTGTAAAAAAGCATTCGTTTGTATAGCAATTTTAGTTATGTTAACCGGGACGGTTACTGGCTGCGGTGACGGCGACGGGTTTGGCACGAAGGTGGTGCTGACCACGGGATTTGAGAAGGATGAGATCTTCCGGATCGAGACCAGCTCCTGTAAGCTGCCGGAGCTTATGGTGTACATGACCACGATTCAGAACCGCTATGAGAGTGTGTATGGGCAGGAAATCTGGGGGACGATCGCGGACGGCGTGACGCTTGAGGAAAATGTGAAAAATATCGCGCTGGCGCAGATTGCCCAGATTAAGACCATGAACCTGATGGCGGAGAAGTACGAGGTGGAACTGGACGAGGAGGAGCGCGCGCAGGCGGAGAATGCGGCGAAGGCGTATTATGACACACTGGGGGAGCGGGAAATCGAGTTGATGGGCGTCAATGAAAAGACCATCAGATCGCTCTACACGGAGCTGGCGCGGGCAGAGAAGATGTACCAGTACACGATCAAGGACATCAACCCGGAGATCAGCGACGACGAGGCGCGCACCATTACCGTGCAGCACATTCTGATCAAGACTTACGCGCTGGACGGGACGGGAAAAAAGATCGAGTATACGGAGGAGGCAAAGAGGGACGCCTACAGAAGGGCGATTGAAGTGCTGGGACAGGCGAAGACAGACGAGGATTTCGACGCGCTCATCCGCAAGTACAGCGAGGACGATAAGGCGACGTATTCCTTCGGCAAAGGGGAGATGGAGGAGTCCTTTGAGACGGCTGCTTTCAATCTGGGAACCGGCGAGATCAGTGACGTGGTGGAGACGGAGTTCGGCTATCACATCATCAAGTGCATCAATACTTTTGACAGGGAGGAGACGGACGCAAACAAGATCAAGATCGTGGAGCAGAGACGTGAGGAGGCGTTCGGGCAGGAGTACGACGCCTATGTGGCGACGCTGACCAGAAATCTGAACGAGGAGCTGTGGGACAACGTGAACTTTATCCATGACGGGGAAGTGACGACGCAGAATTTCTTTGAGGTGTATGCACAGTATTTCGGGAGCTGACCACTCCCGAAATGCACTATTCTGTTTCCCTGTCTATGTCGTTTTCCACCTGCCGGCTGATGATATCCAGAGATTCCAGCCAGTTATCCAAAACATCCATGGGTATTTCCTCATCGTCCTGATATATGGAAATCTTTGCCCCGGCATGACAAAGATCCGCGATCATCTGGCGAAAAAGCTTTTTTCTGTCAATTTCGTTTATATCTTCCAAAGCATCATAATATTCTAAGTCAAATCCCACCACAAAATCACCATGGACGATCCGCTGTTTAATCGTGCCGACGGACAGGGAAGCGTCAAATTTTCTGATGATTTTTATATAGCTGGCGACGGAATTGTCTTTCTCGATCTTTAACTGAATGATATCCATTTGTACGGTCCTTCGTGTTTTGGCTTTTTTGACTGCCGGCAGCGTGTTTTTTTAATTAATATATTATCGTAATTAAATGGTATTTCGCACGAAATATAAATTATCTCACGGGTGCCATCTGATCCGGAAATTCTTCCAGCGAATCCGCAAGCTTCTCCACAGTTTTGGAATCGTAATCCGTCTGGACGATTGCACCTGTGTCAACTTCCATACATAAAGCCAGATCCCTGTTGCTATAGATACCCATATGAAGATACTTTTTTCCGTTGGTCTCAAAGATACAAGCCCTTAAATCCCGCAAGATATCCCTGCAGTCGCTTATGGGGTCAAAATTTACGCTCTCTCCATGATAAAAGCCTTGCAGCTGCAGAAAATAGTAGGAATGATAAAACTCTTTTGCGGCATCGGGCAATACCAATTCCAGCTCCCTTTCTAAATCCGAAAAATCTGTTTGTTTATCCTTTTCTTTGTACATCCACTGAATATAGTCCTCCTCATCCGCTTCACCGTACCACAAGGAAGACTTTTCTTCTTCATCATATGGGACAACAGGATAAGTCCCTCTATAGTTTTTATAGCACGCAAAATACTTGTCTAAATATGTCTTTAAGCACTCTTTAACCATTGTTTCCTCCGTTCCGAAGCGTTTATACAATGAGAAACGTAAATCGGGTTTCAAGCTGTCACTGTCAAAGTTATTGAAATTATAGCATACAGACAGCGGAACCACAATGAAGTATCTTGCGGGATTTTAGAAAAAGTTTATAATTCCCCAAACCCGCATAGAATGGGAAAAATCCGTAAATTATTAGCACTCAAGGCTAATGAGTGCTAATTTTTTCTTGACTTCTTAATTCGGGCGTATTAAACTATCCACTAGATAGTCAACAACCCCGCAAAACAGGGTTTGTCCGGTTAAGGTGCGGGTGGAGGACACGCCGCATGGCAAGGTTTATGAGAGAAAGGAACGTGAGCAATTATGGCAGCGAAACATGGCAGTTTATCGATCAACAGCGACAATATTTTCCCGATTATCAAGAAGTGGCTGTATTCCGATCACGACATCTTTTTCAGGGAGCTGATCTCCAACGGATGCGACGCGATCACTAAGCTGAAAAAGCTGGATATGATGGGCGAGTACGCGCTGGCGGACGATTACAAGGCGAAGATTCAGGTCATTGTCAACCCGGAGGAAAAGACGTTACAATTTATCGACAACGGTATCGGCATGACGGCGGACGAGGTGGAGGAGTACATCAACCAGATCGCTTTCTCCGGCGCGACGGATTTTATTGAGAAATACAAGGACAAGGCGAATGAGGACCAGATTATCGGGCATTTCGGACTGGGCTTTTATTCGGCGTTCATGGTGGCGGACGAGGTGGAGATCGACACCCTGTCATGGCAGGACGGCGCGCAGGCGGTGCACTGGACATGCGACGGCGGCACGGAGTTCGACATGGAGGACGGAACCAGAACGGAAGTGGGTACGACGATCACCCTCCACATCAACGAGGACTGTCTGGAGTTCTGCAACGAATATAAGGCGAAAGAGGTCATCAAGAAATACTGTTCCTTTATGCCTACAGAAATCTGGCTTTCCAAGGCAAACACCACGGAGACCCAGATCATCAAGGAGGAGGAAAAGCTTCCTACCGATGAGGTCGTGGAGGAGATCAAGAAGGAGAAGGAGGAGGACGAGCAGAAGTTAAAGATCAAGAAGCGCCCGGAACTTCTCAACGAGACCCAGCCGCTCTGGGCGAAACATCCCAACGAGTGCACGAAGGAAGAGTATCTGGAGTTTTACCGCAAGGTCTTTCAGGATTACAAGGAGCCGCTGTTCTGGATTCATCTGAACATGGATTATCCGTTTAACATGAAGGGCATCCTCTACTTCCCGAAGATCAATATGGAGTACGAGTCCATTGAGGGAACCATTAAATTATATAACAATCAGGTATTTATCGCGGACAACATCAAGGAAGTGATTCCCGAGTTTCTGATGCTCTTAAAGGGTGTGATCGACTGTCCCGACCTGCCGCTCAACGTCTCAAGAAGCGCGCTGCAAAACGACGGTTTTGTGAAGAAAATCAGTGAGTACATCACAAAGAAGGTGGCGGACAAGCTGTCCGGCATGTGCAAGACCGAGAAGGAAGAGTACGAGAAATACTGGGATGATATCAGCCCCTTCATCAAGTTCGGCTGCTTAAAGGACGACAAGTTCTGCGAGAAGATGACCGACTACATCCTGTTTAAGAATCTGGATGGTGTGTATATGACGCTGCCTGAATGTCTGGAGGTCAACAAGATCGACCCCGACGAGGCGGATGACGCTGAGAATGCCACAGCTGGTGACGGAAATGCGGAAACCACAGGAGAGAGCGGCGGACAGGACGAGACGGACAGCGCAGCGGCAGATGAAAGCGTGGAGACAGAAGCTGCGGCGGTGGACGAAAACGGCGAGAAGGTGGAAGCCGAGGTCGTTGACGAGGCGGAAAAAGTGGACGGCGAAGTCCTTGACGAGAACGGCGAGCCTGTCGAGGAGGAGAAGAAAGAGAAAGTCATCTACTATGTAACTGACGAGAAGCAGCAGAGTCAGTACATCAACATGTTCAAGGCGGCGAAGATGGACGCGGTGGTGCTGACCCACAATATCGACCAGCCCTTCGTCTCCCAGATTGAGGCGAAGAACGAAGGCATTAAGTTCCAGCGTATCGACGCCGACCTGACGGACACCTTCAAGGCAAAGACGTCCAAGAAGGCGGAGAAGGAGATGGAGGAGCAGGCGGAAGAGATCGCCAAGCTGATGAAGAAGGCTCTTAAGAAGGATCAGATCAAGGTGAAGATCGAGAAGCTGAAGAACAAGAAGATTTCTTCCATGATCACGCTCTCCGAGGAGTCCCGCAGGATGCAGGACATGATGAAGATGTACTCCATGCCGGGTATGGATATGGGGATGTTCGGCAAGGAGGGGGAGACGCTTATTTTAAACGCGAACCATCCGCTCGTGCAGTACGTGCTGGAACATCAGGACGGCGAGAACGTGAAGATGATCTGCGAGCAGCTCTACGATCTGGCGCTGCTGCAGCAGGCACCCCTTGAGCCGGAGGCTATGACCAAGTTTGTGGCGAGAAGCAATGAGATTATGATGATGCTGACGAAGTAAACAGCGTCGATTTGAGTCGCAGCCAAGCTGTGACATGTAGACTGACCGTCCGGGAAGACAGGGATACCCGGACGGTCGTTTTTGTGTGCCGCCATTTCACACGCATCATTTATTTTGTTTAGAGAATTAAGAATATTCTAATTTTCATATATGGCAGCTACATCATGGATTCTGCGCTTCATTTTGTCACGAATGCTTAACGGCTCCAGACACTCACATTTATCGCCAAAACCAAGAAGAAGATCGAAGTAGTATTCATTTTCTATAAACGGGAAATCGACAAGGTAATATTCGGCGCCATCGGGTGAAAAGTGTTCATAAGCACAATAATCAAGAACCCTGTCCATGATAGAGTTATGAATACGGATTTTTATTGGTGTCTGCATGGCATTCAGCGTTTCCGCAAAGTCTAAAACAGGTTTCCGATATTCCCGTGGTGTAAATTTTTCCTTTTCCATATGTAAATTTGATATGCGGGATAATCTGAATAAACGAAAATCATTTCGCATAAGGCAATATCCATGAAAATACCAATGACCGCTTTTTAGAACAAGCTGGTACGGCTCCACTGTCCGTTTCGTTTTCTTTCCGTGATGTGCTATGTATTCAAAGGAAACCAGTCTGCAATCCTCTAAAGCCGTTTTGATCATTTCCAAATATGATTGTGTGTTCTGGCTGCCAATCCAAGTGCTTACATCGATACATATTTGATTGGTTTTCAATTCTATGTCATTTGCCTGATCGGCAGGGATAAAACTTTTGACCTTTGCAAGGGCGTTTATTACTTCATTTCCCCGTATCATGTCCGAAAGGCTTGAAAGTCCCATCAGGATAGCGGAAAGGTCGGCAGTAGAAAAAACATTCTTATCAATTTTGTATTTCGGCATAATTTCAAAGCCACCGCCCACTCCTGCTATGGAACGAATAGGAATGCCTGCCATGTTGATTGTATCTATATCCCGGTAAATTGTGCGGGGAGATACTTCAAACATATCCGCCAATTCCTGCGCCCCTATCCGCTCCTTATCAAGAAGCACCATAATAATGCTGACGAGTCTGTCAATTTTCATCCTGAGCCGCCTTTCAAAATTAGATCTTCTACTTATTGTAGCCATAATGTTGTCAACAATTACATGATACGATAGAACGGCAGACAGATCAATGGAGCAATGGAAACGGAGGAAATTTATGTTTACAATCTATGTTTATGTTCTTGAAACTTTAGCCGACTGGGAATTAGGTTATGTTACTTCAGAACTGCATTCCGGGCGGTTTTTCCAAAAGGACGCTGAGCGTGTATCGCTTAAAACTGTCAGTTATTCAAAAGAACCAATCCATACAATGGGAGGGCTGGCAGTCATTCCCGATTGTCTGATCGATGATATGGTTGTAAGTGAAACAAGCGTATTGTTATTACCGGGTGCGGATACATGGAATGACCGCAGACATGGCGCAATCATTGAAAAGGCAGGCGAATTTCTCGCTATAGGCGCTACGGTCGGGGCAATTTGCGGGGCTACCGCCGCACTTGCTAATTTTGGATTGCTGGATAATCGCCGGCATACCAGCAATGGACAGGGTTTTCTTGAAATGTTTTCCCCTGCCTATAAGGGACAGCGTTTCTATATTGACGAGCTATCTGTAGCAGATCATAACCTTATTACTGCAAATTCTGCAGGCTCCCTGCTGTGGGCAAAACAAATCATTGCGCGTCTAGGCGTTTTTCGACCAGATACACTGGAATTTTGGTATGCGTATTTTAATACCGGGAAAGAGGAATCGTTCTTTGCCCTTATGGGCAGTCTGCAAGGAAAAGCTTTCTGAACCGCCCAAATGGGGATATCAGGAACTGCAAAGCGGATTGACTGCTCAGAATAAAAATTTGATTTCTTTCCTCAACGATGATATACAGCTGATATGGTGATTTCCTTTGACGCCCCTGTTTCGTATACTTATCCCAATCAGAAGAATCAATTCATATTGGATGAAACCTGTGAGGATCCTTTTGTAAAATGGTGCATTGATAATAAGGAAAATGCCGTCGAAGCATTTCATTTCAGCAGGGATGCTGCTATGAAGCTGTACAAGGACGGGCTTACCACAGTCTATTTCCTTCAGCATCAGCCATTGTCTGTTTTCTATGGTGACATAAACGGCAAAAGTATTTTCGACGCGCTGTTCAACCTTATTTTGACGGCAATGATGCAACAAGAGTGGCTTGCCTGTTTGAAAAAAGAATGATATAATAATATCTAAAGTATTTTAGAAAACAATAAACAAGAGGCGGGCAAACGAATGAGAAAACGGATTTACAAATGGAAAAGAGCAGCCGTGTGCGGCTTATGTGCGGCGGTTATGGCGGGCGCTGTAGCTTGCGGGCAGGGTGCGGGACAAAGCGGCTCGGGGACGGACGGCGCGCAGGGCGGACAGACAGGCGTTGGCACGGACAAGGCAGCGGACGAAAACGGTCTGGCGGCAGTTGACGGGATCGCGTATCAAGTCAATATGGATATCAGCGGTCTGGACGACAGCCATCGGATTTCCGACACCCTTTTCGGGCTTTTTCTGGAGGACATTAACTATGCCGTGGACGGCGGCATGTACGCGGAGATGGTGAAGAACCGCTCCTTCGAGTATGGCATGGAGGCGAGAGACGCACAGCTTCATGGCTGGGAAGTGACTGGCGAGGCGGTGGAGTTTTCTGTGAAGGACGGAAGCGGGGACGGCACGGCGCTCAACGGGAACAATCCGCAGTATGCGGTGGTACATAATACGGGGACTTCTTCGGCGAAACCGCACGAGGGCATCCGAAACGGCGGCTTTGTGGAAGGCATGTCGGTTGTGCAGGGAGCTTCCTACGATCTGTCTTTTTACTGTAAGTCTGAGGACGGCTCGGTGGACGCGGTGACGGTAAGCCTTTGCAATGAGGACGGGACGGTTTACGCGGAGCAGACCATAGAGGGTATCACCGGGGAATGGCAGAAGTTTGAGGCGACGATCACGCCGGATGCGACGGAGAACAGGCATGTCTGTCTTGCGGTGGAGATTCCCGCAGGGACGGCATGTTTTGATATGGTTTCCCTGATGCCGCAGGACACTTATAAGGGACTGCCTGTCCGCAAGGATTTCGGGGAGTATCTGGAGGCTTTAAATCCGACGTTTTTACGTTTCCCCGGTGGCTGTGTGATTGAGGGACGGGACGAGGAGAGTATTTACAGCTGGAAAGATTCCATCGGGGACGGGCTCGCTTTTGAGATGAACGGGAAGACAACGGTGGGAGATGTGGCGGTACGCCCGCAGGGCAAGAGCATCTGGCAGGGCTCCAAAGCGCATCCCTATTATACGACTTACGGGCTGGGCTTTTACGAGTATTTTGCGTTTTGCGAAGCCCTCGGCTGTATGCCTGTGCCTGTTTTGAATGCGGGCATGACCTGTGAGATACAGAGCCCTTTCTATCAAGTGTACAGCATCACGGACGAGGCGTTTAAGCAGTACGTGCAGGATGCCCTTGATCTGGTGGAGTTCTGTAAGGGGGATGACAGTACCAAGTGGGGCGCGGTGCGCATTGCCATGGGACATGAAGCGCCTTTTGACCTGAAATATATCGGCATCGGCAACGAACAGTGGCAGAGCGAGTACCACCAGCACTACAGACAGTTTGTGAAGGCGTTTGAGGAAGCGGCGGCGGCTGACCCCGCGCTTTACGGGGATGTGGAGCTGATCGTGGCGAACGGCACGGCGTCGGACAGCACGGAGGGATGGGCTTATCTGGCGCAGAACCCGGACCAGATTACGACACTGGTGGACGAGCACTATTACCAGACGCCGGAGTGGTTCCTTGCCAATACGGACCGATATGACAGTTACAACAGGGACTTGCAGGCGAAGGTGTTCCTCGGCGAGTACGCGGCGAAGGCAAATACGCTGGATGCGGCTCTCGCGGAAGCGGCGTACATGACGGGGCTTGAGAAGAACGGGGATGTGGTGGAGATGGCGTGTTACGCGCCGCTTTTCTCCCATGAAAAACTGAACCAGTGGGTGCCGGATCTGATTTTCTATTCCAATGACAGCATTTTCGGGACGGTCAATTACTATGTGCAGCAGATGTACGGGAACAATGCGGGGCAGTACAGTCTGGAGACAACACTGACTGGCGCGCCGGAACAGACCCTCTATGAGTCGGCGGTGGATGCGGACGGGGATGTGATCCTTAAACTTGTGAATGTGTCGCAGGAAGAGCAGACCGTGCATGTACTGCTTACGGGCAGGGAGATGGCGAGTTTCCTGCCGGAGGCGGATGTGACGGTGCTTGCGGGGGATGACCCGAAAGCGGCGAACAGCTTTAAAGATATGGCGGTGACGCCGCAGGAGGGCAAGCTGGCGGTATCGGAGAACTTTGAGTACAAAGCGCCCGCCAATTCGCTGACGGTGATACGTCTTGTGTCACTGAAAGACTGAGCCGTTTTCTCCTGCGTTTCCGGCAGGGTGCAAAGGGGCTTACACAGCCCCTTTGTAGGCGTTTCCCCAGTCCATCATGGCGTCCAGAACCGGGCGCAGGGATTCGCCAAGCTCACTCAGCGCATATTCCACGCGGGGCGGCACCTCGGCATAGACTGTCCGGGTAACGATGCCGTCCTCTTCCATGGAGCGGAGGGAATCGGTCAGTACTTTCTGGCTGATTCCCTCCAGATCTTTTTTCAGTTCATTAAACCGCCATGGGCGGGCAAGCAGGTTTCTGATGATCAATAATTTCCATTTGCTTCCGATCAGCGATACGGTGGTCGCGACGGGGCAGTCGGGCAGTTCGTCTTTTGTTTTCATAAGGATTCTCCATTTCTTGCCTAATTTAATATATTCTTTATGGCATTTTCGCATCAATCCGCGCTTCCAATCCCCTCAGAAAATTTTTCAAGGGTCAAAAGGGAAAGCATTGATCCGGTTTTCTACAAAAACAATAGTTTCCAAAAGATACTTACATTCTGATTATAGTGTTATATATCGGATATGGCAAGGCTGGGGAGGGAAATAGACTTCTGCAATGGTCGGGGATGCCGTGACACCAGTTACCAAAAGGTAACTATCTAATAAAAAAGTGCGTACTTTTTTCCGGCGATCCGTCTTGTTAGAATGAAATTGTCAAAAGGACAGAAACAAAAACACAGACACACAAGAAGGTAAAAAACATGGCACTTTCCAATTTATCGGGATGGAACACCGAGGCGGCGCCCGCAGCGTGCGGCTCTGCCTGCGGGGCGGGAGACAAACCGGTGGAGAAACCTGTAGCGTGCGGCTCTGCCTGCGGGGCGGGAGACAAACCGGTGGAGAAACCTGTAGCATGTGGCTCTGCCTGCGGGGCGGGAGATAAGCCGGTGGAGAAACCCGCGGCATGTGGTTCCGCCTGTGGGGTAGCGGACAAATAAGTCTGCGCCCCGGAGTACATGGATTGTCCGGCGGTCTGCGAAATGATGGGCTGCCGGACAGCAAAAGACAGCAGAGTAAGGTTGAAATAAATTAAAAGCACAGCACTAAAGGTTTACATAAATGAGAAAGAGGAGAAAAACATGAGCGAATATTTTGCTTTTCAGTGGCACATCACGGATGACTGCGATCAGAGATGCAAGCACTGTTATATTTTTTCGGAAAACAACTGCAAGAGTCTGGACGCTATGAACTGGGAACAGATGCAGGAGGTTGTGGCGGCATGTGAGGATTTTTGTGAAGTATACCACAGACTGCCTTATTTTTACATCACGGGTGGCGATCCCATTCTGCACCCGGATTTCTGGCGGCTGTTGGAGCTGTTGAAAAGCAAGGAGATTCCCTTCACAATCCTCGGCAATCCGTTTCACCTAAATGACGAGGTGTGCAGAAGAATGAAGGAATGCGGCTGTCAGAAATATCAGCTTTCGCTGGACGGGATGAGGGAGACTCACGACTGGTTCAGAAAGCCCGGCTCCTTCGACCTGACGCTTGAAAAGATCGGTTGTCTGAAACGGGCGGGTATCCGGGCGGTCATTATGACCACAGTGTCGGGGATAAACATCAAGGAAATCCCGGATATCATCGACACGGTGGTGGAACACAAGGCGGATGTGTTTGCCTTCGCCAGATACTGTCCCACCAGCGGGGAGAAGGATACGGGGATGACGCCGTTAGAATACCGGGAACTGCTTGCGGCCTGCGACAAGAAGTTTAAGGAGTACGAGGCAGCAGGCTGCGAAACTTACTTTAACAAGAAGGACCATCTGTGGACTCTTTACGAGTATGAGACCGGCGAATTTAAGATACCGGCGGATGCGAAGGAGGGTGTCATTTACGGCGGGTGCAACTGCGGGAACTGCCATATAACGATTCTGCCAAATGGCGATATTTACGTGTGCAGGCGGGTGCAGAACAGTAAGGTGGCAAATATATTTGAAGACCGGCTCTCCGATGTGTGGGTGTGCCAGATGGAGCAGTACCGCGATTACGATAAATTTAAAAAGTGCGCGAAATGCGAGCTGAAGGCATGGTGCAGAGGCTGTCCTGCCGTGGCAAGCGGGGCGAGTGGGGATTTCTACGATGCGGATCCCAACTGTTGGAAAGAAATCCGCGACGAGTAATAGGATCCGGCATGGCGAGAAAAGTAGAAGGAGGAAACATGGAAGGAGTGTATCATGGACTTACAGATTTGCTTGGAAAAATTACAGCGGGTGGGCGTGTTAAACTTTGCCACGGTGGACAAGGACGGCGCCCCGCAGATTCGTAATATCAGCGCAATCCACTATGAGAAGGACGGCTTGTATTTCTTTACGGCGAGAGGGAAGGATTTCTGCGGGCAGCTGCTCCATGACGGGCGGGTGCAGATACTTGGCTACACAAAATATAAGGAAATGATCCGGCTTTCGGGGTGGCATACCCGGTGGCAGAGGAAGAGCAGGGGAAGTGGATCGACACCATATTTGAGGAACAGCCCTATCTGGCAAACGTATATCCCGGTGAGACGAGAAAGATCGGCATTGTGTTTGCCATAAAGGAAGGGACGGTAGAATACTTTAATCTGGGTGTGCGTCCCATTTTCCGGGAAACTTATTCTCTTGGAGGCGCTCCTGTTCCAGCAAAGGGATATCGGATTTCGGAGCGATGTATCGGCTGTGGAACCTGTGTGAAGTACTGTCCGCAGGCGTGTATCCGGGAGGGAAAACCGTTTGTGATTGAGCAGGAACATTGTCTGCACTGCGCAAACTGCAAAGAGCATTGCCCGGTGCAGGCGGTGGAGGCGAGGGGATAACGGTGGGGATTTGGCGGGAAGGAACAAAGCCGGAGTCTGAAAGGAGAGGAAATCGGTATGGAAGAGAAGCTGGAACAGATCAGACAGGCGTTAGAGCGCGCGGAGAAAGTGGTGATCGGCGCGGGTGCGGGGCTTTCCACTGCGGCGGGCTTCACCTATATGGGGGAACGCTTTCACAAATACTTTCAGGATTTTATCGACAAGTACGGTTTCGGGGATATGTATACCGGCGGTTTCTATCCGTTTCCGACCTTGCGGGAAAACTGGGCATACTGGTCAAGATATATTTATGTAAACCGATATATGGACCCGCCGAAGAACGTGTATCAAGAGCTGTATGAGTTTGTAAAAGACAAGGACTATTTTGTGGTCACCACAAATGTGGATCACTGTTTCCAGAAGGCGGGATTTGACAGGGAGCGGCTGTATTACACGCAGGGGGACTACGGGTTGTTTCAGTGCAGCGGATCCTGTCATGACAAAACTTATGAGAATGGGGAGACGGTGCGCGCCATGGTGGAGGCGCAGGGCTTCCGCTTTGCGCGGGATGGTGGTTTGTACGTGCCGGAGGGCATTGCGCTTTCCATGGAAGTGCCGGACGAACTGATTCCGTACTGCCCGGTGTGCGGAAAGCCCATGAGCATGAACCTGCGGGCGGATGATACCTTTGTGCAGGATGAAGGATGGTATCTGGCGGCGAAACGGTACGACGCGTTTCTGGAGAAGTGCATGGATCAAAGGACTGTATTTTTAGAGCTGGGCGTGGGATACAATACGCCGGGTATCATCAAGTATCCGTTCTGGCGGATGACGGCGGAGAACCCGCAGGCAGTGTATGTCTGCGTGAATCAAGGGGAAGCTGTCTGTCCGCGGGAGATCGCGGGGCGGTCTGTCTGCTTGGATGACGATATTGGAGAGATCTTGTCTCAATCGGATCAGTGCATGCATACCGTTAAAATATCTGCTTTTCAGAGAAAAATCAGACAAATTATGATTAGAAAATGAAAACGGTATGCAGGGACATCACGACCATTGAATTATGACAGAAATAATTCGTTTTTTCGATAACCGCTACAAGCCTTTTTCAATTTCATACTGCCTGCGGCAAGGAGCGCTTTGCTGACACTTCGAGACTTTTGGGGGCAGACGGCGACGCAGCGCATACAGGAGATACAGCGTTTGGTGTCGGTTTTTGAAGGAGTGGCAGCGTCAATAGCTCCGACAGGACATTTTCCGGCGCAAAGGCCGCATGCGGTACAATCTTTTCCGGCCTGCGGTTTCATGGGGACACCGCCGTATTCACGGTAGGGACGGTTCCCGGGTAGGTTTGGGCAGGCGGACTGATCTCCGGCCTCCATTTTGGAACGGATTGTTACTGCAAAATCGGCAAGCTCCTTTTCGTCCTGCGCGTCAGGACGTCCTGTGGCAAACTGGCGCATGATGGAGTGCTCCGCAATGGCGGCCACGGCAGCGACAGGGAAAAACCCGGAAGCGGTCAATGTATCCTGCAATTCCACAAAGGTATCGTCATAAGCCCGGTTTCCGTAAACGACAATGAGAATTGCTTTTGCGCCGTTTCCGCGCATCTGCTGTAAACGCGATACGGCGATGGCAGGAACCCGTCCGCCGTAGGAGGGGACGGACACAATGCAGATATCCTCCTCATGAAAAGAAAATGCAGAAAAATCCGCACCGGGGTCGGTGAGATCAATGCAGGTGCTTTGAGGGCAGAAGGAATTGACGAACAGATCCGCTGCTTTTTTCGTGCCTCCTGTGGGAGAAAATGTAATATTGTAAACGGACATAGCCGGACTCCTTTCGCTTGTGTTTTCTTTTGCCGGAAAAAACATGTTTTGCGCATTCATGAAAAAATAATTTCTGATATAATATGAAAAAGTATATCATCAATAAGGACAAAATTCAACAGTACGGACAGGAGGCCGGCAGGAATGAAAACGGATAGAAGTGATCTGACAGACCTTTTACTGGAACAATTAAAAGCAGACTCTGCTGAGTGCCGAAATCTGGAAACAGAAGGTTACGGCCCGGCGCAGAAACGGCAGACCATCCGCTCTTTGATGAATATCCGTATGCCGGGAGGACTCTCCGAAGCACTTTTGTCGGCGCAGGACGATTATCTGCGGCAGGAGCGTGACGAGAAGGGAATTGTGACACTTGCTGATATTCCTACTTTACGGGAGCTGGCGGGCGGACGGGACACGGACGGTGCAGGTGAGGTTTTTCCGGCGGATAAACTGTCCTTCCTGCAAGACGGCGACGCGCCACAGCCTGATTATATGGACAAACTCTCCCTCTGGCAGGGCGACATCACGCGCCTGCAGGCGAGCGCCATCGTGAACGCCGCCAACTCGCAGATGCTCGGCTGTTTCATCCCATGTCACAGATGTATCGACAATGCGATACACAGCGCGGCGGGGATGCAGCTTCGGGAGGCGTGCAGCCGGATCATGCAGGAAAAGCGGATGCGTTACGGCAGGCAGTATGAGGAGCCTGTGGGAACTGCCACATTGACAAAGGCGTACAACCTGCCCTGCGACTATGTGATTCATACCGTGGGACCGATTGTGTACGGGGAACTGACAGACGCATTGAGAGAAGACTTGCGCCGATGTTATGAGAGTGTTTTGAACTGCTGTGCGGAAAATGGAATCCGCTCTGTGGCTTTCTGCTGCATTTCAACCGGGGAGTTCCATTTCCCGAACGAGGAAGCGGCGTGGATTGCGATGAAGACCGTGATGGATTTTTTGAGAGAGAATGCCGGCGCGTTAGACAGGGTGATATTCAACGTGTTTAAGGACAGTGACTGGGAAATATACGAGAGATTGCTGCATGTGTTTCCGGCGGATATGTGATTCGGGTATGGTGTCCAAAAATACGTTACGGATCCTCTAAAAGCCCGGCGAGCGCACGCTGCCCCGACCGATAGGAGGACGCCGCTTCCCGGTAAAGACTTTGATAAAAGCAAACGGCAGCCTGCCGTCTCTCCTCTGCCAGTGAGGCGGCTTTTTCCGTGTAAAAGCGGTCATAGAGATGTTCCAGTTTATATTTGTATTCCTGAAAAAAGGAGGGCGCGTCGTCGCCTGCCCCGTCCGACACCGTGCCGTCCGGCAGGAGGGAGTACAGCGGCTCAGAGACAATGCCCTTGTAAATCAAAGTGCGCGCAATCCCCATGGCGCCGGTCACGTCCAGCTTGTCCGCGTCAAACAGAATCTTTGCCTCGGGACTTTGGGGCTGGTTGTTTTCGCGGTAGCGGTGGGTCTTGATACATTGTCTGACCTGCTCTGCGTATTCGGGATCAAAGCCGTGTTCTGTCAGAAACAGAAATGCCTTTTCGCTTCCCACTGCCGCATGGCAGAGGGCAGGGTTTTCAAACTGTTCTTTCCGCCCGATATCGTGCAGCAGACAGGCGGCGATCAGGACGTCGTAATCCACATCTTTCAATGTTTCAGCGATTTCCAGCGCATAATACAGAACGCGGTAGACATGCTCCTTGTCGTGGGCGCTGTCATCCATGCAGGACAGCATATAGTTTTCCAGTAAAGAGTAGGTTTCTCTGGTCATGTCCGCTCCTTGCCGTACAGGCGTAAAAATTGTTTTAATTATATCATATGGGAAACATTAAAACAATGAGCAGCGTCAGTTACAATAGGAGGGGCAATGGAGAAATGCAAAAGGAAAAGGGACACATAGTTGGGAGTGTCCCATATTCCAAGGATAAGCAGGGAAAGAATGTCTCACCCCGGCTCCGAGATTCTGCTCACAGCCACGTAAACTTCTGAAATCTTATACCAGGTCGGGTAGTCCACGATCCCGTTCGGAGGCAGATTGAAGACGCTCTGGAAGACCCTGACTGCCTCAGCAGTGCGGGGGCCGTAGACACCGTCCGGGGTAACGCGGGGAATGGCGGGGTAATTCTGGGCGATGCGGTTTAACTGTTGCTGGATCTGCAGTACCTTATCCCCGGAAGCGCCGATGTTTAGGTTGTAACCGGGCCACGAGGAGGGGACGCCGGAGACTGCCACGGCGGTGTTGATATACATGTCGCTGCCGTAGTAGTAGCGGATGATCTGGATCGGGGAGTAGCCCTCGTCCCCAAGATACTTGGAGCCCCACTGGCTTAAGCCGTTGCAGGTCACATTCCTGCCGTCGCAGTAGGAGGTGAAGATGGGCTGGCGCACGCCGGGACGGGAGAGATAGTTGGCAAAAATGGAGTCCACCAGTCTGTCGATATTTTTATAAATGTTTCGTCCGCGGATCCATTTCTGGTCGTAGGCGGTGGAGGAAGTGATCGTAAAGTTATAGCCTTTGTTCCGATACAGAGAAACCTATGGTTTTAAGTAATGGGGAACAGGGGAGAAAAAAGAGGTATCTGTATAGGGAACTGGTGATAAAACTGGAGCCACGAAAATATAAGACCATTGGGCAGCCATATGAGATATTAGGCTTATAGATGACCAAAATATTGTAATATAAGGCACATAATAAAAATCGTTGCCATTATGACGATTCAGCGTTACCCTCACACCCTGTTAGAAACAGGGATAGGTGAGGGTATTTTATGTAACCAGTCAAATTAGATTATAGTACATTCTCTACGGGATAATTGAGAAATGGGAAAAATCAATAAAGGCAATATTGTCTTATGGGCAAGCGTGTCAAGGGCATGGTTTCAGTCTGATATCATAAGATACCTTAGTATTTCACAATTATAATTCACCGGTGATAAAGTTTATGCGGTTATCACGACAATCCGGCATAGGGAAGGAGGGAGGTCTTTTCACCTACCCCGGTTTTATCAAATTTTTACATGGAGGACAGATTATAGTGAGCGTTGAATTATCGGAAGTGCAATGGGAAAAGATTCTGAAGGGCATGGAGAAAGTGATCGTCGTTTCCGTGTTATTGGAAAATGACTTTGGGACACAGAAAGATTTCCTGTCGGCTGATGCGGTGTGCGTGATAAAGGAGATAAGCTGCGATATACGGGATATGTTTATACATATGGAAAAATCCGCCAACAGCCGCGCCCGCGTGATTGGCAGAAACGGGGCAGGGAAAGGGTTATTATTTCACCGCGGGAGAAAAGGGAAACACATGAAAAGAAAAAGATAGATTGAAAGCAAGCCAGCCGTCACTTCGTACAACATTGCGCGTAAACTCTGGCTATTCCCACTACAGACACCACATTTTTTCAGCGTTAGAATTTAGTTGTAGTTAAGAAATGAAACAAAAAAACGTAGAAAACGGAGGAAAAGAGTATGTGCATGACAAAGGTAGCGGTATTGAGGACAATGTTGGGAAATCGGGAAATCGGGTTTGAACTCTGGAACAAGGACAAAGGCGAGGTCGTTGAGATGACAGCCAAGGAGATCAAGGCGGCACTGTTAAAAGGCGATCCGATTCATGGTTTGGTGGTTGGAGACGATGAGGAACTGGTACTGGACAAAAATTTCTTTATGAGAAATCTGATGGAACACCGCCATGTAAACAATTACACACCCATGCTTGAAGACGAAAACTGTGTGGCGAACGTGGCTTACATCGTGACCGGCAAGGCGGACAGCGGTTATGAGATTATCTCTACCAAGTGGGAACGTAAGGTCGTGACAGAAGATATGTTGAAAATGTTCCTGTCGATGGGTCTGGTATTCGGCGGCGCAAAACTGGAAGGTGATAAAGTGGTACTTCCTGTTTTGGAGGGCAGGACAGCAAAGCCGGAGAAGAAAGCAGAGTCAAAGAAAACAGAACAGAAACAGTAAAGACAGGGGGCGGGGGTGGGGGTGTCGGGAGACACCCCTTCACACAAGGAGGTCAACATGGACGGACTCATTGTATTATGCGGTGTTTCGCTTGCTTTGATTGATTTATGCGCTATTGCATATCTGTTGAAAGCATTTGCACAGATGGTATTCAAGTTTGTGGAGATACAGAAGTTATTGGACGATTTTGGGGAACAATAACAGCCGTAAGGTCAGAAGATACCGACTGCCGGAAAGTTGCAGGCGGTATCTTTTTATTTTCGACTTTAACAAGTGCTTAAAAATAAAAAGTGTATATATTTATTTTTTATGTTTAGTTTACACAAAATGCAATGTAAAATGGACAATTCCGATGGAATGGGGAGTGTATGTTTAAGGTATAGGCTAAATGTACAAAAAGGAGGGGTCAGGCATATGGCAGGTGAGACGATTGCTTATGTCCGTGTAAGTACAGTGGAGCAGAACGAGGAAAGACAAGTGGAAATGCTTAAAAAGTATGGGATAACCAAATGGTATATAGACAAAGCAAGCGGAAAGAATGTCGTAAGGACAGAATTGCAGAAACTCAGGGAATTTGTGAGGGAGGGCGATGTGGTTTACGTTGTGGACTGGTCGCGGCTCAGCAGGAGTGTAGAGGACTTGTTAAGACTGATACAGGAATTTAACGGCAAGTCGGTCAAGCTGATATCACTTAAAGAAAATTTCGACACATCTACCTCAATGGGAAAACTGATGATAACGGTTATCGGTGCAATCTATGAATTTCAACGCGCCTATATTTTAGAAGCACAGGCGGAAGGGATAGAGATTGCAAAACAGGAGGGAAAATACAAGGGGCGCAAGCCAATCGAGGTAGACAATTTATCCTTGATATGTGAGAACTGGATAAAAGGTGAGATTACAGGCACACAGGCGGCGGAACTAATGAACGTGTGCAGGACAACAGCCTATAAAAAGTTGAAGCAATACAAAGAGGAGAAAGACAATGAAAAAGACGAAAAAACAAAAAGTCAGCATTGTTTGCAGGGGTGTGACAAGGTAATAAATCAATAAAAAGTGAAGATTTATTCCATACCGTATTTTGGTGCCTGTATTTTAAGTTGTCAGGGCATATTGAAAAGCGATCAAATACATAGCGGTCAATACATTTGATGAAAAAGAAGGTACATTCCCGATACATTAGGTGTTTTCCTGCATAATTAAAAATAATGGGTTTGTTGGTGGTAAATTGGAGGAGGGGCAAAATTTTTGCAGACTGCTCCCGAACAATCTTTTTCTACATTGCCCAAAATCGGTCAATACAGTATTTCAAAAACAAGGGATACATTGAGGTGTCAAATTTTTTGATAAATTTTGGAAGAGATAAAGAACCGATTTTCTCTAGGTAAAGACCAATTTTCAAGGACATTATTTATCAAAAAAAGCATATCGAAAATCCCTTGACTTTTATATGTTTAAGCGTTACCCTCTTACTCCCAAGTGGAGAAAGGAGGAAGGCATATGAGCCAGTCAGAAAACAAAATCAATGTGGAGGAGGCAAGAGAAAACTTGCAGGACGCGCTAAGTCTGTTAATTATTCTCGAAAATGATTTATCGACACAGCAGGCAGACGAAATTTACCTACGGGCAGTCAGAGTCATACATAATCTATTAAGAGATGTACAAGCAGAATTGACAGGGTAAGCAACAGTTTATTTGCTGATACTGGAAAGAAAATATTGCAGGCGGGATATTTGCTCATCATCAAGCATTGACACATCAATACTTGCACGGGATGTATTTTCAATACCGAGAAGATAATCAACAGAGCAATGGTAAAGGCTTGCGAGAGCAACGAGGACTTCCACACTGGGAGTCCTTTCACCGTTTTCATAATTGGATATGACACTGGGATTAACGCCGACAGCATTCGCCACTTCCTTTTGTGATAATTTGAGATTACACCGCTTTTGTTGTAAGCGTTCGCCGAGACCCTGTATCATGGTAACATCCTCCCTTTGTTGAAATTTTAGAGCATTTTACGTTCCTTTAGGACATCAAAACTATGCTAAAAGCATTGCGAAATTTGCTTAAAGGCGATATAATAAAATAAAAACATAAGAGGAGGGGCTATGACTACAGATTTTAGTGAGAAAGAGAAAGAGGTGTTAGTGTTAGAGATTGTTGACGCTTGCATACAATATTCTAAAGAGCATGGGGAAACCTTTCAACAAGTCCTTGAAAAATCGGTGTTTGTAGGTGAAGCGAGGGAAGGCATTTCAGAGATGGTATGTAAAACAATGGAATCGTTACATACAAAAGGATACATAGAAGGAACAGTGGAATTGTCATATCAATCTGATATTGACCAAGAAACGTGGGAAGAAAGCCCTACAGATACAATAGATTTTGAATGGATAAAACTTGAAGATATCAGCATAAGCACCAAGGGCAAAGTATTATTGGGGAGTGAAACACTTAAGGCGTTAGGCAAAAGATTTATAGAAAAGGCAAGACCAATAATAGAAGTTATTGCAATAAATACCATAAGCAACACAGTTAGCAAAGCAATCAGTGCAATATAGTTTCAGTATAAGCATATGATATTAAGAATTTAATATAGTTAAGGTGGGGGGTGTCAATAGATACCCTCATTCCTTATCAAAAAAGGCATAAAGTATGGAGGAAAAACAGCATGGATAAAAAAGGTATAACTTATATGAAAATCATCATTCCAGTAATGGCGGCAATAGTAATAATAGGAGGAGCTATAGTTTACTCTACGAAACAGCCAAAAGCACAGGAAGTCATGGCACCAATCGAGACCGAGCAAAGTGTAGTAACCGAGTCCGAAGTGTCAGAACCCGCCCCACAGCCCGCCCAGCCCGAACCAACCGAACCCGAGCCAACCGAGCCCGAGCCAACCGAACCCGAGCCAACCAACCCCGAACCAGTTGAAACTGTTGAAGATTTAGAAGATGGTATCAACTCCACCCATACCGACATAATCTTAGGTGATGACGAGTACAAAGGTGACAGCGGAGTAGATGCATTACAATCTGAATATGACAGTTTATCGGAAGAAGATCAAGCGGCAGTCAATCGGATAGAGGAGAACTTAAAGAAAAAGCATCCCGAGTGGTTTGCCGACACCCCCTCCACAGGCACAGGCGAAGGCAATTATGAACATGTAGGCACCCCTGACAATGGTGAACTCCCTCCATCTACATTTGGTCAAGGAGATTACTCAGGTTTAGAGGGTGGACAGGTATATTAAGCATTTAGAAATGTGGAAAGCTACCGAACATTGTTTGGTAGCTTTCCACATTTCACTAAAAAATATTTTTAATTTCGTTACAACATCTATTTGTAATTTCCGATGTTTCGCGGTATAATAGAAAAAAAGGATAAGAGGGAATTAGTAAATATGAGTCTTATAATTTATACAAATAGAAAAGACATACCTAGTGATGTACGATATATTCATTCTAATGATACATTCTTTAATTCTGTATCATTAAAAAATAGTGCAACAACAGAAAAAATACTTAAAGATATAGACAAAGCACAATATAATTCTCCGATAACATTCATAGGCAGAGATATGCAATTAGGAGCATTAAATAAAAACAATTTAAGCACAGGATGTAAAACATTGTTAAATATAATAAGCAATCCCGACAAGTGTTTTAATATAATTGAATGTGGCAAAAATGTGTTGAGATTACTTCCGTTGATAACAACCGGACATATATTATGGGAATATCCGGTGTTGCATCTTATAGGAACATCAGAATGTGATATTATAATAGATAACAAACACTTTATAGATTTTAAGCAGTTCTTAAGCTATGTAATGGATAATCATTAAAGGAGTAAGTATATGGTAATCAATACAATATTTAATGGGATAACTGTAAATGTAGAACTAAATAAAGGTGTAAATTTATTAAGTGGGAACTCGGGGACGGGTAAAACATTGTTAATGCAAGCAATAGAATTGTATTGCTTAAATGAAGGTATTAGTTACACTTTTGGAAAATCAGAGTTTGCAAATTATGCCCCAGAACAAATTGTGAGCATTTGTTCAAATTCAGATGTAGTATTATTAGATAATGCAGACTTATATATAACAGAAGATTTATTAAAAGAAATAAAATGTGGAGACAAGTTGATAGTTATAAGTCTTAAAATATCTAATAAAATTAGTATGAAAAATGTAAGAGAATACTTAGTTAATTATGAAAAAATGTATTTATCATTAGAGGAAATATAGGGATGAAGAAGATTTTATTTGAAGATGCAAGCAATACACCAAGCTCAGTTTTACTGAATAGCTCAGTTTATGGGGAAAATATTTATTTTTCAGAGGGATGCAGTAAAATATTAGACAAGTGCATAAGTATAATGAATCCTGATGATACAATTTATATTTTATATGATGTTTCACCTAATAATACAAATACAATAACAGGATATAATAAATTAAAGGAAGCTATTAGAGAGAATGGGCTTAAAAATGTATATGTTATACCTATAATTTGTATAGAATATTATATCTGTCAAATGTTTTATAAGTTTCATTATTTCAATTATAGTAAGAATTTAAGTGATTTAATAGATAATTTAGTAAAAACCTTTAATTATAATGAAGTATTAGATAGAATTAGCAAGGATAAAAATTTATCAGAGTCACTGGAGCATATTTATAAACATATAATTGAGAATCAAGGCATGATATGTATACATAATAAATTTAGGTATGATTCAAACGGTAAAACTAGAATCAAAAACGATCCTAGAGGTATCTTTTATGTAAAAGATTGTAACTGCGATAGACGCTATTGTAAAATAAATTCAACAGATAGTTTGGAATTGAAAGCCAATAGATTGTATACAGAACTTCCAATTTACATTGTAGATTCTAATGATAAACAAACAATATTGAAAGAAATGCAAATAGAAATTTATCCGACAACAATTGATGAAGTATTACAGAAACAACAGGATTTTTATGATAACATATGTGAAGAAATGGGAATCAATTCAATCAAAGTATAAAAGTAGTAAAATAGCATCAATTAAGTAAATCTAAGTTGGGCTTTTGCACATACATAGTGTGAAAGTCCTTTTTTCATACCCAAAATTCATGTTGAAATAAAATTAAAAAAATTTAGAAATTTTGAAGAAAGGCAGGCAAGCATATGAAATTCCAATCCCACATCCCCAAAACCAAGCATACACTTATATTTC